>DATATE010000015.1:0-12593 GCA_036268955.1 Pseudonocardiaceae bacterium
CTAGTACGCGAATCCACAACAGAACTACGTGTCCATGGGCGAGTCAGTGACGACGGCGCCCCACGGACCCGCACCGGCAACCCACCGACATCGCGAGACCCAGAACGACGCGGCGGCACTACTGCATGCGCTGCCCGACGATCGGCAGGTGGTGGCGCATTGGCCATGGTGGCGGCTGGTTGAACTGCACGTCGCGCGCTGTACCAGGCCACCGCCGCTATCGCCTCAGCTTGCAGCCCGGACACGTTGCCGGCGGCCTCGGCGGGATCTGGGCCGCGGTCCAGGTCATCAGCACGGCCCGCCAGGATGTGGACACCGTCACTCAGCAACTGTTGCAGCCGCACGAAGTGACGCGACCACACCTCGCTGCCCATCCTCGGTCATCGTCGCCGCGAAGTTCTCCCGAGGCGCATGAAGGAAAGTAGATCCACTCTGCTATCGGCCCACTATAGAAGGGCGGCTAATGGCCAATTCAATGACATTCAGCCGACCATGGCCCACAGTGCACGCGCCTACTGGGTGTGATCACTAGGATGAGGCATATGGCGACGATCTTCATCAACTATCGCACGGCGGACGAGCTGGGCGCCACGATGCTGATCACCAGGGAACTCTCCCGGCACTTCGGCAACGACACCGTCTTCCTCGCCATCGACACGATCCCGCCGGGCACCGATTTCGAACGTGAACTGCTGCGCAGAGCGCGCAGCGCCGACGTGTTGTTGGCGGTCGTGGGAACGAATTGGCTGACCGCCACGAGCCCTGATGGTGGGCGGGCCCTCGACCGGGAGGAGGACTGGGTGCGACGGGAGATCGCCGAAGCCCTCCATTACTGCATCCGGGTGATCCCCATCCTCGTCGATGGCGCCGAAAGACTGTCGAACGCCACGTTGCCGGCCGACATCGCCCCCATGGCCACGCTTCAGCACCTCCGCTTCCGGCACGAGGACAGCGAGCATGACCTGGCCCGGATCATCGACCAACTCACCACGCACGTCCCGGCGCTCCACCAGCTCAAGCCCACCAGCCGAATGTCGGACGGACAGCAGACGGTCGGGTCGATGACGTTGGACACCCGGGTCACGGGTGGGGGTGACGCCTACGTGGCGGCTCGGGATCAGACGATCCATCGACGCTGACCGTTCGACAGGGGTGGATGAGGTGTGACTGGCGAGCCGGCACGGTCCGAGGACGAGCCCGACGCCGGGAGGCCCTCGAAGGTGGAGGTGCGCGTCTCCGACGGCGGCGATGCGTATGTCGCGGGCCGGGACCAGCACTTCCACTACGAGCGCGGAGTTCGCCGCACCGCGCCCGGTGACGGTGCCGACGCGAAGTGCCCGTATCCGGGTCTGGCGCCGTTCAGCGAGCAGTTCGCGGAATGGTTCTACGGCCGTGACGAGGTGGTCGCGGCCGTCTGCCAGCGTCTGGACACCCGGCTTCGGGACGGTGGTCCGCTGGTGGTGATCGGGCCTTCCGGAGCGGGGAAGTCCTCGCTGCTGGCGGGCGGAGTGCTGCCGGCCATCGCGAGAGGCTCCCTGCCCAAGGAGGGTTCGAAGGACTGGCCCCGCCTGACAATGACGCCGACGGCGGCCCCGGCCACGGCCTTGGCACGGATGCTCGGGCTCGACGGTCACGACGACCTGCTCCGTGTCTGGCGGTCGCGGCCGCAGCGGTGTGTCGACGACGTCCGCATGCTCGCCGGCGGCGAGGGCCTGGTCCTGGTCGTCGACCAGTTCGAGGAACTGTTCACCCTGTGCGACGAGGATGTCCAACGGCAGTGGTTCGTCGACGTGCTCGATCGGCTCGCCAGGTCGCCGGAACACAACTCGGTGGTGGCGTTGGGTCTGCGGGCCGACTACTACGCGCCGTGTATGGCCTTTGACCAACTCCGGGCGGTGTTGCGCGCCGATCCGGTGCTGCTGGAGCCGATGACCGAGGAGAACATCAGGCAGGCGGTCTGCGATCCGGCCCTCGATGTCGGCCTGGATGTGGAAACCGGCCTGGTCGACCTGCTGCTGGCAGAACTCGGCGGCGGGGATCACCCCGGCGCCCGACATCGGGCGGAGGGCAGGCTTCCGCTGCTGGCGCACGCGCTGCGGGCCACCTGGCAGCACCGCGACGGTCGCCTCCTGACCGTCAGGGCTTATGATCTCACCGGTCGGATCCAGGGTGCCATCGCCAGGACAGCGGACGAACTGTTCACGGCACTGACCCCCGAAGGCCGCGAACTGGCGCGTGCGGTGTTTCTGCGCCTGGTGGTCGTCGGCCGCGACGCAGACGACGTTCGTCGGCACGTACCGCATGCCGACCTGGTGCGCGAGCTGCCGAACGCGGCGCTGGCCGAGCACGTGGTGGACACGTTCACGACAGGCAGACTGCTGACCAAGGAACGGGACACCGTCACCATCGCGCATGAAGCGCTGATCACCCGCTGGCCACGGCTGCACGACTGGATCGAGGACGACCGGTCCGGCAACCTGATCCGCCAGGACCTCGAGGACGCGGCCACCGTATGGGACCGGTCCGGGCGAGGCTCGACGCTCCTGTACGGCGAGAGCCGCCTCGACGCCGCCGACACGTGGGCGGATGACCATCCACGCGAGTTGAGCCGCACGGCCAAGGCCTATCTGAAGGCCGCCCGCCAGCACGAACGGCGCGGTCGGCGGCGGCGGCGCGCCACGATCGCCGGTGTCCTGGCGCTGGCCCTGGTCGCGTCGGCCGCCGCGGCGGCCGCGTTCCGGCAGAACGCGCTGCTCCGCGCGGCCGCCGCGAAGACTCTCGACGACCAGGTCGCCAGTGAGGCGACCCAGTTGGCGGCCACCGATCCGTCCCTGGCCGCGCAGTTCGCGCTGGTCGCCTATCGACTGGCGCCCAACCAGGACAACACCTCGACGCTGATGGGTCTGGAGAACACCGCGCTCGGCAGCGGCCTGACCGTGTCCGGACGGGCCGTGTCGTCAACGGCGTTCAGCTCGAACGACCGCGTGCTGGCCACCGGCGACACCGACGGCGCCGTACGGCTGTGGGACATGACCGACCCGAACCACCCGGACGCGATCGGCCAGTCGCTGGCCGGACGCGCTACCGCCATCAACGTGGTGGCGTTCAGCCCCAACGGAAAGATGCTCGCCGCCGGCGGCGCCAACGGCACGGTCTACCTGTGGAACGTGGCCGATCCAGCACATCCCACCGCGGTGCGGCCACAACCGACGCTGCACGGCAACGTAGTGAACGCGGTGGCCTTCAGCCCGGACGGTCGAACCCTGGCCGCAGGCGGCACCGGCGACGACGACGCGTCCGGCACGGTCGGACTCTGGCACCTGAGCGACAACGATCACGCGACGTCCCTGGGACAGTTCGTGGTTCGACACAGCCCCGTGGAGTCGCTGGCGTTCAGCCCGGACGGGCAGATGATGGCCGACGGCACCGACGACGACACCGTCCAACTCTGGCGGCTGGGCCAGCACACGCGGCCGATCACATCCGCGTCGACGCTGCGCACCGCGGCCACCACGATCGCGTTCAGCCCGGACGGCCTCACGCTGGCCACTGGCGGCGCCAACGGTGCCCTGCGGCTATGGAACATGACCGACCCGAACCACCCCACCGACTGGGGCCAGCCGTTGGCCGACCAGCCCGCGGCCGCGACGGCATTCAGCCCGGACGGCAGCATCCTGGCCGTCAGTCACCAGGACGGCTCCATAGCCCTGTGGGACGTCGCCGAGCCGTTCGTGCCCACCTTGTTCCAGACCCTGGACGGACCGCCCATCGGCTCCGTCAACGCCCTGGCGTTCCGCCCGGACGGCCACACACTGGCCGCCGCCAGCAACAGCGGTGTGGTCGCGCTGTGGAGCCTGCCGCCATCGGTCATGGTCGGCAGTCCCGGCCCGGTGGCGGTCAATCCGGCACGACACCTCCTCGCGACCACCGACGGCGGCTCCACCGTTCAGCTGTGGAACCTCGCCGATCCGGCCGCTCCCGTCCCGCTGGGGCGCATCGACCTCGGTGTCCCCGATCCGAGCCAGTCGCTGGCGTTCGATCCCGCCGGGCACACGCTGGCCATCGGTGGTGGAACCGACTCCAGCGGCACCGTGTGGCTGACGAACGTGACCGACCTACGCCATCCCACCGCACAGGGACAACTGACCGGCTTCTCCGGTCCCGTCGGTTCACTCACGTTCAGCCCGGGCACCGACACCCTCGCGGTGGGCGACGAGGACGGCGACGTGTCGCTGTGGAACATGGCCGATCCGCGCCGTCCGTCGCAGCGGGGACATCCACTGGCCGAGGCCGTGAACACCACCGGGTCGGTCACGTTCAGCCCGGACGGACGCGCCCTGGTGACCGGCGGGGGTCTGGGCGCCGTGTGGTCGTGGCACGTGCCCGACCGCCGATCCTCGGACGAATCGGGCCTACCGCTAACCGGGCCGGACGCCGTCAGCACATCGATCGCGTTCAGCCCCGACGGGCACACCCTCGCCGTCGGCAACAACGACACCACCATCGGGCTGTGGGACGTCACCGGCCCGAACGTCCCGGCTCGCCGCGGCCCGACACTGACCGGTCTGACCGGCGGCTCAGAGTCGATGGCATTCAGCCCCGACGGGCACACCCTGGTCGTCGGTGGCGAGGACGGGACCGTCCGGCTGTGGAGCGTCACCGGCCACGCGGTCCCCACGCCACTGGGTCACCTGCCGGCGGCCTCCGTCACCGAGGCCGGCGTCGCCATGGTCGCTTTCACCGGCGCGCACAGCTTCGTCTCCGACGATGACGACGGCGTCATCCGGTTGTGGGACCTACGCGTCGATCACGCCATCACACGGGTCTGCGCGACCAGCGCCGACGCCCTCACCCGCCAGCAATGGGGCAGGTACCTGCCAGCGCTACTCGCCTACCGGCCGCCGTGCCCGGGATAGTGATGTCAGTAGCCGGTGGGCAATCGGGTCAGTGTCACCGGGCCCTGGGTATCGACGGCGAAATTCTGTGCGGGGACCGGCGCCTGCGGTGCGCTGATGTGCATTCTCGTGTAGCTGCCGCCGGACAGGTCGGTCACGGTCACCGTGGCGACATAGGGAATGGAAGCGCCGTCCGCACAGTCCGGCGTGCAACTCTTCACCACGAGCTGACCGGTGGCGGACGCACTCGACTCACCCCATCCCGACCAGGCCAGGTGGACGAGGGTCTCCCCGGCGTCACCGCACAGGAGGATGAAGTCCTCGGGTTGTGCGACGGGCTGCGCGTCGCAGCCGTAGAGCACGGCTGCTGTGGCGGTGGGGGAGATCGGCGGAGGCACTGCGCTGAAACCGGTGTCCGGCGGCAACGCTGAACTCGACGATGGCACGAAGACCTGGGATGGCAACGATTCCGGTGGCGACTCGGCCGTGGCCGGCTCAGTGGACAGTGCGGGGCCAGGCACCACGGGTGCCGAGGAACAGCCGCCAACGGCGGCCAGCACCGTGATCGCCAGACCGAAAGTGACACCGAGCCGACGGCTGCTGAATGTACTGCTCGTGCCCTGTTTTTGTCCCATGTCCCCACACAAAGGTTCGCCGATCCGGCTCAGGGGCAGTATATCTCGCGGCAGGAACCAGAATCCTGGGAATGTGCCCGCTGTTAGCGGCGTTTGGTTCGTCGGTGCTGGGTTGGTCGAAGCGGCCTTGCGCGCGGCCAGGCGTTGGGGCTGGGTCGGCGTGCGGCCACACGTGCTGTTCACGGACCGGCCGCGGACGATCCCGATGAACTGGTCCACCAGGTCGTTGGTCTCCTCCACCGACGGCCAGACGCGCCCAGGTCCAGATACTCCGTCGTTGGTGAGACCCCCAGGGTGACGTCAAAGTCGTGTTTCAGCATGTCAGGAGCAGTTCGACGGGTCGGTTGAAGTCTCTGATGTGATGTCGTAGGGCAGCGGCGATGTTGGTGTGGCCGGCCAACCGGAGTAGGCCGATGGCGGTGTTGCGCAGGGTGGCCATGACTTGCGGGCCAGAGCCGGTGCGGATCTGGCTGCGGTCTTCGTTGTAGTCGACGTCGCGGACCCAGTGCAGCCGGTTCTCGATCCTCCAGTGCCCCCGTAACCAGGTGGCGATCTGTTCGGGTGAAGCGTCGGCGGCGGTCAGGCTGGTGATCGCGTAGACGGTCTCCCGGGTGCGCTTGCCGGTGGTGCGGGTCGCCCGGGTCCGGGTCAGCCGTAACACCTGTGCGGCGCCGGGAAACCCGATCCCGCGTGAGAGTTCGGTCGCCTTGAGCGTGCGGGTGTCCTGACGGCCGTGGCCGTGTTCGCGGGAGACCGCCAGGCGTGGGATGTCTTTCCACGGCAGCGATTTCACCTGCTTGCGTAAGTTCGGTTGGTTGTCCTTCACGGTGAGGATGTAGTGGCCACCGCACTCCCGGATGGTCTGGGCGGTGTCGCGTTGGCAGTGCATCGCGTCGGCGGTGACCACGGCACCCTCGATGTCCAGCACCTTCAGCAGGCCTGCCAGCATCGGGATGTAGGGTCGGCCGAGCGGCGAGTCCCCGGCGTAGCCGGGGCCTTTTCCGCTCGGCCTCCCTCCGAACCCGCCGGACGAGTTTCCCCGTAACGGGCTCTCCGATGATCGTGTCCGTGGTTATGCGGGTGTTGAGTGGATGGCTTCGTGGCAGGTGTCGCAGACCATGGGAGTCTTGCGGCGCATTCTGGCCATGCTGGCCATCCAGGTGGGGCGTTCGGTCCGGCCTTCGCCTTCCAGGTCAGCGAGTTTGCGGACCTGATGGACCCGCGTGGGTCCAGAGCATCCGCAAAGTTCGCACTGTCCGCGGGTGAGTCGTCGGGAGACTTCTCAGTGGCGGTGAGGGGTCGGGTCGGGGATGCGGTCGTAGGGGACCGCGTCCTTCTTCCGCTTGAGGGGTATCCCTCCGAACCGCGCGACCAGTGGTGTCCTGCCTGGTCTCTCGATCGTGGCTTCGAAGCAGGTCCGCAGCCCATGAGGTGTTGGGATCTTGGCCTTGTGACGAGCCGACATCCTGTTCACCGAGGAGCGGTGCTTGTGGGCCAAGGTTCGCAGCATTGAGCTCTGCATGAACCATTCGAGCCGGCGTAGATGGTAGACATTGCCGGCGAGCAGGTAGTACTGGACGAGCCCTCGGTACTCGGCTCCGAACGTGGCGACGATCGTGTAGTCATCCTGGCGCGTCATATCGGTGCGGGCGGCGGGTTTGCCTCCGCGCTTGTACTGGGCGATCTTGGCTTTGATCACCGGCCGGGGCACGTTCAGCTTGATGAAGCCGTCGGTCCATCTGCGGCCTCGGGCTCCCTTGCTGTGGTCGTGGTGGGCGGTGATCTCGTAGCCGAGGAACCGCGCCGCGCTGGTGCGGGCGTGGGTGATCAGCGTCTTGTCCTGGTTGAGTTCCAGCTTGAGATCATCACGCAGGAACTCGGCCAGACGCCGTTTGATCTGCTCGGCTTCGGCCTTGGGTCCGGTGAACCCGAGGAGGTGGTCATCGGCGTACCTTGCAATACCTCAGTCGCCGGTAGCCGGGATCGTACGGATCCATGCTGGGCAGCGGACGCCGCTGCGTGCGGGCTGCGCGCACGATGGCGCGGTCCCCTCGCCTGCGGCCACGTTCGATCACCCCGGACAGCTTGTGGTAGGCGGGGTTGTGCCTGCGGCGTTCCCCTCGGGTGAATTCGGGGACCAGTACCTGTTCGACGAACTGATCCAGCTTGTTCAGGTAGATGTTCGACAAGATCGGGGATGTCGTGCCGCCTTGCGGTGAGCCGCTGAGCGTGGCGCCCCAGATCCAGTCCTCCAGGTATCCGGCTTGCAACATGTTGCGCAGCAGCCCAAGGAACCGGTTGTCGTGGATCTTCTCCGACAGGATCTCGACCATCCGTTGATGATCAAGGGATCCGAAGCAGTCGGAGATATCTCCCTCGATGAACCAGGTCGTCCCGGTCCAGGTCTCGGCCACCTCACGCAGTGCGGTGTGGCAGCCCCGACCGGGACGGAAACCGTGTGAGCGACCGGAGAACTGCGGTTCGTAATACGCCTCCAGTAGGAGACGGATCACTTCGCCGACGAGTTTATCCGACCAGGTCGGCAAGCCGAGTGGTCGTGTTCTCCCATCCCTTTTGGGGATGTGAACACGCCGGACCGGGGAGAATCGAAAGCGCTCGTGGCGCATCGCGTCGATGATGCGATCGATTTTCTCCAGCGACATGCCGTCCGCGGTTTCTCCGGTGGCCCCGGGCGTCATCGCCCCTTTGTTGGAGTAGATGCGCCCGTAGGCGAGTAGATACAGCTGCGGCTTGAACAGTTGTCGATACAGTTCCTCAAGCGGCAGGCCGCGCCTGCCACGTTCACGTAGGACACCCAGCACCGTTTCGGCGCTCTGCATTTCGCATACCTCCTGGCATGTGTGCCCGATCATCTGTGCTCCTTGGCCCTGTGGACGGCTTTCCCGTCCTCCCTGGCAGGACGTGACCCCTGCGACTACTACGAGCACTCCGTCGCCGTAGGGTTTCGCACCCCGTAGGCGATCCCACGTTCATCTCTGCCGTACATGACAGCGTGACTTAGGCGCCCCATTCATCCCCTTGAATGCCCTCACTGGGCATCGCCCGCGCTCCGGAAGGTGCGTCGGTAACGAAATAACCCGACGCAGAGCAAGGCACCGGTTTCAGACGCCGTTTCCGATGGATGAAAACTTGCATCACTGGAGATTTGGATTCAGGCAGTATCGCTTTCGCCATATCACGCGGGCCCCCCGGAGCATCGCCCCTGGCATCTGGGCACGACCTCCGGTATTCATGGCATGCTCTGGTCCCCTTCACCTTTCGGATCCAGGTAAGCCATCGGACCCAGGAACGTCCTTCCGAATTCCTCCTCACTACGCGAGGGATACGACAGAGCGCCTCGTGGCACACCTCGTTGGTCTTCGCGCCGACCGCGACCTGGCCCACCACGACCCCGGTGTGCTGGCACAATCCGGCCAGCAGGTGGATAAGGTTCCCGGCGCTGTCGCGGGCTCCGCGCAGGGTCTTGCCGTCGAAGGCGATTACCCGGCGTCCACCGATGGTGCTGGTACGCAGCCACATCCACGTGCCGATCACGGTGTCGAAGGTGTCGGCGGGCAGCCTGGTCAGCAGCCGGCGAATGGTCGCCTCCGACGGTGGGCGGCGCTGCACGCCCATACGTGTGAGTGTCTCGGTCGGGGCGTCGGCGGCCCATTCGGCGATCGCGGTGAACGATCGTGCTCCGGCCAGTGTCGCCGCGATTGCGATGGCCAGCACCGCTGCCAGTCGGTGGCGTACGCCACGACGCTTGCGTGGATCGACCACCTGCGCCAGCACTGTCAGCAGACCGGCAGGGACCGGTGTGAGGTGGACGGGGGTACCGCTGGCGGCTGTCGTGGCCTGGGCCGACTCGTCGCGGGTGGATCGGACACGAGATGATGGCAACGCGGGCACGGCAACGACCTTCGACACGATCAGGGTGTGGTAACCAAGATCGTTACCGGTCATGCCGTGCCCGTCTTCATGACACGCCGAAGCCGCAGGTCACATCGTCAATTCGGGACTTTGACGCCGCCCTGCCCACCGGGCCAAGCCGTGGGGATGGTGCCGCGGGGTTGACCGAAGGGCAGGTACTGGCGGCGGGTGACGGCGTAGGTGTTGGAGTCGATGGCCAGTTGGTCGGTGCCCTGCCGGTCGGGAATCAGGTTGACGGGGGCGGTGATGGTGCCGGCGGCCTGGGAGCTGCGGGAGGCGATAGTGGTGTCGCCGATGGTGTAGAACCGGGTCGCGGTCAGCGTGCCGGTGGAGGTGTCCTGGGTGATCTGTTCGTCTTCCAGGAACACCGTTGTCTGGCCGGGGTCGCGGCGGATGATCAGGTTGCCGTCGGCGTCGTAGACGTAGCCGATGGTGCCCGCGCTGGTAGTGTCGGTGTCCAACTTGCCCAGGTCAGCGCCCCATGCCGAGTACTGAATCCCCACAGGCCGGGCGGTCGCGGTTGGCGGCACTTCGCGGCGACCAGTCGGCGATGCCAGCGCAGCAGTGTCGCGGGTGCGACGATGCGGCAGGAGCGCAGGGATTTCGGCAGCAACCGGGACAGCGCTGCCAGTACTGCCCGGTCGGCCCAGCCCAGTCGCGGGCGAGGGTTGCTGCGGCGCAGGACTGCGACCCATGGCGAAGCGTGAGTATCTCCGCCTCCTTGGATGCTGAGGACCGGGCGAGCAGCGCCAACCAGGACAACCCTTGAGCCAAGATCAGATACAGCAGTCGAACGATCACGATCAGTGATCAAGGATCACCACAGATCACGAGGTCAAACCCGATAACTGAGTTTCGACCAGGACACGCATATCTCAGATTGCTCGATTTCCTGTTGCTCGCGCAATCCGACCGGTCGAGGTTGGTCGGGTGCGATTGTGATGGATACCGTTGTCGCGATCCTTCGAACCCAGGGGAACGACTCAGGGAGTGTCACGATGGACCACCGTCAGTGCCCGATTGTGCTCGACCAGACTGGACAGGACATTCATGCCGAAGCCGCGCAGCTGCGTGCGAACGGCGCGGTGGTGCGCATCGAAATGCCGCAGGCGGTGACTGGCTGGTCGGTTACCAACAATGAAATAATCAAACAGTTGTTGCTTGACCCACGCATCTCGAAGGACCCGAGGAAACACTGGCCCGCATACGCCAACGGCGACATCCGGTCGGACTGGCCGCTGAACACCTGGGTCGAGATGAACAACCTGACGACCCGGTACGGCACAGAACACGCCGCCCTGCGCAAGATCGTCGCGCGAGCGTTCAACCCTCGGCGGACCGAGGCCATGCGGCCCCAGATCATCAAAGTCGTCGACGAGTTGCTGAACGATCTGGCCGACCTCCCCGTGGGCCAGATGGTCGACGTGAAGCGGCATTTCACCTACCAGCTGCCGGTGCGGATCATCTCCGACCTGTTCGGCGTCCCGGAGACCGAGCGGTCCGCGGCCATGCGCGGCGGGGAGGTCGCCGTGGACACGTCGGTCACGCCCGAGGAGGCAGACGCGAACGTGCGTGAGTGGCTGCGCACCATGAGCGAGCTGCTCGACTACAAACGCCACACGCCCGGTGACGATCTGACCACGGATCTGGTCCATGCCGTGTTCGACGACGGCACGGCGCTGTCCGACTCCGAGCTGATCGGCACACTGTTCCTGCTGCTGTCGGCTGGTTCGGAAACGGTCATGAACCTGATGACCTCCGCCGTTCGGGAGCTGTTGCTGCGGCCCGACCAGCTCGAACTCGTGCGGACCGGTCAGGCGGGCTGGTCGGACGTGATCGAGGAAACGTTGCGGGTCGAGTCGCCGGTCGCCCAGCTACCGATCCGGTTCGCGCTGGAGGACATCGAGATCGGTGGCGTGACGATCGGCAAGGGCGATCCGATCCTGATCGGCTTCGCCGCGGCGGGGCGTGATCCGGCGACCTACGGCGAGACCGCTGACCGGTTCGATCTTACCAGAGCGAACAAACACCACGTGAGCTTCGGCGTCGGCGTGCACTTCTGTCTGGGTGCCCCGTTGGCCCGGCTGGAGGCGGGCATCGGGTTGCCGGCGCTGTTCGACCGCTTCCCGGACATGGCCCTCGCCGTCGCGCCCGACCAGCTGCAACCGCAGGTGTCGTTCATCATGAACGGCAACGTGTCGCTACCGGTGTTCCTGCACGGGCGATCGACCACGGGTGTGATGTGACACCAGGCGCGGTGCGGTGCCGCGATAGGCGGCGCCGTCGTGGCCCGTGCCGCGCAGGTATCGTGGCCATGTTCGGCAAGGCGGTGGGAGCAGGAGCAGATCCGCGGCGCTGCGCGGTATGGCCTGGATCACCCGGCGAACCAAGGCCGAGCAGTTCCGCGTCCGACGTGAACGTGCCGAACGTGTCCCGCCCCGGGTTTGATGGAGACATCGAACACCCGGAGGATTCGCAGTCATGGCGGCACCACGGAAGTACCCGGACGAGCTGCGTGAGCGGGCGACGCGTCTGGCGGTTGAGGCCAGGCGGGACCCGGCCTCGGCGGGCGGGGCGATCAAGCGGATCGCCGACCAGCTCGGTGTGCACCCGGAGGCGTTGCGGACGTGGGTGAAGCATGCGGAGACCGATGAAGGAGCCAGGCCGGAACGAGCTCGACGGAAGCGACCAGGATCGCCGAGTTGGAGCGTGAGGTGCGTGAGCTGCGTCGGGCAAACCAGATCCTGAAGTCAGCGGCGTCTTTCTTCGCAGCGGAGCTGGACCGTCCGTCGCGATGAAGGTCGAGTTCGTCGACTCCCAGCGGGAGCAGCACGGTGTCCAGCCGGTCCTGGAAGCGCTCGAACAGACGCCCGCCCAGATCGCACCGTCGACCTACTACGCCGCCAAGTCCCGCCCGGAGTCCGCTCGTAGGGCCCGGGACCGGGAGCTGGTCGAGATCGAGCAGGTGCACGAGGACAACTACGGGGTCTACGGGGCACGCAAGGTCTGGGTCCAGCTCAACCGGCAGGGCGGGGATGTGGCCCGGTGCACGGTCGAACGGCTCATGCGCGAGAGCGGGTTGCGTGGCCTGCTGTGGGACAAGTCGCCACGCACGACGCGGCCGGCCGCG
>DATATE010000016.1:0-3199 GCA_036268955.1 Pseudonocardiaceae bacterium
GCGGGTTGCGAACAGTCGGTCGATCAGCGCGACGAGCGAGTCGGGGCTCACTTCGGCGATGCCGGTCACCCAGTCTTCGAGACCGAGGTCGCGCATGATCCCTCTGGTTTTGTGGTCGTACTCGATCGCGACACAGGGCACGCCGGCGGTGAGGCCGAAGATGACCGAGTGGAACCGAGTGCCGATGATGTAGTCGGCCTCCGTGTACAAGGCCAGCGCTTCGTGGTGGTCGAACGTGTCGTCGGTGATCGTCCGCAGGCGGGGGTGCTGGATTCGGGCGATGATGCGGGCGTTGACGCGCCTGTCGTCGTCCTCCTGGAAAGCGCAGGTGACCTGCGGCACCAGGACCACGTAGTGATCGGGTAGGTCCAGGATGTGCTGGATGCCGGCTTCCAGCGCGCCTTCGTATCCCTCCTGTGCCTGCGCCGCCAGCCATTGTCGAGCGGTGACGACGACCAGCGTTGCTTCTGACGGTACGTCGAGTTCGCCGCGCCATCGCCGCGCCGACCCGCTGCTGAAGGCGAACGCGCTGTCCACGCCCCGCACAAGGCGTCCGGGATCGACGCCGGCCTCGTGTAACCGTCGGACGCTGATGTCCTCGCGTACGACGACGACCTCGGCATTGGACAGCACCTGCCGGACCATCCACCGTTGCCGGCTCCGTGGGAACGGCCCGTAGGACTGTGGGGCCGCCACCACCGGTACGCCGAAACGCTGCGCCAGCCATAGCGGCAACAGCAGGAAGAACACACTCAGATCCGAGGCGAAGTCGTCGCGAGCGTTGAGGAAGCCACCGCCGGGAGCGACGACAAGGTCCGCGCCTGCAACCGCCCGCAGTTCACGGCGCACCTCGGCGGGCAGCAGTCCGGCGGCGGCCAGCAGCAGGTGCCGGGTGAGCCTTGTCGTCGCAGCCAAGGTGATCGCCAGCGCGAGTAGTTTGCGCAACACCCGCGCGCCACGGGAAATCCCTTCCTCGCCAACGTATCGACGAATCGAACCGAGATTGGGCACGCCGTCGAACTCCGGCCAGAGCTGGGGATTCTCGAAGCCTGCGATGGCGAGTTCAGCCCCGTCGTATGCCTGCGCCCCCTGCCGGAGCAGCACGCTCAACAGCGCGGCGTCGCCACGGTTGCCCCGTTCGAACGCGTCGACCACGAGAATCCGCATCACGGTTACTCACTTCCGCATAGTATTTTTCCAGACTGTCGAGAAAGATCGCGACGCCATACGCACCGCTGCGTGCTGCCGCCGCGGCGCCCATCTCGGCCATTCGGGTCGGGTCGCGCAGCAGCCGATCCAGCGCGTCGGCCAGGGCGGCGTCATCGTTCGGGGTGACCAGCAGGCCGTTGTGGCCGTTCTCGACCAGTTCCGGGATACCGCCGACCCGGCTGGCCACGACGGCCCGGCCGGCGCCGAGCGCCTCCAACGCGACCGTCGGGAAGTTCTCCGGCCATACGGACGGAATGGCCAGGAGGTCCGCGCCGGCATAGGCAGCGGCAAGCTGCTCACCGTCGAGCCAACCGGCGAAACGCACCCGCCCGGCCAACCCGGCCCCGGCAACCTGGCGTTCGAGTTCAGCGCGCTGTTCACCGTCGCCGACCAAGGTCAGACCGGCTCCGGGGTGACGATCGGCTATCCGGGCGAACGCCGATATCAGCACCCGGACGCCCTTGACCGGTTCCAGCCTGCCGACGAACAATACGTTTGCCGTGCCAGGTAACGGTGTCGCGGACGGCAGCGGTGCTCCGTTGGGCAGGACCCGGATCGGCACCCGGCCGACATCGACTCCGACCGCCTCGGCGAGGAACCGACTCGGTGCGACGACCCCGTCCAGCCGACGCAACCAGAGCCGGTACGCGGGGCGTTGCAGGAACATCAAATAGGCGTGGCGGGCGGCGTCGGCAGGGCTGAGCCGACCCACACCGCCAGCCATGCTCGTCAGGTTCCACTTGAGCAGCCGAGCGGTCCAGTCCTCAGGACCATGCACCGTGAGCACCCGGCGGAAGGCTCCGGTCGCGGCCAGCACGGAAGGACTGAACTCGCCGATGGTGTGCAGGTGCACCACATCGGGCCGGAAGCCGGACACCGCCAGCTTGACCTGCCGATAGGCCCGGTGGTGCCAGAAGTAGCCCACCAGACGCCGTCCCGCGTTTCCCCGGATCGCCGGCACAAGGAGGTCGGCGAAGACCTGCTGGCAACCCTGTTTGTCGGAGCCGATCAGGTGGTCGGTGGCGATCACCAGTACCTCGTGACCACGCTCGCGCAGTCCTGCCGCGATCAACCGCACACTGCGTTCCGCACCGCCGGCCTCGAAACCGACGTTGACGATCTGGCAGATCCTCATTGTCCCTCCTCGGCTCCGAGCAGTACCCCGCGCATCGGCCGCCAGAGCGCCTCGGGCTCCGGTTCCGCGACCGGTCGTCTCCGCCGCGATGCCAACGCCACCACGGCGACCAGCCCGGAGACGAGGTTGCCCACCCCCCACGCCCCGGCGATCCAGATCAGGCCGTGCCCGGCGCCCACGATGACCAGCGCGACCGTGGCCACCGCATAGGCCACATTGGACACGGTCATGGCGGTCAGCTGGCGCGTCACCTTGAGCAGAAAACTCGACCAGGTGTTGAACGCAACCGGAAACGCCGACAGTGCCAGCACTATCAGGGCGCCTCGGGCATCGAGCGCGTAGTCGTGTCCGAACAGGGCCAGCACCGGATGGGCCGACAGGATGGTCAGCGCCACCGCCGGCACGGTCAGCGCCATCGTCAGCACCGCCGACCGGGTGGCCAGCCCGCGCAGTCCCTCCTGTTCGTGCGAGCCTTCCGCGAACAGCGCCTCGCCAACCGCGAACGGCACGGCGTTGATGAGGTTGGCGATCTGGAAGGCCACGAAGTACGCGGCGGCCGGCGCGGCACCGAGCCGGTGCAGGATCAGCAGCGGAATGACCAGCAGGGGCACCAAGTTCAAACAGCTGGACAGATAGTTTCCCAGCGAGTAGCGCAACGTCTCGCGCAGTACCGGCAGCGACACCTTCGGTTGGGCCCGGATACCCAGCCGCCGCCGGATCACCACCACGCTGACCACCGCGGCGACGGCGGAGGCAGCCGTGTTCGCCATGAAGATGCCGAGGGCGCCGAGCGACACCAACAGCAACGGCAGAACCAGCTTGGCCGCGCCCATCAGCGCCCCGTCGATGAGCAGG
>DATATE010000017.1:0-3199 GCA_036268955.1 Pseudonocardiaceae bacterium
GCGGGTTGCGAACAGTCGGTCGATCAGCGCGACGAGCGAGTCGGGGCTCACTTCGGCGATGCCGGTCACCCAGTCTTCGAGACCGAGGTCGCGCATGATCCCTCTGGTTTTGTGGTCGTACTCGATCGCGACACAGGGCACACCAGCGGTGAGGCCGAAGATGACCGAGTGGAACCGAGTGCCGACGATGTAGTCGGCCTCCGCGTACAAGGCCAGCGCTTCGTGGTGGTCAAACGTGTCGTCGGTGATCGCCCTCATGCGGGGGTGCTGGATTCGGGCGACGATGCGGGCATTGACGCGCCTGTCGTCGTCCTCCTGGAAAGCGCAGGTGACCTGCGGCACCAGGACCACGTAGTGATCGGGTAGGCCCAGGATGTGCTGGATGCCGGCTTCCAGGGCGCCTTCGTACCCCTCCTGTGCTTCCGCCGCCAGCCACTGTCGAGCGGTGACCACGACCAGTGTTGCTTCCGTTGGCACGTCGAGTTCGCAGCGCCATCGCCGTGCCGACCCGCTGGTAAAGGCGAACGCGCTGTCCACGCCCCGCACCAGACGTCCGGGATCGACGCCGGCCTCATGCAACCGTCGGACACTGATGTCCTCGCGCACGACGACGACCTCGGCATTGGACAGCACCTGCCGGACCATCCACCGTTGCCGGCTCCGTGGGAACGGTCCGTAGGACTGGGGGGCCGCCACCACCGGTACGCCGAAACGCTGCGCCAGCCATAGCGGCAACAGCAGGAAGAACACACTCAGATCCGAGGCGAAGTCGTCGCGAGCGTTGAGGTAGCCACCGCCGAGCGCGACGACAAGGTCCGCGCCGGCAACCGCCCGCAGCTCACGGCGCACCTCGGTGGGCAGCATTCCGGCGGCGGCCAGCAGCAGGCGGCGGGAAAGCCTTGTCGTCGCAGCCAAGGTGATCGCCAGCGTGAGTAGTTTGCGCAGCACCCGCCGGCCACGGGAGATGTCTTCCTCGCCAACGTAACGACGAATCGAACCGAGATTGGGCACGCCGTCGAACTCCGGCCAGAGCTGGGGATTCTCGAAGCCTGCGATGGCGAGTTCAGCCCCGTTGTATGCCTGCGCCCCCTGCCGGAGCAGCACGCTCAACAGCGCGGCGTCGCCACGGTTGCCCCGTTCGAACGCGTCGACCACGAGAATCCGCATCACGGTTACTCACTTCCGCATAGTATTTTTCCAGGCTGTCGAGAAAGATCGCGACGCCGTACGCACCGCTGCGTGCTGCCGCCGCGGCGCCCATCTCGGCCATTCGGGTCGGGTCGCGCAGCAGCCGATCCAGCGCGTCGGCCAGGGAGGCGTCATCGTTCGGAGTGACCAGCATGCCGTTGTGGCCGTCCTCGACCAGTTCCGGGATACCGCCGACCCGACTGGCCACGACGGCCCGGCCGGCGCCGAGCGCCTCCAACGCGACCGTCGGGAAGTTCTCCGGCCAGACGGACGGAATGGCCAGGAGGTCCGCGCCGGCATAGGCAGCGGCAAGCTGCCCACCGTCGAGCCAACCGGCGAAACGCACTCGCCCGGCCAACCCGGCCCCGGCAACCTGGCGTTCGAGTTCAGCGCGCTGTTCACCGTCGCCGACCAAGGTCAGACCGGCTTCGGGGTGGCGATCGGCTATCCGCGCGAACGCGGATATCAGCACCCGGACGCCTTTGACCGGTTCCAGCCGGCCGACGAACAGTACGTTTGCCGAGCCAGGTAGCGGCGTGGCTGACGGCAGCGGCGCCCCGTTGGGCAGGACCCGGATCGGCACCCGGCCGACATCGACTCCGACCGCCTCGGCGAGGAACCGACTCGGTGCGATGACCCCGTCCAGCCGACGCAACCAGAACCGGTACGCGGGGCGTTGCAGGAACATCAAATAGGCGTGGCGGGCGGCGTCGACAGGGCTGAGCCGACCCACACCGCCAGCCATGCTCGTCAGGTTCCACTTGAGCAGCCGAGCGGTCCAGTCCTCAGGACCATGCACCGTGAGCACCCGGCGGAAGGCTTCGGTCGCGGCCAGCACGGAAGGACTGAACTCGCCGATGGTGTGCAGGTGCACCACATCGGGCCGGAAGCCGGACACCGCCAGTTTGACCTGCCGATAGGCCCGGTGGTGCCAGAAGTAACCCGCCAGACGCCGTCCCGCGTTACCGCGGATCGCTGGAACGAGGAAGTCGGCGAAGACCTGCTGGGCACCTTGTTTGTCGGAGCCGATCAAGTGGTCGGTGGCAATCACCAGTACCTCGTGACCGCGCTCGCGCAGTCCTTCTGCGATCAGCCGCACACTGCGTTCCGCGCCGCCGGCCTCGAAGCCGACGTTGACAATCTGGCAGATCCTCATCGCCCCTCCTCCTCCCCGAGCAGGACCCCGCGCATTGGGCGCCAGAGCGCCTCGGGCTCCGGTGGCGTGACTGGTCGTCTCCGTCGCGATGCCAATGCCACCACGGCGACCAGTCCGGAGACGAGGTTGCCCACCCCCCACGCCTCGGCGATCCAGACCAGGCCGTGCCCGCCGCCGACCGTGACCAGCGCGACTGTGACCACCGCATAGGCCACATTGGACACGGTCATGGCGGTCAGCTGGCGCGTCACCTTGAGCAGAAAGCTCGACCAGGTGTTGAACGCAACCGGAAACGCCGACAGTGCCAGCACGATCAGGGCACCTCGGGCGTCGAGCGCGTAGCTGTGTCCGAACAGGGCCAGCACCGGATGGGCCGACAGGATGGTCAGCGCCACCGCTGGCACGGTCAGCGTCATCGTCAGCACCGCCGACCGGGTGGCCAGCCTGCGCAAACCCTCCTGTTCGTGCGAGCCTTCGGCGAACAGTGCCTCGCCGACCGCGAACGGCACGGCGTTGATGAGGTTGGCGATCTGGAAGGCCACGAAGTACGCCGCGGCCGACGGGGCGCCGAGCCGGTGCAGGATCAGCAGCGGAATGATCAGCAGGGGCACCAGGTTCAAACAGCTGGACAGATAGTTTCCCAACGAGTAGTGCAACGTCTCGCGCAGTACCGGCGGCGACACCTTCGGTTGGGCCCGGATACCCAGTCGCCGTCGGATCACCACCACGCTGACCACCGCGGCGACGGCGGAGGCAGCCGTGTTCGCCATGAAGATGCCGAGGGCGCCGAGCGACACCAACAGCAACGGCAGAACCAGCTTGGCCGCGCCCATCAGCGCCCCGTCGATGAGCAGG
>DATATE010000018.1:0-26424 GCA_036268955.1 Pseudonocardiaceae bacterium
GACTATCCGTTATCCGAGGGTGGCGTAACCATGTCGAGAAGATCATCGGTAAGCCGTATGCGGGAAAACCGCACGTACGGATTGAAAGGGGGATGGGGAACCGGGTCCTTCGGGACACCGCGCCCCTGACTACCAATGGACTAGGCATTTCGGTCTGCCTACACTCGAACGGTGGGTGCCGATAGTCATCAGTCCAGCGCGCTGCGTGCCGCGCGGGTGGCTGCTGGTCTGAGTCAGGAGAAGCTTGCCGAACGGGTGAATGCGGAGATCGAGTCGGCGACCGGCAAAGTGGGTGCGTTGGATGGCAATACCATCAGTCGGCTTGAGCGTGGGGCGATCGGCCGGCCGGCTCGGCGGACCATTGACGCGCTCTGCCGGGTGCTGGGTGTCGTCACCGAGACCGAACTCGGCTTCGACCGGCCAGCGATGCGCTTGGATCCTCTGGTGTGGTCGGCCGCAAAGGGCAAGGTGACGCCTGAAGCGTTGAACGCGGCATCCGATGTGCTGGCGGGTATTCGCCGGTTGGAGGATGCGACCAGCAGCGTGGCCGTACTGCCTTCGGTGCGCAATCTGGTTACGCTGGCTGACGGCTACGCGCATGCCGCGCCGATGGCTCTGCGCGTGCGGACGTTGGCGCTGGCCAGCGAGCTGCACACCTACGCCGGTTGGCTGGCGATGGACAACCGCGACAAGCAGAACGCTCTTGGCCACTTCAACACGGGCATCGTGCAAGGTGTGGAGACCGGCTCTGCGGACCTGATCTCTCACGCGATCTCGTTCAAGGGCTACCTGGCTTTGCAGAGTGGCAAATATGCGGAAGCGGCGACGTTGAGCCGGTCGGGCAGGCGCGAGACCTTCATAGCTTTGCGGGTGTTCGACGCTTACCAGGAAGCGTGGGCGCTGGCGGCGGCAGGAGAGCCACACACAGCGGACATGGCGATCGCCACGGGGGACGCCATGCTTGACCGAATTCCCGACGCTGAGCGGCCACAGTGGGCGTACTGGTATGACGTGCCGTTCATGTTGACGCAGCGCGCGCTGGCGCACCAGGCCGTAGGTCGCCGGCAGCACGCGATACACGATCTTGAGACTGGCCTCGCGGAAATGCCGCCCGAGCATCGCAATGCAGACTGGGCGCGGAGCGTGCACGACATGCTGAACGATCTCCGATCGGCGTAGGCAACCTACACTCGAACGGTGGGTGCCGATAGTCATCAGTCCAGCGCGCTGCGTGCCGCGCGGGTGGCTGCTGGTCTGAGTCAGGAGAAGCTTGCCGAACGGGTGAATGCGGAGATCGAGTCGGCGACCGGCAAACTGGGTGCGCTGGATGGCAATACCATCAGTCGGCTTGAGCGTGGGGCGATCGGCCGGCCGGCTCGGCGGACCATTGACGCGCTCTGCCGGGTGCTGGGTGTCGACACCGAGACCGAACTCGGCTTCGACCGGCCAGCGGTCAACGTAGAGGCCGTACGGCACGACGTGGCAAAGCCCTGGAAGGTCGGGCCCGATGCGCTGGACGCCATCGGCACCGTGCTGGCCGGGCTGCGCCGACTCGAGGACGCCACCAATAGTCGCACGGTCGCGTCATCCGTTGATCAGCAGATAGCCATCGTGCAGAAGTTCGCGAAGGACGCGACGCACGAGCATCGGCAGCAGGCCGTGGCGCTGGCCGCCGAAGCATCCACCTACCGTGGTTGGCTAGCCCTGGATATGCGGGACTGGAAGACAGCTGACCGTAGTCTCAATGACGCAACGGCGCTGGCCTACGAGGGACAGACACAGAACCTGCTCGTCGAGGCCGTCGGCTTCAAGAGCTACGCGGCATTGAAGCGCGGCGAGATCGTGGCCGCCGTGTCGCTTCGGCATGCTGCGCAGCCGTTGGCGCAGTCCGAGGTCGAACGCGCGGTAGCGAGCTTGCACCTTGCTCGGACCTTGGCGATAGCGGGTGACTTTCCCGCGAGTGACAAGGCGCTGGCGCTGGCCGACAAGGCAATAGAGGCGGCACAAGGCGTCCCGCGCGATGATTACCACTACTACGTCACCGACCCATGGCTGTTGATTCAGCACGGCCTGGTGCATGCATGGGCGGGCCGCAAGCAACAAGCCGCTTCGGATATCGCTGCTGGCCTTGCCGACATGCCGGCCGAGCAGCGCGAGTCGGAATGGGCCGCCGAGTACCGCAAAATGCTTGAACGTGTTTCGTGAACTGGATCTTATGGCTGCGGGTACGTCGACAACGGCCCCGCCGAACCGGGGTGTCGTGGTCCCACCTGACGCGCTCAGCGTTGCAACCCCAAGCCAGCGGCGAGCCGCTAGATACCCTTACAGGCGAACCGTGAAGCAACAGAAGGAGGTCAGCGATGGCCCGCAGGTGGCGCAAGTCCAGGAGGAGCGGCGGCAATGGTGGAGCGTGTGTCGAACTCGCGCACACCCTCGACCAAGTCCGTGACAGCAAGAACCCAAACGGTCCGGTGTTGGTCGTTCCCCTTGGCGCGTTCCTGAACGCACTGAAGCAGGGGCACCTACCGCAGTAGGTGCCGAGCGAAGCCCCCGTTGATCCGTGCGGGGGCTTCGCTGTGTCCATGTCTCATCGCGTCAGCCGGCCGCGAGTTCGTGTGCGTGCGATCGGGTGGTTTCGTTGGCAGGGAAGAAACATTCGATGCGTAGTTCCTGCAACGTAACGTCCTGTGGTGTACCCAGTGTTGTCACTGTGGAGAAGTAGTCGAACTGCCGGCCGTCGCGGGCGTAGCGGATCGGCACGATCGGCAGCAGGGGAGCGGTGGCGTCGAGGGACCGCAGCGAGGCCGGTACTCCCGGATAGCCGAGTACCTCCTCGATGATGCGTTGTGCCCGTTCGTCCGCGATGCCGCCGATGGCCTCTCGGCGAGCGCGCCGCACCAGCGCCTCGGCCACCTCGGGCCAGTTTGTCACATACTGTCGCACACCGTCCGGATGGAACAGTCGGCGCAGCACGTTCGGCGATCCCGGTGGCGTTGCGGTGCGCCCCGCGCTGAGGAAGGCGAAGAACCGACCGGCCGCCGCGTTGGTGTACCGGATGTCCCAGTCACGGTCCATGACGACGGCCGGGAACGGCTCCTGTTGGGCGAGGATCGCGTCCAGCGCGCCGCGCACCGCCGCGAGTTCAGGGGCGTCGAGGTCCGACTCCTGGTACACCGGCGCGAAACCGGCGGCCAGCAGCAGGGTGTTGCGTTCGCGCAGCGGCACATCGAGCACCTCGGCGAGCTTGAGCACCATCGTGCGGCTCGGGCTCGCCCGGCCGGTTTCGATGAAGCACAGGTGCCGGATGGACACCTCGGCCTCGGCGGCGAGAGCCAGTTGGCTGCGCCGCCGAGCGCCGCGCCAGTGTTTCAACAGCGGGCCGAAGTCGGACATCGCATCAGTCTTGCGCATCCCAGACCTGCGACTGGAACGCGGCTTCCAATGGCGGGTCCGCGAGGTTGCCCGCGTAGTTCGTCATCGTCGAGATCGCAACGCTCGCGATCGCCTCCAGCAACTGGTTGTCGTCGAAACCGGCTGAGGTGAACGCCTTCGCATCGGTCTCGTCGAGGTGGCCGCGCTTGTCGATGAGCGCCTTGCTGACTCCGGCCAGCGCCGCCATCCTCGGTTCGGCCGGTACGGCACGGCCGCGCAGCGCGGCGACGACCTCCGGCGCGACTCCGTCCTGGATGGCTTCGACCGAGTGGAAGGCCACCGCCCACGGGCAGTCGTTGTTGATCGCGTTGGACAGCAACAGCACCTGTCGCTCGGCCGGGGTGAAGGTACCGGTCTCGCCCCGGAAATGACCGAACGCCGAGAAGAAGGAGTTCAGCAGCGCGGGGGAGTTCGCCATCACGCCTGCCACGTTCGGGATGAGGCCGAAGGCCGCGTGCAGGCCGGTCAGTGCGGGTCGGGTGGCGGCCGGGGCGGTGTCGATGGTCTGGATCGGGTAGTCGGTCATGGCGACAACTGTGCGCCGGACGACGACGCGAACCAATTCCCTCGGAGGTAAACGTAGCCGCGCCGCCGACCTCGCGGGGCCGGGCGCGGAGTTCACTTCGAAGCCGGTAGGTAGGGTGACCGGAATGACCATCGATGACCGGGTGGGTCCGCCGCACTTCGGCAGCGAGCGCGAGACGTTGCGGGCCTTCCTCGACTATCACCGCGCGACGCTCGCCAAGAAGTGCGCGGGGCTCACCGACGAACAGCTGCGGCAGCGTTCCATGCCGCCCTCGACGCTGTCGCTGCTGGGCCTGGTGCGGCACATGGCGGAAGTGGAGCGGGCCTGGTTCCGGCGCGTCTTCGACGACAACGCGGCGCCCATGGTCTGGTCGGACCAGACGGACTTCCAGGCCGCCTACGACGCGAGCAACTCCAACCGGGCGGAGGCCTTCGGCGCCTGGGAGGCCGAGGTCGAGAACTCCCGCCGGATCGAGCGGGAGGCGGAATCCCTCGATCTCCCCGGATACCAGCCGAGGTGGGGCGAGCAGGTCTCGTTGCGGATGGTGCTGGTGCACATCCTGCTGGAGTACGGCCGCCACAACGGACACGCGGACTTCCTGCGCGAGGGCATCGACGGCACCGTCGGCGTCTGAGGCAAGGCGCCGTGGTCAGTGGGCGGCGGCGCCGATGAGGTGACCGATGCCGAAGGTGACGACGACCGCGAGCGCGCCGAGGAGCAGCTGGCGGGCACCGGCGCGCAGCAGCGGCCGGCCGGTGAGGGTGCCGACCGTCATCCCGCCAGCGAGCAGTGCGACCGCGGTCATGCCCAGTGCCAGCGCGAGGTTGTCGAGGCCGAACAGGTAGGGCAGCAGCGGCCACAGCGCGCCGAGCGAGAACGCGACGAACGAGGCCCCGCCCGCCAACAGTGGCGATGGCAGGTCGTTCGGGTCGACACCGAGTTCGTCGCGGGCGTGCAGGCGCAGCGCCTGATCGGGATCCCGCGACACGGCGGCGGCCATCCGCTCGGCGGTCTGCGCATCGGCGCCGTAAGCACGGAACCGCTCGGCAAGCTCGGCCTGTTCGGCTTCGGGGAACCGGGCGAGCATGTCCGCCTCGACGCCGACCTCGGCGTGTACCAGTTCGTTCTGGTTGGTCACCGAGACGTATTCGCCGGTGCCCATCGAGAACGCACCGGCCACCAGGCCGGCCAATCCGGTCAGCACGATCGTGTGCGCGGCGGCCCCGCCACCGCCGACCCCGGCGATCAGCGAGGCATTGGTCACCAACCCGTCGACGGCACCGAACACGGTCGGCCGAAGCCATCCACCCGATACGTCACGGTGTCGGTGCGCCGCCCAGCTCGGATCGATGGCAGGTCCTCGGCCGTGCTGCTGATGCCCTGGTCCGGTCACAGCCGCCATTGTGCCCAACGGACGTCCAACGGGCCTGCTCGCCGCCGCAACCAGTCGGATGGTGCGCTTTCTCGGCCGCCGGCCCTACGATCCTGGCCATGAACTACCAGTGGGCGCTGTTGATCGCGGCCGTCCTCATCGGTTGGATCGTGGCTGCCAGAGGCAGCGGCAAACGCGCCGAGTTGGCGCGCCGACTCACCGTGACCGAGCGCAAGCTGGCCCAGGTGATCAAGAAGCTGGAACTCACCGGAATCGACGGTATCGCCGGCATTGACGGCGTCGACGGCACCGGCGCCGCGCAACGCCAACCCCTCGCGTCGAACCCGGCACGGCAGGCCCGGTTCGGTCCGATGGCCGACCCCGCGACCGCATCGGCTGAGCTGGGGATCGGCCTCGACGAGGTCGTTGCACACCTCCACCAGGGGCGCAAGATCCAGGCGATCAAGGTGTACCGCGAGCTGACCGGGGTCGGCCTCAAGGAGGCCAAGGACGCGGTCGAACGGATGGCGGGCCAGCGCTGAGCCGAGGAACCCCTGAGCCGCTGACCGAGCCGAGCCGCTGACCGAGCGGAGCCGCTGACCGAGCGGAGCCGCTGACCGAGCCGGTGCTCCTCTCACCGGTGAACCCGGTCAGCGCGACCTGGCCGGCCGGCTGCCCGACCTGTTGACGGACGGTCTGCGCTGCCGCCGCCGAACGGCTGACGTGCTCAGGGAGTGACCTGCTCAGGGAGTGAGGATCAGCCGGATCGGGTCGTCGATCTTCTCGGCGAGTCGACGCACCGCATCCTGCGCATCCGCGAGCTTGATGTGCGCGCTGATCGACCTCGACAGGTCGAGCCGGTGGTATCCGGTAAGTGCCACCAGTTCCTCGACGTGGTGCGACTGAGAGCCGTAGTGGCCGCGCACACTGCGCCTGCGCACGCTGAACTGGGTGCCGTTGGTGATGGTCAGCGGTTTGTCGGTCAGGCCGACCAGTACCAGCGAGCCGCCGGGCGCCAGGACGTCCGCGGCCTGTTCGCGCACCGCGGCGACCCCGGCGAAGTCGAAGGCGAACTCGAAACCCCGATCACCGGTAGCCGCTTTGACCTGATCGACGAAGTCCGCCGCGAGCGGGTCGAGAGCGAGATCGGCTCCGAAACTCAGTGCCCGCTTCCTGGCGTTCGGCAGCGGGTCGATGGCGACGATGGGGGCCGCGCCGATCATCCGCAGTACCTGCAACCCGTGCACGCCGAGACCGCCCGCGCCCCACACCCCGACCGCCTGTGCCGGACGTACCTCCGCCGTCGCGACAATGGCCGCGTACGGGGTGGACACCGCGTCCGGGATGATCGCGGCCTGGTCGAACGGCAGTTCGTCCGGGATCGGCACCACCGTGTCGTAGCGGGCCAGCGCGTACTCCGCCCAACCACCGTCGTAGACCACGCCCCGTGTCAGCGGCCGCAGGCACGAGGAGCGCCGGTGCAGGCAGTTGGCGCACTGCCAGCACGGCTGACCGGCCTGTAGCAGCACCCGCTGCCCGACGGTCAGCTTCGTCGGGACATCGGCCCCGATGGACTCGACGGTGCCGGCCACCTCATGGCCGAGCGTCACGGTGCCGACACCTTTGACGGGCAGCGTCCCGTCGATCAGGTGCAGGTCGGAAAGGCACACCCCGGCCGCGGCGACGGCGATCCGCACCTCGTCGGCACCGGGTTGGGGCACGGGCACCTCCCGCACCTCGAAGTGCAGCTTTTCGAGGTCGAGCCGCCCCGCGAGCATCGTGTCGGTCATCGTTTGTTGTTCCGTTCCAGCTAGCCGGGTCGGCCGAGCGGGTCACTCGGCCGAGAACTGTTGACCAAGAACTGTCTCAGGTCTACCGCGTTCGGGCCTCGATCGGTGACTCGGCTGATGATTCGACCAGTGATTCGACCAATGATTCATTCGGCGATTCGGGCGGAGATGCCGTCGTGGGCAACCAGCAACTCTTCCGGACCGCGCAGGATGGTCGTCGGCCGGTAGCGCGGCGGATCGACGACCAGCCGGGGGTTGGTCAGCCGAGTGGCGATCGCACTCAGTGCGGTCTGCGCCTCCATCCTGGCCAGCGCAGCGCCGAGGCAGTAGTGCAGTCCGCCGCCGAAGGCGAGGTGGGCGTTGTCGGGGCGTTCCGGCCAGAACTCCGCAGGCGCCTCGAACCGCCGAGGGTCCCGGTTCCCGCTGGCCAGCAACAGCAGAGCCCGCTGGCCTGCCTTGATCGTGCGGCCGGACACCTCGATGTCGGCGGTGGCGCGTCGGCCGGTCATCTGCACCGGTGGGTCGTAGCGCAGCACCTCCTCCACAACGGCGGGCGCCAGGTCCGGGTTCTCGCGCAGCCGGGCGAGGACCCTCGGGTTGCGCAGCAGGGCCAGGGTGCCGTTGGCGACCAGGTTGACCGTGGTCTCGTGACCCGCGATCAGCAGCAGGCCGAGGGTGGCGCCGAGTTCGAGGGTGTTCATCCGGTCCTGCGGATCGCCGTCGGTGAGCAGACCGGAGATCAGGTCGTCGCCAGGATGGGCGTGCCGGTCGGCGATCATCGGCATCAGGTACCCGCGCCAGTCCCGGCGGGTCACCTGCAACTCGGCGATCTCCTCCGTACTGAGCGTCTCGATCGGATCCAGCGCCCTTGTCAACCGGCCCGCGAAGGAATGGAAGATCGGTTCGTCCTCCCTCGGCACGCCGAGCAGTTCGCAGATCACCCCGACCGGCAGCGGGTAGGCGATCGAGGAGACCACGTCCAGTTGGCCGGGCGCCTCGGTGCGCCGCTCGTCGAGCAGTCGACCCACCAACCGCTCGATTTTCGGCCGCATACCGAGGATGCGCGGCACGAACTGGTGCATGGTCTGCCGGCGCAGGTTGTCGTGGTGCGGCGGGTCAAGCGCGAGGAACGGCCCGACGAAGGGCTTGCCGTCCGAGCCGAGCGGTTGCGGGGCACCGTCGACGGTGGCAGGCGGTTGCTCGGAGTTGCCCAGCCGTGGATCGCGTAGCAGCCGGGTGATCGCCTCGTGGCTGCTGACCAGCCAGGTGTCCTCGTCGAGCCGCACGATCGGCTCCCTGCTCAGCTCGGCGAAGAACGGGTACGGATCGGCGCGGTTGGCGTAGTCCAGGATCTGGTGGTAGGCCGATGCTGCCGGGTACGAGGTCGCGGTGGTCATGACTGTCCTTTGTGGGCGGATACCAGTGTTGCCGGTTGGTCGATGTGCGCTGCCGGCCGAGGAAAGCCGACATCGGTGGGCTGTGCCTGAGCTGGTTGGTCGGGCGCGTTGATGGCGGGCGGGAACGGTGCCCGTTCCGCGACGAGCGCGGCGTAGCCGTCGAGCACGCGCGGCGAGTTGACCGCGACCGCGCCGACCGTGACGCCCTGCCGGCCGTAGGCGGCGACGAACGGTCCCTTGTCGAACGAGCCCTGGGTGAGCACCACCTGATCGGCGACCGACAGCAGCCCTACCGACTTGATGTTCAGCCCGAACTGATCCGACCAGAACGCCGGCAGCGCCTCGTTGTAGCGCGGCAGCGCCGGTCCGTGTATGAGGTTGTGGGCGACGGTTTCCGCCTGGTCGAGCGCGTTGCCCCAGTGTTCGAACGACACAAGGTCGGTGTCGAACCGGGGATGCCGCCACCGGGCGACGTCGCCGGCCGCGTACACGCCCTCGACGACGGCACCCTCGGCGTCCAGCGCACGGCAGGCCGCATCGCAGACGACACCCCGCGCCCCGGCGGCCAGTCCGCTGCCGCGCAGCCACTCGACGTTGCGCAGCGAACCCGAAGCGACGACAGCGACATCGACGTCCAGCACGGTGCCGTCGGACAGTCGCGCCCGACGCAGCCTGCCGGCCGTGTCGCCTTCCATCGCCAGCACGGTCGTGTTCAGCCGCAGGTCGATGCCGGCGGCGAGCTGCCGTCGTCCGATCGCGGCACCGACGACGCTGCCCAGCGCACCGGCCATCGGCGCGGCACCGCGTTGCGTCACGGTGACCGGGAAGCCCAGGTCGTGACAGCTGGACGCGACCTCGGAACCGGTGAAACCACCGCCGATCACCAGCACCCGGCCCGGTCCGGTCACCAGGTCCGCCCGCAGGGCGTCCGCGTCGTCGCGACCGCGCAGCAGATGCACCCCGGACAGCGCGGCCTCAGCCGCGACCGGCCACGGGCGGGCGCGGGCTCCGGTCGCGATGACCACCTGGTCGAACCCGATCCGGCGCCCATCGGCGAGCCGGACGACGCGTTCGGCGAGGTTCAGCCCGGTCGCGGCGATCCCGAGCAGCCACCGGGCGTCGAGGTCGCGGATCCTCGGCAGCAGCACCTGGTCGGTGCTCAGCCAGCCGCAGAGCACCGTCTTGGACAGCGGCGGCCGGTCGTAGGGCTCGTGCGGCTCATCGCCGATCAGCACCAGCTCGCCCTCGAAACCCTGCCCGCGCAAGGCTTCCGCGGTGCGCAGCCCGGCGAGGGAGGCGCCGACGACGACGATCCGGTCGCCCGGTACGGCCGAGCGCGTCATCGGGTCACCTCGGTCGGGGCCACCGAGTGCGTGTCGGCCAGAGCGTTGGCCGGGGTCTCGGTCGAGCGGCCGATGGTGATCGCCTGCACCGGGCAGGCCAGCGCCGCGCGTTGCACCGCCCGATCGGCATCCGGGCCGGGCACATGGTCGTACTCCAGCGATTCCTCGCCACGGAACCGGAACACCTCCGGCGCCGCGAAAACACACTGCCCATAACTCTGGCAGCGATTGAGGTCGACGACAATGCGCATTTCAACTACCCCGTTCTCGCCTGGAAAGGCCTGCCAATTGGTATGGCACCGGCTTGATTCCGTCGAGTTCAACGCTATGGCGAGGAGATCGTGCTGTCGTGCAACGAGGGCTGTATCTCGGGTGGAGAAAGTTCTCCACCCACAGATACAGCGCTCGCCCCACGACATCGAGCCCCGCCACTTCTAGCTTTGTGGTTGTCGAGATCGGAAGTCACAAAGCTTGGAGGACATCATGAGCGGGCCCGTTGAAGTCGTACTGATTCTGGCCGCGGTCTGTTACATCCTGGTGCGACGCATGATGGGTGAACCCGCTGAGGGCAAGCGAATGCTGATCCTGCCCGCTGTGTTGCTGGTGATCGGCCTCTCCGATGTCACCGGGGTGCTGAAGACCCCGATGTCGGTGGTGTTCCTGCTGGCGACGGCCGCGATCAGCGTCGGCATCGGCGCGTTGCGCGGTGCCAGCGTGCGGATCACCCAGCGCGGCGGACTGGCCTTCGTGCAGTACACCGGTCTCACCGTCACCCTGTGGGTGATCAACCTGGCGATCAAGTTCGGCGCGAACTTCGTGCTGGCAGCGGTGGACCCGAAGGACGCCGCCGGGGTGAGCAACAGCCTGCTGCTGACCCTCGGCGCCGGCATGCTCGTCGAGGGCCTGGTGGTACTGGCCAGGGCGTTGCGCGGCGGCCACCGGGTGATGTGGGCGCAGGGCAAGGACGGCGCGCCACACCGGATGTCCCCGTTCCTGGACAACCTCGGCAACAACCTCAACGGCGGAAGCCGCCCCGACGCCACCGACGCCACTGGCGACGCACCCACCGGCTACGGCCAGCCCACCGGCTACGGCCAGCCCACCGGCTACGGCCAGCCCACCGGCTACGGCCAGCCCACCGGCTACGGCCAGCCCACCGGCTACGGCCAGTCCGACGACTACGACCGCTCCGGCTACGACCAGTACACGTCCCGCCCGGCCGATGGATTCTTCGGCGGGTTGGATGGGCGCAGGGACGCCCGTCGTCGCCGGCACAACCGGCGCTGAGCGAGGCCCGCACGAACAGGCCGCACGGCAGGTCGCACACAGCAGGTCCGCACGGCAGTCGTTGACAGTAGGAGTCGAGCCAGTGACATCGACCGATCCGAATCAGGCCGCCACCCCGGCCCGGCCCCGCGTTGCGGCGGCCGGGCCGGGCCCACGGCGGGAGCGCTTCCAGGACGAGCTGATCCGGCCGTTCATCACGTTCAGCGCGATCGCCGGCACCGCGGTGGAATGGCCGAGCTACCACATCATCTGGCCCGCTCTTGCCCTGCCACTGTTCATCCTGACCTCGCTGTCCGCCATGGGCACCCTGTTCCCCCTGACCCGGCTGACGCAGCGGCAGCAGATCATCTTGATGGCCGCCTACGTGGTTCTCGGCTCGCTGCTGCTCCCGCTCGCGCACACCACGACGGCCGCCTCCCTGTTCCCGTTCGTCGCCACCGCGGCCGCCGGCGGCATACTCGAGTCCCGGCGGGCCGCGATCGCCATTGCGATTGCCGGCGGCCTCGTGTCGGCCGGCGCGACCTGGCTGGTCGAGCAACTCGCCCCCGCCACGAGCCAATGGCCGTGGTGGATCGCGCTCACCGTCGCCCTGCCCGTCTACATCGGCATCTCCAACCGGGACCGGCTGGTCGCGGTGTTCAACGCGCGGCAGGCGGCCGCCCAGGCACAGCGCGCGGCCGAATCCGAGGCGCGGGCGGCGGCGTTGGAGGAACGTGGTCGGATCGCGCGGGAGATCCACGACGTGCTCGGGCACTCCCTCTCCGGTATCGCCCTGCAACTGGACATGGCCGACGCGCTGCGCGAGAGCGGCCGAGTCGACGAGGCGACCGTCGCCATCCGCAAGGCCCGCGCGCTCGCCGTGGACAGCATCAGCGAAACCCGCAGCGCCGTGCACGCACTGCGCGAGGACACCCTGCCGCTGCCGGAAACGCTGCACAGGATGGCCGACGACGGCGCGATCACCTTCCACGTCGACGGAGAACCGGGACCGGTCGCGGTCGACGCGACGCACACCATCGTCAGGGCGGCACAGGAAGCGCTGACCAACGCCGTCAAACACGCCCCAGGGGCGACTCGCGCCATGACCTTGACCTTCACCCCGGACACGGTGCGACTGACCGTCACCAACGGCCCCGCCACCGAACCGGCCCCGGCCGCGATGGCGGGCGGGACCGGGATGGGACTGGTCGGCATGCGTGAACGCGTCGCCCTGCTCGACGGCACGGTGCACGTCGGGCCGGACTCGGCGGCCGGCGGTTGGACCGTCGATGTCGAGGTGCCGAGATGACCACCGAGGCCACCGGCACCGCCCGCGACCCGTTCACCATCGGCTGACCACCCGGTCGGGATACTTCCCACCATGACGGTTCGGGACGCGCTGCTCGGCATCGATGTCGGCACCACGGCGGTGAAGGTGGCAGCGTTCACTGTGGACGGACGGTCGATCACCGCGCACACGACCGGTTATCCGATTCACCGGCCCCGACCGGGTTGGGCGCAGCAGGACCCGCTGGACTGGTGGCAGGGCTGCGTGCGTGGCCTGCGTGCCGTGCTCGCCGATCTCCCTGCCGGGTCGGTGCGCTCGATCGGGCTGGTCAGCCAGGTCAACACCCACCTGCTTGTCGATGCCCGACTACGTCCGCTGACCCCCGCGATCATCTGGCAGGACCAGCGCTGCGCCGACCTCGCGCGGGAGCTGGACGCGCGGTTCACCGCCGAGGAGAAGACCAGGATCTGGGGTGCACCGGTCGTACTGGACGCGTCCTTCGTCGGAGCCAGGGCAGCCTGGTTCGCCAAGGAGGAGCCCGATGCGTGGGCGCGGGCCCGGTGGATACTCAGCCCGAAGGACTTCATCGGCGCGAAGCTGACCGGTCGGGTCGCGACCGACCTCTCCTCCGGCGTCCGGGTGGCCGGCGCCGATGGCTACCTCCCGGCCGCCGTCGGACTCGTCGACGGCCTTGCCGACCGGCTGCCGGAGATCCTCCCCGCCGAGGCTTCCCTCGGCCCCGCAACGGATTTCCACCTCGGCCCCGCCGAAGTCGTCGTCGGCGCCATGGACGCCTTCGGCGCCGTGTTCGGCACCAGGACAACACAACCGGGCCGAGGCATGGTCTGCTGCGGAACCTCCCTCGTCGTCGCAGGCGCGTCGCGCGAGTCACTGCCGGCGAGGGGAGTCGTGACCTTCCCGCCTCGACGAGGCGTCTTCGTGCACGCCGGCCCCACCCAGGCGGCCGGCGACGCGGTGCGCTGGTGGAGTCAGGCCACCGGCCTGAGCATCGACGAGGTGTTCGCCTCGGCGTCGACCGGTTCGCCGGGTGTGCTGTTCACCCCGTACCTGCTCGGCGAGCGCGCCCCGTTGTGGGATTCCGCGGTGCGCGCCGGTTTCCTCGGACTCAGCTCGGCGACCTCGCGGGCCGACCTCTCACACGCCGTCCTGACCGGCGTCGCGATGTCCGCGCGGCAGGTGCTCGACGTCGTCGAACAGGCCTGCGGCGCGCCGTTGCCGTCGCTGACCTTCTCCGGCGGCGGCGCCCGCAGCGACCTCTGGGCCCAACTGCACGCGGACATCACGCGTCGCCCGGTGGAACGGCTGCGGGTGCGCGACAGCGCGGTGCTCGGCGCTGCCCTGCTCGGCGCGGTCGGTGCCGGCAGCTACCCCGACATCGACACGGCCGCCGCCGAAGCCGTTGCCACTGAACGGGTTTTCCTCCCGGCCAAGGACGCTGATCGCTTCGTCCCGCTGTACGAGGCCTACCGCGCCGCCTATCCCGGCCTGCGGGAGGTGCACGCCATCCTGGCATCCTGGCGCGCGGCCCGCAGCTGACTTGTGACGGCAGGTCGTAACGGCAATCGCGCGGTCCATCACTCCTCGCCTACTCCTCGCCGGAAAATCGCTCCCATGCCGACTGCCGAGTCATGTCGAGGGCCTCGCCGATTCGAGCCCAGCTCGCTCCGAGCGTCCGAGCGCGTCGCACCCAACCAACAAGGTTCTCCTCCACCTGAGCCGACGCCTTCGCCATCCTGGGAAGGGTCGTCAACACCCCCTCGATGTCGTGGAAGTACTCCCAGGCAGCGAGTTGCGGAACCTGCACCGACTTGGCTTCGATCACCTGCTGGCACAGCTCCACACATCCAGCGCAGATAAACACCCCAGGGCCGGCCACCAAGGCCGTGACCTCCGTCTTGGGCTTCAAACAGAATGAGCATGCCGCGATTGGCGAGGCAGCCGTGCTGGCAGTCATATGAGCGCCCTTCTCTTGCCAAGTCTGTCAGGCAACCCCTGACAGATGTCAGGCTACGCCTGACGGATCACGCTCGGCAAGAACAAGATGGCTTCGTCGTAGAACGTTTTGTCATCGGCATGGGCGCCTGGTGACGAGTGCACATGAGGGATCTGGCCGGTAGCGTCGGTGCCGGCCGAGGAGGTTGCATGGGCTCTCGGGATGTCGACCGCCGCTCCGTATTAGGCAGACTGTTGGAGGAGATCTCCTGGGAGGGACGTTCGGTTCGCGGCTACCGCGACGGGGGCCGAGGGCGCGAGAACGTCCTGACCGCGGAGGTCCTGACCGCGCTGGACTTCCTGCCCCGCTCTCACTTCCTCGGCGCGGTACTGGACAACGCACACGGCGCTGACACGGCCCGGGCCACGCTGCGCACCGAGATCGAAGACGCCGATCTTGAGTTTCTGCCTGATGAGATCGTCCTGAACCCTGCTGGTCCATCCCGTGGCACACGGTTGATCGTGCAACCGGATGCGTTGATAACCGCTCCCACTTGTTACGCGATGATCGAGGCCAAGCGGATTCAGCGCAGCTCGTTTCAGCCGCAGCAACTCGCACGGGAGTACCTCGCCGTGACCGGTGGAGCCGGTGGACGGGCCCCCCTTCTGCTGCTCATCCTGGGCGGTCCGCCACCCGTGCCCGTTGCCGGCTCCGGTGCGCTGACGATCCAGGACGCGATCACCCGCCACCTGCCCAGCGTTCACCTGCTCGCGGTCGATCACCCACTCCCGCTGGACGACTTGAGCGACCGCATCACTGACGTATGTGCCTGGACCACCTGGCACGACCTCGCCGCCACCGTCACCACGCAACACCGCCAACTCGCCATCAGCGACTTGTCCATCGCCAACTCGATCACACGATTGACCGAGGCGATCATCGGCTCAGTGGCGCGTCATTCCTGACCACGCCGCCGACAACGGCCCGACCACGACGCATCTGCACCTCGACACGACATAACCGGATGTCCGAGCGCGGTCGATACGGCCTCGCGGTGTGGTGGTCAGCGCACTACTTCGGCGATGCCGAGCATGTTGCCTTCGCTGTCGCGGAACCAGGCGGCCCGTTCACCGCGACCCTTGCTCGGATAGTTGCCCTTGATGTCCATGATCCCGTTCACAGTGCCCTCGTACTGCTCGAACACCACCCCTCGGGCGCGCAGGTCGGCGACCGCGGTCTCGATGTCGTCGACGTAGAAGCCCATCTGCGTGAACGAGCCGTCCGACGCGCCGGCCGAGGCGAACAGGCAGAAGACACCCGTCGTGCCTTCGTAGCGCAGGCCGCCGTCACGTTCCTCGACCGGTTCGATGCCAAGCTTCTCAGTATACCACCGGCGGGCTCGGGCAAGATCCTGGGTAGGGATGCGAGCTTCGATGCGAGCGTTGTTCAGCATCCAAGCATGCTAACCAGGTCCGACACACAGACTCGTGCGTAAGGTCAAGCCGACCGGCATTACCAGAAAGTCAGACGCATTCTACTCGCGGTTTCGTTGGGCATCTGTTCGCAAGGGCTCCGCGCTCAATGCGGCATTGCGGGTCGTCAGAAGCCACGAAAGACTCCGTCTTCGCCTACTGACATCGCGAATTCCGGCCAGTCCATATTCGCCAAGTTGATATTGTTCTCCACGCTCCACAGTGCGGCGGGCACTACCCGAAACGGCGTGTGATCTGGTCGGTCGTCGTATACCCAGACAGCGAGGATCGGGTGCTCGATGTCGGTGAAGGTTGTCTCGTCCGCAAGGAAGGAAACGAATGTCCCGCCTGTCTGTCTCGCCTTCAACGCGTCGGTGCCCAAACCCTCGAACGACGGGTCGTTCACCAGCCGGACACCAGCCAGGAATCCCTCGTCGCTCGGCGTCTGAACCTCCGCGACGACAGACTCCCACGCGCGGTCATCACCGAACCAGGTGCGGACGAGCACTGAGGAGATCGGTAACTCGGTCACGCGCGAACCATAATGGTCGCGACGACACACTGATCCGTACGGGCACTCAATGAAGCCACGCTTCGCGGAATGAGCGGATCTTCGATGTTGAGCGAGTCTGGCGTTCGCGGCTCCGCCACGCGCGACCTGGTGTCTGCCGCGATCTTCTCGGCCGCCTGTCAGGGCTGGATGTTCTCCAGGTCCTCCAGAAGGCTGGGGTGCTTCGGTTCCCAGCCGAGTGCCTGCCGGGTCTGGGTGCTTGACGAGGGCTGGTCGATCCCGAAGATCGAGCCGAGAGGGCCGTAGGTCTCCGCTGGCACCGACTCGACCGGCAGGCCCAGTCGTCGGCCGATGATCGTGGCGATGTCACGCACCTTGTCTCCCTCGTCGGCCACGGCGTGCCAGGAGGTACCGGCTTCCGCCTGCTCAAGGGCGAGCCGGAACAGGATTGCCGCGTCGAGCGCGTGCACGGCCGGCCAGCGTTGTGCGCCGTCGCCTGGGTAGCCGGACACTCCGGTCCGGCGTGCGATGTTGGTCAGCAGACCGGCGAACCCGCCCGTGCCTTGGTTGTGGACCGTGCGTGGCAGGCGTACGGCCGTGGTCCGGACCCCGCGCGAGGCCAGGCCCAGGATCGCCATGACCGCGCGACCGCGACCGCCGACCGGCCCGTCGGTCGGCAGTGGGTCGGCCTCGGTGGAGACGCGGCCCGGCGCATGGGGCGTACCCGAGACCATGACGAAGGGGCGGTCGCTGCCGACGAGTTCCTCGCCGACGGCCGCGAGGGCGGCACTTTCCTCGGCGATCGCCTGTGCGAGGGCCTCGGGGCTGGTGAAGTCGTTGGCGAATGCCAGGTGGATCACGCCATCGGCCTGCGCAGCGCCGACGCGAAGGATGTCCGGATCGGCCAGAGCGCCCCGGAGCGGCTGCGCCCCGGCCGCCTCGACGGCCAGCGCGGACGCGTCGGAGCGGGCGAGGACGAGGGCGGTGTGGCCGTTGCCGAGCAGCTCGGCGACGACGGCGGACCCGATCAGGCCGGTGCCACCGGTGACGAAGACGTGCATGGAACTCTCCTGAAGGTGATGGGACTCTTGTCCCATGACACTACCAGAGTGATGGAACACATGTCCCATCACCTACGATGGACCCATGGCTCGCTGGGAACCGGGGGCGCGTGAACGACTCGTCATGGCTGCCGTCGACCTGTTCACCGAGCAGGGGTACGACGCCACCACGGTCGCGCAGATCGCCGAGCGCGCCGGGGTCACCAAAAGCACCTTCTTCCGGCATTTCCCCGACAAGCGCGAGCTGCTGATGGCCGGGCAGGAGACGCTGAGTCGGCTGCTGTCCGAGGGGATCGCCGAGGCACCCGTGGGTGCCAGCCCGCTCGACGCGGTCGCTGTCGGTCTCCGGCGTGCGTCGAGCGCGATGGGCCCGATGAATCGCGAGCTGGGCCCCCGCCTGAAGGCGGCCGTCGCCGCCAACACCGAACTTCAGGAGCGTGACGCCCTCAAGAGCGTCAGCCTCGCGGCCGCCATGACAACCGCTCTGCTCGCCCGCGGTGTGCCCGACCCGACCGCGGCTCTCGCGAGCGAACTGGGCCTCCTTGCCTTCAAACGGGGCTACGCCGAGTGGTCCGAGGGCGACCATGACGCCCAGGACGGGCTCGCGCAGTACACCTTGGCGGCCCTGGACGAACTGCGGGCAGCGAGCGGGTCGCTGGGCTGACCAGGCAAATCTCGCCCGGCCGTCAGCAGATGCGGATGTTCTGCTGACGTCGACGGCAAGGTGAACGCGAGCGGAGCCGAAGTCCTCGACGGACCGGCCTGGCACATGTCGCCCACGGTGCTGGCGTTCGCTGGTGCCAGCGGCGCCGCGCACGGTGAGCGCCGACATCGTCAGCTCACACCTTGGGTCTGCCTTCTCAATGCGGCTCGGATCGCCGCAGCGAATTGGTCTGGTGTCTCCAGCCACGGATGGTGGCCCGCGTTCGGGACGATGACGACCTCGCAGCCAAGGCGTGTTCCGAGACGTCGCAGCGCATCGGCTGGACGGCTGTCTCCGGCCCCGCCGATGATCACCGCGCCCGGCGGCCAGTGCTCCCGGAGTTCGTCAAGGTGTGATTCGAGCGGATCGGCTTTCTTGGCAGCATTCAGTTGAGAGTTCATCGCGTAGTTGATGGGCCGCAGTCTGCGGGCGGATGCCAATGCCCACTCCCATGCCCGCGTTCGATCGGCGTAGTCGGCAAACCACGACAGCGTCAGGTACTCGATCTCCCCGGCGTCGGTGCGCGAGTCGATCGCGTCGAGTTGGTCGAGCCTGGCTTGTTGCTCGTCAGTGCGCCGCTCTCTCTGGGCTGCTTCGTTAGCTTCCCGCCACGGGTCCAGGAAAGGACCGGCGATCTGAATCAGTCCGGCCACACGCTCTGGATGGGCCAGCAAGAAGTAGCTGGCCATGTTGGTACCGAAGGAATGTCCTACCAAAACAACCCGGTCGTGATCCCAGGCATTGAGCAACGACGCCAGGTCACGAACGTGGCGGGCAATCGTGTGTTTTCCCTCCCGCAACGATCCGCCGGTGCCACGCTGGTCGTAGCGATGGACCAGACACAGGTCGTCGATGGTGCCGGCGACCGGGGCGAGGTAGTCGGGGACCCCTGGACCGCCATGCACCATCACCACGGGAAGTCTTTCCGGTTTCGCCGAGCCGGCGGTCCAACTGCGTAGCTGCGTACCGTCGTCCAGTTCGATCATGTCGACCGTCATAGGTGTCAGCGTATGCGGCTGGAGAAGATTGACCGCTCGGACAGGGCTTGTGACGCGCGCTCTTCATGATCACGCAGATCCATGCCCGGAACCAGCAACCTCGACACCGACGCCTGCGGCCTGCTCGTCGATCAGGTCGAGGTCGGGGGCCAGGTGACAACAACAACCTGCAAGTGTCAACTACCGTCTGTCGGCGCAGAGTGCTGCCACGCCAAGCTTCGGGCAGAAGCGTCACCACCAAGACCACCAGAAGCGTCACCGATGTCCTGACACAGAATCGTCAGCGATGTCCTGAGACATCACAGTGAGATTCGACCAGGTTGACAGGTTGTCGAACATATGTTCGAATATGGGTGGTGGGCCTGGCGGGGGAAGCGCCAGGCCCACCACCGGGTGCCTGGCTCACGGGGTTAAATGGCTCGCTCGCGCCAGGTCAGCGGTGAACAATCGCCTGCATGGCCGCAGTGTTGATCACCGGGATGTCCGGCGCCGGCAAGACCAGTGTCGCCGCGGCACTGGCCGGACGAGGCTCGTCCGCATTGGACGCGGATTCCGATCGGCTGCTGTCCCGATGGCTCGACCCGGCAGATCGCACTGCGGACCGGCCGGCCGCGCCCGATGCTGACTGGTTGGCCCGGCACCGATGGGAATGGGACCTCGCGCGCCTCGATCAACTGATCGCCGACGCGGCCGAGAAAACCCTCTTCGTGTGTGGCAGCGTGAACAATGTGACCGAGGCCTGGCCGCGCTTCGACCGGGTCTACCTGCTGGCGATCGACTCGTCGACGATGCTGGCCCGCCTCGATGATCCGAGCCGGGATCATGATTTCGGTCGAGTTGGCGCCGAGCGGACGCTGTTGTTGTCCTGGTTGGCCGGCTTCGACAGCAGGATGCGGGCTCTCGGTGCGGTTCCGATCGACGCGAGCCGGCCGCTCGACCAGGTCGTCGACGCCATTCTGGCCGACTGCCGACCGGAATTCGACGGTTCGCGCTATTGGCCGTAGGAGAGCCGAAGGCGTTCGTTGATCAGGAGATTCAACCGATAACGCTGGTGGCCGAGCTTGCTCTCGGTCGGCGCGGCGTCGGTCGTGCTGAGGGTCCAGCGCACCGCCGATCCGGCGCCGTCCTGGCGGATGTCGAACCGGATGCGGTCGTGCGGTCGATCCGGCCACAGTGACGACCACTCGACAAGGTCCGGTTCCCGTGCGGTCACGATCTTCGGTCGAACCTCGTCGTCGAGCAGGTCGAACCAGGGCCGCGCGCCGTCCTCGCCCGGTTGGTCCCGACCGACCGCGACAAGGGAGGCCCAGACAACGGCCTGAGGTGCGGGCTGGGTGCGTTCTCGACTGCCGAGTTCCAGCATTGCCGCAGGATAGGCCCTTGGTGTCCACTGGCTGGGAGGCGGAATAGCTGCCCGGTGCCGCCGTTGACATGGCTGGAAGGGCTGGTCGGGAGACGCGGAATGAGGGGCTGCTATGAGCACAAGCCTTGGTGAGGCAACCAGCGCGGCGCACCGGGAACAGTTCACCGCCGACTGGCGGGAGTGGAAGAGCGGGCGGGAACGCGATCTGGCGGAGCAGCACGGCTGGTTGGCGCTCGTGTCGCTGGACTGGCTCGACGAAACGCCGCGGCGGTATGCCGATCTGCCCGGCCGGTGGTGGCAGGACGCGGAAGCGGCCTACCTCGACCCGGATGGCGCGCAACTGTTCCATCAAGGTGAGCCGATCACCGAGGTGCGGCGCTTCGAGCTGGTCAACAGCGGCGCGGGCACGCGGGTCGTCGCGGGCGAACTGGAGATCGAGATCGCCCGCCGGTCCGGTTACCTGATTCGCGCGCACGACCCGAAAGCCGCCGCGCTGCGGGACTTCCACGGCGTCCCGTCCTACGAACCCGAACCGAACTGGGTGCTGACCGGGCGATTCGAACCGTTCGACGAGCCGAGGCCGACGACGGTCGGCGCGGTGGTCGAAGGGCTCAGCCACGTGTACACCGCGCCCGGCATCGTCCGGTTCGAGTATGCCGGCGCCGAGTACACCCTGACCGCGTTCAACGGCAAGCAGGGGATCGGGTTCAACATCCTGTTCACCGATGCGACCAGCGGCGTCACCACCTACGGTGCGAACCGCTCGCTGGCCGTGCCAGAACCGGACGAGAACGGCCTGGTGAAGCTCGACTTCAACCGGGCGACCAACCTGCCCTGTGCGTTCACCGACTTCGCCACCTGCCCGCTGCCGCCGGCCGGCAACCGACTGCCCTTCGGCGTCGAGGCGGGCGAGAAACTGCCTTACGAGCGTCAGTCCTGACCGCGTAGCTATCTTCCTCAACCTGAGCCCGGCGCCGTTGTCGCGCCGGGCTCAGCCGTCGGTACCTGCGGTTTCCCGCACTCCGGAGGTCAGGGAAAGTCCGAACGGGCATCAGGGATCACCCTGATATTCTCTCCACTCACTTGTTTGCTGCGCGCAAATATATCATGCTGACCTCGTCACAGCTCACGGCGCGAGGCAACGGGAGTCCTCGTGCGAGGCGGGGGAGGAATCGCCATCTCATTGCATGTATTGGTCGCCGGAGGTGGGGTCGGTGGACTGTGCCTTGCCCAGGGGTTGCGCCGCGAAGGCATGCCGGTCAGCGTTTTCGAGCGGGACCGCTCGGCGCAGGTGCGTGGCCGGGGTATCGCCTTCACCTTGATCCGGCCGGCCTCGCCGCGCTGCGCCGCTGTCTGCCCGAGCCGCTGTTCGAGGTCTGCCCTGCGATCGCGAACCGGTCGCTGAGCCAGGTCGCGCAGCTGTCAAGGGCAGGCCGCTGATGGCCGGCACCCCTCGATCGGCCTGGCTGCTGCCGGTTCTGCTGGACCTGGTGATCCCGGTCGCCGGCTACTACCTGTTGCACGCGCTGGGCATGAGCACCTTCCTCGCGTTGACCGTTTCCGGTGCGGCTACCGGCATCAATGCCCTGTTCAACACGGTGCGACAGCGCAGGCTCGATGCCATCGGCCTGCTGGTGGTGCTGGAGATCGCGCTGTCGGTCACCCTGTTGTTCAGCACCCACGATCCGCGCATCGCCCTGCTCAAACCGGGTTTCTACACCGCGGCCGCCGGAATGTACGCGCTGTTCAGCTGTTGGGTTGGTCGGCCGCTCGTCTACGAGGCCGGGAAGCCGTTTGCCAGCAGGGGAGATCCGCGTCGTCTCGCCGGTTACGAGCGGGCCTGGGTGTCCTCCCGGCGCTTCCGCAGGGTGATCTCGCAGGTCACCGTTGGCTGGGGGATCACCTTCCTGCTGGATTCGTTGCTGCGCACGGTGATCGTGCTGCACTTCCCGGCCACCGAGGTGACCGACTCGCTGGTGCTGTCCCAGGCACCGAGCGTGCTGCTGCTCGTGCTGGTCGTCGTGTTCACGCGGCTGCGCATGCGGTCCGTGCGTTCGATCATCGACGAGCGGAGTCCAGGGGACTAGGTCGTAGCCTGTTCATCGAACTTTGCCGGCTGGACGGGAAGCTCAGGCGCGCTTGGTGTTCGTCGCGATGGCTTCGACAATGGTGTCGTAGAGCGCGACCGGTATGTCGTGGCCCATGCCGGGCAGCACCAGCAGGGTGGCGTCCGGTACCGCCGCCGCGGTGGCCTCGCCGCCGCTGACCGCGACCAGCGGGTCGGCGGCGCCGTGCACGACGAGCGTCGGCAGTTGGAGCGAGCGAAGGCCTTCGGTCCGGTCCGGTGAGGCGAGGATCGCGGCCATCTGCCGCAGCATGCCGACCGGGTGGAAGGCGCGGTCGTAGGCCGCGGCGCTCTTGGCGCGTACCTCCTCCTCGTTCGCCGGGTAGCCGGGGGAGCCGATCACCTGTTGCGCGGCGACGCCGGTCTCGATCGCCTCGTCCCGCGACTGTGCCGGCGGCCGCATCAGCGCGGCCATCGCCTCCGGCGTGCCCTGGCCGACGGTCCGGTCGCCGGTGGTGGACATGATCGAGCACATGCTGCGCAGCCGGTCCGGATGGTCGATGGCCAACTGCTGCACGATCATGCCGCCCATCGACGCGCCGACCACGTGCGCCGTGTCGAAGCCGAGGGCGTCGAAGAGGCCGACCACGTCGTCGGCCAGGTCGGCCAACAGGTAGGGCACGGTGCTGAAGTCGCCTGCGAAGGCGGCCTGGAGGTCGGTCTTGGGCAGGTCGTCGAGGTAGCTGGACAGGCCGATGTCACGGTTGTCGAACCGGACGACGTGGAAACCCTGCGCGGCGAGCAGTTCGCAGAACGGGACCGACCAGTTGGTCATCTGCGCACCAAGGCCCATGACCAGCACCAATGGGTCGTCGGTCGGGCTGCCGAAGGTGTCGTATTCGAGCTGGAGTCCATTGGCATTGGCACGAGGCATATTTCGATCCTCGCACGGTCGTCCCGTTGTCAGCTGATCGAATCCTTGATCGGTGACTCGGCGTGACCCTTGGTGCGACTGCCGATACGTCGACGGTGGCGCAGCGGGGCGAGGAAGTGGCCTTGCCATCGACCGGGTGACCGGACCGGAATGCTTGCTGGTTCGGTGAATTCTCTGCTGACCACATCTTTTACGACTTATTCTTAGCCTTATATTGACACGTAACTGTGACCGCCATAACATTCTGACGATGACGACATAGCGGTAGCAGAGAACTACGCACAGTGATTTCTGGGTGGTGCGACTCGGAAACGGCTGAGTGCTCGCTATGGCGGCGCAACCGCCCCTCATCCGGTTGGTGCCGGGTGCGTGGCATGGCAGTGGCAGAAAGGAACGCTCGCTACACCGCGTTATGGAACTCCCGGCATGCGGGCGCATGCCTTCCTGACTTTCCGCAATGGCCGCGGACCTGGTCGGCGGTCGGGGTTCGCGCGGGGTCGGCGAGGCCCTCGCCCGGCGCCGGACGTCGATGCCGCCACGGGCGGCAGAGGAGGGTCTTGTGTCCGAAGTCCAAGCCAGTCCGGGCGGCGCGCACCTGACGCCGGGCCGGCGCAGGCGAAAGCTGGGGTTGGCGATGGTGGCCACGGCGGCTACCGTCGCAGCCACCTGCGCATCGCTGTTATCCGCCGCTCCCGCCCAGGCAGTGGCCACCCCGACCGCTAGACCGGCCGTCGCGAAAGCGGCCACCGCGAAACCGGCTGCTGCCAAGCCCGCCGCGGTGACGCCTGGTACCTGGTACACCGTGGTCAACGAGGGCAGCGGGAAATGTGTCGACGCGCGGTCCGCGGCGACCACGAACGGCACCGTCGTGCAGCAGTACGACTGCAACAGCACCACCGCCCAGGAATGGGAGTTCCAGGCCACCAGCAACGGCTACTACCAGGTCGACAACAACAACCTGGCTTCCCAGGCCTGGGACGTCACCAACGTGTCCACGGCAGACAGTGCGGGAATCCAGCTCTGGGACTACGTCGGCGGCAACAACCAGCAGTGGCAGCCGGTGGCCAACTCCGACGGCTCCTACCACTTCGTCAATCTCAACAGCGGCAAGTGCCTCGACACGCCGGGCGCCTCGACCGCCGACAGCGTGCAGTTGGACCAGTACGACTGCAACGGCACCAACGCGCAGAACTTCCAGCTCGACCCGGCCGGCGGCGGCACCGCCCCGCCTCCTCCGCCGAACACTCCCAACTTCGGGCCGAACGTGTACGTGTTCACGCCCTCGATGTCCTCCTCCTCGATCCAGAGCACGCTGACCTCGATCTACAACCAGCAGGTCTCCAACCAGTTCGGCACCAACCGCTACGCGGTGCTGTTCGCACCGGGCACCTACAACAACATCGACGTCAACACCGGCTTCTACGAGGAGGCCGCCGGCCTCGGCCTCACCCCCGACAGCGTTGACATCAACGGCAACGTGCACGTCCAGGCCGACTGGAACGGTGGCAACGCGACCGAGAACTTCTGGCGGGACGCGGAGAACATGGAGATCGTGCCGCCGTCGGGCACGGACACCTGGGCGGTCTCGCAGGCCGCGCCGCTGCGTCGCGTCGACATCAAGGGCAACCTCCAACTGGATGACAACGGCTGGTCCAGTGGTGGATTCCTGGCCGACAGCGAGGTCTCCGGCTCGGTGAACTCCGGTTCTCAGCAGCAGTGGATCTCCCGCGACGACCAGATCGGCAGCTGGAACGGGTCGAACTGGAACATGGTGTTCGCCGGCGTCCAGGGCGCACCGAACCAGAGCTTCCCGAACCCGCCCTACACCACGGTCAGCACCGCACCTACGGTGCAGGAGAAGCCGTTCATCTACATCGACAGCTCCGGCAACTACAACGTGTTCGTACCGGCACTGAAGCAGAACTCCTCCGGTGTGGACTGGGCCAGCGGCAACCCCGCCGGCACTTCCCTGCCGATCAGCCAGTTCTACATCACGCAACCGGGCGACACCGCGGAAACCATCAACGCGCAACTGGCGGCCGGTAAGAACCTGATCGTCACGCCGGGCATCTACAACCTCGACGAGCCGCTGAACGTGACCAACCCGGACACGGTCATCCTCGGTCTCGGCCTGGCCACCCTCAAGCCCACCAACGGCACGGCCGCGATCAACGTCGCCGACGTCAACGGCGTCAAGCTCGCCGGTCTGCTGATCGACGCCGGTGCGACCAACTCCTCGGTGCTGGTGCAGATGGGTCCCTCCGGCTCCGGCGCCGACCACACCGCCGACCCGAGTTCCCTGTCGGACGTGCAGTTCCGCATCGGTGGCGCGGGCGTCGGGAAGGCGACGCAGTCGCTGGTGGTCAACAGCAACGACGTGCTCATCGACGACTCGTGGCTATGGCGAGCCGACCACGGTGACGGGGTCGGATGGACAACCAATACCGCGCAGAACGGGTTGGTGGTCAACGGCAACAACGTCACCGCCTACGGCCTGTTCGTCGAGCACTACCAGCAGTACAACGTGATCTGGAACGGCAACGGCGGCAAGGACTACTTCTTCCAGAACGAGCTGCCCTACGATCCACCGAGCCAGTCCGCGTACATGAACGGATCGAGTGACGGCTGGGCCGCGTTCAAGGTCGGCAACAACGTGACCAGCTTCCAGGCCTGGGGCCTTGGGAGTTACTGCAACTTCAACGACAACAGTATCGTGGCCGACCATTCGTTCGAGGCACCACAGACCTCGGGCGTGCAGTTCCACGACATGGTCACGGTCTCCCTCGGCGGTGGTGCCGGCACCATCGCGCACATCATCAACGAGGAAGGCGGACCGGTCGGACCGGGCAACCCCACGGTCGCCGACCAGAACAGCGGTCCGTAGTGGACTCGGTCAACCTGGCCTGAACCGGCCTGAGGACCAGCGGTTGTGCGCCACGGCCTTCGTGT
>DATATE010000019.1:0-6836 GCA_036268955.1 Pseudonocardiaceae bacterium
AGCACGACCTGAAGACCAAGGCTATCGGCGCGCTGCGTCGGCTGCAGAAACTGCCTGCCCTTGTCCGCGCATTCTTCGCTGACCCACACTTGCGCTACATCACCACGTGAACAGTCGACCTACTTTCGATCTCCTTGGTAAGCACACGAGAAAGGTAGGTGATTAATGGCCAAACCCCGAAAGAAGACATCACACAGACAAGAACGCAGGTTCACCGTACGCGGCGTCCGCCGCGACCCGCCGGATATACGCAAGCTAAGTCGAGCCCTGATCAGCCTAGCAATAGCCGAGGCCGAGCGTGAGGCACAAGCCCAGCAGGCCGCCCACGACGAGACGACCACAGCCCCGCCACACCACGAAGGAGGTGAACCGGATGCATAACCAAAGCGCCCTGGTGTTCTCCGGACTGTATCTACCCCGCCCGCTTGATCCCGCAATGGTCGCCCAGTTCCTGACTCGTCTGGCCGCTGACCGCGATGCACCGCGCGTCGTACTGGAAGTCCGCGCCGATGAACGCGGTGTCCGACACCTCCTCGGCTCGCGCCCAACCGACGTACACAGCTTGCGCCGCATGCTCGGCGATCTCATCCCAGGCAGCGTGCTCACCACCCCGCAGCAGGGCGACGCGATACCGCGTCCGGACATGAGTGCTGGCGGCCGACTCCATATCCATCCGCCGGGGTTGCCCTTGCTGACCGACCGCGCCGAGGCGACGACCCGCGCGCTGCTCTCGGCCTTGGCGACTCGATTGCACGCCGGTGAGGCGATGGCCGTGCAGGTCGTGCTCGGCCCACGCCACGCACCACGCGCCGTGCCGACGAAGGTCGCCGATCCCGGTACCAGTTTGGTGAGCGCGCTTCTCGGCGGCAACCGCCCGGCCAGCCCGGACACGAGAAGCCACATCAAGGAACGTTTGAGCCAAGGTGGCTTCGCTGCCACCATCCGGCTGGGTGTGGCCAGCCCTGATCGAGACCGACGACGCCGCCTGCTGGTCGGTCTGCTCAGCGCGATCTCCACCGCACAGAGCCCCGGTGTGCACATCGATCTCGCCCGCGAGCCGGCCTCGCGCCTGAGCGAGGTGCGACTACCCTGGCGATGGCCGCTCCACCTCGCCGTGACCGAACTGGTGGGCCTGCTTGGTTGGCCACTCGGCGATGGAGCCCTCCCCGGACTGCCCTCGCAGCACCCGAAGCGCTTGCGTGCCGCGTCCACCATCCACACTGGACCTCGGGTGTTCGCCCAGAGTGCCGCGCCTGGTGATAACCGGGTTATCGGGATCTCGGCGCAGGACCAGACCTACCACGGCATCGCCTATGGCCCCAGCGGCTCCGGCAAGACGAACGCGCTGCTGCATCTCATAAGAGCGGATATCGAGGCCGGGCGTCCTGTCGCGGTGCTCGACCCGAAAAAACAACTGATCGACACCGTGTTGGGCGTGGTCCCTGAGCACCGGCAAGGCGACGTCGTGGTCTTGGACGCCAGCGACGCGAACCCGGTCGGGTTCAACCCCCTCGATGTAGCCGGCCGCGACCCTGACGTCGTCGTCGACGGCATCCTCGCCGTGTTCGAAGCGGTGTTCCGTGACGGCTGGGGACCACGGACGGCCGACATCTTCTCCGCCGGCCTGCGCACCCTGGCCCGTTCCAGCACGCCGGATCGCCCCGCCACGCTGATGGACTTGCCGAAGCTCCTGACCGACGCGAAGTTCCGACGTACCCAGGTCGGCCGGGTCCGTAGTGACGTCGCGCTCGCCGGCTTCTGGGCCTGGTTCGAGTCACAGTCCCCGGCCGCACAAGCTGCCGCAATCGCTCCACCGCTGAACAAGCTGCGTCAACTCCTCCTCCGCCCCGCCCTGATCCGGATGCTGGACCAGCGCGAGGGTCGGTTCCGGCTGCGCGATCTGTTCCGCGAGAACAAGATCGTGCTCGTCCCTCTGAACGAGGGGCTCATCGGCCCAGGTACAGCCAGCTTGCTGGGCAGCCTGGTCATCGCCGATATCTGGCAGGCTACCCAGGAACGCGCCGACGAAGCTGGTGCCGCCAAACGGCCGGGCATGGTCTATGTCGACGAGGCACCCCGCTTCCTCAATCTGCCCGTCTCCCTGGCCGACGCGCTCGCCGTCAGTCGGTCGCTCAGTGTGGGGTGGTTCCTGGCCGCCCAGTTCCGAAGCCAGTTCCCACCTGCACTACGTGCGGCAGTGGACATGAACGCCCGGTCGAAGATCGTGTTCGCCACCGAGTACGAGGACGCCCGCGATACTGCCAAGCTCACCCGCGACCTGGCCGTGGACGACTTCCTGGCGCTTCCGAAGTTTCACGCCTACGCGAACCTCGTCGCGGACGGCCACCCCTCCGGCTGGGCACTCATTAGGACACTTCCACCCCCGGCCGCCATCACCGACCCGGAGCTCGTCCGGACCATCGCCCAGGCCAACTACGCACCAGTACGCGAGCCGACCACCGATGTCAACAAGGGTGATACCTCGAACGAACCGCCTGCCCAGGAGGAGTCAGTCGCCCCCGTGGTTGTGGCCGAGCGCATCGGCCGGAAGCGGAGGCAGCGATGACACAGCGCCTGTTCGGTCGTCCCTTCGCCCGTCTCTCCATGTCGCCAACGTTGCTCCGTTTCCGCAGCTCACCGGCGATCCCACCTCCCCTCCGGGATGGGACTGACCCCCTATTCGGGGGTCATCAGGCGGAGCCAGGTGGCAGCCGTCATGGAGGCGTCCAGTGAATCCGGCCGACATATCCAGCCTGCAGAACAAGCTGTCCGAACGGGACGTCAGCGTACTGGAGTCGCTCCACACCTACCGGCTGCTGACCACCAGCCTGGTGCAGCGATTGCACTTCGTCGTCGGACACGCCAGCCCCGCAGCGATGTTCAAGGCAACCATCCGGGTACTCAGCCGCTTGGAAGCCCACGGCTTGGTGGTGCGGCTGGATCGGCGGATCGGCGGCGTCCGAGCGGGCTCCTCCGGGATCACCTGGCAGCTCGGCGCAACCGGAGAGCGGCTGCTGCGACGCGTGCACGGCGAGAAGCGGCGTCGTCGCTACGTCGAACCCTCCCCAGCATTCACCATCCACACCCTCGCGGCGGCCGAACTCGCCGTCCAGCTCCACGAGCTACACCGGCAGGGCACTGTCGAGTTGGTCACCCTGGAGGCCGAACCGTCCTGCTGGCGGTCGTTCACCGGCCCGCACGGCACCCTCGAGTGGCTCAAACCCGACCTGTACGCCATCACCGCGAGCGGTGAGTACGAGGACCACTGGTTCATCGAGGCCGACCTCGCCACCGAACATCCACCCGTCGTCCTGCGCAAAGCCAAGGTCTACCAGCGCTACGCGGCCACCGGCGCCCACCAAACCCGCCACGGCCTGTTCCCGGCAGTGGTGTGGGTCGTGCCCGACACGGCCCGACAGGCGGCCATCCAGGCGGCACTCTCGGCCGACGCCCGCATCCAGTCGGCGCTGTTCCGGGTGATCACCACCATCGAGTTCACCGGGCTGATCACGGCCGGTGGCCCGGACCCGCCAGGAAGCGGCTGAGACCACCACAACATCAACCACACCACCACCACGAAAGGAGGGAAAACCTATGGAACACCTACCACCACGCTCACCCGACGAGGAGCCACACGGACCCGAGCATGACCGCCTGGACCCCGGCGAGATCGATCTCACCGGCGCAACCCGCCAGGACGACAACTTGGCCGACGTGATTGGGGACGCCATCGGCGAAGCCGAATCCGGCAGCGGCGAAGTCCCCGACTGGGGTGCACGCACCCTGGCCCGCGCGCTCGCCAACGAACGCGACGATCCGCTCTCCGGCGCGCTGCACCACTTCGCCGTCACCGGCCGAACCGACCCCGAAGCCATCGCACGCGAACTCGCCGACCTCTACCAAGCCACCACGGACGAGCAGATCCGAGAGTGGATCAACTGGCTGGGCACCTACGTCATGCGGTTGCCCGACGAACCAGCCCCGACCCATCGGGCCGGCGAGCCGGGGGAGACTGCGCCCGACCTCGCCGCCGCGCCAGAAGCGTTCGGCACGCACCTACGGCATGCCTTCGCTGAAGCCGACGTCCGCGGGGAGGCCATCACTGCCGAGACGACCCGGGACCTCGCCCGGCTGCTGGCGATCTTTCTCGACGCGGACTCGGAGATGGCCCGCTTCGCCGATACCGGTGACGCCAATCCTGTCCTGCTGTCCCAGGAGTGCCAGGCTGTCAGGCGGTTCACCGAGCATGTACCCGGCGCCAGCGAGTGGATCACACGATTCGAACAGCACCTCGCTTCCCGATCCGACCTCGGGCGTCATACCGAGTCACCGTCGCCTCCGACGCGATCAACCCAGGCAGTCAATGTGCCCGAGCGTCCTGTGGTCGCCCAGGGCATCCGTGAGCACGGTGCAGCCTTCGAGGCATTCCTCACGTTGCCCGACGTCGATCCCGACCAGAACGACCTCCTGCAGTCATTCAACGGCTGCTACGTCGGGGCCTACGACTCGATGGACGCCGCTGTCCGTGATCTCACCGAAGGCGTGATCAGCGAGGACGAACAGGCGCGATGGGCAGCCGAAGGCGTCACACTGCAAGACTTGGTCAAGGCGGCTTGGGACATCGTCGAACTGGGTAGCACGTTCTACGTTTTCAGCCAATAGAAAGATAGAAGCGTCAACGCAACACGCAATTCACGCCAGTCCCGGACAGTAACGAACCCGATTACGTTGCGGAATTGTCTACAGGTGCTGCTCTTTTGCAACAAAGGAGGTAAAATAGGAAGACGCAAAAGGAGACATTACTATAATGAAGCGCGCAACTACAAGTCAGTTCGGAGACTATCTCCGCAATCTCAGACAGCAACGCAAGCTGGGAATTCGTCAGCTCGGACGCATGTCGGGCATTGATAGCGGTGCCCTGACCCGCATTGAACGAGACGAACGTGCGCCTACTCCCCAAACGCTCCAGGCGCTTGCCGCCGCGCTCGAAGTGCCACTCGCTGACCTATTCGCTCGCGCCGGGTTTGCCACACCGTACGACTTGCCTGCTGTCGACAGCTACTTCCACGCACGCTACGGTCATCTTCCCGAGGACGTCCTCGCCTCGATGAACGACTACTGCCAACGCCTCATCGACGAATACGGCTTTGATCCAGCCGGGCCGGCCGCGCGCGAGGACGAAAAGGACGAGCTATCTAAACAATAACTCAGGGTGGGAGAAAGGAGGAGTTTCATGACGACAATCCACACAACCGGAACGCTCCCGAGACTCCGTGCTCTCGCAACCACAACACCAACATCGGTCGCTGACCTACGTCGCGTCGCCCGACGCCAAGCAAGGCTGCTTCGCGGCGTGCTCACCAGCAAGACACCGCTGCTCACGCGGCTGGTGGAGCTCATCCCCACACTCCGCATCGCGGTGCTTGACAAGATGCCGGTGGACAGCACCTCATTCTGGGGCAACCAACACTGGCACATCCACATACACGCGGGCCGCCTGCCCAGCTTTCACCACTTCGCCGCACTGCACGAATTGAAGCACATCATCGACCATCCACTGCGGCAGCGACTGACTACGTTCACCGATGCCGATTGGGAGACCGTGGCCGACTACTTCGCGGCGCAAGTGCTGACGCCAGCCCTACAAATCAGATTTACACGCCTAGAAAGGAGGAACACCTATGAACCAAGCCAATAACATGACCGCGAGCTTCGCTCCCGTTCTCATGACCATGCAAGAAGCCAGCGATGCACTACAGATCAGCCGCTGGCAACTGTACCAGCTCATCAACCAGCGCAGGCTGAACACGGTGAAAATCGGTCGACGTCGCTTCATCCTCCCTGATGACTTGCACGCCTTTATCGCCGAGCTGCGCCAGGAAGGAGGTGATTGATGCCACGTACACGAGCGAACGGTGAAGGGTCAATCTCGAAACGCCGAGACGGCCGCTACGAGGCAGCTGCATGGGTCGCCACTGTTTCCGGAAAGCGCAAGCGCATTCGCACCTACGCCACGACCCGCGAGTCCGCCCACGAACGTCTCATCGCACAACTGACACTCACCAACCAAGGCATCCCCGCCCCAGACCGCCCGTGGCGTCTCGGCGCCTACCTGGACTATTGGCTGCGTGACGTCGTACCCGCCAAGACACGTCCACGCACGCTCGAACAGTACGAGGCGGTGGTTCGGCGCTACCTCAAGCCATACCTCGGCACCAAGTCACTGACGAAGCTCTCCGTCGTTGACGTGCAGAGCTTCCTCAATGACCAGATTCGGCAAGGCCGCTCGGTCAGGTCCATACACCTCATCCGCTCCGTGCTTCGTGCGGCGCTCAGTCGCGCCCAACGTGAGGAGCTTGTCGCCCGCAACGTCGCCAAGCTGGTCGAAATCCCCGCCTGGCAACGCAAGCCGATCCGGCCCTGGAGCGCGGAGGACGCGACCGCGTTCCTGGCTGCCACCGAAGACCACCGTCTGTACCCGGCGTTCGTGATGCTGTTGCTCTACGGCATGCGACGAGGTGAAGTGCTCGGCCTGCGCTGGTGCGACGTCGACTTCGCCCACGGCCAGCTCCACATCCAGCAGCAACTCCAGCGCATCGGCACGACCCTGCAGCAAGGACCGGTCAAGACCAGCGCGAGCCGACGTGACTTGCCACTGATTGGTGTGCTCCGCGAGGCGCTCATTCGCCGGTATGCAATGAGCCGTTTTCAACCTGGTCGGGAAGTGTTGGTGGACAAGGGATGTGGATCACGAGTTGATGTTTGTCGGAGTGTCGGCGTGACAACGAGATGAAGCCTCCGGTAGGAGGGCTGTCGACCAAGATCAGTCCACGCCA
>DATATE010000020.1:0-12260 GCA_036268955.1 Pseudonocardiaceae bacterium
CCGCCGGGACCGGTGGCCACGATGAACTTGAGCAGGGGTCAGGCCAGTGAGTACGGATCGGCTGAGGCGTACGGCAAGCACAGCCGGGCCAATGCGCGGGGGCTGTCCGTGGCCGAGTTGCTCAGACGGGTGGTACATCGGGGTGATGCGTTCCGCCTGGCCTGGCGAGGTGGCGATTCCGATGCGCCCGTTGACCGACACGAGGAGTTTCCGACCGGCGTGTTGCCAGTTGTCGGGGACGAGCTGGCGGACGCGTCGGTAGCGGAGGAGGACACCGAGCCGACGACTGCGACGCGGGAAGCGCGGAAGTGGTTACAGTCACCCAGTTTCTCGTGGTGGCTGCGGTTGTTGGTGGAGTAAGGCTTCAAACGAGCGATTTTCGCAGCAACTGAAACACAGAAACTGAGGAAGGGTACGTTGCGGTCTATTCCCAAAGGGATTCGTGTCACCGGCGACGCGCGAAGCACGCTGGCTGCTGAACTCGTCAAGCGCTACGAAAAGGGCGCCAGCATCCGAGGCCTGGCCGCGAGCCTTGGCCGGTCGTACGGCTTCATCCACCGGATGCTGAGCGAGTCCGGCGTCAGGCTGCGCGGCCGTGGCGGCGTCCGTCGTCCCTCCCGCACGCTGAAGCGCTGACGGCGCTCAGCTCCCACCCAAGCACGACACCAGTTCCCCTGTATGGCAACAAGAAACGGAGACAGCACCATGACCACTGCAACCCTCACCGACGCCGCCGAACGCTTCCCGCTGGGTTCCCCGCGCGGCTTCGTGCCGACCACCGAACCCGTCTCAGACACGGTCGTCACTCCCTTCGGCCTCACCCTGCGGACCGCCCCTGACCCGAGCAACGTGGCCGTCGTGCGCACCACCGGTGGCGGCCTCGTCATGGCTACCGAGAAAGCGACCACTATCTCTGACGACGGCCAAGACGACGGGGGCATGCGAGGCGACGTCGTCGACGACTGAACGGTGATCGTGATGAGTGACATCGTGAACCTGCAACCAGAACCGGCCGCCAGCACCGTGCTGGTGCTGACCGAGCCGGGCGATACGACCGCTGATCTCGTCGTCAAGGAGCTGGACCAGCGGGGCATACGGGTGTTCCGGGCGGATACCGGCGATTTCCCGCTCGCACTTGAGGTGAGCGCCCAGTTCGACGGCGCGTGGCACGGCGAGCTGCGGACCGCGGACGGGTCGGTTGCCTTGGCAGACATCCGCAGCATCTACGTTCGGCGACCGACCACGTTTCGCTTCCCGCCGGCCATGACGGATGCGGAGCAGCGGTTCGCCGGCAAGGAGGCTCGCCGAGGTCTTGGTGGGCTGCTCATGAGTCTGCCGTGCTCGTGGGTGAACCATCCGTCCAAGGCAGCCGACGCCGAGTACAAGCCGTTTCAGCTGGCCGCCGCTGCGGCCTGCGGGCTGGGCGTGCCGCGTACCGTAGTGACCAACGTGCCAGATGACGCCGACCAGCACTGCGCGTTCTTGGGATCGTCAACTATCTACAAGACCCTGGCCTCTGCGATTGTCGCCGATGGCCAGCGGCCGTCCATTATCTACACTACCGAGGTGGCGGACACGGACATGGCTGACAGCCGGGTCGCGCTCACCGCGCACCAGTTCCAGCAGCGCATACCGAAGGTGCGCGATGTGCGGGCGACCGTGGTGGGCAAACAGGTGTTCGTAGCGAACATTCTGACCGACGACGAGACGGCCAGCGGACTGCTCGACTGGCGCAGCGACTACCCCTCACTCCGTTACGAGCAGACCACCTTGCCACCCGAGGTCGAAGCGTCGCTGCTCACGTTGGTGGAACACCTGGGATTGTCCTTTGCCGCCGCCGATTTCGTGGTGACTGCCGAGGACCAGCATTATTTCGTTGATCTGAACCCCAGCGGACAGTGGGGCTGGATTCAGGCAGCGACCGACCTTCCCATCGCGGCTGCCATTGCCGCCGAACTCGCGGGAGACGAGCGGTGACCGAGTTGGGCAACCGGCTGCAACGTCTGGCCGAAGAGCTGAATGGTGCGCTCATCGAGGACCTGGTGCGCAACGCGACGCTCTCATCCCCCGCCTGGCGGGCGGCGTTCCAGGCTGTTCCGAGGCACCGGTTCGCGCCCCGGTTCACCCTGCCGGACAACGCGGGTGGTCGGGCCTTCGACGCCGCCGACAGCGCCCACCGTGAGGAATGGCTACGCGCGGCTTACCAGAGCAAGGCGCTGCTGACCGACCTCGATGAACACAACATCGCTACCACGTCGTGCTCGGCACCGTCGGTGGTGGCGACCATGCTGGAGGCGAGCCAGGCGGTCGAGGGAGACTCGGTGCTGGAGATCGGCACGGGCACCGGCTGGACGGCCGGGCTGCTCAGCCATCGCCTGGGGTCGGACGCGGTTACCTCGGTTGATGTCAATCCGAGGTGCGTAACCGAGGCGCGAGAACGGTTGGATGCGCTGGACCTGACGCCGACGCTCGCGGCCTGCGATGGATACCAGGGGTACGAGCCGCACGCCCCGTATGACCGGATCATTGCCACGGCCTCGTTGCGGCAGGTGCCTCCAGCGTGGCTGGGCCAGGTACGGCCAGGCGGCACGATCCTGGTCGACCTCCGGGGCAACTTCGCGGGCAATCTGGCGCTGCTCACTGTGGAAGCGGACCAGTCCGCGCACGGTCGGTTCCTCCCCGAAACGGTGAACTTCATGCCGCTGCGCAGCGAACAGCAGCCGTTCGAGTTGTTGCCCGAGCTGTCGTCGCGGGCGGTCAACGAGCCGGGTAACGACCGGGTGACCAGCCTGGACCCGGCGGTGCTGCGCAAGCGGACTTTCGCGTTCTTTGCCCAGGTTGCCCTACCGGGAAACGAGACGGGACAGGTCCGGGTGAAGGGCGGTCCGACGTACTTCTGCCTGACTGATCCGCACAGCCAGGCGTGGGCGCGGGTGGAGTTGGGCGACCAGGCCGCCGCGCGGCCGGTCACCCAAGGGGGTGATCGGCGGCTGTGGGATGAGTTGGAGGCGGCGCACGAGTGGTGGGAGCAGCTCGACCAGCCGCAGCCGGAAGACTTCACGATCTTTGTCTCGTCCCAGGGTGAGCAGGTGGTGAGGTTGGCGGGAGCGGAGGGGGTGTGGAGGTTGCCGTTGTAACTCTGTCATCGGCTTCCAGGAGATTTCGTCAGACGAGATGCTCAGGGCAGCGCACCCCGTGGCCAAGTATGCGTTGGGCCTGGAGTCTCGCCCCGTGCCGATCGACTGACGGTGGAAGGTTCGCTCCGACCGTCTGGATCAGGTGTCCCTCGGACTGACCGGCCGGCTTACTGGTGGCGATGAACCGATGATCGAATGGTAGGCCGTCAAGGACATGCACAAGCACGCCGGGGGACTCCAGCAGCAACACCATTGGCCGTTCGTAGGCTTTGACGAAAGCGGAAACCCGCTGCACTCCAACGAAATTCTGCAACTGCCGGAACTGTGGTGGCTGTCGCGTGTCCCTGGCCGCTGCATCTGTCGCAACCCATATCGGCCAGTGTGGTGTCGTCTGGGACCAACACGATTCGGGTGTGGCGCTGTGCTGGTTTGCCGCGCTTTCAGCTAGAAACGATGTCTGATCGGTGCAGCGAAGATATGACTTCGAGTGACCACAAAGGACAGAGATGTGACTGAATCGCAAGGCGAGAATGGTGACACTCGGGTCGTTGAGGGGACACTACAGATATGGCGTGAAGGGAGAGGCTGGGTCGAGCTGGGTTGGCCAGCACATACGTCTGGCGGCGCAACCTGGTTAACGTCCAGTGCACCCGTCGAGGCGCTGAACGTCCCTCGCGCGGTCGGTGGACGTGCCGTTGCGCGCCTTCGCGCAGCGGACGTGAAGGTGCCGGTGATCAACATGCCAGGGCCGCCGGACCGATGGGCGCTCCTCATGCAGCCATACAGCGGGCCCAAGGGGGAGGTTCTGGACATGTTCAATGGATTGGACGTCGGCTACGCCTACGTCGGCCGTCACGAAGGGCGGACTTCGGACTGGGGCATCGATGTGCCGCCGACCAGGCATCCCGGCCATGACGCGCTGTCCTGGATCAGCTTGCCCGACCTGCCACTTCCGCCCGCCGACGTGGTGGTCCGAGCCCTTGCCGCCGTCCTTATGGGCTGACGATATCGGCGAACGCCTGCTGGGCAGCGTGCAAGCGGTCCAGCAGCAACTTCTTGGTGGCCGGCGCAACAGACAGAAAACCACCGGCGACTACGACCACCACGCGGCCCGGTTTGTAGTCCTGGTACCGAACCGGTGCACTGACCCGGCGGCGACCATAGTGGTCGCGGATGCCGACATACAGTTCGCCGTGGCCGACCAGGCGGCGTTTCATGAGCAGACCGATGGTGCGGGCATCGCCTGCCGCGTGCGACCCGTTGCCGCCCGCCAGTTCGCCATCGGCGGGCAATGCGGTGAGGTCAGACAGACGGACGTTCAGCGCGTCGATCGGCGCGGGACGCGCATCCGGGATCTGGCGCAGCAATGTCTCCGGGAGCGATTGGCGCCGCGCCATCGACAGGGTCAGCGCTTGGCCATCGCGGTAGGCCATGACCATGTCGTCGCCGCGACCAGCGACTACGATGTTGTGTTGACGGCCGTCGGCCATGAACACAGCGGTGTACTCGATGCTGGGCCGAACGAGGACGTGCAGGCAGTCCAATGCCTCACCGTCGAGTCGCCCCCGACGGTCCACCCAACCGATCTCGCGGAACTCCGTCCAGGCCGCAGCCTCGGCCTCCCGATCGCCCTCTGGGTCGGTCCAGACTGGATAGGGGCGGATCATCAGCGGTGGCTCACCGATATTGAGGGTACGGAGGATGGTCGACAATGCGCTCACCGTAATGGTTACCGGACTCGCCACCATCCGATTCGCCCCTCGCTTCTATTCGGACACCTACCCCTGCAACCGGAGTGGATCAGGGCTCGCCGCGGTGCCGGCCAGCTTCCTCTTCGTGCCGCTGTTCTCGTTCAGCTGGTGTTTCTCCCATGACCGGGGGCGCCAGACGTCCACTGAAGCCGAACAGTTCCTCACCGTCCTCCTCGACACCATATTTCCGCTGGTGCTCGGAGTCCTTACCGCCTCCGGTGCCGCGGGCCCCGCCCATCGGGGCGGCGGATGATGAGGTGATTCCGCCAGACCCAGCTCCCCGTTCCGCTGCTAGCGCTTCTTCTTCGGCGACGCCAGCTGATCCCGGAGATGCGCCGCTGCGACTGCCGGTTCCCTCCTCGTCGCCAGCTGCGCCGCCTCCGGAATTGGTGCCCGATGCCAGGCCCCGCCCGCCGGAGTTGCCAGCACCCGAACGGACACCACCCAGGCCACCGACATCCTCGTTGACCGCGCCCGGACCAGTTCGCAGGCCAGGACCCGTACCCATGCCGCCCCCGTCACCAGACACGCCACCGACCGCTCCAACAGGTCCGACCGGCTGCGTCTGCCCAGGTACGGAACCGCCACTCGGGCCAGCAGGTGGCGATTGCGACGGCGGCGGCACGACTGGTGACGTCGCGCTGGACGTTGTCGTCGACCCATTCCCCGTAGAAGCGGCAGGTGGTGTCGGGCCGCCGTTACCAACCGACGGCAGTGACGAGTTACTACCCGAACCCGCGGAGCGCGCCAGAACACGAGTGGCGCTGGTCCTACTGGCCGAGCCAGCGGACACCTGTGGCGCGTGCGTCGTCGCGCTTGGCTTCGACGTTGCAGCCGGGGGCGGGGTCGTGACCGACACTGGCGCATTCGGTGTGTCTACCGGTGTGATCGGCGGGAGGTTGCTGGTGTTGTACTGCGACGCCGAGACATATTTGCTGTAGGCGTCCACATTGGATGCTTGCGCGGCGTAGCTGTGGGCCATCTGGTCAATCATTGGAGTGGTGTCCTGGCCGGCGACCGCAGCCGTGATGACGTTTTGCATCGTCGGTGCGGGCGGTACCGGTTGCACCTCGGAGACGGCGGTGTGGAAGCTATCCACCTGCCGGCCCACGATGTCCTGTCCACTGGTTAGCTGTTGGTGGGTGTCCAGCGAGCTCACCGCCAACGGTGTCAAGCCCTGCGCGGCTGCCTCGGACGCGACGCCTTTCCAACCGACCTGGACGCCGTCGATCAGCTGCTGCGTGGCGACGGCATGGTCCTGGTACTTGGCCGCGAGTTGCTCGGCGGTTTGCTGGGCGGTGGCCAGACCCGGTGTTCCTTGGGCGTGGGTATGGAAGTTGTCGTAGATCGCCTGTGCATCCATCGAGGGCATTACGATCCCCCGAGGTTCTTGATCACGTCAGCTGCAGCCTGCTCTGCCAATGTGCAGGACTGGCTAGCGTTGAGTGGATTGTTGAACTCTACGAAGAAATACAGGTTGTTCGAGACTGCTGTGTTGAGGACGCAATCGCCCTGGCTTCGACCGTCGCTGATGGAATCGCCATAGGCAGCTGGATATCCGGACACGGTCGTGGGCTGCCAGTAGGCCATGGTAGTTGCCTTGGTGTAGAGATCTGACAAGCCGTTGGTGTTCGCGGTCTCCCAGTCGATCCCAACGCTTCCACCCGAGTCGCCCGTCCAGTTGCACCCATGAGCGTTGGCCTGGCTGAGGGCATTCACGATGCGCAGAGCCGAGACGTCAGATGGCTTGAGTGCCGTACACGGCTGAGCCACCAAGGTCGAAGCGTCCAGTGGGTGTGAGACCCTCGGAGCCGAGGCAGGACTGGCGCTACTCGTTGGATCGGTCGTAGCGCTGGTGGTTGCTGGTGTTGGCGTGCCACTGTTGCCGGAGGTGCACCCAGCCAGCGCAGCCACCGCCAGAAGCACTCCGAGCATTGCTGAGCACAGCGTCCGCGTCTTCATGCCTGCATGCCGTTCGCCAGCCGGTTCCACTGGTCAGCGGTCAGGTGCTCGGTCGCCATGTACTGCGTTTGGGCGTCGGTCAACTTCGTCTGCCAATCGGTCAAATAAGCGATATCGGCACGAATTGCAGCTTCGGTCTCGGCCAGCATGTTGCGAACTGCGTTGGCCTGGGCGACGCTGGCCGCATCCGGAGCAGGTGGGTGGACTGCGCCTTGCGCGTACTGCGCGTTGTTCAGGTCGGTGTTGAGGTCCAAAAGCTGTTGTTTGCAGTGCGCGAGTTGTGTATTGATCTGCTCTGGGGTGAACTCGAACCCTGCACCCGTAGCGGCCGTGGCGGCTGCTTGGGCGTGCTGGTAGTCCAGCTCGGCGGCACGCGGATTGACATCGCCCATGCCATTCTCGGGCGGGCTGTCCTGCTTGGCGGTGGCGGACAACTGTGCGGATTCGTCGCTGAGCTGCGCCAACGCTGTCGAATCCAGCAATGGGCTACTGGCGTTCGGATCGCCGCCAGCCACAGCGCTGGCCGCCCCCGTGTCGTCCGTCATCGCCCGCCCCTCGCTTACCGTCCATCACTCGTTCCCACCAGAGCGTAGCTACCCGGCCTCCGCCCACGACCGGAACGGCGAAAATCCGAGTGCATGACGCCGGTCACTCACGGAATTCACTCGAACAGCTGAACGCCCGATCACGGCATCGGCGAGCCAGATCCTCGCCCAAGGGATGGCAGACCCTGCTGGCAAGGAGCAGTTGACATGCGGTCCCCGGCTATTGCTTCTCGGGCTTGAGGGTGGGTTGAAACACTCGTGCGAGCTTGGCGGGGGAGCGGACGCCGGACGCTCGGTAGCTGAGCGCGTGGTTGCCCGTGAGCGTGAGGTGAACCGTGGTCCTCCACCACTTATGGTCTACCGCGCACGTGCTGATACGCCGATCGGAGAACACCGGGTCGGTTCGTCCGATGCTTCCGAGCAAGATATTCATCTCGCCCACCGTCCGGGCCCGACCGTGGGTACGCATCGCGCTGCGAAACGCTTGCTTTCCTCCGGCGCGGAGCATGCTTTGGTTGCGTGCTCGCCAGCGGCTCACCTCGGTGCGACCGTCAGTGAGGTTACCGACCAGCACGAGCGCCAGGATGAGCACCACAATGGCCGCACTGACGCCGAACTGGAACCACTCCAATTTCAGATGGGCGACCAGGTAATCGGTGGGAACCAACAGCACGATCAGGATCCCGATGACCCATTGCCAGCGACGCCCACCAGCACTGCGATCGGGGAAGGTTGCCCAGCCGTCGGTGAGTTCGTTGACCCATACCCAGCCGCCCGGAGTCGCCCGCACGCCGCGCACCCTGACCAGCTTGGGTTCGGCAGCCACAGGCTCGGCGGCTGGTTTGCGCGTTTCGGTAGGTTCGCCCGAACTCATCAGTCTCCTGCGATTCAGCTGGTACCAGCGAGCAGATGCCCAGCCAGGGTAGTGGTGGTTTGGCACGTGGGATCGCCGATACCGCGCAGATCAACCTCAAACGCGACGTTGTGCACGTTGACCAAGATGACGCAGTTGCCGTCCGTTTGCCCACGAACCGCGGCATACCCGGCGACGGTGGTCTGTCCGGTTAGCGCCTGCATCTTCTGCCAATTCCCGTACGGCATCGACGTGATGGCATAGGCGATGACCCGGTGCGCGTAGTCCGCAGAACTCCACTGGCAGTCGGAGCCCAGGGCGTATTTCGGCACGTAGACAGCGGTTGCGCCAGGGACTACAGCGGTAACCGCTGCCGGCACCTGCGTGCCGCACGACGCTTTGACCACCCGAGCCGCCAGCGAGTTCGTCCCTGCCGAAGCCGCCGGTGGCTGCAAGGACGTCGCGGGTCCTACCGGGGTCGGCTCGCCTGCAGCGGTCGTGTGTCCGCATCCCGCCAACAAAGCCATGGCGGCCAGTGCTACTCCAGCCAGGACTTGTTTTCCCACGAATCCTCCTCACCGACCGGTCGGCGTACCCGAGGCGCTGGGGCCGTTCGGCGTGCGGCTTGGTCGACTTCGGTCAACTCGGCCGCGACCTGGTCGATGTTTCGTTGGTGCTGGTTTTTGGCGGCTGCCAGATCTTCAGGCGAGAGCGTCATGTAGTGCTTAATAACTCGGTCCAGTCCACGCATCGCTGGTGCCGACTGCTCCGTTCGTCTGACGAACTCGTCCGCGCGCATCCTGCCCGAGGCGAACTCGCGAGCCATCGAACGGAGCTGGGGGTCGGTGACGCTGGCGCTGAGCTTGTCCAGCGAGCGTTGGCGGAGCGTGAGCTCGGCACGAACACCCAACTCTTCTGGGGTTTCCATCGGGGCGTCTCCTAACCGCTGACCGGGGACACGTACGGGGCGCTGGGTATCTGCCAGTCGGGGTTGGGTGACTTGAAAGTCCCGTTGTTGATGATGCCGAATGATGAGGTGAACGCCTCGATCATGGTGTTGATTTTGTTGGCTTGCTCGTAGACTTCCATGCCGGCCTGGATCGCCTCGTAGGCGGTGTAACCGGCAACGCCGTCGGTGATGAGGTCCACGACAGGGATTTCTTCAGTGCCACCAGCGACAATGATTGAGGCGATGGCAGGCAGGAGTTTGGCGTTGACCCAGTCACCTAGGATGTCGGTCAGGACCTTCATGGCGTCGAACACGCCTTCGGCGAAGTCCTTGAGCTGGTCGGCGAGAAACTCATTCCGATCAGCCTCGCCGTAGAAGCCGTCGGCGAGCTGCACCAGATAGTTCCGGGCGCCATCCGCAGCATTGCCTGTCCAGTCTTGCTCGGACGAGTTCTGTCCGTTCTGGATGTTGTCGGAGCAGTCGCGGAACGCCCACGAGGCGTTGTTGAAGCGATCGGAGAACTGGCGAATTTCTGCCCAGTTGCCTGCGGCAAGCTCCTCGCATGATTGGAGCGGATCGACACCGAGGATCCACTGGATAGCTCCGCGCACGAACGAGACGACGTTGCCGACGTCAGTCTCCAAGTTCGGCTTCCACTGCATGTCGTCCTGGTAATCTTTGGGCTCGATGAGTCGACCTTGCGGGTCGTTGATGTCCGTATAGGCAGGGGCGTTCTTCTTGTCCGTGGACTCAAGGTCGTAACCCCAGTCCCGCTGCGGGGAGCCCGGGATCTTCGCGTCGAAGGCCGCTGACTGCGCCTGATCTTGCTGCTGGTAAGAGGCCGCCGTCTGACTGATCTCATTGCCGGCCTGGTACGCCGCAGTCTGTGCGTCGACGGCGGCGCTGACCCGGCTGTGCAGCACGTCTTCGAACCGGCCTCTGATCGGCAGAGTCAACCCAGTAAAAGCGGACGGGTCAATCTTGCCGAGATGTTCTCGGATCGCTGCGACGTCCGTCGACATCCGCGTCAACTGGGCGGCCATGGACTGCATCGCCGTCGTATTGGCAGAGAAACCCGCCACTTGGTGCTCCCCCTTCGAAGCTCGAACGTCTCGTGTTCGCTGACGTACTCACCGTAACCGGAACACGAAGTGTCGCGGACGGCAATTGACAACACTCGTCGAATGACGATGGCCACATGGAAGTTCACCGGAACGGCGTAGTCGAAGCGCACCGTCCAGAGCTGGGATAACCCTGCGTGAGCAGGGTCAAGTTTGAGCGAGCGCTTGACGTTCGTCGGTTTCGAGACCGCGATCTTGACGATGGTCGTCGACCTGGCGTGACGGCGCTTCGGCTTCGATCGATTGAGCACGACGTATTTGTGCAACCAGCTGTGACTCACCCAATCAAGATCATTTCAAGAATGGCCCAGTACTGCAACGGCACTCGCTTGATCCGTAGTGGGTCATGTTGTTCGTGGTAGTTGACCTGGTAATGACCGAGTTGGGACTGGTTGCGTAGACAGATCGCGAACCGGTTCACCCGCTCCGAACCCGCGCACGGGCACTATGACGGCATGGCGTCGGACCGCAAAGAGTACGTTCCCAACGAGTTGTTGGGGCGACTTGTCGGATTCCGTCTCTACTCAGTCCAGTTCGTGATGGACTACGTTCAACTTCGCTTCGACGGTCCAACTGAGGACATGCCTGTCCTCAACTGCGATGTGATGCCCGCCGTGGGGACACCGGCCGGTCTGATCACGCCCGGACAAGTGGGCTACGCCGATGCCTTGAGAGCCTTCATACCGAGCCGGGTTGTCGCGACCTCGGAGCAGACAGGTCGAGGACTTCGGATCAGGTTCGACGAAGGGGCGATCCTGGTGCATCCCGACTTCGACGACTACGCCGGACCAGAGATCGCACTGTTGGGCGGTTTCACGGACGGGCAATGGATGTGCTGGCGACCCGGAGAAGAGTCCTTCGAAGACCTTGCCTAAACGCCATCTCACGCCGCGACCCGGACCCCGTGTAGTTACCGATTGGCCGGCGCATACAGCAGTTGCCCGTCAACGGGCAGGAGATAACCTACCCACCGTTGTTCAGGTGCGGTGCCGTTCAGGTTGGCCGCGAGGCGATCACCGTCGAGTTCGAAACCGATCAAGCCGAGTTGGAAGTCGATCTCGCCAAACACCTTGTTCGCGATCTGGGCTAGCCACGCGTCCAGCGGCGAACGCCAGGCCAGCGAGGCTGGGCCGCTGTCGGGACTGAACGGGTACCCGCCGACCTGTCGATCAACACGCGCCAGTGCACCGAGTGGGAGATAGAACGTCAGCCAATCCGGGCTGTCGTCGTAGCGAAAGGCCAGGCAGCCACACACGATCGGACGACCGGCGGGTAGTCGCACGGTGCCACGCAGGTGGCCGAACTTGCGCAAGGCAGCCACCGTAGCCGGTAGGGATTCCTGATCGGCAGGTTCCTGGTCAGCGCTGCCGTAGCAGCCAGCAATCGCGGCGGCACTCCACAGAGCGCTCATCGCGTGTTGGAGTCGCTCATCGTCGCGGTCACCAATCCGCAAAGCCAGCTCATAGAAGCCGCCGGACCAGTTCTCGGGATCAGTGAATGCTACGGGATCGGGCACTTCAGCAGCATCGCACGACGCACTGCGAGCGCGGACCGCAACGCCCGCATCTGCCGCGATGAGGACGTTCGGCCAGGCGGCTGGACCGACCCACCCAACCCAACGACCAGGGACACGGAGCACCGGCGAACAGCAACGCCGGGGATACCCCGCGCCCACCACACGACCCAACAACCAACAAGATCAACCCTCGCGACCGAAGATCACACACTCATGATCGCGAAAGATCGAGGCTAGAACCTGGGGATCTACTGCATCTGGCAAGGCTGGATGTGAGCGTCCAGGCAGTGAGCCGTTTTCAACCTGGTCGGGAAGTGTTGGTGGACAAGGGATGTGGATCACGAGTTGATGTTTGTCGGAGTGTCGGCGTGACAACGAGATGAAGCCTCCGGTAGGAGGGCTGTCGACCAAGATCAGTCCACGCCA
>DATATE010000021.1:0-42551 GCA_036268955.1 Pseudonocardiaceae bacterium
CGCAGCAGCTGACGGTGGTTTGGGATCTCCGCCTGCACAGCGATCCCGGAGGGCCTACCTCCATCACCAGCGCAGCACCGCATCCACAGATTCCGACCTCTACACCGGAACCTCCTTCAGCGTTCGTGGCACACAGTCATCAGCAGACTTGCCGTCGACCAATACAATTCAACCCGCACGAACTGATCGGTGTCACGGACGTCAGGAGGCGGTGGGAGCCGGCGCGCGGTCGGCTGTGTCGGCGAAGGGGATGGTGGCCGGGACGAGGGATTCGGCGGTAGCGGCGGCCGGGTGTTGCCAGAGGCCTTTGGCCTGTAGCAGCGGCAGCACGCCCTCGCCGAACCAGTAGGCCTCTTCCAGGTGCGGGTGGCCGGAGAGGATGAACTCGTCGATGCCCAGCGCGTGGTATTCCTCGATCCGCTCGGCCACCTCGGCGTGGCTGCCGACCAGTGCGGTACCGGCGCCGCCGCGCACGAGGCCGACGCCGGCCCACAGGTTCGGGTAGATCTCAAGGCCGTCGGTACTGCCGCCGTTGAGCGCGAGCATCCGCTGCTGGCCCTCGGACTGACTGCTCGCCAGTCCACTTTGGACCTCGGCGATCACCTTCGGGTCGAGGGCGGCGAGCAGTCGCTCGGTCTCGGCCCAGGCCTGCGCCGAAGTATCACGACTGATCACGTGCAGCCGGATGCCGAATCGCAGGGTACGGCCTGCCTCGGCGGCTGCCGCGCGCAGTTTGGCGATCTTCTCCGCCACGGCGACCGGCGGTTCGCCCCAGGTCAGGTAGACGTCGGCCTGTTTCGCGGCGACCGTGACCGCGGCCGGTGAGGATCCACCGAAGTAGATCCTCGGCGTCGGATCGGGCACCCTGGCGAGTTTCGCGCCCTCGACGTGTACCTGTTCGCCCTCGAAGTCGACCCGCTCACCCCGCCAGAGGGCGCGGACCACGGACAGGAACTCGTCGGTGCGCTGGTAGCGCTCGTCCTTGCTACGGAAATCGCCGAAGTTGCGCTGTTCGGCGTCCTCTCCCCCGGTCACCACGTTGATCAACAGCCTGCCGGGCGCGTAGCGCTGGAAGCTCGCGGCCATCTGCGCCGCCAGCGTCGGGGAGAGCAGGCTGGGACGGAAGGCGACCAGGAACTTCAGCCGTTCGGTTTGGCCTGCCAGCATGGCCGTGGTCAGCCAGGCGTCCTCGCACCAGGACCCGGTCGGGGTCAGCGCGCCGAGGAAACCGAGCTGTTCGGCGCTGCGGGCGATCTGCCCGAGGTAGGCCAGCGTCGCGGGCCGGTCGCTGCCCGCATTGGTGATGTCGGTGCCGTTGCCGCCACCGACCAGGTAACGACTGTCACCGTAGGTCGGCAGGAACCAGTGAAAAGTGAGCGTCATCGGTTGGAACTCCTCGGCTGCCTTGTCACGTCACTCTGTGGCTAGGAGGCCGCGGCAAGTGCCCTGCGGGCGTGCAGTGCCGCGGAGAACCCGTCCACAACACCATAGAGCGGTTGCGCGGATTCCGGGGCGAGGAGTACGTCACCGACCTCGGTGGGTTCGATGTGCCGGTCGAGCACGAACCAGCCCTGCACGATGTGATGCGCGCCGAGCGAGGAGAGCACCGGGCGCAGCGCGTAGTCCAGCGCGAGCACATGCGCGGGGCTGCCGCCCGTGACGACCGGCAGTACCACCTTGTCGGTGAGCGCGAACTGGGGCAGCAGGTCGAGCAGGGTCTTCAGCACCCCGCTGTAGGCGGCCTTGTAGACGGGCGAGGCGACCACGACGCCGTCGGCCCGCGCGAGCGCGTCGACGACATCGGCGATCTCCGGATCATCTGCGTCGGCGGTGAGCAGGGCCCGCGCCGGCAGGTCACGGACCCGTACCGTGCGCACTCGATGTCCGTTGCCGCGCAACCGGTCGGCAAGGTGTTCGGTCAGCGCGGCGGTACGTGAGGTCGCCGACGGGCTGCCGGACAACACCAGGATCGAGGACATGGCGACAAACTCCGTTCGGATAAGGCCGTTCGAACAAGGCCGCTGACGGGCCGAGGAGGCCGGGCCTTGCCGGTCGTCGCACCGGCCCGACCTCCTCGATCTCCTCAGGTGTACCAAGTCGGCTCGGGCAGTTCGCCGAGCAGGGCGTACCGGCCGACCTCGGCGCGCTTGTGCGCGATCGGGTCGTGCAGGCTGTGGGTGCGGATGTTGCGCCAGTACAGGTCGAGCCCGACCGAGTTGGCCGAGGCGCGGGCGCCGGTGACCTCGAAGATCTTGGTGCCGATCTCAAGGCCGGTCTCGATGGCGCGCTGCTTGGCCGCCGCGATGATCACCGCGGCCTCACCGCGCTCCTGCGGAGTGGTGGTGTCGGCGTGTTCGTTGATCCGTTCGATGGCTGCCGCGGCCCGCTCGGCGAGTGCCTCCGCCGCCCAGAGCTTGGACTGTAGGTCGCCGTAGGTCTCCAGGATGTAGAACTCCTCGGCCGCGGAGTCCTTCACGTCGACGCTGTAGGGCCAGGGGCGAGTGCGGTCGCGGGTGTAGGTGGTCGCGGTGGCCAGCGCGCCCTTTCCGATGCCGAGGTAGAAGTTGGTGAACACCAACTGGATCAGCGGCACGTTGAGGGTGTTGTAGGCGCGCGGCAGGAACTCCTTGTCGACGTAGCCCGCGGCCTGCGCCCACGGCACCCGCACGTTGTCGACCACAACGCTGCCGCTCTCGGTCAGCCGCTGGCCGAGGTTGTCCCAGTCGTCACCGAACACGATACCGTCCTGTTTGGACGGCACCATGGCGAAGATGTGCTTCTCGGTGCCCTCCAGCACGCCTTCCAACACGGTGACATCGGATACCTTGCTGCCGGTCGAGAAGGACTTGCGGCCGTTGAAGACGAGTTCATCGCCCTCGTCGACGATGGTCAGGTCGTTGTCGCGCGGGTTGACCGCGCCGCCGTAGAACCACTTGTTGACGGTGGCCTGCTCCTCGACGAACGCGATCTGTTCCGGTGTCGCGACCAGCCGCGCCGCCCAGGCCCACAGGTAGTGGTAGCCGATGAGCTGGCCGATCGAGCCATCACCGGTGGCGATCTCGCGGATCACCCGGTAGGCGGTGGTCCAGTTCTGGCCGCCGCCACCGAACTGGGCCGGTCCGAGCAGGGTGACGAGGCCCGCGTCCTTGAGCAGCTGGACCTCCGCGTACGGGGTCCTGCCGTCGCGGTCGCGGCGCACCGCGTCGGTGGCCAGGATCGCGGCGACCTCACTGGCCCGCTCGACCCACTGCTGCGGAGTCTGCGGCGGACGGGTCGCCCAGTCGGTAGGGGCCGCGCCGATGGAGTTCTTCTCGGTCGAGGTCACTGTCGTTCCTTTGCGAGTGTCGCGAGTGTGGATGGTTGACCTGCGGTGCCGCTCAGGCGTTGACCGGTTCCGGGGTGCCGGCCGACACGGTCAGCTCGGCCTCAAGCTCACGGACGATCGGCAGGATGTTGCGGCCGAAGTACTCGACTTCCTCCAGGTAGTGCAGGAAACCGAGCAGCAACAGGTTCACGCCGCGCTTCTTGTACTCGATGATGCGGCGGGCGATCTGTTCCGGGGTGCCGATCAGCTTGCTGCGGAAGCCGTCGTTGTACTGGACGAGATCGTCGAACTTGGAATCCGCCCACATGCCCTTCTTGTCCCCGGTCGAACCGCCTGCCTGGGCGACCGCGTCGCGGAAACCCTGCACCGCCTCGACATTCGCCTTGGCGATGATCTCGCGCAGCGTGTCGTGCGCCTCGGCCTCGGTGTCCCGGCCGATCAGGAACCCGTTGAGGCCGAACCGAACCGTGCGACCGTGCTGGACCGCGGAGGAGTTGACCTCGTTGATCTGTTCGGTGATCCCGTCGAAGTCCTTACCGTTGCTGAAGTACCAGTCCGACACCCGGCCGGCCATGGCGCGCGCGGCGGTGGAGTTGCCGCCCTGGAAGACCTCCGGGTGCACCCGGCCCGGCACCTCGACCGGCTTGGGCTTGAGGTCGTAGCCGTGCAGCCGGTAGAAGTCGCCCTGGAACTCGGCGTGGTCGGTGGTCCAACTGGCGCGCAGGACCCGGATGAACTCCTCGGACCGGCGGTAGCGCTCGTCGTGTTCGAGCCATGGTTCGCCCAGAGCGGTGAACTCACCCTTGAACCAGCCGCTGACCACGTTCACCGCGGCCCGACCATCGGAAAGGTGATCGGCGGTCGCGATCAGCTTGGCCAGCACGGCCGGATGCCACAGACCGGGGTGCACGGCCGCGATGACCTTCAGCCGCTGGGTGGCCAGCAGCAGCGCGAGGCTGAAACTGGTGGACTCCTGCTGGTAGGCCGCTCCATAGCTGGCCATGTAGCGGACCTGGGACAACGCGTACTCGAAGCCGTTGTTCTCGGCGAGTACCGCGAGGTCGCGGTTGTGGGAGTAGCTCCAGTCGGTGCGCTGTTCGATATCGCTGGTGACAAGGCCACCGCTGACATTCGGCACCCAGTAGGCGAACTTCAGCGGCTCCTGGCTGACCGGCTGATCGGATGGTGAGGACACGACAAAGGCTCCCTGCGCCGTTGGTGAAGGGACGAATCATCAGTTGTGGAGGCGAAAAAACTCGGTCCTCAGTGGACCTGTGGTGCTTGGCGGACCGGTGGGTGCTTGGCGAGGTTCCGGTGATCGGCCACGTACCCAACGGAACGCGAATGCCGGACGGATGTCAATGACGCGGGATCGCCGTTCCACTGACAGGGAACGGCTCGGTCGCCGAACACTTCGGCAGCCGAGGTGTGTCGACACCCCGGTCGGCAGCGGCTTGATCAGCGCGAACCGGTGTGTATACTTTCGAGTATACAGTTGTCGAGGGGCGGGAGGCCGATGGCCGAGAGCGACGTGCGGAAGTTCGACGAGCGGGCCGGGCGCTATGAAAGGGACTGGCTCGGCACGAATTTTCACCGGCCGGTACAGCTGGCCACCCTCGCGATCGGCGCGCGCCTGGTGGCCGCGCCGGTCGCGGTGCTGGATGTCGGCTGCGGCACCGGTTCGCTGCTGCGGATGGCCGCCGAGCGTTTCCCGGACGCCGCCTGCACGGGAGTCGACCCCGCAGCGCGGATGATCGCCGTCGCCGAGCGCACGGCGCGGGAGGCGCCAGCGGGCCAGCTGCGCCGGATGGGGTTCCGCTGTGCGCCTGCCGAGGCGTTGCCGTTCGCCGACCGCGAGTTCGATCTCGTGGTCAGCACCGACTCGTTCCACAACTGGACCGACCAGGCCACCGGCATCGCCGAGATCGGCCGGGTGCTCGTGCCCGGTGGTCATCTCGTGCTCGTCGACCCGTTCGCGGTCGGCTGGCTACGGGCCTGGGCCGGGCTGGTCGGCAAGCGGGACCGGATGCGCACCGAACCGGCCGTGCGGGCGATGCTCGACGCGACGGGGCTGCGGTGCACCGGTTGGGAGAAGATCCTCGCCGTCGGCCCGATCACGATGATCCACGCGGTCACCGCGCAGCGCATCGAATAAATCGAATAGGCAGCGCATCGAGTAGGCAGCGCATCGGCCAATTGGCTCGCCATCGGCCGATCACGTCACGATGCGGCGACCGCCCGGCCGCTACTCGCTCACTTCTTTGCTGACCACCTGGACGCCGTCCTGCCACACCTCGCGCACCCGCTCGCCAAGATCGTCGAGCTGGTCGATCTCCCCGCCGACGACGACCAGATCGGCCCGGTAGCCGGGGGCGATTCGACCCAGTTCGGCGCCGTAGCCGAGCAGTTCGGCCGCGGAGGAGGTGCTCGCGCCAGCGACTGCGCCGGAGTCATGCCGCAGCCGACCATCAGCGACAACTCTTCGAGGTTGCCGCCGTGCGGGCCGACGCCGCTGTCGGTACCCATCGCGACCTTGACCCCGGCCGCGATGGCCTTGCGCACCGACTCGCTGTGGATCTCCAGCACGTCGCGGGCCTTCTTGACCACCGCGTCCGGCAGGTCGAGGCCGGCTTCGACGCCTCGCAGCACGCTGACCGGCGCGACCAGCGTGGGCACCAGCCAGGTGCCGGCCGCGAGCATCAGTTCGATGGCCTCGTCGTCGAGGTAGATGCCGTGCTCGATGGAGCGGATGCCGGCCCGGACCGCGTTCTTGATCCCCTCGGTGCCCTGCGCGTGCGCCATCACGTAGGCGCCCTGCATGCTCGCCTCGGTCACCAGCACCGCGAGTTCCTCCGGGGTGAACTGGGAATGCCGGGGGTCGTCACGCGGGGAGAGCACCCCGCCGGTCGTACAGACCTTCAGCACGTCCGCGCCGGCCCGCAGCAGGGTGCGGGCCAGTTTGCGCAGCTCGTCCGGCCCGTCCGCGACCGCCTGCGGTCGGCCGGGATGCGGGACGCTCAGCGGGACGCAGTGTCCCGAGGTGTTCCAGCCGTCGCCATGGCCGCCAGTCTGGCTGATGATGCTGATCGAGATCTGCATCCTCGGCCCGGAGATCAGTCCGTCCGCGACCGCCTGTTTGACCCCGAGATCGGCGCCACCGGCATCGCGGACGGTGGTGATGCCCAGTTCGAGGGTGCGGCGCAGGTTCCGCTCCGCGGCGTAGAACTGGTAGGAGAACGGTGTCTGGACCCGGCTGCGCAGGCCCACATCGCTGACCATGACGTGCACGTGCGTGTCGAAAAGGCCCGGTAGCACGGTGGCGCCCGCACAGTCGACCTGTTCGTCGGCATCGAGGTCGGTGCCGATCGCGAGGATGCGGTCGTCCTCGATCAGGACATCGGCCCGCTCCGCCGCGCTGCCGGTACCGTCGAAGACAAGCCCACCGGTGAAGACCGTCCGTGTCACGCCGTGACCACCTCGCTGCTGTCACTGTCGTCGCTGTTGCCGTCGCTGTCACTGGTTTCCGGGCGCTGCTGGGGTGTCGCGCCGACCATGCGTTCGATACCGGCCCCGACGGCGACGATCACCAGGTTCACCCCGAGCCCGACGAGACCGACGTCGAAGGTGCCGAACAGGGTCTTGAACACGAAGGTCAACAAGATCACCACGACGATGCCGGCGACCATGCCGACGATCACCGGCACCTTGCCGACCAGCCTGCGTTTGGTGAGGCCGAGGATATTGGCCGGGGCGAGCTGGCACAGTCCGGTGTAGGTCAACAGCAACAGGTTCGCCAGCGCGTTGGGCAGGAAGATGCCCAGCAGCAGGGAAAAGCCGACCGCGACGACGACGGTGCCGTGGTTGACCCAGAACTGGAGCCGTTCGTTGCGGACCCTGGCGATATTGCGCGCGACGAGGGAGGAGATCGCGATCAGGATGCCGGCCGCCGGCACCATCGCGGTCGCGATACCGGCCATCACCACGAATCCGGTGGCCCAGGTGGGCAGCGTGTGCTGGCTGAGGGAGAGCAGGATGCCGTTGGGGTTGGTCTTGGGTGAGAGCACCAGGATCGCGGCGAAGCCGATGATGATCGGGATCAGCACGGTCAGCTCGTACAGTGGCAGGAAGGCGTAGTTGCGGCGCAACGCCTTCGGGCTCTTCGCGGCGAAGATCCCCGGCCAGGAGTGCGGCAGGCAGATGAAGCCGACGCCGATCGCGCTGACGAACATGTTGGTGATGAACCAGGTCTGGTCGTGTGAACCGGCGTGCAGCACCAGCATGGACGGGTGCAGCTGCGCCACTTTGTGGAAGATCCCGGAGATGCCGCCGGCGAAATGGGTGGGAATCGCGATGACCAGCACGACGAGCACGATCAGCATGATCGCGTCCTTGAAGTAGGAGGTACTCGCCACGCCGCGCAGGCCGGTCCACAGCACGAAGACGATCACGAAAAGGCAGCCGATGACCATGCTCAGCGTCGCCGAGGTCGCATCGCCGGTGACCAGGTTGACGATCAGGCCGAGACCGGTGATCTGCAACTGCAGGTAGGGCAGTACGAACACCACGCCGATGATCGCCGACAGCGTGCCGAGCAGCTTGCTGTCGAACCGGTCTTCGAGAAAGTCGCCCTGGGTCAGGTAACCGCGTTGTTTGCCCAGTGTCCAGACCCGCCGGGCCAGGAAGAACAGCACGGCATAGCCGAGCGGGATGTAGGGCAAGGAGTAGAAGACCGCGACCCCGCCGGAGAAGGCGAGACCGGCGAGACCGAGGAAGGTGAAGGTGGTGAACACCTCGCCGGCCTGGAGGAACCACATGGTGAACGCGCCGTAGCGGCGACCGCCGACCGTCCACTCGGAAAGGTCGCGCACCGGCCTGCGGCGGCCGATGACACCGAGCACGCCGATCAGCACGATGGCGACGAACGCGAAGATCAGAATGGTGCTCATGACTGCTCATCCGTGGTGCGGTCGCGGGCCATCAGGCGTTCGGCGATCAGGAAGGCCGGGGTCAGCAAGGCGCAGGAGATCCCGCCCCAGACCAACATTCTCGGCAGGCCGAACCACAGCTCGGTGGTGTTGACGAACGGTAGGAACGGCATGATCACCAGCGCGAGCGCTGGCACCGCGGGGACAAGATGATACCGGCGCATCGCGCCTCCCGTATGCGTTATGCGATTTACCGTGCTGTGCGGACGTTCGGTCGGTCGTCGATTCCCTTGTTGCCCAAGAGGTTTCTGCTGAAACGGCCCCCGGTCAGTTCGTTCTGGCCAGGCGGCGAACGGCGAGTTCGGCGAGCATGGCCGCGCCGTCCGGGATCACCTTGTCGTCGAAAACGGCGAGCGGGGAATGGTTGCTCGGCGCCGCGAAGGTGTTCTCCGCCGAACAGGCACCGAGGAACAGGTAGGCGCCGGGCACGTTCTGCAGGACGAAGGAGAAGTCCTCCGAGGGCGACACCGGGTTCGGCGCCTCGATGTAGCGCTCGTCGCCGAACACCGCCCGCACGGTCTCGTCGACGAACGCGGCCTCGGCGGCGTTGTTCACCGTTACCGGGTACTCCATGTCGTAGCGAACCTCGACCCGCAGGCCGTGCGCGGCCGCGATGCCCTCGCACACCTCGGTGGCGAGTTCCTTGACGCGGGCCTGGTTGTCCGGCGAGTACGTGCGGACGGTCGCCTCGAAACGCGCGTCGTCCGGGATGACGTTGCGCTTGGTGCCGGCCTGCAGGACGCCGACGGTCAACACCACCGGGTCGAAGATGTTGAACCTGCGGGTGATCATGGTCTGTAGCGCGGTCACCATCTCGCAGGCCGCCGGCACCGGGTCGAGCGTGGTGTAGGGCATGGAACCGTGACCGCCCGCGCCGATCACCCGAACGTAGAGCGCGTCCGAAGCGGACATCAGCGGTCCCGGCCGGCAGGCGAAGATGCCGCTGGGCAGGATCGCGGACATCACGTGCAGGCCGTAGGCGGCATCGGCCGGTCGACCCGCCGCGGTCAGCACACCCTCGTCGATCATTGCCGAGGCGCCGTTCCAGCCCTCCTCGCCCGGCTGGAACATGAACACCACGTCACCGGGGAGTTCGGCCCTGCGCTCCGACAGCAGCCGGGCGGCGCCGACCAGTCCCGCGGTGTGCAGGTCGTGACCGCAGGCGTGCATGGCGTTCTCGTGCCGGGAGCGGTAGGACTCCTCGGAGCGCTCGGCGACCGGCAACGCGTCCATGTCGCCGCGCAGCAACACCACCGGTCCCGCGCCCTCGGCAGGCGGCGCGCCGCCGCGCAGCACGGCGGTGATCGAGGAGAGCTTCTCGCCGGTGCTGATCTCCAGCGGGAGCCCGTCCAGCGCGGCCAGCACGGCCTCCTGGGTGCGCGGCAGGTCGAGGCCGATCTCCGGAATCTGGTGCAACTCCCGCCGCAGCGCCACCAGGTCCTCGCGCATTGCCTCGGCGTCCGTGCGCAGATCCGTCGAACTCATCAGTCAGGCCCTCCTCGACACTGCCCTCGCTCCCGAACTGCCCGCGAGGTTTCAGCAGTAATGCCCTGAATGCAAGCAGCGCTGACCGGAAGGGTCAAGTACGAGGTCAGTACGAGCGGTGAAGATCCTGTTACCTTGAGCGAGGCCGGCTCGGTGCTTGATCGGCCGGTCGAACGGTCAGTTCCCGATGCCGCCCTGCTGGCTGTCCGGCAGCGGGAAGCCGAGGGCAGGCGTGTCCGGTTCGACTCGTTCGAGTGGTTGCGCCGCGCGGCGAGGCTGATTGCGGTAGCTGATGTACGCCCCGACCAAGGCGAGCACGAGAGCAAGGATCAGCACCCAGAAACTCGGCCCCAGTACGCCGTGCACCCCGTTGCCGATGACCGCGTAGCCCTGGATCGCACTGAACAGATAGGTGCCCATCGCGACAAGGCAGCCGGTGAACAGCGCGACCGAGCCGAGGACCGCGTACGCCGTCCATGCCGCCCGTCGCCATATCAGCGCGCCACCGGACACCGCGAGGAGCGCGGCGATCACGGCGAGCGGAATGCCCCACTTCGGTGTCGGACCGACCAGCACCTGGATCAGGTTGAACTCCGAGGAACCGAACTCGAGAGGCTGGGTAAGGCCCCACGGGGTGACCTGGAAGGTGAACGCGGTCAACAGGCCACCGCTGCCGTTTCGGTCGACGATGGAAGGCTGGCTGACCAGCTGGTAGAGCGGCAGCAGCAAGGCGGCGACAACGGTGGCCGCGGCCAGCACCAGCAGCAGGCCACCGGCCGTCCACTGCCGTGAGTTCGGCAGCGGGAGCAGCTCAAGATCCGGATCGACATCGGCCTCCGCCGCGCCAACTGCGCCGGCACCAGGCTGCCCCGCGCTGAGGTCGCGCATGGCCACGATGGGCTGCTCCTGCGCGGACTCGACAAACTCACCGGACGCGGCGGCCTCGGTGGAGTCCGGCTGCTGTTGTTCGTCGCTCACCTCCCTATCGTGGCATGCCGAGTCGTCCGGACCGTCATCGTTGTCCGAAGGGCCGGTTGTCTCTGCTCAGGAGGCGCGGTTACCTCTCCGGTTGCCTGCCGGCCCTTTGGCTGCCGGCCCTGCCGATAATCTGCGACTCATGTCCACCGAATCCGTTACGTCTGCCGAAACGACCGCGACCGGACCCAGGCGACTGGGCGTCATGTTCGACCGCGATCGGTCCGTCCGCGAACTGCCCGGATTCTGCCGGGACCTCGAAGCAGCCGGACTCGACGACATCTGGGTGGTCGAGGACCTGAGCTGGGCCGGGTCGATCACGACGGCCGCCACGGCGCTGGCCGCGACCGAACGGCTGCGGGTGGGCATCGGCGTCGCGCCCGCTCCGCTGCGCAATCCGGCACTGCTGGCCATGGAACTCGCCACGCTCGCCGAGTTGTATCCGGGGCGGCTGGTCGCCGGGATCGGGCACGGTGTCGCGAGCTGGATGGCGCAGGTCGGGGCCAAGGTGACCGGCCCGCTGGCGCTGTTGTCGGAGACGGTGTCCTCGGTGCGCGCGCTGTTGGCCGGTGAGCGGATCAGCGTCGAAGGCAGCTACGTACAGCTGCGGGAGGTCGCGCTCACCCACCCGCCCGCCGTGCCGCCGAAGGTGGTCGTCGGCGCGATCCGGCCGAAGTCGCTGCAACTGGCCGGGCGAGTCGGCGACGGCGCGGTACTGGCCGAAGGGGTCGGGCCGGACGCGGTGCGCGCCGCCCTGGCCAACGTGGCGACCGGTCGGGCCGAGGGCACTGCGCACGGGCCCGCTGAGCTGGTGGTGTTCACCCATCTCGTGGTCGAGCCCGATGCTGCCGAACTTGCTCGGCTGACCGAACCGATCCGCGCCGAGTTCGCCACCGTGCACGGCATCGCACCGGCCGAGGTCGCACTCGCCGAAGGGTCGGCGGCGCAGGTCGCGGAGCGGATCGAAGCATTGTGGGCGGCCGGCGCGGACACCGTCGTGCTGCGGCCGGTCGGCGAGGAACCGATGGCGACCGTGCGGAGGGCCCTTACCGCGCTCGGCCGGAACTGACGCCTCAGCCAGGAATTGGCCTCAGCCCACAGCCCAGCCCAGACCTCGACCAGGAATAAACGGTAGGCGGTCGGCCGGTCAGGAGCGAACGAGGCGGGCAATGGCCTCACTGGCCTCGCGAAGCTTGGCATCAGCGATGTCGCCGCCCTCGGCAACAGCCTCACTCACGCAGTGCCCGAGATGCTGGTCGATCAGACCGAGCGAGACGGCCTGCAACGCCTTGGTGGCCGCCGCGATCTGGGTCAGAATGTCGATGCAGTACTCATCGTTCTCGATCATCCGCTGCAACCCGCGCACCTGCCCCTCAATGCGCCGCAACCGCCGCAGGTACCCCACCTTGTCCTCGCTGTAACCCCACATGCGTCCTCCACCGCCGTCCAGCTCTGCTCAACCCGCGCCATCTTATACCGGTAGGGGGTACAAGCTCAGCGGTCGGCAGCCGAGCGGAGGGATAAACACGGTCCAGGACCGTGCTGGTCAGGACTCTGCTGCCCTCGAGTGGCGGCTCGTCAGCTTGCTGAGCGATACCAGTAGCTGTGCTGTTGCAGAAAGCGATAGATGAAGGGCGGTCGGTGAAACGTCGATGGTGTCGCGAAGATAATTTTGCGGCTGGAGAATACGTCGAGGGATTTCCAACAGGGGCGTTGGCAGTGGTGCCGGAGAAACACAACTTCTCTGGACTGCCCATCGGGTGGTTCGCAGGTACGATTCCGACGTTACGAACAACGGCGGAAGGAACGGCCCGCGTGTCTGGGCACCTCGACCAAGCTGCCGTCGCGTTCATCGCTGCTGGCAACGAGGTGCCTGTCAAGCTGGCCAGTAGCGCCGAGCAGCAGATCAGCGTGGTGGTGCAGTACCTCCAACAGGTCGGTGGACCTGTCACTGAGCGGCTGCTCCCAGAGGCACTGGCGCTTCAGCGTGAACTCCAACAATGGATCGGCATCCTTGCAGCTTGCGCCAAGAGTTGCACGAGTTCGCACAGCGGATCGCACCAGGTGGGGACAGCGGAGCCGGTGATTCGTCGCCACCAACTGCCACCGGCATCCCTGCTGCCCCGGCGAGCAAGCCGCCGCCAAGTCGGCTGCCAGATGGGCCACGGTTGTCGCGGGAACGGGTCACCGAGTTGCTGGAGCAACTACCACCCGCCGTGCCGAGGCCCAACGTCGAGGGCAAGAAGACGCATGGTCGCTGGGTAGACGAGCATGGGCAGGCCAAGCCGATTGTCAGTGGCCGGGATGAGGATTCGGCAGAAGTGTGGCGGATTTTACAGGAGCGCGGTATCCGGCTGCCCTTTGCGCCAACCACGGTGACCGACGTGGAGCAGAAGCTTGCCGCCCGCATGGTGCGGGAGGGTCGACGCGAATTGAGTGTGGTACTCAATAACCGGCCCTGTCGTGGGCAATACAGTTGTAATACCTTGGTACCGGCCATCTTGCCGGAAGGCTACGCTTTGACCGTGCACGGACCGGGTGGGTACCGCAAGACATTCACTGGAGGAGCGACACTGTGATGGCGCTGGAGATTTGGTACGACCAGGAACCTGATGATGACTTTCATGAGGGCGACCCGGCAATTGTGGTGAACACCGCCGAGGAACTGGAGACGTTCATCGACCGGGTGGTAGCCGCCGGGAGGGGCGCCGTGGCACCGCCGATGATTGAAGTCTCGATTGCAGGAGTACAGGATTCGCCCGTCATGCAGGTGGGGCTTGGGCAGGAGCGAGGGTTCATTGCCTACCTTGCTACTGACGGCGGATGGACGGCTGGCGATGCCAGCCGTCAGGACTTCGTCCCCTATGACTACATGGGAAGTGTGCAGGAGGTACCGGCGAGTGCTGAGGTACCAACTTCTGAGGTGCGGAAGGGATTGCGGGCGTTTTTGGAGACGGAGAGAAGGCCGGAGGTGGTTCACTGAATCGCTGAACGGCTGACAAACAATTTCGGTAACTATTTTATCTACAGAACCGCAACCGCCTGAACTTGACGCGCAACCGCCGACCGAATTTTTTTCATTCTCGATCACGAGCGTGCCCTTCTCGCTGCTTCCTGTTGATGATTGGATAGCCGCTTGGTCGCCACCTGGAAGTAGTCCAACCACAAGGTCATGCTCCGGGTTTGCGGGGTGCGGCTGATCGAGCACGAACAGGTCGCACGCCGGCCCCGGACGTCGATGCAGTACTCATCGTTCTCAATCATCCGCTGCAACCCACGCACCTGCCCCTCAATGCGCCGCAACCGCCGCAGGTACCCCACCTTGTCCTCACTGTAACCCCACATGCGTCCTCCACCGCCCGTCCAGCTCTGCTCAACCCGCGCCATCGATCGGGTCAGCAGGCGCCGGCTGAACCGTACTGGCCTACGGCAAGTCGGTTGATGACTGCTTTGGTCTGGATCGGGTCGAGAGCGACGGCGGCCGGGGCGGTGAGAACGTTCTGGTACCTCGATACTTCGGCCGGCTCCTCCAAGAAGTAGCCGGCAGCTTCGGTTTCGAGGTAGGCGACGGGGTGGATGTCGGGGAATTCCATGAGGCCGCAGGCGCCAGCAAGGGCTGCGTGGGCGCCGACTGCCGTGGGGATGAGGCGGATGGTGATGCAGGGGCGGACGCTCATGCGCAGCAGGTGGTGCAGTTCTTCGGACATGACGCGGAGTCCACCGACGGGCAGATGTAGGGCGAGTTCATGGATGTAGAAGGTGCACTGGGGCGGATGTGCGATGGTGAAGACCTGCTGACGGGCAAGGCGGAGGGCCAGGAAGTGTTCCTCACCATCGGTAGGCGCGGTGACCATCCGCGACACGATCGCGCGGGCGTAGCTCTCGGTTTGCAGCAACAAAGGAACGGTCGCGGTGTGCGCCTCGGTGATGCGGGTAGCTTTGCGCTGGTGATCGGTCAACGTGCGGACGGCTTCAGGTGGCGTCCAGCCGAGCGTGGCGGGACGGCGGACGAGTTCCATGAGCCGGTCGCGTTCAGAACCGATGACACCGTAGAGCGCGAGCAGCGCGGAGACCTCGATCTCGGTAGCAGACAACTTCCCGGTGAAGAACCGGGAAATTCGACTTTCCGACCAACCAAGAAGGTAGGCGGTGTGTTTGCCGGTGAGTTTCGCGTTGTCCATGGCCGACCGCAGCGCATCACCCAACTGTCGACTGCGCACCGTCGACCGCTCATCGGTAACCGTACGCCCCATTCCATTGTCCTCTCATGCACGAAGAAACCCCGCCAAGCCCCTTGTAACCCAACTGGGACGGGCCGGATCGGGTACTGCGGTCGTTCAGGTCTCGTCGGGCCAATCGCGATGCGCCCAGCGGGCATCAAGAAAGCCGCCAAAGGTGTCTGGGACGACCTCACTGGCAAGAAGTACCTTCACGCGAGTGACTTCACGAACGGCATTGCGGGGCACGTGATCGACCTCCAAAAAGACGCCTTGAAGGCGAAGGCGGCCAGCCTTGAGGAGCAGGCGGCCAAGTTCGAGGACAACTACCTGAACTCGCCAGGCGGCAGCGACCAGGCCAAGCTCAATGAAGAGCTGCGCTTCAACAACATGATGGAGGCTTCTGACGTAGAGGGAGATGTTGCTGACCTGGCCAAGATTGGCAGCAAGATCCCCGTACTTGGGTTGGCGATCTCAGCGGTTGGCGTCGGTTGGGACATTGCCCATGGCAAGCCGGCCGGTCAGGCGATCTTCTCCGGTGCGGCCGGTACGGCGGCTGCGTTCGGTGCTGATGCCCTCACGACAGCAGCCATCGGGGCATCGGGGTTTGAGGCGGCCACTGGGGCTGGTGCGTTGCTGGTGGCAGCTGGCCCAGTCGGGGTTGGGATTATTGCGGGTGTTGGAGTTGGTCTGGCCGCTGACTATGCCTGGAACCATTGGGTGCCTACCAACGTGAAGAACGACATCAACAACGGTCTGACCGACGTCGGCCACGGTATCGCCCATGCGGCCGACGCTGTGGGGCACTTCTTCAGCAGCCTTTAGCAGCATCGTTCAGGACGGATATGGTTAATCGGGGCGAGGAGCGCGTGCATCAACGGAGAGGACATCAGATGACCGGGACCGGTCCTGCTGGGTTGGTTCCCTGGCCTACGCCGTGGCCCAAGCCGAAACCAGTTGGCGGCCTGCTATGGGCAGCGTTCTTCGCGGTGGTGGCACTGGCCTGTCTGGCCATCGCGGTTTCAATGTTCTTGGCGCGGCCAGTCGATCCCATCGCTTTCGTGGTGCTGACGACCGTTCCGGTGTTGTGCGGGCTTTCGCTGACGTCGGTGGCGCTGCGGACCCGCATCCGAGCAAGGAACACCGCATCGGTGTGTGTCCGGACGCCGGCGCTGAGCCAAGAACCGGCACTACGGGTACCGTTCCAACTACCTCTAGTTTTCGCATTTTGGCTCACGCTGGTCGGTGTGTTGCCAGCGCTGCTTCTGCTCGCGGCGGTTGGCCTGCTTGCGGCATTCGATCAACAGCCGATCGACATCGGTGCGTTGATCATCGGCCTGGTTCTCCTTGCGCTCTGTATACCGTCCTTGGGCCTGGTCGTCGACTGGCTCCGGGGCCGGACAGTGCGCGGAGAGCTATTGCTGTCGCCGCAGGACATTACCTACCGCACGCTGGCGTACGATGCCCGAATCGGCTGGGACGCCGTCCGCGGTGTGGCGCCGGTTGATGGAGACGGCCAACGTATCGTGATCACGGGTGATAAGCCAATTGAGCTCCGGCGGCGGTCATGGTTGCAACGACCCAGCAAGGCGGTCCTGGCCCGGGCCTCGGGGACACCGCTGCTGGTGGTCCGCGGGATCTCCTTGGCGATTGACCCAGCGCTTACGTTCCATGTGCTCCGCTTCTACTACGACAATCCGGGCGCGCGCGTTGAGTTGGCGACCGACGCGGCAGTGCAAAGAATCCAGAACAGTGCAGTCGTGAGGGGTTGACCCCGCCGGCACGCAACCGGCTGTACTCCGCACGCCCAGGGTGACCGCCATGGCTGGTGCTCCCACGCCCTTGCAGGCCAGCCTTCCGCACCCACCCGAACGCCGTGTTCAGGTTCACCCCTACCGACCGGGCGGCCACCGAGACATTGCCACCTTCACGATCCAGCGCCTCGAAAAATCCCGTCCGCAACTGTGGTGAAAGCACGATCCCCACAACTCCCTGAAATCCAGGGTGTTGCGGAGATCGCTAGAACCCGCCTGAGGTGTCGGGGGCGACATCGTGGTCGGGTCAGAAGTTGGAGACCGACAAGAATACCCAGCTGTGCGCGGTGGTCGAACTGACGGACTGCTCGCCGTGCTGGTCGATCTCCACCGAGTAGCTGTCCCGACCGTCAGGCACGTTCGGCACGTCGAGCGGGAACACGCAGGCGTTCCCGACCGGGTTGGACACGAACGTGCCCACTCCCAGGTGGCCGGTGGCGAGGAGCGTGCCCTGGCCGTCGTAGACGTAAACCGTGCTGCCGACCGCGACGTCCGCGTATGAGCCGGTGCCCACACACTGGGTGCCGGCCGGGAGCGTCCCGGAGTCGACGAACAGGTCGAACGCGCCCTTCATGTCGAAGGTTGGCCCGCCCGCCGTCGCTGCGGCTGCGGCGGCCGTCGACGGTGCGGGTGCAGGCAGAGTGGTGCTGGACGTAGCGGAGCGCTGGCCGAGGACGAACACTCCGGCGACCAGCGCCGCGACGACGGGCGCGGCGATCGCAATCCACAGCCACCCTCGCTTGCGTGGGCGCGATACGGGCGCACCTGTGGGCGCGGCAGGCTGCTGTGTCGTCACCCTCACCATCTCGCCGACCGGCCCGGCTGCGTTACCGGGCGTCACCCCGACAACCGCGGTCATAAGAGCACCAGCCCGACGGCGAGCATCCCGACCACAATCGAACCTGCCAGCAGGCAGCCGATGATGACCAGCCGGAGCACGCGCTCGGCGATGTAGGCCGCGCCCGACACGATCGCGAGGGGTCGCCTGACCAGTAGCCGATGGCGACCAGGGGGCCATATGCACCGGCGCTACGGCCATGATGGCGCACAGCAGGGCTGCGAGCGTGATCCACCGGGGTGCGCGGCGGGTGATCTGCTGGACGGTGGTTGGCCTCTGCCGGTGCCGAGGTTCGCAGGTGGTTCTGTCCCATGATCTGCCTGTTCTTCCCCGGCAGATCCCTGTCACTCGTACCGGAGGGGGTACGGACTCAGCGGTCGGCGGAGGGGCGGAGGGCGAGAGCGAGGGTCGGACAGGCGGCGACAGCGGTCCTGCTGTCGGCGCGCAGGCGCTCCGGGACCTCGTCCTGCCTGATGATCGGATAGCCCCACTCGTCGAGATCAACGAGTTCCGGCAACAGTTCCGCGCACAAACCGTGCGCGCGGCAGGCGATCGGGTCGACCCGCAATCGGTCCGTACTCATGTCCGTCCCGTCCTCATGTCCAGCCCGTCTCTCGAACGCTCGGCTTCGGCGCCAGCCACGGCCGGGCACGGGCAGCGGGACAGGGCCGACCCGCGAGATGCGCGCGGACGTCCCGGTCGAACACCCGCAGCGCGCTCGCGGCCAGCCGGACCGCGCCGTCCGGATGCGCGCAGGCGCCCCGCCCGGTGATGACGCCGAGCCGACCACGCAACCGGTTCATTGCCGCAACGGTCGCGGAACCCGTTGCCAGCTCGGCGAAATCGGCGGCGATCGCGGGCAGGCCGAACATGCACGGCCCGCATTGTCGCGCCGATTCGTCGGCCAGATAGCGCAGCATGCCGACGGTTTCGGCGATTCCGCAGGCGCGGGCGGGCAGTGCGAGCAGCAGGCCGACCCCGAGCGAGGCGCCGGCCGCGCGGAAGTCCTGATGGGTCAACGGTAGATCGGCCGCCGCCGGGAACGGTAGCCAGCTGCCGCCGTAGCCGCCGGCCAGGATCGCCTGCAGCGGTTCGGTTTCCCCGCCGGCGTAGGTCAGCGCCCTGCCGATGGTGGTGCCCAAGGCGACCTCGCGCACGCCGGGGGTGGCCACCGCGCCGGCCACGGTCAGCAGGGTGCTGCCCGGCGAGTCGGCGGTACCGATGGCGCGGAAGGCGGCCGGGCCGTAGCGGGCGATCAGCGCGAGGTGGGCGAGGGTTTCCACGTTGTCGACGAGGGTGGGCCGGCCGCGCACGCCGCGTTCGAACGGGCGAGGTGGTTTCACCGTCGGCTTTGCCGTGCCGGTGTTGATGAAGTTGACCAGCGCGGACTCCTCGCTGGCCGCGAACCGCGCCGGGACCTCGACGATCTCGACCGGCAGCCGGTCATGGCCACGCTGCGCGAGTGCGGCGTGCAGGGTCGCGGCGAGCGGATCGCCTCGGTGCACGCAGCACAGCAGGCTGCCCGCGCCGACCGCGTGCGCGGCCAGTTGCAGCCCGTCGAGGACGAGGTGCGGGGCGACGGTGAGCAGCGCGTGATCCTTCTGGCTGGCCGGTTCGCCCTCGCAGCCGTTGGCCACGACAACGGCCCTGCGCCTGCCGGCGGCGACCGCGCGCAGTTTGACCGAGGTGGGAAAACCGGCGCCGCCCCGGCCGCGCAGCCCGGCCGATTCGACGAGTTCGATCAGCCGCTCCCGGCCGGCCCGACCGGGGAACGCGCCGATCGGCAGTTCGCCGTAGCGGTCGAGGTGTTCGGCAAGGTCGGCGGGCCGCCCGGTCTCCCGCCAGCCGGCCAGCAGCCCGACGGCGGCGGCCGACAGCGTCGGGGCGCTCATCGGGTCCACCGCACGGACTCGCCTGCCGGGAGTGCCGGACTGCGGGCCTCGGTGTCCGGATGGCTCGCGCCCAGCCGCCACCACAGCGCGCCGAGCACGGCGACCGCACAGGCGATGTTGCAGCCGAGCACCCAGCCGACCCGGCTGTCACTGACCGCGGTGCCGATGCCGTGGATCACCGCGATCGGCCACATCGCGTAGGCCAGCCAGTGCACCGCGCGCCAGAACCGGTAGTTGATCCTCGGCCGCAGCAGGCTGGTGATGATCATCGCGATCATCAGGTCGAAGGCGATCGCGCCGAGCCCCAGCCACAGTGGCCGATAACTGGACACGAACGGGACCACCGCGTCCACCCAGCGGATGCCGGCGTAGGGATCAATGATCGAGCTGACGATGTGGATGATCAGGAAAACCAGGGACAGCAAGGAGATGTTGCGGTGCACCGCGGCGACGGCAAAGCGCGGCCAGCGTTCGGTGGCCAGCCGGCCCGCGTTGAGCATGCCGAGCACGACCGAACCGGTGAGCAACAGCAGCGCGACCATGCCCGTCCCCCGGCTCAGGTACCACAGTGCCTGGGAGTTCACCGCGCCGCTCCAACCAGTCCGGCCGGTTCCGGCAGTTCTCCGGTCGGCCAACCGGCCACCGTCGACACCGCGCCGTCGACGCCGACCAGTCGGGCCGGCAGGCCGAGGCCGCGCAGCCAGTCGGCGGCGGACTCACCGAGCACGATGGCCGCGGTGCTCGCCGTGTTCGCGTCGACGCAGCGGGCGGCCGCGACGCTGACCGTGCGCCAGTAGGCGGCCGGGAGGTCGCCGGTTCGGGGGTCGACGATGTGGTGCAGCTCGCGACCGCCGCGCCGCCAGCGCCGGCAGGTCGTGCTGGACGTGGCGAGGCCGCCGGTGGTGATGGTCACCATCGCGTCCGGTTCGGTTTCGGCGCGGCGGTGGTCCTCGCCGATGCCCAGCCGCCAGCCGTCGACCGGTGCCGGACCGGCCACCGCGAGGTCGCCACCGAGGCTGACCAGCGTGCCGCAGCCCAGCGCGTCGGCGATCCGGTTCGCGGCCCGGTCCGCGGCGAGGGCCTTCGCGGTCGCACCGAGGTCGAGATTGATCCCGCGCGGCAGCAGCACCCGGCCGCGCGCGGTGTCCAGGCTGATCCGCCACCAACCGGGCACCGGGCGTTGCGCCTCGGGTGCGAGGTCGGAGTCTGTGAGGTCGGCGAAGTCGCGGTCGTAGCCGAGACGGCTGACGGCGGTGCCGACGGTCGGGTCGACGATACCGTCGGTCAGTCGCGCCGCGCGCAGCGCGACCTCCAAGGCCTCGGTCAGCAGCGGGCTGATGGCGACCTCGCGGCCGGCATTGGCGTGCAGCCGCGAAATCTCCGAATCCGCCCGAAACCGACTACAGGCCTGGTCGATCTCGGCCAGTCCGGTACGCAACAGCCGGGCCCCGGCATCGATGAGCTTCGGCGCGGTGACCACGAGCAGCGCACTGGTACCCAGCGCGGTCATCCTGGCCGACGCCGTACCGTCCGCGTTCGTGGTCAGCGCGACGGCACCTGGTTCGGCGGTCATGATCCACCCGAGGAGCCGTGGCTGCTGCCGCCGGAGGACTCGGCGGGCAGCTGAGCCGGCACCTGCAGTTGATCATTATTACTCTGCGTGTTCGAGTTGGTGGAATTATCCGACGACGAAGAGGGCGTCGAGGTCGAAGTGGACGTGCTCGCCGACGATGCGGCGTTCGAACCGCCCGCGAAAAGGAGGCTGAGCACCGTAGCCAGCGCCGCGGAGCCGATCGCGGCCAGCACCGTCGTCACTCGGATGCGGTACCGGCCTCGGGTCCGCCCCTGCACCCGATCACGTTGCGAACTGTTCATCTGCGTGGTCTCCTCTGCCGGGGCTGGGTATCCGGCTGCTGTGCCCTCAAGTGTTATCGGCGAACCTTGGGGCATCCTGGGAACAGCTGTGTGCCCGCTGTGGATCGCGATGAGTCAGGATGGGTGGATGAACGACGGCATGTCATCGACGGCGCGAGTACTGCTGGTCGAGGACGACACGACGTTGGCGGACATGCTGACCCGCTTGCTCACCGACGAGGGCTACCAGGTCGAGTCCGCATTGGACGGACAACGAGGGTTGCACCTCGGTCTCACGCAGAGTTACGACGTTCTGGTCCTGGACCGTGGGCTGCCCGCGATCGACGGCCTCGACCTGCTGATCCGGTTGCGCGGCAAGGGAGTCACCACTCCGGTGCTGGTGCTCTCGGCGCTGGGCAACCCGGCCGACCGGGTACAGGGCCTCGATGCCGGCGCCGAGGACTATCTGAGCAAACCGTTCGATGTGGACGAACTGTGTGCCCGGCTGCGGGCACTGCGGCGCAGACATCTCGACAGCGCGCACACCCTGCCGCTGCCCGGTTGGCAGCTGAATCTGGACACCAGGGAGGTCACCCCGGTCGGCGACACCCACTCCGGCGCGCCGGTTCGGCTCTCCGAGCGGGAATGCGCGCTGCTCGCGGTGCTGGCCGCGCGGCCGTCCCAGGTGTTCAGCCGCCGGGAACTGCTCAACCTGGTGTTCGCGGAGGCGGAGAGTGAGATCGTGGTCGACACCTACGTGCACTACCTGCGCCGCAAGCTCGGGCGCGGGGTCGTCGCGACCGTCCGCGGTCTCGGCTACCAGTTGGGTCGACGCTGATGCTGCGCCCTCGTGCCGCCGATGCCAGTTCCGACGCGGGACTGCTGCGCCGAACCGCGGTGCGGCTCGGGGCGCAGGTCGCGGTGACGGTCGGGGTGATCGTGCTCGCGCTGTCCGGGGTCGCGGTGCTGGTCGTCGTCGACTGCCAGTACTTCAACGCCGACACCCTGCTGCACACCGCGATCAGCAGGGAGATCGACGTCGTCGACCCGCCGGCCGGGGTGTGGCTGATCGTCAGGACCTCGACCGGTACGAGCATCACCCCGGACCTGCCGCCCGGTCTGCCGGACAACCCGGCGCTGGACTCGGTCACCACGAGCGGCGAGGCCGAATCGGCCGAGGTCGACGTGAACGGCCGGGCCTATCGGGTGCTGACCGAGCGGCGCGGCGCCGCGACCGTGCAGGCGGTGTTGGATCTGACCTCCGACCGCATCCAGCGGGATCTGCTGCTCAAGGCGCTGCTGATCACCGGCGGTGCCGGTCTTGTCGTCGCCGCGCTGACTGGTGCGCTGCTCGGCCGGCGGGCGGTCCGGCCGCTGTCGGCGGCGCTGGCGCTGCAACGGCGGTTCATCTCCGACGCCAGCCACGAACTGCGCACCCCGCTGACCCTGCTCAGTACGAGAGCCCAACTGCTGCGCCGACAACTGCACCAACCCATCGACCCGACCGTACTGAAGTCCGATGTGGACGGACTGGTGGCGGACGCGCACAACCTGAGCGCGGTACTGGAGGACCTGCTGTTGGCCGCCGACCCTCGGGCGGAGGCGCCCACCGAGCAGATCGATCTGGTCGCACTGGCCGAGGAGGTCACCGCATCGAGCACACCGGCCGCGGCCCGGCACTCGGTCACCCTGCGCTGCACCAACGAGATACCGGAACTGGCCGTACTCGGCAGCGCGGCCGGACTGCGCAGGGCACTGAACGCGCTGGTGGACAACGCGATCCGGCATGCGGCACGGGAGGTGTCCATCGCGGTCTCCCGGCAGGGCAACAAGGCCGTCCTCGATGTGCACGACGACGGCGAGGGCATCGATCCGCAGATGCTGCCCCGACTGTTCGAGCGGTTCGCCTCCTCGGCCGAGCCGACCGGTCAGCGCCGCCGCTACGGCCTCGGCCTCGCCCTGGTCAGCGAGATCGCCAACCGGCACGGCGGCACGGTGTCCGCGCACAATGTCGCCGGGCGCGGCGGTGCGACGCTGCGCCTGACCCTGCCCGCCGTCACCCCGGTGACCGGCACGAGCTGATCACAGGGTGATGTGCGCGATGCCTTCCTCGATGGCCAGCCTGGTCAGTTCCGGCCTGCGCCGCCGACCGGTCTTGTCCCTAATCCTGTCCAAATAGGACCGGACGGTGCGGATACTGATCGACATCGACTCGGCGATATCCGCATCCCGCTCACCGGCGGCGACCAGGGAAAGCACCTGCCGTTCCCGGTCGGAAAGAACGATCCTCGGCCCGATCGGACCGTGCTGTTCGGAATCGAGTACCAGCGCGGCGAGCATCGGCGAAATATAGGAACCACCGCCGGCGATTTCCCGGACACCGCGAAGTATTTCGGTGCCGTCGGCATCCTTGGACAGGTAGCCGCGCGCACCGGCCGCGATCGCGCCGAGTACCTCGTCCTGGCCGGCGTGCGCGGACACCACGAGCACCCGGTGTCCCATACCGACGATTTCCAGTACCGCGGCGGCATCGCACACGCCGCGTAACTTCAGGTCCAGGATCACGACGCCGCCGGGCGGCTGACCGCCGGCCGCGAACCTGGCCACCGAATCGGCGACCATCCCGATGCGGATGTCGAGGGCCGATTCGAGAACCTGGACAAGTGCGGTGCGGTAGAGCGGATGGTCCTCGATGATCCCCACCAACGGTCCGCCAGGTGTCCGCACTCCGGCCAATTCGGTCACGCTGCGCTCCTCTTCGACCCCAATGCGCTACATTTCCGCTTCGCATTCGACTATCGACGCCGTCCCGACAGCATCAACGGCCAGTTATCTAGAATACGGAGTGGCGGCGTATTTTGCTTGGTTCGCCATGATTGTCTGTTGCCATCGTCAGCTTGTCTGCCCCTACGCACATTTGTTTTGCCCGGCGAGCAGCCGCCGAACGAGTGACGGCACAGCATTCACCCAGGATCGGGCACGGAGCGGACTCACCGCGCGGCGCGGATTCAGCGCGGCGCGCGCAGCCACCAGCCTCTGGCCCGGCCCCTGCGCAACGCGGTCAGTACCGCGACGATGATGCCGACCAGTCCGATGCCCAGCAGCACCAGCAGGCCGACGATGCCCTCGGTCAGCGAGGACTGTTTGGCCGGTGCCTGCGTGCGCGGCGCGACCCTGCCGCTGGCGCCGATGGTCGGGGCGACGGCGTTCGCCGGCAGATCGGTGGACAGCGCGGCGTAGGCGTTGAGCACTCCCCAGCCGAGGCGCGGATCGTGTCCCGTGCTGCCGGGGTGGCTCGCGGTCAGGATCAGCCGGGTACCGACCTGGGCCGGGTCCAGCATCGGCCGATAGGAGCGGAGCAGGGCGACCGCGCCGGCAACGTAGGCCGCGGCGTAGGCGGGCGCGGTCACCGGCCAGGACTGGCCGAGCTGGCCACGCGCCCCGGCCGCGGTGCCGACCAGGTTCGCGGCCGGGGCCGCGACCGCGATGTAGGACCCGGCCTCCTGCTGCACGGCCAGTCCGGTCTGGCCGAGCGCGCCGACCCCGATCACGCCGGGTGTCGCGGTCGGATAGCTGGTCGCGTCCGCCTGGTCGCCGACGGCCGGGGCGACCACCACGTCACCGGCGGCGTTGGCGTTCTGCACGGCCAGTTGCAGGGTGTTGCTGTCGGTGTCCGCCGGTACCATGATCAGGATCACCCCGGCCCCCTCGGCGACCGCCTTGTCGATCGCGGTCGCGAGCAGGTTCGGGTCACCGCCGCCCGCCGGGGTACCGGACTGCGCGTAGCGCACCGGCAGGATCCGCACACCCGGCGCGAGGCCGGCGAAGGTGGTCGCCGGGTTCGTCTGCGCGGCGACAATACCGGCCGCGAAGGTGCCCTGACCGTCGCAGTCGGGCGCGCCGGGGCCGCCTGCGAGCAGGTCGATCTCGGGCAGCACCTGACCGGCGGAGAACTGCGCGTTGCCGGGGTCGACCCCGGTGCCCAGCACCGCGACCAGCACACCGGAACCGTTGGACATCGACCAGATCCGGGCCGGATCGAGCAGGTTCTGCGCCCAGGGCGGCGGTCCGGCGTAGACGCCCTTCGGCGTCGCGCACTGCGGATCGGCGACCGCGCTCGCCCCGGTCGCGACGACCGGCACCAGCAAGGCGACCAGCAGCGCGACGACAACGCTCGCGAGCGCGCCGCGTAAGCGGCGGTGAGGGCCACGGTTCACAGCGGAACCCACAGCGTCACCCTGGTGCCCTTGCCCGGTGCCGACTCGATCTTCGCGCTGCCGCCGACCTCGACGAGGCGCGCGGTGATCGAGTTGGTGATGCCGAACCCGGCGGGCGCCTGTTGCGCGTCGAAGCCGGTGCCGTGGTCGCGGGCGATCACCGCGATCCCCCGGAGCGGGCGGGCCCCGTGCTGGGAGTCGGCAACGTCGCTGTCGCGTTGCTCGACCCGCACCACGACCTCACCGGTACCAGCGTGTTTCATGGTGTTGCGCAAGGCTTCCCGCACCGCGTCGCGCACCGCGATCCGGCGCGCCTCCGACAGCTCGCCGTCATCGACATCGGCGAACACCAACTGGGCACGCAGCCCTTCCCTGGTCATCTCGGCGGCCAGGCCGGCGAGATCTTCGCCGAGCACGCTCGGGGCGGCGTCCGAGGGCCGATCGAGCGCCCTGCGCAGTTCCATGGCCTGGGCCCTGGCCAGTCCGCGCAGCTCACGCAGTTGCGTCTGTGCCGAGTCCGCGTCGACCGGCACCGGCAGCGCCATCGCCTCCAGCACCTGTAGGACGCCGTCGTGCAGATCCCTGTCGATCCTGGCGTGTTCGGCCGCGCGCCCTCGGCGAATGCCGACGCCAAGGGCCAGCCGGGTGCCGATGCCGACCAGCATCAGCCCGACGAGCGCGGTCGCGATCGCGGCCAACCCACTCAGCGAGCGGCCGAGGGCGCCCATCAGCAGCGACTCGGAAAGGCCCTGGAAACCGGACAGGTAGGCCATCAGGATCTGGAGCGGGAAGCTGGCCAGCCACAACAGCAGCGCGGCCGGCACCCCCCAGACCAGCGTCCACAGCGCCATGGTGCCCAGCAGGTAGTTCCAGGACATGGCGATGGCCGGGAAGTAGTCGGCCCTGGTGGAGACGCCGCTGGTCACCATGTTCGCCGCGATGGCGAGCACGGCGTCGGCCAGCAGGAAGGCCCCCGCGACGTGCCGCCGGAACCCGGACACCCGCAGCACCCAGACGACCCCGCCGAGGTTGGCCACGACCAGCAGCACGGTGGCCACGGCGACGGTGCTGATCCCCGCGCCGCCCGCGGCGAGCAGGCTCAGCAGCGCGACCGGCGTGCCAAGCACCCGGTAGACCAGCGGCACCAGCACCACGTAGCGGCAGGCCCGTACGAGCAGGGAGTCCTTGCTGACGCCCTGGCCGTTGGTGGCGATCATCGAGATCCGCTGCCAGCCCGGTACCGGGTCGGGATCGGTCGCCGCGTCGGGCAGGTCGGGCGGGATGTCGGCGATGACCGGGGCGCCCCTGCGTAACAACGAGACCAGGAAGTTGGCCGGAGGTGCCGGTGGTTCGACCGATGGCATCCGGAATCCTTCCGACTCGGCTGGTACCCAGGCGGCCACCGTGACCGCACCGACAACGGGCGAGAACCCGGCGCGGCTGTGCTGCTCGGGTTGGCATGCTCGCGTAGGGATGCTCTCAGTAGGAAGGTGGCGATGGGACGCCCCGTGTCCAGATGGTGACGTTGGAACCAACTGGTGACATCGCTTCGCGACCGTGCCCGAGCTGTTGACGCCACCCTTACACTCCGCCGGCCCGAGGTGATCTTCCGGCAGCTGGTGAACCGCCGCTAACCAGGGCAGGCGCCGGGGACCTCGGCGTAAATATTTCGCTAATACCGGTGCTGTCGGGGCGCTGGCCGGGCGAGTCGCGGGCCGCGCTTGGTAGAAGGTTCAACAGGACACCGCAGCGGTGCGCCGGCAGATCGGGCTGCGAAGGGGACATCGAGGTGGTCGCGTGGTAGCGCAGGACAGCGGGGCGAAGTCGGCCGGGCTGCAGGAGTCCGTCGGCTATGTGCTCAAGCGGCTGCTTCTCGGCCGACCGATGATCAACGACCAGCTCAAGTCGGAGCGGCTGTCCAATCCGATCGCGCTGGGCGTGCTGTCCTCGGACGCGATGTCCTCGACGGCCTACGGCTCCGAGCAGATCCTGGTCGAACTGCTGCCCGCGGCGGGCGTGGCCGCGTTCAGCCTGCTGCTGCCGATCACCGGCGTAGTGCTGGTGGTGCTGATCCTGGTCACCCTGTCCTACCGCCAGGTGGTGATGGTCTACACCAAAGCCGGTGGCTCGTACGTGGTGGCGCGGGAGAACTTCGGGCCCCGCGTCGCCCAGATAGCCGCGGCGGCGCTGCTGATCGACTATGTGGTGACCGTTGCCGTGCAGTGCGCGGCGGGCACGGTCGCGGTGGTGTCGGCGCTACCGGCACTCGGCCCCTACAGCCTTGAGATCACCATCGGCGTGGTCCTGCTGATCGCCTATCTGAACCTGCGCGGCCTCCGTGAGGCCGGCAAACCGTTCGCCATGCCGGCGTACTTCTTCGTGGGCATGGTGCTGCTGCTGATCGTGGTCGGCGTCGTCAAGTCGATCACCACCGGTCTGCCCCAGTTCGACGCGACGCACCTGATCGGTTCGGTGCCGGTGGTGCAGGGCAACGGGTTCGTGGCGGGCGCGACCATCTTCGTGCTGCTGCGCGCCTTCGCCAACGGTGGTTCGTCGCTGACCGGGGTCGAGGCGATCTCCAACACGGTCAGCGCCTTCCGCAAGCCGGAGAGCATCAACGCCCGCAAGGTGCTGACCGTGATGGCCACCCTGCTCGGCCTCATGGTCGCCGGCGTCTCCTATCTCGCCTTCAAGACCCACGCCACCCCGTACGCCGCCGGCTACCCCTCGGTGCTCTCCCAGGAGGCCACCGCCGTCTACGGCATCGGGATCTTCGGCAAGATCATGTTCTGGCTGGTGCAGATCTCCACCGCGCTGATCCTCTACACCGGCGGGAACACCAGCTTCAACGGCTTCCCGTTCCTGGCCAGCTTCGTCGCCGAGGACCGGTTCCTGCCCCGGCAGCTGACCAAGCGCGGCCACCGGCTGGTGTTCTCCAACGGCATCGTCGTGCTGACCGTGCTGTCGGTCGTGCTGCTGCTGGTCGTCGGCAGCAATGTGACCAAACTGGTGCCGTTCTACGCGATCGGCGTGTTCACCGGCTTCTCCATGGCCGGTTACGGAATGACCAAGCACCACCTGAACAACCGGACCCCCGGTTGGCGGCGCAGGCTGATCATCAACCTCTCCGCCGGCATCGTGTCCACCATCGTGGTGCTGATCTTCGCGATCACCAAGTTCACCGAGGGCGCCTGGCTGGTCGTTGTGGTCTTCCCGCTGCTGGTGTTCACGCTCATCCGGCTCAACCGCGAGTACCGGACCGAGTCGGCGATCCTGGACCGGGTCAAGGAGCGCCAGGCGCGCACCTCCAACTACGCCCATCACAAGGTCTTCGTCTTCGTCAACAACCTCGACCTCGCCGTGCTGGAGGCGCTGCGCTACGGCAGGGGCCTGCGTGGATCGGATCTCAAGGCGGTGCACTTCATGATCGACGAGGCGCACGCCAACCGGCTGCGCAAGCGCTGGGCCGACCTGAACATGAACACCACGCTCAAGGTCATCGACTGCCCCGACCGCCGGATCACCAGGGCCGCGCAGGAACTGGTGCACGAGGCGGTGCAGGACGAGAACACCGGGGTGACGGTCCTGCTCCCCCGCCGCAGCTACGCTCCGCTGCTGGGCCGGCTGCTGCACGACCGCACCGCGGACCGGATCGCCAGGGTGATCAGCCGGTTCCCGCAGGCCGCCGCGACGATCGTGCCCTACGACGTGCAGTCCCGGATTCGGGCGGCCTTCCCGGACCTGCCGGAGGAGCGCCTCACCGAAGCCTTCGAACGGCTGGTCAACCGCCTCTCCGGCGACACCCCGACCGATCTGACCGAACACAACCAGCCCAAGCCCCCGCCCGGCGCGACGCCGATCGGCAGCCTGTTCCCCGGCCAGAACGCGACCGTCGAGGGCCGCCTGCACGAGGTGAACCTCGAACACCGCCGGGGCAGGGCCGTGCTGGTCGGCGAGTTGCAGGAGTCCACCGGCACCCTGACGGTGGAGCTTTCCGGCGACCATCCGGACATCGAGGCCGGCGCCTGCCTCCGGCTGGACGGGCGGGTTCGGCTGCGCAGGGACTCCGACGAGCTGATGATGTCCAACCCCCGTTATGAAATCGTGCAGAACCCGGTCGACACGGAGCCGGGGGCCGATGTGGACGGTCCGCAGGACGACTCGGACAACGAACCATCGAGTGAATCAGCCGGAGAATCGGGCAAGGACAGCGAATCGGGCAGCTGATCCACTCCGGAAACCTCCGCGAAGCTCAAGCCGATGGCGCAACAACAACGGATAACAAGGGCGCCTGAGGAAAATTCCGCTGTCCCGGACCGCAATATCGTTCGAACGTTGCTATTCGTGGCGGGTTCGTTCTGTTAACGTGCCGGTTCGGCATGGTGTCGGGGGACACGGGGCCTGTTGATGCTTCGACCTGGCGGATTTCTCGCCCGTCACGGTCGCCGGCCTGATCGGACTCGATCCAGGATGCGGCCGTCGACCCGGTCGCACCACCAGGAGGAAAGCAATGCAACGCAAGAAGACGCTCGCCTTAGCGGCGGCTACGGCCGCGGCGGCGGTGTTGGCGATGGTGCAGCCGATGAGCGCCACCGCGACACCCGCCGCCACTGCCGGCCAGGCGCCGCTGACCGCCCAACAGGCCGCCAGTCTCGCCCAGAACGTCAACACCCCGGTGATCGTGCTGATGAAGAACCAGCCGACCCCGCAGGCGGAGAACAGCCCGGCCGCCAAGACCAGGGACAACACCATCAGCGGCATCCAGGCCCCGCTGGTCGGCGAACTGTCCCAGGTACATGCCCAGCACGTGCGCAGCTACCACGTCGCCGACGCCGTCTCGGCGACCGTGTCCGCCGCCGAGGCGAGCCGGTTGGCCGCCAACCCGAACGTCCAGGCCGTGATCCCCGACTCGGTCGTCAAGGACGTCCAGGCCCCGGCCACCAGCACCGACTCGGCAGGCTCAGCCGACTCCGGCGAACCGGCCGGCACCTGCCCGGCCCCCAGCAAGACCATGCTGGAGCCGGAGGCGCTGGCGGACACGCACACCGACTCCGACGACCCGGCCGCCAAGACCGCCCGTTCGCTCGGCTTCACCGGCGCCGGGGTGAAGGTCGCCTACATCGCCGAGGGCATCGACATCAACAACCCGGACTTCATCCGGGCCGATGGCAGCCACGTGTTCGCCGACTACCAGGACTTCACCGGTGACGGCCCGAACGCGGACACCTCCGGTGGCGAGGCCTTCCTGGACGCCAGCGCGATCGCCGCGCAGGGCCGGCAGGTCTACAACGTGCAGAACTTCGGCGCGCACCCGCTGCCCACCCCCTGCGACATCCGCATCGAGGGCATGGCACCCGGCGCGTCGCTCTACGGCTTCAAGGTGTTCGGCAACACCAACACCTCGACCACCTCGGCCATCCTCGAATCGATCGACTACGCGGTCAACACCGACCACGTCAACGTGATCAACGAGTCCTTCGGCTACAACCCGTTCACCGACAACAGCTCCGCCGACGCGGTCAAGCTGTTCGACGACGCGGCCGTCGCGGCGGGTGTCACGGTGACCGTGTCCAGCGGTGACGCGGGCACCACCGGCACCCAGGGCAGCCCGTCCACCGACCCGAAGGTGATCTCGGCCGGTGCGTCCACCACCTTCCGCTGGTACCAGCAGACCGACTACGGCGCAGCCCAGACCTTCGCGCCCAACGGCTGGGTCAACGACAACGTGAGTTCACTGTCCTCCAGCGGCGTCACCCAGAACGGCACAACGCTCGACCTGCTCGCCCCCGGTGACAGCAGCTTCGCCCTGTGCACCCCGAGTCCGGTCTACGCCGACTGCACCGACTTCAACGGTAAACCGTCCGATGTGGAGCGAAGCGGCGGCACGAGTGAGTCATCGCCGCTGACCGCGGGTGCCGCGGCCCTGGTGATCCAGGCCTACCGGCAGTCGCATCACGGCGCGACGCCGACCCCGGCACTGGTCAAGCAGATCCTCACCAGCACCGCGGACGACCTGACCGAGCCCGGTGACGAACAGGGCGCGGGCCTGCTCGACTCATACAAGGCCGTCGAGGCGGCACTGTCCATCCACGACTCGAACGGTTCGCCGAAGGCCACCGGCTCGACGCTGCTGGTCAGCAAGAACCAGCTGGACGCCTCAGCGCCGGCCGGCAGCAGGAAGAAGTTCAACCTGAAGGTGACCAACACCGGCGCGAACGCGCAGACGGTCAAGCTCTCCGGTCGTGGTTTCGGTCCGCAGACCAACAAGCAGACCGGCAGCGTGACACTCAGCGATGCCACGAGTCCACACTTCAGCGACTGGTCGGGCGCCCCCAACAACTACGGCACGATCACCTTCAACGTGCCGGCGAACACCGACCGGCTCTCCGCGTCGATCGCCTACCCCGGCGACCCGAACGCGAGCCTCAACGCCCGCGTGCGGCTGATCCTCGTCGACCCGCTCGGCCGGTTCGCGGCACACTCGCTGCCTCAGGGCGTCGGCAACTACGGCAACGTGGATGTCCGCTTCCCGACGGCCGGCAGGTGGACCGCGGAGATCTACAGCATCAGCGCCGCCGACGGTGGCACCGTCGGGAAGGTCTCCTTCGAGGCCGACACCCAGAACACCACCGGTTACGGCTCGGTGAGCCCGTCCGTGCTGCACCTGGCCCCCGGCCAGACCAGTTCGGTCACCGTCACCGAGAACACCCCGACGACCCCTGGTGACGCCGACGGTTCGGTGGTGCTCAACGCCGGTGCCGGTGGCCAGACCTCGGTGCCGATCATCCTGCGCAGTCTGGTGTCCGCCAACGGTTCCGGTGCCTTCAACGGCACCCTGACCGGTGGCAACGGCCGGCAGACGGACCTCGGCCAGGAGAACTTCTACCAGATCGACGTCCCGGCCGGTAAGCGCGACCTCGACGCGAACGTGGCGCTCACCAACGATGTCGGCGACAGCGTGGTCGCGTTCCTGATCGACCCGCAGGGCAACGTCGTCGCCACCGGCAACAACGCGCTCACCACCGCCTACGATCCGGCCGCGCGCAACGCCACCCAGCACAACGTCCTGCAGACCGATCTCTACGCCCGTAACCCGCAACCGGGCCGCTGGACACTGGCGGTCAACTTCGTCGGCGCGATCGTCGGTGACGAGTTGTCCCAGCCCTTCACCGGCAACCTGACCTTCAACAAGGTCGACGTCAAGGCCGCCGGCCTGCCCGACAGCCCGGCGACGACACTGCCGGCCGGTAAGCCGGTCACCGTGCAGGTCGCCGTGCACAACACCGGAAACGCCCCGGAGGACTACTTCGTCGACCCTCGGCTGTCCGGTCTGTCCAACCTGGAACTGGCCGGCATCTCGCCGATCAGCAACGTGGCCCTGCCCTTCCCCGGTGGCAACTCCACCCCGGCCTGGCTGGTCCCGTCGGAAACCGTTGGTGCCGCGGTGGTGGCGACCGCGACCCTGCCGGTCACCTTCGACTACGGCCCCTTCGCCGGTGACCCCGACCTGCCGCCGCTGGTCACCGGCAAAACCGCCGTCGGCGCCACCACCGGCAACCCGTTGCCGGCCGGCGCCTGGGCCGCCGACCCGGCCGAAATCGGCCCGGCCGGTCCCAACGGCTGGCCGACCGGCAGCGTGAACTTCAACTTCTACGCTGTGACCAAGGCGTTCGACCCGAACGCCACCTCCACCGCAACCGACCTCTGGGCGACCTCGGTGACCCCCGCGACGAGCTTCACCATCGTCACGGTCAACCCCGGCCAGACGGTCGACATCCCGGTCACCATCACCCCGACCGGTAAGAAGGGCAGTGTCGTGTCCGGCACCGCCTACGTCGACGAGTTCATCGCGACCGGCACCCCGGAGATCAACGCGATCAACTTCACCGACAACGCCAATTTCGAGCCCAACGCCGACGAGTTGGTAGGCCTGCCCTACTCCTACCGAATCGGCTGATCAACACTGATTGACGGCGGGGCCGGTCACCACCACGGTGACCGGCCCCGCCCGCTTCCGGCCACAATTGTGGCGCCGATCGACAACGTGTGGCACAATTGTGGCCATGACCGTGGAGTCGTTACGCGCCGTACGAGATCACCTCTCCGACTTCGTCGACCGGGCCGAACGCGAACACGAGCGGGTCGTCGTCACCCGCAACGGTCGGCCAGCGGCAGTGTTGATCGGCTACGAAGATCTTGCCGCGCTGGAAGAGACGCTAGAGCTGCTGGCGGACCCACATGCTCTCGCCGAACTGGCCGACGCTCACCACGAGGTGGCACGAGGAGAAGTCGTGCGGGGGGTGGACGCGGTTCGTGCGCTGCGGCCCAAAACGTGAACCAGCCTGACCCCTACGAGCTACAGGTTTCTGCCAGCGCGGCACGCGTCATCCAGCTCAAGCTTCCGGAAAGCGTCGCGGCTGCGGTCGTTGAGTTCATCACCGGCAGCTTGCTCGACAATCCCCACCGAGTGGGAAAAGAACTGCGCAACGAGCTGACCGGCATTCATTCCGCGCGCCGCGGCGCATTCCGGGTGCTCTACACGATTGACGACCAACATCGGCTGGTCACGGTGCTTCGCGTCGAACACCGGGCAGATGTGTATCGGCCTCGGTAGTGCTTCCGGCGATCTGTTCCAGGTCACGGCTGGAACGCGGATTCCTTGTTCCCGTTTCCACACCTGCTCCCGCTGGTGCCGCCCGTTCAGACCCGGAAGGAGCGCGGCTCCGTCGATACGGTGAAGTCGGAGCCCCTGGTCGACAGGCCGAACATCCCGTACGGGTAACCCAGCTCCGGCTTGCTGAGTTCATCGAGCCGCTCGGTCTGTGCCGAGGAGAGGTCGAAGTCGAGCGCGGCCAGGTTGGCGTCGAGCTGGTCCACGGTCCGCGCGCCGACCAGGGTCGAGGCGACGCCCGGCCGGTTGGTGACCCAGTTCAGCGCGACCTGGGCCGGACTGCGGTCGGACTCCTTGGCGATCTCCCGCAACGCCTCAAGAATCGCCCAGCTCTGATCGTCGGGCTGCCGGTAGAAGCCGATTTCCTTGAAGGCCTGAATCCGGCCGTCACCGGCAGGGCCGTCCTCGCTTCGGGTGTACTTGCCGGACAGGAAGCCGTGGCCGAGCGGGGACCACGGGACGATGCCCATACCCAGTTCCAGCGCGGCCGGTACGTGTTCGCGTTCGATGGACCGCTCGATGAGCGAGTATTCCAGCTGTAGCGCGGCGATCCGCTCCCAGCCGCGTGCCTCGGCGAGCAGTTGGCCCTTGGTCAGGTACCAGGCCGGCACATTGGACAGGCCGATCGCGCGGACCTTGCCGCTGCGCACCATGGTGTCGAAAGTGGACATCACTTCCTCGACCGGGGTGACCATGTCCCAGGAGTGCAGCCAGTACAGGTCGACATAGTCGGTGCCCAGCCGCCGCAGCGACGCGTCGAGCGCGGCCAGCATGTTCTTGCGACCGTTGCCGGCGAGGTTGGGGTTGGTCGCACCGCGCGCCCCGGTGAACTTCGTGGCCAGCACGACCTGATCGCGGGAGTTGGTCTCGGCGATGAACCTGCCGAGCAGTTCCTCGCTGCGACCGCCGGTGTAGATGTTCGCGGTGTCGATGAAGTTGCCGCCCCAGGCCAGATAGTGCTCGAAGACCGAACGGGCGGTTGCCTCGTCGGCGCCCCAGTCGTGGCTGCCGATGGTCTGTTCGCCGAAGGTCATGGCGCCGAGTGCCAACCGGGACACGCGGAGGCCGGTCTTGCCGAGCAGATGGTATTCGTTGTTCACGATGCCGCCGTTTCCGTTGTCTGCCATACCGATCGATGTGCTGCGAGGAACTCGCGTAGCGAGCGCGGTGGCCGGCCGGTGACCTCAAGAACGGCCGGGCTGAGCCAGTCCTGGGAGCCGTTGGCGATCGCGAGGTCGACCTCGGTCGCGTAGGCCGCCATGGCTTCAGGGATGCCGGCCGCCAGCCATCGGTCGATGCTCTGTTGCCGGGTGATCGGGACGAAGCGGACCGGATAGCCGGCGACCTCGCTGATCAGCGCCGCCGCGTCGGCGTAGCTCAGGGTCTCGGGGCCGGTGAGCAGGTATTCGGCGTTGGGTGCCGAGTCCATCAGCAGGACCTCGGCGGCGACGGCGGCGATGTCCTCGGCGTCGATGAAACCGAGTTTGCCGGTACCGGTCGCGTTGGCGATCTCGCCGCGCTCCCGGATGGCCGCCGCGGTCGGGTGCGCGCCGATGAAGTTCTGCATGAACCAGGACGGTCGCAGGATCGCCCATTCCGGTGCGGTGTCGGCGACCGCCTTGTGTACGGCGTCCTGGCCGGGCACGCCGTCGATCGCGCTGCTGAGCAGGACGATCCGCCGCACACCGGCTGCCTTCACGGCGGCGAGGAACGGCTGGATGGTGGCCAACTGGTCGGCACGTACGGTGGGCGGCAACAGATACAGCTGCCGCACACCGGCAAGCGCGGCCGGGAAGGTGGCCGGGTCGGTCAAGTCGAAGTGGACGTGCGAGGGGTCGTGTTCGACCGGGTGCCGGCTGGCGATCCGGATGGGCTCGCCGCGCTCGCGCAGCAGTCGCGCGAGCGCGCCACCGGTCGTCCCGGTCCCCCCGGTGATCAGGATCGTCACGCCTGCGCCCCCTCGTTGCGGTAGGCCTCGACGAGTTCGGGCAGCCGGTCCAGGAGTTTCGCGGTGGCCAGCGGGTTCGCGTAGTCGCGGCTGTGCACGATCTTCCCGTCCCGCACGGTGACGACCATGATGAACGACAGCGCCAGCGGCTCGGTGGTCGCGGTCACCGTGCCGTGCAACTCGTACTCGAACACCACGACCTCCGGGTCGGTGGTCTCGTGCAGGACGACGTTCTCGGCACGCTGGAAGGTCCACGGCCGGTTCTGCGCCATACCGAGAATCCTGGTTCGCAGGGCGGCGCCGTCGGAGACGCGCGGCACGCCGGGCGGCGCGAAGGGCATCTCGATGACGGCGTCATCGGTGTACAGCTCGACGAACTTGTCCCATTCGCCGTCGACGCTGCTGTGCAACAGGTCTGCCATTACCTCGCGCGGGCCGCGCATGGTCTCGGTCATTGTGTCGATTCCTTGTCGTCACGTTCCTCGGGCGACACCCCTCGGGCCGCCAAGTACCCCGGTAGAATCGGAACCATCGTTCCGGATGGAAATATACGGAACCATGGTTCCGATTGTCAACGCTGCTGGATCAGGCCGAACGGACGACCGTTAGGATCGGTCGGCGGATACCACTTCGACCAGGACGGAGGTGCCGTGCCCACCGACGAATCGGTGTCGATCGACGCCTCCGAAACCCAGGCCGAGAAGCCCTTGCGGGCCGACGCGCGCCGCAACCGGGCGCGGGTGCTCGACGTCGCGCAGGAGATGTTCATCGCCAAGGGCATGGCCGTGCCGATCGACGCGATCGCGGAGCGGGCCGGGGTCGGGGTCGGCACGGTGTACCGGCATTTCCCGACCAAGGAAGCGTTGTTCCAGGCGATCATGACGCGACGCATCGAGCAGGTGGTCGCGAAGGCGCGGGCGCGGGCGGACACACCGGATGCCGGGGCCGCCTTCTTCGGGTTCTTCACCGAGATGGTCGAGCAGATCGAGAGCAGCAAGGGCCTGCACGACGCGCTGACCGAGGCCGGGATCAAGCTGGACGCCGCCATCGGTGATCTCGGTCAACAGCTGATGGTCGCACTGGATGTGCTGCTCGACCGGGCCAAGCGGGCCGGCGCGGTGCGCACGGACATCTCGGTGGTCGAGGTGAAGGCACTGATGACCGGGTTGTCCCTGATGATCAAGCAGGGCGGCGACCCTCGGCTCACCCTCGATGTGGTGCTTGCCGGTCTCCGGCCGCAACCGGCCCCCGCCGGGTAGCGACGACGTCCCTCAGCTTGTCCGCCACCGGGGCCAGCGGCTTGCGGACCAGCAGACCGCTCACGCCGACCAGGCCGCCGAGCAGCAGTCCGACGATGACATCGTGCGGGTAGTGCGCGCCGACGTAGACCCTTGACGCGGCCATCAGCAGCGCGAGAAGCACCGCGACGATCCCCCAGCGCCGGTTGACCAGCAGGATCGCCACCGCGGCCGCGCCGGCGACCGCGGCATGGTTGCTCGGAAACGACCAGTCCTGGGGTCCGTCGCAGGGCAACAGCGTGGTCACCCCGGCGATCGCCCGACAGGGTCGCGGCTCGTCGAAGACGCTCTTCACGATGTCGTTGACGCCGAAGGCGAGCACGATCGCGACCGGCGACCACAGCGCGAGGGCCAGCATCTCGGGTGCCGCGCGACGCGCCGAGAAGGTGGTCGCCAGCACCAGCAGACCGAACAGGATCAGGCCATAGGTGGCGTAGATCTCGATGGGTGAGTGCAGCCACGGTGTGTCCCTGACGAAGGCGAGCACATCGAGATACCAGTGGCCGTCGATAGCGGCCCCGTTGAGGCCGGTCGTCACCGAATGCAAGACCGCGTCCCACCTCTCCTCGGCAGGCTGACTGGCGCATACACGCCAGACAGCCAGGTCATGGACTTCTACAATACTGTAGAAGATATACCGGCGGTTCGCGGGTCCATCACACACAGCAAGCAGCTGGCGACGAGGTGCCCGAACGGCGACGGAAAACCGCCCTAACAACTGCTTTAGCAGAAATCGGGTAATAATCCCGTTAAGCTGATAAACGGATAAACTTTCCCGGTGCGATGCCCTGCCAATCATCATGACCGCCGCGCGTTTCTCGGAATGTTGACCGTCGGCCTCGCCGCGACCATCGCCGGTTGCGGAAGCTCGGACAACCAGAACGCGAACCCGAATCCGTCGTTGGCCAACACGGCGCCCAACACCAGCCAGAACGCCGGCGGCCCACCTCCGCCGTTACCACCGATCCCGGCGCCACACCCCGGTCCGACCCAGAAGATCGATCACGGGATCAGCGGCAGCAACAAGATCTGCCTGACCGTCGATGACGGCTACTGCGGTGACTGTGTCAAGGGTTACGTCGATTTCGTGCAGCAGTCCGGCATTCACCTGACCTTCAGTCCGAACGGAACCTACGGTCACTGCTGGGCGCCCCACGCCGACGTGCTCAAGCCGCTGATCGAGCGCCAGCAGATCCAGATCATGAACCACACCTACAGCCATCTCGACCTCAACAAGATGACCGACGCGCAGATCACCACCGAGCTGGAACGCAACGACGAGTGGGTGACCAGGAACTTCGGGATCACCACCCGGCCCTACTACCGGCCGCCCTACGGCTTCCACAACGCGCACGTCGACGGCGTCGCCGCTAGTCTCGGCTATACCCGCACGGTGCTCTGGAACGGTTCCTACAGCGACTCCGAGGTCATCACCCCGCAGTTCCTGATGCAGGAGGCCCAGCAGTACCTCAAGCCGGGCGTGATCATGCTCGGGCACGCCAATCATTCGACGGTGCTCGGCCTGTTCCCGCAGATCCTGGATCTGATCAAGCAGCGCAGGCTGACCCCGGTGACCCTCGACGAGATGTTCGGCACCAGCCGCGCGACCGGCTGAACACCGCGACAGGGGGTGGACAACGGCGTCCACCCCCGTCAGCGAACGAAGCCTCAGAGCATGTCGGCGAGCGCGGTCTCGATGGCCCGGTGGAACGTCGGGTAGGCGAAGATCATTTCCTTGAACTTGGCCACCGGCACCGCGGCGTGCACGGCCAGTGCGAGCGCGCCGAGCACCTCTCCCCCGGTCGGCCCTGCCGAGGTGGCACCGATCAGCACGCCCCGGTCCTCGTCGGCGACGAGCTTGAGGAAGCCGGCATTGCCCGCCTTGTGAATCCAGCCGCGACTGGACTCCGGGATCTTCGCGTTGCCGACCCGCACCGCGATGCCCTGCTCGCGGGCCTGCGCCTCGGTGAGACCGACCGCGCCGACCTCGGGATCGGTGAAGGTCACCCTCGGCACCGCGTGGTAGCGTGCGGGCGGACCGTCCTGGCCGAGGATGTCCCTGGTGGCGATCGCCGCCTGGTACATGGACATGTGGGTGAAGGCGCCCTTGCCGGTGATGTCACCGATCGCCCAGACGCCGTCGGCGATGCGCAGCCGATCGTCCGGTTCGACGAACCGGGCGTTCTCGTCGAGGCCGATCACCGGCAGGCCGATGCCCTTGAGATTGTTGCGCCGGCCGGAGGCGACGAGCAGTTTCTCGGCACGCACCTGCGCGCCGCCGTCGAGAGTGAGGGTGAACCCGCTCGCGTCGTGGCTGACCGCGGTGGCCGCCGCGCCCGCGTGCACGGTGATTCCTTCCGCGGTGAACACCTCGGTGATCAGCTCGCTGGACTCGGGTTCCTCGACGGGCAGCAGCCTCGGCGCGGCCTCAATCACGCTGACCGTGACCCCGAACCGGGCGAACACCTGGGCCAGCTCGCAGCCGATGGCGCCGCCGCCGAGCACCGCCAGCGAGGCCGGCAGTTCCTCGACCGCGACCGCGTCCCGGTTGGTCCAGTACGGCGTGTCGGCGAGACCGGGGATGGGAGGGACGGCCGGTTCGGTGCCGGTGTTGAGCACGATCGCCTTGCGCGCCAGGTATTCCGTGTCGCCGACGGTGACGGTGCGCGGGGCGGTGATGACGCCGTGGCCGCGCACGAACCGGCCGCCTTTGCCCTCGAACCGCCGCACCGCGACGATGTCGTCCCAGTTGTCGGTGGCCTCCTCGCGGATGCGCTTGGCGACCGGCGCGAAGTCCGCGGTCACGCTGCTGGATCCGGCGAGGGCGGGGATGCGGCGGCCTTCTTCCAGGGCGTTGGCCGCCCTGATCATCATCTTGCTCGGCACACAGCCGAAGTACGGGCATTCGCCGCCGAGCAGGCGCTGGTCGACCCCGACCACGGCCAGCCCGGCTTCGGCCAGCTTGCTCGCCACGTCCTCGCCGCCCGGCCCCATTCCGATCACGACCACATCGACCGACTGCGCTACCACGCTGCACCCCAACTCTCGCTGTACGTACCAGAATGTCTATCAGGGCCCCCGTTGCCGGCCACGGTAGTCCGGTCGGGCGATCTCAGCCCGCCAGTTCCGCTGAACCTGCCAATACCGTCATCCGGCCGTAAGGTCGGCGACATGGTGCGCGTTCTCGGGCTGACGCCGATCGCCGCGGTGACCGGTGAGGGATCGGTCAACAAGACCGGCAGCCGATTCGGCGTGTACGGCACCGATCTGGGCATCGTCTGGGAGAGCGGGCCGGGCGAGGTGCTCGTCGCGTTCGGCGACAGCTACGGCCGGGAATGGGGCGGCAACGGTGCCGGGCCCGCGCACGCGGACTGGCGGAGCAACTTCGTGGTCCGCTCCACCAGCACCAACCTCGACCAGGGCCTCTTACTGGAGCCGCTGGCCAGGCGCACCGACGGGACCGTCGCGCAGGCGATCGCGCGCGACGCCGACACCGACCGGGAGAACACCGTGATCCCGACCTCGGGGATCACCATCGACAACCGCCACTACCTGCACTACATGTCGGTGCACAGCTGGGGCGAGCCTGGGCACTGGCAGACCAACTACGGCGGTGTCGCGGTCTCCGAGGACGGCGGGATGAGCTGGCACAAGCCGGAATCGGCGCGCTGGCCGGGCAGGCGCCGGCAGTTCGGCCGGTTCAACCGGCCCACCGCTCATCCCTTCCAGCTGGGCGCGTTCGCCCGCGCCGACTCCTACGTCTATCTCTTCGGTACCCCGGCCGGCCGGTTCGGCTCGGCCTCGCTGGCCAGGGTCGAACCGGAACAGATCCTCGACGCCACGCGGTACCGGTACTGGACGGGCTCCGACTTCGCGGCCGACGATCCGTTCGACGCCGTCCCGGTGCTGCCGGGGCCGGTCGGCGAGCTGTCGGTGCGCTACAACCCGTTCCTGTCCTGCTGGCTGGCCATGCACCTCGACGAGCGGCGCGCCGCGATCGTGCTGCGCTCGGCGCCGAGCCTGGCCGGGCCGTGGAGCGCGGGCGCCGTCGTGGTGGACGGCGCGCAGTACCCCGGCCTCTACGGTGGGTACCTGCATCCGTGGACAACGGCCGACCCGGCGATCTACTTCACGCTGTCGCAGTGGGGCCCGTACAACGTGTCACTGATGCGCGCCGTGGTGGCGCCCCAGTGATCTCCCCAGTGATCTCCCCAGTGACCTCCACCGTGATCGACCCGGTCGTCGATGTAGTGGTCGACACAACAGGACGCCCGCTAGCTACTGGCTGGTAAGTTGTCGCAATGGCACGTGCGTGCGCGGTACGACGAGTGGATGTCCCCCTGCCCTCGGCCTGGGCGGCGGTGGCCGATCACGTGGACATGGCCAACTGGGCCCCCGGCATGGCGGCGACCATGGAGCGGCTCGGCAATGACGACCCGAACGGCGTCGGCGCGATCCGCGACATCACCCTTCCTCCCGGCCGGCACATCCGCGAGGAGATCACCGACTTCGAGCCGGAGCGCAGGCTCGGTTACCGGGCCCTTTCCGGCGCCGCGTTCCCGGACTGGACCGGCGAGGTCGAACTGGCCGAACACCAGGGCGGCACGGTGATCCGCTGGAGCCTGTCGTGCCGGTCCTCGATCCCCGGTACGTCCTTGTTCCTGCGGATTTCCGCCCTGGTGATGGTCTCGGCCCTGGCGAAGGCGACCAAGCGGAAGGCCTGAGCGAAGGCGCCAGGCTCGTGCAGATGCACGAGGTAGCCGAGCTACGCATCCTGGACTGCCGAGCCGGCGGGCTCAACCGGCGTATCTCAGGGTTGGGCAGCCGCCGAATTGGTGGGGTTTGAAAGTAGCCGGCGGTGGCCGTTGGTGGATGCGTCCAGCCAGACGGTCAGTGAGCCGTTTTCAACCTGGTCGGGAAGTGTTGGTGGACAAGGGATGTGGATCACGAGTTGATGTTTGTCGGAGTGTCGGCGTGACAACGAGATGAAGCCTCCGGTAGGAGGGCTGTCGACCAAGATCAGTCCACGCCA
>DATATE010000022.1:0-46893 GCA_036268955.1 Pseudonocardiaceae bacterium
CGAGTGGCCTGCCGCGTAAGCCTTCTCGGGAAGGCATCAGCGGTGCAACCAACTCCCACAGTTCATCCGAGATCAGACCTGTCCGAAACATTCACCGATCATCGCTCACGAGCAGGCCAGAATTTTGGAGACACGCCCTAGTCACACGTCAACGATGCAACATACAGAATATGATTGCCATGTGTGCCCCCGGTCAGACTCGAACTGACACTGGACGGATTTTGAATCCGCTGCCTCTGCCGATTGGGCTACGGGGGCATGACCACCGGGGTCGGTGATCTCCGAGAAGCTTACCGGGCGCCGTCACCGGTCGTGTCACAGGCCTACATCGATCACCTTTTGTCCGTTATAGGACGATTGAGGTTTCCTCGATCGACTGACCAGGAGGACCGGGGTGATCATCTGACTTCAGGGCGCCGAAGGCCGCCGAAAATTTGCTGGTCGTGCAAGCGCGAATCGCACCCAATGGGTGACCACGGTGATCGAATCGGCCACTACGCTCGGGACAACGAGCGCTGGTGGGAACACGGTCGGGACGCCTCGGGTCCGTGAACTCGGCGCGGCCCTTCCGCAAAGCTCGTCTTGCCAAGCGGTTGACGCTCAAACAAGTCGCCGATGCCATGCAGCGGGCCGAATCGCATCCTTCGCGCTGGGAGTACGGCAAGCTCATCCCCAGCGCAGAAGATCTCGGTGCACTTGCGTTATCCACCGTGCGGCAAAGAAATCATGGTCGGACAGTTGCGGCACTTGCTTGAGATGGGTCCGCACGTCCGGGCCGGGCGGCTCGACCGTTAGCCTCGTGCGGCGTCGCCGAGGACACCTCGCGCGATGATGATTTGCTGGATCTGGCTGGTGCCCTCGTAGATACGGAACAGCCGGGCGTCGCGGTAGAAGCGTTCGACGGCAACCTCGCGCATGTAGCCCGCGCCGCCGTGGATCTGCACGGCTCGGTCGGCGACACGGCCGACCATCTCGCTGCAGAAGTACTTGGCGGTGGACGGACCGATCGTCGTGTCGGTGCCGGCGTCGAAGGTGACGGCTGCCGCGCGGACCATGGCGCGGCCTGCGTAAAGGTCGGTGACGGAGTCCGCGACGAGGCCCTGGATGAGTTGGTAGGCGGCGATGAGGTGGCCGCCTTGTTCGCGTTCCCGCGCGAAGCGGACCTGCTCGTCGACGAGGCGCTGCGCCATGCCGACGCACAGCGCGGCGATGTGCAGCCTGCCGTGCGCGAGACAGCGCATCGCGGTGCCGAAACCGCGATCGAGGCCGTCCTGCCCGCCGACCAGGTTGGCGGCCGGGACGCGGACCTCGTCGAGGTGGACGTCGCAGGTCCACGCGCCGCGCTGGCCCATCTTGTGGTCCTTCGGCCCGAGCGAGAGGCCGGGCGAGTCGGCCGGCACGAGGAAGGTGGAGATGCCGCGTGCGGGGGCGGCGTCGGGGTTGGTGCGGGCGAAGACCATGAAGACGTCGGCAAGTGGGGCGTTGGTGATGTAGCGCTTCGCCCCGGTGAGCAGCCAGTCCTCGCCGTCGCGGACGGCGCGGGTGGTCAGCGATGACGGGTCGGAGCCCGCATCGGGTTCGGTGAGCGCGAAGGAGGCGGTCACCTCACCGGAGGCCAGTCGCGGCAGCCAGGATTTTCGCTGGTCGGCGGTGCCGCCTTCGAGCAGGACGTGGCCTGCGATGCCGTTGTTGGTACCGAACAGGGACCGCAGCGCCGGGGTGGTGTAGCCGAGTTCGAAGGCGAGTTCGACCTCCTGGACCATGGTCAGTCCGATGCCGCCGAACTCCTCCGGGATGGCGAAACCGTAGAGGCCCATGGCTTTGCAGGCTTCGCGGATCTCCACCGGGACCTCGTCGGTGTCCTCGATGGTGGTTTCCAGCGGGATCACCCGCTCCCGGACGAAGGTCCGGACCGCGGTGAGGATGTCGCCGAGTTCTTGCTCGTCCATCGGGAGGTCCTTTCTGGAGACGATTCGGCAGGAAGATCGGGAGGAAGGTCAGGAAGTCAGCCAGGCGCGGATCGCATCACTGTCGGCGCCCAGCGCCGGGGGTGCCAACCGGTAGCTGGGCGGGGTCGCCGAATAGTCGACCGGGTTGCGGATCGTGGGCACGCCGTCGGCGCCACCGGACTGGACGATCGGGGCGAGGCCGAGACGTTCGGCGAGGGCGATGCCGGCGTCAACGGTGTTGATCGGGCCGCAGGGCACCCCGGCCGCGGTGAGCAGATCGAACCATTCGGTGGCCGGGCGCTTCGCGAGCGCGGCCAGCAGCAGCGGACGCAACTCCTCGCGGCGGGCGGTGCGGTCGGCCATGGTGGCGAAGCGCGGGTCGTCGCCGAGTTCGGGCCGGCCGATCGCGGCGCAGAGTTTGCGGTACTGGCCGTCGTTTCCGGCGATGATGATCAAGGTACCGTCGGCGGTCGGCATCGGCTCGTACGGGAACAGGCTGGGGTGGGCGTTGCCCATCCGGTAGGGCACGACGCCGCCGGCCAGGACAGCGGAGGTCTGGTTGACCAGGGTGGACAGTGCGGTGGAGAGCAGGTTCGTCTCGACGCGCTGGCCTTCACCGGTGCGGTCGCGGTGGTGCAATGCGGCGAGGATGGCCATTCCGGCGTGCAGGCCGGTGAGCACGTCGAACACGGCGACCCCGGCCCGGTAGGGGGTGCCGTCGGCGGCGCCGGTGAGGCTCATCAGGCCGGACATCGCCTGCACGAGCAGGTCGTAGCCGGGCAGGTTGGCGCCCTCGTGGGTGCCGAAACCGGTGATGGAGCAGTAGATGACGCCCGGATTGCCGGCGCGGACGGTGTCGTGGTCGAGACCGAAGCGGGTCAGGCCGCCGTGTTTGAAGTTCTCGACGAGGACATCGGCGCGGGCGGCGAGTTCCTGTGCGAGCGACCGATCCGCCGGGTCGGTGAGGTCGAGGACGATCGAGCGTTTGTTGCGGTTGATGGACAGATAGTAGGTGGAGACCGGTCCGTCCTCGGTGTCCCGGACCGGCGGTTGCCAGGTTCGGGTGTCGTCGCCGCCGGGGCCTTCGACCTTGATCACGGTGGCGCCGAGATCGGCGAGCAGCATGGTCGCGTAGGGGCCGGCGAGTACCCGCGAGAAGTCCGCGACCAGCAGACCGTCCAGCGGTCCCTGCGTCGAGGAGGAATCGAGGCTGGTCACGACTGCCCAGCCTAAGGTAGGAAGTCTCCCTTCGGCGCGACCGGCATCGCGACCGGCATCGCGGCAGTCCTCGATCGGCCGAGTCAGGTGGTTCAGGGCTCAGGAGGTGGGCGCGACCTGGACCTGGTGCAGGCTGACCGTGCCGTCGGCGGAGGTGGCGGTGGCGGAGACCCCGGTCGATGGGGTCGACCAGGCGCCGGAGGCCGCCGTCCAGGTGCGGTTGGCGACCGTGACGCTGTCGATGCCGAACTGGGTCGCGTTGGCCACCAGCCAACTGCCCATCGCCCACCCCTGCATCGCATCGTGCGCCCCGCTGATGGTGCTGGTCCCCCACTGCTCGGTGGCCGCCGTGACCAGGCTGACCTTGGCCGGGGCAACGCTGAGATCGTGGCAGGTCAGGGCGCCTGTCGTCTCACCGGTCAGGGCACTGGCCATGGCGCGGGCCTCGGCTTCCCACTGGGCATAGGCGTCCGGGGTCGCCGAATGCTGCACGGCCTGCGCGGCGTCGGTGACGCTCATCGAGGCCCAGTCCGTATGGGCGGCGAGGTGCTGGTAGAAGCTGGTCGAGGCGTACACCGGGTCGGTGACCTGCGCGTAGGTGCCCCAGCCCTCGCTCGGCCGCTGCTGGAACAGGCCGGCCGAGTCGCGGTCGCCGCTGGTCAGGTTGATCAGTTTCGACTCCTGCCAGGCGGTCGCCAGCGCGACGGTGACCGCGTGCGGGGGCAGGCCCAGCTTGAGGCCGACCGCCGCGACCGTTGCCGCGTTGCTGGCCTGCTCCGGGCTGAAACTGAAGTCGCCGGAACCCGAGGAGTCCGAACCTGACGAATCCGAGGAGCCGGTGGAATCCGCTGCGCCCGAACCGGTCGCGGCGACCGTGCAGTACGGGGACATCGGGCCGTGGATGCCGTTGACGAACATGATCGCGAACACCCCGATGGCGGCGAGCACAACGAGCACGGCGAAGACCGTGACACCTCTCCGGACCGTCACCGGCAACCTTCCAAACTGGAGTGACTCGTTCCCTCGATAAGACGCGCCTGGCCGGGCCGAAGTTGCCTCACCAGTTCATCGCGGTCCTGGCAACACCATATTCGATACCGCGTGACGAACCGATTACACCACGCGACCGCGTGTCGGCAGCGTCAGGTGACACCGCGTACCCGAAGTCGTGGATGTCGGTGATCGGTCAGTGGCGACCTGGGTGTCGCGGGCGATGCCGCGCTGGTTGGCCCGCGCCCGCATGACGCCTTCCAGTTGGAAACCGACCTTCGCCGCGACCCCCCAAGAAGTCGGATTACCGACAATGCCCTGCCATTCGATGCGCTGCGCGCCGAGGCAGGAGAAGATCCACCGCACGAATGCGTCCAGCGCCTCGACCGGGTAATCCCGGCCACGGTGCGCCTTACTCGTCAAATAACCGATTTCGAATACGCGCGGCGCGCTGTAAACCAAGGTTAAGGCGGAGACCAGGGCATTGGATTCTCCGCGAAAGAATCGAGAATTCGATGCGTATTGTTCGCCCAGCCCTGCGGATAGATTTCCTTGACGAACCTTTCCGCGTGCTGGCGCAGGAACGGCGCCGGAATCGTGGTCCAGCGCTGGATGTCCCGATCCTGGCAGCCACGTAGACGGCGTCGACATCGGCGTCGACGAAGGCCCGTATGTGCAGGCGGGGAGTGTGCGGGACCGGTGGCTCCACTGGGCTCCGTCCCCTGGCCGCGCCTACCCAGGAGTCGGGATCGCGCCCGGTAGAGCATTATCGCTCCCGCATTCGACTCGCTAAACACGCATTTACCGACCGAACAGCGCATTGTCAGACCGCTACCTCCGATAGTGGGCATATCGGCGACATAGGAGGTCGACATGGCAGATGCGGTCACCAGCGGGAACGAACAGCCTGCGCAGGGTGAACGGGACCAGCCTTGCGAGGATGGCGAACCCCTGACCCGAACAACCAGTGCGGTGGGTGACAGGCCACCATGGTGACGTCTCGGTGAACTCAGGATGAACATGCAGTGTGGCCATTGTGTTTCGACAGATCACATGCATTGGCGCGTCGTAGCGAGCGGCGACCAGGCAACCATGATGAGACCATGGTCTCACTGCCGCCGCAGGTGGCTATGATGGTGACTCCGGGTACCAGGGAGACGTGGCCGGCCCTGCTGGTCAGGTCGAGCAGGCGCCGCGCGGCGCCTGGCCCTCGCAACGGCCCAGCCGAATCTCGCGCACCGGGGCACCGGTATTGTTCAGCTGCCTTGCACCAATTCTGATCAAAGCGCAAGAACGTGGCTCGATGTGGGGACGAAAGGGCACAAGATCGGTCCCCTTTGACGGGAACCACCACTTGACGCCGTGCGTTCGGACACCATCGCCGGCGCAGCTGGGCGCTCAAACTGACGAACACCGGCCGATTAGCCTGCGCCGCGCCGGCGGATTCGGACTATTCCCACATCGTCGGAACTTATAGTGAAGAATTCCCTGGACTTACGCGCGTAGAAGGCCTACCTATAGTCGGATATTATTGAGCGATACCAGGGTACAATAAGGACGAAAATGTCGACGACCAGCGAAAGCTGGTAGCCGGTGGTTCGGCAGGCCGACGCCGGCGCGAACCTGGCGGAGTTGATTGGGCGAGGGGACGTGCAAGGCGGATCACCTGCTCCGGCGCGAACGCTGGATGGTCCGCGCCCCGGCGCGCTCGAAGGGCACTCCGCTGATCTCATCCGACTCTCGGTGCTCGGCCCGGTCCGCGCCTGGCACGGGGACAGCGAAATCGATCTCGGCCCGCCCCAGCAGCGCGCGATCCTGGCACTGCTGCTGGTGAAGGCGGGTCAGCCGGCCAGCATGGTCGAGCTGATCAGCCTGCTGTGGCCGCACGATCCGCCGGTCAGCGCGGCCAATGTCATCCAGCGCTGCATCGGCGCACTGCGCCGCGCCCTCGAACCGGGTCTGCCGCCACGATCCAACGGCCGCTGGCTGATCCGCCAGGGCGGTGGGTATCGACTCGCGCTGGACGGGGCAAGCCTTGACCTACGGCAGTTCCGTGCGCTTGCCAAGCAGGGCAGGAACGCGCTGGAGGGCGAGCGGCCCGCCGACGCGGTACCGCTGTTCGTGCAGGCCCTGCAGCTGTGGCGCGGCCAGTGCGCGGCCGGCATCGAGGCCGATTCGCTGTTCAGGGCGGTCGACCAGGAGCGGCTGATCGTCGCTCAGGAGGCCGCCGACTCGGCCTTGCGCTTCGGCGGCGCACGTTTGCTGCTGCCGGCGCTGCGGCAGGCCGGGGCGGGTGCGCAACTGGACGAACCGTTACAGGCGCGGCTGATGCTGGTCCTCGCCGCCGCCGGCTACCAGGCCGAGGCGTTGGGCATCTACCAGACGGTGACTCGGCAACTCGCCGACGACCTCGGCATGGACCCGACCCAGGAACTGCGTGAGGCCTACCAGAAAGTCCTCCGCCAGCAGGCCACACCGGACCTGCCGAGCCATCAATCCGCGCCGAACGACAACGGCACGCATTCGGCACACACTGCCATAAATCACCTAACGACGGCGGGATCGGCGGCGCTGGCCGGGAATCAGTTACCGACCAACGGATCGGCCGCGCCGACACCCTCGCCTGCCCTGGCCGCGCCGGACTCCAATGCCACCAAGGCCGTCTCGGGGCAGTCCTCGGACGAGGAGTCACCGGCCCCGCTCGTCCCGCTCGCGCAACTGCCCGCCGACCTGCCGACCTTCACCGGCCGACGAGCGGAACTCGACCGGCTCCACGGGTTGCTGGAACCGACCGAGCGCGGTCCGGCGAGCGTGCGGATCGTGGCGATCGACGGTATGGCCGGGATCGGCAAGACCACCCTTGCCATCCATCTGGCTCACCAGGTGGCGCAGCGGTATCCCGACGGCCAGCTGTACCTGAACCTGCGCGGCTTCGACTCCAGCGGCACCGCGATGACCGCGAGCGAGGCGCTGCGGATCTTCCTCGACGCGCTCGGCATCGCCCCGCAGCGGATTCCGGTCGAGGTGGAGGCGCAGGCCGCGCTCTACCGCAGCATGCTGCACGGCCGCAAGGTCCTGGTGCTGCTGGACAACGCAAGGGACGTCGAACAGATCCGGCCGCTGTTGCCCGCCGCCGCGGGCTGTCTGGTGATCATCACCAGCCGCAACCAGCTCACCGGGCTGATCACCACGCACGCGGCCTATCCGCTGACCGTCGAGTCGTTCTCCGCGCAGGACGCCCGCGCCACGCTGACCCAGCGGCTGGACCCCTACCGGCTGGCCGACGACAGCGCCGCGCTGGACGAGATCGTCGAACTGTGTGCTGGGCTGCCGCTGGCCGTGGCGATCGTGGCGGCGCGGGCCACCGTGCACTACTACCTGCCGATCGCCGCGATCGCCGGTGAGCTGCGCGACGCGCGCACCCGGCTCGACGCGTTCAGCGCCAACGATCCCGCCACCGACATGCGCGCGGTGTTCTCCTGGTCCTACGAGCTGCTCAGCCCCCAGGCCGCTCGCGGTTTCCGGTTGCTGTCGCTGCACAGCGGACCGGACATCGCGCTGGCCGCGATGGCCGGTCTGCTCGGCAGGCCCGAGCCCGACACCCGCAGGCTGGTCACCGAGCTGACCAGGGCACGGTTGATCACCGAACATCATCCGCACCGGTTCAGCATGCACGACCTGATCCGGGTCTACGCCGCCGAACTGGCCGCCGAGCTGGACACCGAGGCCGACCGCACCGAGGCGCGGCGGCGGTTGTTCGACTTCTACCTGCACTCCGCCTACCGGGCGAACTCCCTGCTCGGCCCGTACTTCATCCCGATCGAGCTTGCCGATCCGCAGGCGGGGGTCGTCCCGGCCGAACTGCCGAGCAAGCAGCACGCGAAGGCCTGGCTGGCCGCGGAACGGCATGTGCTGGTCGCGACCGTGCGCATTGCCGCCGACTCCGGCTTCGCAACGCACGCCTGGCAGCTGGCGCTCATCCCACAGCAGTTCCTGCAACGCCAGGGTTACTGGCACGACTGGGAAGCAGGGGCCAGGCTGGGGCTTGCCGCCGCGGTCACGGCCGAGGACCTGACCGGCCAGGCGCATACGAGGCGCAGCCTGGCCGGGGCACTGCACTTTCTCGGCCGCAACGACGAAGCGCTCACCGAGTTGGAGGCCACGCACAGGCTGTTCGCCGAACTCGGCTACACCACCGAACACGCCTACCTGCACAGCAACTTCGGCGCGGTACTGGCCCAGCAGAGCCGCTACGAGCAGGCCATCGAACATCACGAGCAGGCCCTGCGGCTGTACTCGGAGATGGCCGACCGCAACGGGCAGGCCGCCTCGCTGGAACGCATCGGCGGCTGCCTGACCAGGTTGGGCTGCTATCCGGAGGGCATCGAGTTCATCGACGAGGCGATGGAGATCTACCGGTCGCTGGACAACGGCATCGGCCAGGGCGATTGCTGGACGGCGCTGGGCGACACCCATCATCTGCTCGGTGAATACCACCAGGCGGCGGATTGCCATGCCCGCGCCATCGCCTTTTTCAAGGAAAACGGCGACCGAACCTATGAAGCGCAGGTTCTGGTCGCACTTGGCGATTCCTGGCTCGCGGCGGATTACGAAACCGCGGCCGGCGAGGCCTGGGAACGCGCATTGGCGATCCTGGACGAACTCAGGCTGCCGTTGGCCAATCCGGTGCGAACCAGATTGGTCCGTCTGCACGAATCATTACGGCACTCCCCCCTTCCCTCAACGGCCTGAACGTGATTCAGTGACACCTACTCACCCACATGGATCACCGCTGTCTCTCCTGCCGGTCCGCATACTGTCTACATCGGCTCTGCCACGCCGTCGATGACCTGGACACGGACCGAGCGCTGAGCGAACAGCGGCCACACTCGGGTTACGCACTGAACGAGCACTGAACAGTCAGTAGATGCACATCCGCGCCGAATACAATCGACAACAACGCCACAACAGTGGCCGAATGGCAAGGCTGATCACAGCGACATCGGCGCGAAAAGGTTGACACGGACGGAGTTCGGGTTCGGTGCAGTAGTGGCAACAACTGCCACTACTTACTCGGTTCCAGCTGGGTCAGGTCGATGTCATCGGCGTGGAAGGGTCCTGGTGGTCAATCCAGGACAACAACAGCCGAACCAGACGCAGACAAAGGGCGAAGCAGCCCTGACTTGAATCGATTTCATACCGAGGGTCCGGATGCCCGAGGCATGACACAACCTTTTCGCAAAAAGCAGAAACTTTTTCACCATAATTCGGGGAGTTGTTACGGTGACCACAGGGATCAACGTTCTCGGCGTCCTTCGCGTCGAGCAGGGAAATCAGGACGTCACGCCGAGCGCGCCACGCAAGCGGCAACTGTTCGCGCTGCTCACGCTGTCGCCCAACATCGCAATCAGCACCGACCGGCTGATCGAGGAGATCTGGCCGGAAGGGGTGCCCGGCACCGCCCTGCCGACGATCCAGACCTACGTCTACGAGATCCGCCGTGCTCTACAGCGCAGCGCGGACCCCACGGGCTCGACCCCGCTGTCCATCGAGACCCAGGGTGACGGCTATGCGTTGCGGATGGACCCGAACGATCTGGACTGCACGCGGTTCGAAGCCCTGCTCACCGAGGGCCGCAAGCAGCAGGCCAAGAGTAGTCCCGCCGTCGTGGCCACCATGATGACCGACGCGATCGCCTGCTGGCAGGGCGAGGCGTACTCCGGTGTCCGCCGGACCCGCGCGCTCGAAGCACGCGCCCGCTACCTCGGCGAACAGCGCAGGCAGGCCTTCGAGCTGAAGGTCGACTCCTACCTGGCCACCGGCCAGCACCGGCAGGTCATCGGTGAGTTGAAGGAGTTGAGCTTCAGCGAACCGGCTCACGAATGGGTCGAGGGCAGGCTGATGGTCGCGCTGGCCGGCTGTGGGCGACGCACCGAAGCACTTGAGGTCTACCAGGCGCACCGCAGCTACGTCCGGGACAAGCTCGGTCTCGAACCGTCCCAGCACATGGTCGATCTCCAGCACCGGATCCTGTCCGGCACGCTGGGAAACCGGACTCCGGCCCTGCGTCCGACCGCCGGCGCGAACACCTCCGCCGCGTCGAGCGTCACCACCCTGCCGATCGGCGGCGCCGCCTGATTCGCGGGCCGCGCCCGAGGTTCGCCACGTCAATCGAGCCATCGACATGCCGAAAGCGGTTACTGTATATGCAGTAACCGCTTCGGTTCATTCCGACTCGATTCTATGAATTCCGCTGGCTATTTTCTAGTATTTTCACCAGTTTTGTATTCCCGTTCGTGTGCTATCGCGTTCTTCCGGGCTGGAGCGCCAGATCGAAGACGAGTTCGGCGCCCTCCACCGGGCCCGCGATCGCCGCTTCGACCCGGCGCCGTCCGTTGAAGGTGGACCTCCACTCGCGGCCGGTTGGTCCCGCTGTTCGGTCCTGCTGGCTTCTTGACGGTCCGCCCTTCTTGACTGTCCAGTAGGCCGACAGGCAGAATCCGCCTGCTCCGCAACCACGTCGCGGCACGCAGTTCTCCACGCCTGCCGGCGAGGACACCGACTCCCGACTCAGCTCGACGGGAAAGGCCGAGACGATGACAACGATGTCAGGACGCGCCGCCGCAGGCAGACGACCAGCGAGACGGCCAGTCGGCCGATCGGGACCCGGCCGGGTCGGACTGCTGTTCGGCGCGGTGTTCTCCTTGCTGCTGGTCGGAATTCCGGCCACCGCCGCGACCTCGGCACCCGGTCAGTCCGCGAACCACGACCCGGCCGCGCTGGTCGATCCGTTCGTCGGCACCGGCAGCGGCGGCGCGGTGGTCGGCGACGTGGACACCTTCCCCGGCGCGGCGCTGCCGTTCGGCATGGTCCAGTTCAGCCCGGACACCTCAAGCAGGCCGGCCGGCGGTGGCTACTCCTACACCGACAACCAGATCACCGGTTTCAGCCTGACCCACCTGTCCGGCGCCGGCTGCGCGATCACCGGCGACATCCCGTTCCTCCCGCTGGTCGGCGCCTTACCCACCGATCCGACCTCGGCCAGCCAACCGTTCAGTCACACCGGCGAGCAGGCCACCGCGGGTTCCTACGGGGTCACCGTCGGCCCGGCCGGCAGCGGAGTCCGCACCGACCTCACGGCCACCGCGCGCACCGGACTCGCCCGGTTGACCTACCCGCGTACCACGCAGGCGCAGTTACTGGTGAAGGTCGCCGACAGCCAGAACGGTTCGTCGGGCGCGACCTTCCAGACCATCGGCGACACCGGGATCACCGGTTCGGTGACCAGCGGCCACTTCTGCGGCCAGCCGGACTCCTACACCGTGTACTTCGCGGCCACCTTCGACCGGCCGTTCACCGCATCCGGCACCTGGGGTGGGGCCGGCACGAGCAGCGCGCAGGTGCGGACCAACAGCACCTCGATGACGGCACACGGCCGCCAGTCCCCGGTCGACAAGTCGTTCGCCACCCACCAACGCGCCGGGACGCCGACGCAGGGCGGCGGGGTGGTCGCGGGCGGTTCGCTCACCTTCGACACCACCAGCAACCCGGTCGTCGACATGCAGGTCGCCATCTCCTACGTCAGTGCAGCGGGTGCGCAGGCGAACCTGAAGGCGGAGAACGCCCACTTCGACCTCGCCCGCACCGCGAACGCGGCCCGGCAGGCCTGGAACTCCCAGCTCGACAAGATCCAGATCCACGGCGGCAGCGTCGCCGAGCAGACCACCTTCTACACCGCGCTCTACCATTCGCTGCTGGACCCGAGCCTGTTCAACGACGCGGACGGCAGCTACCTCGGTTTCGACGACAAGGTGCACACCGTCGCGCGCGGGCATGCCGAGTACACCGACTTCTCCGGCTGGGACATCTACCGCTCGCAGATCCCGCTGGTCGCACTGCTCGATCCGGCGCAGGCCAGTGACATGGCCGCCTCGCTGGTGACCGAGGGCAACCAGATGGGCGGCTGGCTGCCGAAGTGGCCGGTGGCCAATGGCGAGTCCGGAGTGATGAACGGCGACGCCGCCGACCCGATCCTGGCCGGTGCCTGGGCCTTCGGCGCGCGGGGATTCAACGCGCAGCAGGCGGTCAGCGAGATGGTGCACGGCGCGCGCGGCACCGGAACCCCCGGCCAGGGCTGGTACGTCGACCGGCCGGAAGGCGCCGCGTTCGTCTCCGACGGGTACGTGCCCAACACCCAGTCCGACTCGATCTCCCCGGTGCCCAACGGCGCCTCGGAGACCTTGGAGTACGCACTGGACGACTTCGCGATCTCCCAACTGGCCGGCGCCACCGGAAACGGTGCCGTGGCGAGCAGCTTCGCCAAGACCTCGCAGAACTGGACGAATCTGTTCAACACCTCGACCGGCTACATCCAGCCGCGCGACGCGCAGGGCGCGTTCCCGCCCGGTGACCCGCTGGCGACCAACGGCGGTTTCGGGCAGAGCGGTTTCCAGGAGGGCGATGCCGCGCAGTACACCTGGATGGTCCCGCAGAACCTGGCCGGCCTGATCAGCGGACTGGGCGGGGACGCGTCCGCCCGTGCCCGGCTGGACTCGTTCTTCACCCAGCTCAACGCGGGCCCGAGCGCACCGCAGGACTGGGCAGGCAACGAGCCGAACCTGGACACACCATGGGTGTACGACAGCGCGGGCGCGCCGTGGGAGACGCAGTCGACGGTGCGCGCGATCATGAGCCAGCTCTACGGCCCGACACCGGGCGGTGAACCGGGCAACGACGACCTTGGCGCGATGTCGTCCTGGTACGTCTGGGCCGCGCTGGGCCTCTACCCGCAGACACCGGGTGTGCCGATGCTGGCCCTCGGCACTCCCCTGTTCGACCAGGTCACCATCGACGCGGGCAACGGGCGGCGGATCGAGGTCGACGCACCGGGTGCCGGCGATGCCAACCCGTACGTGCAGAGCCTGCGGATCAACGGGCGGCAGAGCACGCACACCTGGCTGATGCTGGCCGACCACCCCGGCCTGACCCGCCTGGACTTCACCGTTGGCGCGCAACCGAACCACGCCTGGGGCACCGGGCCGAGCGATGCGCCGCCCTCCTTCGGGGACGGCCCGGTCGTCTTCCCGCCGAGCACCCGCGCCCAGGTCCGTACCGATCCCGGCCAGCTCCGGCTCGCGCCCGGCGCGAGCACCCCGGTGAACGTGATCGTGGACAACTCGCTGGGCAGCCAATCGGCCACGGTCACCTGGACGGCGTCCACACCGGACAGTGCGATCGGCTTCAGCCCGAGCAGCGGCACGGAAACGGTCGCGGCGAAGGCAAGTACCTCCGTGCCGCTGACCGTCACCGCGAGTCCGTCCGCGACAGCCGGCTTCTACGCGGTCACCATCACCGGCAGGGCCAGCAACGGCGCGGTGCTCGCGAACGCCTCGATCCTGGTCACGGTGGCCAGTCCCGGTCAGGTCATCCCGACCGCGTACGTGTCCAACTACTCGGACAACACGGTCACCCCGGTCGACCGGGCGAACGACACTGCCGGTCCGGTGATCGGAGTCGGCAGCGGCCCGGACGGCGTCGCGGTCACCCCGAACGGCGCGGAAGCGTATGTGGCCAACAACAACAGCAACGATGTATCAGTGATCTCCATCGCGACCAACCAGGTGATCGCCACCGTCGGCGTGGGTTCGGTCGCCGCCGATGTCGCGGTCACCCCGGACGGCAGGACGGTGTGGGTGACCAACTACGGCGACGGGACCGTGCAACCCATCGACGTGGCAACGCATACCGCGGGCGCGCCGATCACGGTGGGCGGCAACCCGGAACGGGACGCGATCTCACCGGACGGCAAGTACCTGTGGGTCGCCAACCAGGGCTCCGGCACGGCCAGCGAGATCGACCTCGGCACGGACGCCGTCGTGCACACGGTGACCGTCGGCGCGCAGCCCTTCGGCGTCGCGGTCGGCAGCGACGACACCGCCTATGTCGGCAACACCGGGAGCAACAGTGTCTCGGTGGTCGACTCCGCGGGCGCGGTGACCGCGACCGTGCCGCTGAGTAGCTCCCCCGCCGGCATCGCGGTGTCCCCGGACGGCAGCCAGCTCTACGTCACCGCGGCAGGCGGCGGTGTGTTGCCGGTGAACACGGCAACGAACGCGGTCGGCGCGCTGATCGCGACCGGCGCCAGCGCCTACGCGGTGGCCTTCGGCACCGACGGCACCACCGCCTGGGTCGTCGACTCGGGCACCAACGACATCCGGCCGGTCACCGTCGCCACCGGCTCGGTCGGCCCGTCGATCCCGGTCGGCAACGTGCCGGACGGTATCGGCCTCACCCCGTGATCCCTCGTTCCTGATCGATCCTCCTGACGCTCAAGGAAAGGGTCAGCCACCATGTCCGACTCGCCCAGTGGGTTCGACCGCCGTCGTTTCCTCGGCGGCACCGCTGCCGCCGCCCTCCTCGGTGTCGCGGGCACGGCCTCCCCTGCCGCCGCCGCTTCGGCTCCGGTCACCGTGCCGGCGGCACTGCCGGACGGCCGCCACCGGAGGGTGCGGTTCGGGCTGAACTACACGCCGAGCAAGAGCTGGTGGTACTGCTGGTCGAACTGGGACGCCGCGTCCATCGAGGCCGATCTGGCCGACATCCGCGCGCTCGGCATGGACCACATCAGGATCATGGCGATGTGGCCGGACCTCCAGCCGAACGCCAACTTCGTGCGGCCGGAGCTGGTGGGGCGGATTTCCGAACTGTTGGACCTCGCCGGCAACCGGCAGCTGGACGTCGAGGTGACCGTGCTGGACGGCGCGGTCAGCGGGTTCATTTTCGTACCACCGTGGCTGATCAACAACGGCAACGGCGCGGTGACGAACTTCTTCACCGACCCGGATGCGATCGCCACCACCGAGCGGTTGTTCGCCGCGCTGGGCAACGGTTTCGGCCGGCATCCGCGCTTCCTCGGGTTCGACCTGTCCAACGAGATCTACTGGTTCGCCCAGCCCTTCGGCATCGATGTCGCGCCGAGTGTCGGGGACGGCTGGCTGCGCGCCATGTTCGCCGCCGCCGACGCGGCAGCGCCGGGCAGGCTGCACGTCGCCGGCATCGACCACTATCCCTGGCTGAACAACGACTACTTCAGCCGCGACGGGATGGGCACCACCGGCACGCTGTCGGCCAACCACACCTGGGCAGGCTGGGCGGACGTGTTCAGCACCTACGGCCCGCTGTCAACGCCGTCGCTGCACTACTCGGAGTACTTCATCGAGCTGATCAAGGCCTTCCACACCGACCTCGACCGGCAGGTGTGGATCGAGGAGACCGGGGTGTCCAAGGTCTGGATGGACCCGAGCATCATTCCACAGTGGACGGAACAGTCGATCCGCAACATGGTCAGCTGCGAGGACCTCTGGGGCGTCACCTGGTGGTGCTCGCACGAGGTCAACTCCGCGTTCACCGGGTTCAACCAACTCGAATACGACCTCGGCGTCTACACCAACGACCGCAGGCTCAAGCCGATCGGCGCGACCATCGCCAACCTCGTCCGTGAGTACGACTCCGCGCCGCCGGAACCCATCCACCGGTCGACCGCACTGGTGCTGCCCGACGACCTCGTGCCGTGGACGCCGTTCTTCGAGCCCTACATGCACCTCATCGACAAGGGCGTCCGCCCGGCCGTGGTGAAGGCCAGCCGCAGCACGGACAAGTCGTACCTGGAGGCGCGCGGCATCGACACCCTCATCCAACTCGACGAGGTCTGATCACCGCGCCGCTAGTCACGGCCTGGCAAGCCCAGATAGTCGCCGAGGTGGGCGGCGGCGTTGAGCATGGCGATCCCCTGCGCGGTGAGTCTTGCCTGCCACTGCGCGAGGGCGGCGGCCAACGCCGCAGTGCCGCCCGCTGTTCGGATCTGTTGGACGACGGTAGCGATGTGGCCCAGCGGGTAGCCCCCGCGCCTGAGCAGGTGGGCGAGTTCGGCGTCGCGGATGTCCTCGGAGCGGAAGACGCGGTAGCCGGTGGCCCGGTCTCGGACCGGAACGAGGATGCCGGCACTCTCCCAGTTCCGCACCGTTGCCGGCGTGACGCCGAGCCGGTGTGCGAGTTCACCGATGGTTCGGACGTCCTGGTCGGCCGACCGCTCCTCAGGTCCGCCCGACTCCGCCGTCAGGTGATCCACCGCCTTCCGCACGGCGTCGAGCGTCTCTCGGTCCCGAAGCAGCTGACCGTGGCCACGGTCGATGGTCATCAGCGCGTCGTCGAGTCCGCCATCGTGGACCGCGTTCATGATCCGGCCGGCGGCCGAATGCCCATAGGCCGGGACGAGAGCCAGGTAGGCGCGCAGCGCCGCCGCATGCACCACGGTGTAGATCCGGTACCCGGTGGCCGTGCGCTCGGCGGGCGGGATGCAGCCGTCCAGCTCGTAGTTGCGGACCGCCTGGGTCGAGATGCCGTGCTCGCGGGCGAGGTCCGCCGGTCGTAGTGTTCTCACCGGTTTGAGACTTTACCGTACTACCGAATGGTCAGAGCGCTGAAAGTATCAACCGTCCTATCAACGATACGATTCAGACACATGAGTAAGGACATTCGAGAACTCCTACCCACATCATGCGACCTGTTGGCGCTCGGCGAACCGACGCACCTCGAACCCGTCTTCGCGCGGATCCGCAACGAAGTGTTCCCGGCACTCGTCGATCGAGGCTTTCGGTCGATAGCGCTGGAGACCGACCGCGTTGCCGCCCTCACCGTGAACGACTTCGTCCAGAACGGGGCGGGCACCCTCGACGACGCGATGCGCGAAGGCTTCTCGCACGGCTTCGGAGACCTCGACGCCAACCGGCAACTGGTGGCCTGGATGCGTGCGCACAACGAAGGCCGCCCCGCCGAGCAGCGACTGTCCTTCCACGGCTTCGACGCCGCCATGGAAACGATGAGTGCCCCCAGTCCGCGACGCTATCTCGAACACGCCCGCGACTACCTTGGCCTCGACCTCGACCTCGCCGATCTCGTCGGCGACGACGAACAATGGAGCCGTCAGGAAGCGGTCCTGGACCCGGCAATGTCGGTCGGCGCCACCACCGAGGCAGACCAACTGCGATCGATCGCCGACGACCTGCTCACCACGCTCTACGCCCGCGCCCCGGAAACGATCGCAACGACATCGCGTGCCGAATGGCATCGGGCGCGCACATACCTCACCGCAGGGCTTGGCCTGCTGCGATACCACAGGCAGGCAGCACGACGGATCGAGCAGAGTGTCCGGTGGTCGCACCTGAGCGGCACCAGGGACGCCCTCATGGCGCAGAACCTCCTCGATATCCGAGATCTGGAGGCCCGACGCGGCCCGACGCTGGTCTTCGCGCACAACCTCCATCTGAAACGGAGCCCGAGCACCATGCGGATGGGGCCGATGGACCTCGCCTGGTCCTGCGCGGGCGCCATCCTGGATTCGCTGATGGGCGAGCGCTACACCTTCATCGCCAGCAGCCTCGGCCGCAGCGACGCTCTCGGACTCGGCGAGCCGGAGTCGGATACCTACGAGGGTCTCCTCCAGCGTCGGATCTCCACCTGGGGCCTGATAGCGGGCTCCGAGATCGTGCCCGCTCGCACGCGCACCGACACCAAGCAGGAGCAAGGCTATTTCCCACTGGACAAGGCAACTCTCGACCGCGCCGATGCGGTCCTGCACATCAGCACCGGCACGCCTTAGCTCCCTGCCGCTGCGTGGTTCGTGGTCCGGTTGGGACGGACAACAGCGCGCAACGCCTCGCGGCGACCGACCGATCCGGGCGGGATCGGTCGGTCGCTGCCGGGAGTGACGTGATCGGTCAGAAGGGGAACCCGTGTGCCTGTTCGCGCTGGGTGACCCACTGCCATTGGGTGAACTCGTCCCAACTGCTCTGGGTGCCGAACCGGGCGCCGTTGCCGGAGGCGCCGGTCCCGCCGAACGGGGCGTAGGCGTCGTTGTTCAGGGTCTGGTCGTTGACGTGCACGATGCCGGTCGTCAGCCGATCGGCGATCGCGCGACCCCGCCCGAGCGAACCGGTCTGGATCGCGGCGACCAGTCCGTACTCGGTGTTGTTGGCCACCCGGACCGCCTCGTCGTCGTCGCGCACCACGATCACCGGTGCGACCGGGCCGAAGATCTCCTCCCGGAACGCCGGCATCTCCTCGGTGACCCCGGCGAGCACGGTGGGCGCGTAGAACAGCCGGTCGAACGTGCCACCGGCGCGCACCTCGGCGCCCGCCTTGACCGAGTCGCCGACGATCCGGTCGACGTTGGCGACCTGCCGCTCGTTGATCAGCGGGCCGAGGGCGACCTGTTCGGTGTTCGGGTCGCCGACCGGGAGGTTAGCGGCGCGCTTGGCGAGCCGGTCGAGGTAGGCGTCGGCAACGGATTCGACGACGATGTGCCGGCCCGCAGTCATGCAGACCTGGCCCTGGTGCAGGAACGCGCCCCAGGCACCGGCCGAACTGGCCACGTCGAGGTCGGCGTCGTCGAGGACGATCAGCGCGTTGTTTCCGCCCAGCTCAAGGGAAATCCGCTTCAAGGTGCGTCCGGCCACCTCGCCGACCTTGCGGCCGACGGCGGTCGAACCGGTGAAGGAGATCATCGCGATGTTCGGGTCCTCGCAGAGCGCGCCACCGGCTTCGGCGCCACCGGGCAGCATGTGCAGGACACCGTCGGGAACACCGGCCTCGGCGAACAGCCTGGCGATCAGCACCCCGCCGGAGACGGCGGTCTGCGCGTCCGGTTTGAGCACGACCGCGTTGCCGAGCGCCAAGGCGGGCGCGACCGCGCGGACGGACAGGATCTGCGGGAAGTTCCACGGGCTGATCACGCCGACGACACCGAGCGGCAGCCTGCGCGCGATCGACTCGCGGCCCGCCTCGCTGGAGGGCAGCAGCGCGCCCCAGGGTTGGGTCGGCAGCGCGGCTGCCTCCCACAGCTCCCCCAGTACCAACTGGACTTCGAAGGCGGCCTTGCCGGGAATCGCGCCGCCCTCCCGGACCAGCCAGCTCTCGAACTCCTCGTGGTTGTCCTCAAGGAGACGGGCGGCCTTGCGCAGCACCGCGGCACGTTCGGGGCCGGTCCGCGCCGCCCACTCCGGCTGGGCCGCCCGTGCGGTCGCGGCGGCCGTGGCGACATCGGCGCCGTTGGCGTTGCCGACGGTGGCGAGGGTGGCCCCGGTGGCCGGTTCGGTCGAGGTGAGGGTGCCGCCCTTGGCCGGCACCCAGCCATTGCTGAAGATCTTCGAATCCCAGTCCACACCGTCGAGCAACGCCATCGTTGTCGATCCCTTCTTGACCAGTCCAGCGGTCGACCAGCATCGGTCGACCCAACGTCATCGCGGCTAGTCTTGCCAGTACCGTGCGATTGGTGTTGTCTGTTTCTGCCAGCAGAGTTGTCGATAGCCGCCATCCGCGGCGCACGGCCGCCCTTTCCGGGCTCATCGACGCTCCGTGAGGAGGACAGCGGATGTCCACGGCGCGTATCGAGGCGAGCCACGAGCAGTGGCGTGCGTCGTTGTCCGACGCCTTCAACGGGCTGGTGCCGGACGCCCGCGACATCGAAGAACGGGCCAGTGCACGGGGCTCACTGGCCTGCGTGCGGCTCGGTGAGGTCGCGGCCTTCCAGGTCACCGGCGACCCGCAGACCTTGCGACGCACCGGGCAGCAGACCAGGAAGCGGCCGACGGATCTGCTGAAGGTGTGCATCCAACGGCGTGGCACGGCCACCGTGCAACAGGGCGACCGGGATATCGCGCTCGGTCCGGGCTGGCTGGCGATCTACGACATCGACCAGCCCTACGCGCTGCGCCTGGACGGTATCGACTGGTGTTCGGACGTGGTGGCCTTTCCGCGTACCGCGTTGTCGATTCCGGACCGACTGCTGCACTCGCTGATGAGCCGCGCGGTGCCGGCCGCGCAGGGGCCGGGCGCGGTGCTGAGCGAGTTCGTCTCCACTGCGGTCCGGCAGCGCACCGGGGTGGTGGCCGGCGCCGCCGAACATCTCGGCCGCGCCGCCGTCGATCTGGTCGCCGCGGCGCTGAGCGGGCCGGACACGCTGCCCAACGAACCGGATCCGGTGCGCTGGCAGGTGATCTCCTTCATCAGGTCGCACCTTGCCGACCCCGGTCTCAGCCACGAGTCCGTCGCCGCGGCACACCACATGTCCAGCCGGACGCTGCATCGGCTGTTCGCCGATGAACAGCAGTCCGTTTCGCGGCTGATCAGGACGATGCGGCTGGAGGCGGTCCGGCAGGACCTGACCTCGGAGCGCTTGGCCGCGCAGAGCATCACCCAGATCGCGGCCCGCTGGGGCCTGCACGACATGCCGCATTTCACCAGGGTCTTCCGCGCCGCCTACGGCCTGCGCCCCTCGGATCTGCGCAACACCCGGTCCTGACCGGACGGCCCGACCGGACGGTTCCGCGATGCGCACCTCACCGCCGTCGAACGGCTCGGTCACCAATCGGCTACTCAGGCGGCACGACGTATTTGTCGATCAGCGCGCACAGCTGTTCCCGTGCCGGCGCATCGGGTGCCTGCTGGACGAGCAGATCCAGCGCGGCCCTTGCCCGCATCGGGCCGAGGCGCCCTGTCGTGGTCTTCGCGGCGTCGAACTCGTTGGTATAGCCCCGGATCTCATCGCGTAACGACTGCACCGCCTGCTCGCAGTTGGTGTCCCCCTCCACCGTCCACACGGCACGGGCCGCGGTGAGCCGCACCACCGGATCGGGGTCGGCCGTCAGCTCGACGAGTTGCTGCTGGAAACCGTAGGTATGGCCGCACTGGCGGCTGCCGAGGCTGATCGCGCGCACCCGGACCTGCGGATCGGGGTGGCCGAGGTAGCCGATCACCAGGGCGAACCGGATCGAGGCCGGGCCGGACCAGACGGCCGAGGGAGATTCCTGTGGCGCAACGGGATTCGGGTCGGCGAGCAGCCGGGCCAGGTTGGGCTTCGCGGCGAGGACCAGTGGGCTGCCGTCGCCGAGGCCGAACACGTTGGGCGCCCTGATCACCGTCGACGGGTCACCGGCACGCGGCCCCTTCCGCTTCGCTTTCCCAGGCCACAACCACATGCCCCAGTCTGGCTCATCGTGTCGGGGACCGGTCCCCGACACGATGAGCCGGCTACGCGAGAGGGCGGGTCGGCTCAGGACAGGGCCGGGTACAACGCTCCGACTCCCCCGGCGAGGCCGGCCTGCACAGTACGGCTGACGTCGTCGGCGACGATCTCGTACTCGTCGGCCGCGATGCCGTCGACGGCGATCTTCGCGATGACGGCCGGGTCGCTCTTGGGTGCGTCGATGTTCGTGGTCATATCGGTGTCCATGTAACCGACGTGCAGCGCGCTGACCCGGACCCGCTGTTCGGCAAGCTCCTGGCGGACCGCGTTGGTCAGTGACCACTCGGCCGACTTCGCCACCGAGTAGGCGCCAGAGGTCGGCGTGCTGAACCAGGACAGCACCGAGAGCACGTTGAGGATGGTGCCGCCGCCGTTCGCGGTGATGCGCGGGGCGAAGGCCCTGATCACCGAGAGGGTGCCGAAGAAGTGCATGTCCAGCTCGAACCGGATCTTCTCCAGGTCACCGGTCAGCAGCGAGGCGCCGGTCGAGGAGCCGGCGTTGTTGATCAGCAGTGTGAGGTCGCCCGCTGCCGTGGCGGCTGCCGCGACCGAGGCAGGGTCGGTGATGTCCAGCTGGACCGGAATGGCGCCGGGCAGGTCGACCGAGGCGGGATTGCGCGCGCCGGCATAGACCTTGGCTCCCCTGGCGAGCAGTTCGGCGGCGAACTTCCGGCCGAGGCCTCGGTTGGCGCCGGTGACCAGAGCGGTGGTTCCTGCGATGTCCATGGTGATCGCCCTCCTGAGTTGGTTTCTCCAACCTAGCAGGATCTGAGTAGGTTTTGTCAACTCAGCTAGAATGGCGGCATGGTGAGACCGAGCACAGCGCAGCCCTGTTCGATAGCGCGCAGCCTTGAGGTCGTCGGCGCCCGCTGGACGCTGCTGATCCTGCGCGAGGCGCTTTCCGGCTCGACCCGCTTCGCCGAGTTCCGGGCGGCGCTCGGCATCGCCCCGGACGTCCTGTCCGAGCGGCTCGGCACGCTGGTGGAGTACGGCATCCTGCGCAAGGAGCCCTATCAGGAGCCCGGCGCGCGGGCCCGCCACAGCTACCACCTGACACCGGCCGGCCGGGAGCTGTGGGTGGTGCTCGGCGCCCTGCAACAGTGGGGTGATGATCATCTGCCCCGCGCCGAGGGGCCGACGATCGTGCGACGCAGCCTGAGCAGTCAACTGCCGCTGCGGGTCGGTTTCGTCGACTCGACCGGTGCCGAGGTCGGGCTCGACGATGTCGAGTTCGTCCGCACCGCCGCCTATCCGACCACGACATGACCGCCCGGACGGAGGAGGTTCGCCCGGCCGGGCGGTCGACAGTGATCGGGGTTGCTGATCAGGTGTTGGCGCGGGAGGTCTTCCGCTTCGGAACGGCCATCAGTCCGCCGCCGTCCCGGTCCGGCCCCGTGTCGGCCGGTCGCCGTAGCGGCGATGGAACTTCTCGACCTGGCCCGCGCTGTCCACGACCCGCCGGTTGCCGGTCCAGAAGGGGTGCGAGTAGGCGCTGATGTCGACGACGATCAGCGGATAGATATTACCGTCGGACCATTCGACCTGCCGATCGGAGGTCGCGGTCGAGCGGGTGAGGAAGCGGTCTCCCGTACTGGTGTCCCGGAAGACCACCGGGTGATAGTCGGGATGCAGGCCTGGTTTCATTCCTCTTCCTTTCCGGTACTCAGTTCCGCGTCCGGCTCGTCCTGGCGCAGGTCCGCGCACGGGTCGGTGTGCCAGGCACCGAACGGGTCGGGCAGCGCGGGCCAACTCTCGGCGCCCTCGGCCAGTTCGGCATCGGTGAGCAGGGCTGAGCGCAGGGCCGAGGTGATCTCCTCGGGATCGGCGTCGTGCAACAGGATGGAGAGATCCTGGGCACGGTCGCCGTAGTACGGGTGCCAGCGCAACGCCGCCATGGCCTGGCGCTGCGGATCGACGGCCGACCATTCGGCCGGGTCGGTCGCGGCGAGCCAGCTGCCGACCCGGCCGAGGTTCAGGCCACCGCCCGCGGATTCCAGCCACAGCACGGCATCCGGCTGGCTGGCCACCCAGACCCGGCCCCTTGTCCGCACGACGCCGTCCAACAGCGCGTCGAACGCGGCGTGCAGCCGTTGCGGATGGAACGGCCGCTGATCGTGGAACAGCAGTGTCGTGCAGCCGCTGTCGGCGTCAAGGGGCGGCTGGCCGAGTAGCACCGGGCCGTGCGGATCGTCCGGCGCGCCGCGTCGCGCGTTGACCGGCAGCCTGGCCAGCAAAGCGAGGAGATCGAGGTCGGCGAGCCGGGCGCGGGGCGCCAGTGGGGCCAGCCGGTTGAGTACCGCGGTGGTCTTCGCGCCCGTCCAGCCGTGCCGGAATTCACCGGCGAGCACGATGGCGTCGGCGAACTCGACCTGACCGACGGCCACCTGGGCGAGGGTCCGCTCGTCCTCGGGGGTGATCGCGAGGCCGTGTTCGGCCAGGTCCTTGTCGTCGGTGGCCGCGGCCAGCCAGGTCGCCGGGTCGATCACGGTGATGACCGCCTCGATGTCGAGGTCCGCGCCGACCGGCCGGTCGCCGACGAGCACCTGCTGGATCGCCCAGCAGACCGCGTCCGGTTCGATCGCCGGGTCGAGCCGCAGCACGATGCGCCGCACACCGGGAATGTCGGCAAGCCTGCGCAGCATCGGCAGCACGTCCTCCCGCAGGGTGCAGGACACGCAGCCGTGCGCAAGTTCCAAGGCGACCTGCTGGTCCTGCCGGGCCGAACGCATCCGCCGGATCACGATGCCCTCGCTGACCCGACGCAGATCGTGGTGCAGCGTGACCGTGCCCGGTTGGGCGGTCAGCAGCGCATCGGTGACGGTCGCGCTCGCCTCGGCCGGCAACCCGGCGACGACCACGAGCTTGGTCGGTGACCGCTTCGCCATCACACCTCCTGTGCCTGTATGGTTCGATCAGGCTAGTTGAAAATGGTTTTCATTACTAATAGTGGAGGACGCATGTCAGCGGTGTGCCAACTCACCGGCCGCAAGCCGGGTTACGGCAAGCGGGTCTCGCACTCCCAGCAGCGCACCAATCGCCGCTGGGAGCCGAACATCCAGCGCCGCAGGTACTTCGTGCCTAGTAAGGGACACTGGGTGCGGCTTCGGCTGTCGACCAAGGCGATCAGGACGATCGACCGGCGCGGCATCGATGCGGTGCTTGCCGAACTGCGCGCCAACGGGGTGCGCGTCTGATGGCCCGCAACGAACTGCGCCCGATCGTGAAAATGCGCTCGACCGGCGGTTCCGGCTACACCTACGTGACAAGGAAGAACCGCCGCAACGACCCGGATCGCCTCGTGCTGCGCAAGTTCGACCCGGTGCTGCGCCGACATGTCGAATTCCGCGAGGAGCGCTGACCCGGTCATGGCCAAGAAATCGAAGATCGTCAAGAACGAACGGCGCACGGCCGTCGTCGCCCGGTACGCGCAACGGCGGGCGGAGCTGAAGGAGATCCTGCGCGCACCGGCCACGACCGAGGCCCACCGCGCGCAGGCCGAACGGGAACTGCGCCGCCAGCCAAGGGACGCCAGCGCCACCCGGCTGCGCAACCGCGACGCCGTCGACGGCAGGCCACGCGCGTACTTCCGCGCCTTCGGCCTGTCCCGGCTACGACTGCGCGAACTGGCCCATCGCGGCGAACTGCCCGGCGTCCGCAAGTCCAGCTGGTAGCCGAAAAATCCTAGTGAACGGAGGAAAACGATGAAACGCGGTGAACGTCGGGTACCCAAGCGCAGGCGCAACCCGTTGCTGGCCGCCGGGATCACCTCGGTGGACTGGACGGATGTCGCGCTGCTGCGGACCTTCCTGTCCGACCGGGGAAAGATCCGCTCCCGCCGGGTGACCGGGCTGACCCCGCAACAGCAGCGCTCGGTGGCCACGGCGATCAAGAACGCCCGCGAAATGGCGCTACTACCCTATCCCCGGCCCCGCCAGCAGTGACCGGGATACGTTCCTGATCGTCAGTCGCGCCTGCCACCAAACGGTCAGCCACGAACCGGTCGGTCACATCGTGCGGGCGGCCCGGTCGGCGACGAGTTCGCGCAGTTGCGCACGCGGCAGCGCGGGCACCCGGTGGTCGTCGCGGCCGATCATGGGAGCGTTGGCGACCAACGCGTTGAGCACGGCCTCCTCAACGGCCTCCACGGTCGCCTCGAACAGCGGGTCGATGGTGTTCCAGGCCAGGAAGTTCAACCGCTCGATGCGCGGCGGCCCGACCAGATCGTCCTTGCTGCCGGGACTGCTGTCGAGCGCACCGGGGTTGGCGGTGGAGAAGGCCAGGAAGATGTCGCCGGAATGGTGTGAGCTGCTCGTACCGGTGCGGCCGATGCCGATGGTGACCCGGCGGGCCAGCGAGGTGCACTGGTGCGGGAGCAGCGGCGCGTCGGTGGCGACCACCACGATCACCGAACCCGCGCCGGGCGGCAGGCGTTGGTCGCCGCCCTCGACCGGGTTGTCGTCCAGCAGGGCGTGGCCGACCGGATGGCCCGCGACCACCAGTTCCCGGCGGGCACCGAAGTTGGCCTGCACGAAAGCACCGACGGTGTAGGTCGTGCCGCTGTAGTTGACAAGGCGCGAGGAGGTGCCGCTGCCGCCTTTGAAGCCGTAGCAGATCATGCCGGTGCCGCCGCCGACCGAACCCTCCTCGATCGGCCCGCCCCGCGCGTCGTCGATGGCCCGCACGGCATGTTCTGGCCGCACGTGCGAACCGTTGACATCGTTGAGGTGTCCGTCGTAGGTCTCGCCGACCACCGGGAAGTCCCAGGGAGTCACCTTCGGCTGGCGGGTGGTCACCCAGTCGACGACACCGCGATGGCAGGGGCCGACGGCGTAGGTGTTGGTCAGCACGATCGCCGAGGACAGCGAACCGGTCTCGGTCAGCCAGTGCGTTCCGGTCAGCTCACCGTTGCCGTTGAGCGAATACCAGCCGGCCGGGCAGCTGACTCCCATCCCGGCGCGGCCGAGCGGCAGCAGCGCGGTGACTCCGGTACGGACCGGGCCCTCGTTTCGCCGCAGCGGGCCGGAACCGGAGATCAGTGTCACGTAGCCGACCTCGACACCGGGCACGTCGGTGATCGCGTTGGCCGTCCCGGCGACACCGCCGAGCCGAATGCCGAGGCTGCGCGCCCGAGGCAGACCGGAGGGGGTGGCCAGGTGCGGATCGTCCACGACAACCTCCCGCTCGGACCAACGCCAGCTCCGACCCTCGACCCTAACGCAGCCTGTCAACCCGAAAGGCGGCATTCCTCGGCGCCACAACCACGAGCACGGAACGCGGCAGGCGGCTTGCCAACGCGGGCGCAGCAGGCAGAATGCGGCGGAGGAAGGGAGCACAATTCGATGAGTCGTTACGGGGCCCAGTTCGGACCGGACATCACCTTTCTCGGGGTGCCCGCATGTGACCTTGCCGAGCCGAGCGGTTACGCCGACGCCGATGTGGTGATCCTCGGCGCACCGTTCGATGGCGGCACCTCACACCGGCCGGGGACCAGGTTCGGGCCGCAGGCCATCCGGTCGACCGACTACCTCGGCCACGACGGCTCCCGCCCCAGCCTTGCCCTGCGCACCGACGGCCTCACCGACCTGCGCGTATACGACGCGGGCGATGTGATGATGACGCCCGGCGACATCACGGCGGCACTGGGCGCGCTGGAGGCCGCCGTGCAGACGGTGGCCGAGTCCGGCGCGATCCCGCTGATCCTCGGCGGCGACCACTCGATCGCCTTCGCCGACGCGAAGGGCGTGGCCAATGTCGTTGGCCACGGCCGAATCTCGATGATCCACTTCGACGCGCACGCGGACACCGGCGACATCGAGTTCGGTTCGCTGTGGGGCCACGGCGCACCGATGCGGCGGCTCATCGAGTCGGGCGCGCTGCGTGGCGACCGGTTCCTCCAGATCGGGTTGCGCGGTTACTGGCCGGAGCCGGAAACCCTGGACTGGATGGCCGAGCAGGCGATGCGGTGCTACGAGATGACCGAGATCGTGCACCGCGGGCTGACCGAATGCCTCACCGAAGCCTTCGACATCGCCATCGACGACTGCGAGGGCGTCTTCCTCTCCGTCGACATCGACGTCTGCGATCCCGCACACGCGCCGGGTACCGGCACCCCGGAACCCGGCGGGCTCAGCGCCCGCCAACTGCTGGACTCGGTGCGCCGGATCTGCCTCGAACTGCCGGTCGTCGGCGTCGACGTGGTCGAGGTCAGTCCGCCCTACGACCACGCGGACATCACCGCGGCGCTGGCCAACCGCGTTGTGCTGGAGTCGTTGAGCGCCATCGCACGACGCAGGCGGGACGCGGAAACCGGCGAGACCTGGAATCCGCTGCTCCCGCTGCTGGCCGACCGGCCTGCCGCACAACCAAAAGCTGACTAGCGCCGGCCGCGAGGTCGTCCGCGAACGGTTATGGTGCGGTATGCGGGTATTCGTCACCGGCGGTACCGGTGCGCTCGGCCGGCACGCCGTCCCGGCGCTCATCGCGGCCGGCCATTCGGTCACCGCACTGGCAAGAACACCGGCGAAGGCAGCGGCGCTGATTGCGCAGGGCGCCGAGGTCGCCGAGGTGTCCCTTTTCGATTCCGCCGCGTTGGCGCTGGCGTTCGCCGGCCACGACGCGGTGGCCAACCTGGCTTCGGCACAGCCGTCGATGACGCGGTTCACCAGCGCGAAGGCTTGGCAGCAGACCCAAAGGGTGCGTACGGAAGGCTCGGCCGCCGTTGTCGACGCCGCGCTGGCCGCCGGGGTCGGCGTCATCCTGCAGGAGTCGGTGAGCATGCTCTACCACGCGCAGGACGCCCGGTGGATCGACGAGAGCATGCCGGTCGACCACTATCCGACCAGCAAGGGCAATCATGCCGCCGAGGCCGGCGCCAACCGGTTCAGCTCGGCAGGCGGAATCGGGATCGTGTTGCGGTTCGGTCTGTTCTACGGGCCCGGTGCCACGCACAGCGAGCAGTTGTTCGCCATGGCGCGGCACCACTTCAGCCCGGTGCTCGGGCCGCCGAACAGCTACCTGTCCTCGATTCACGTCGCCGACGGCGCGGCGGCGGTGGTCGCTGCGCTGTCCGCACCGGCCGGCACCTACAACGTCGTCGACGACGAACCGCTGACCAAACGCGAGTATGCCGAGGCGATGTCCTCGGCGGCCGGCGCGAGCGCCTGGCTGCGGGCGCCCGGCCGGGCCGCGCTGCTGTTGGGTGACCGGCTCACCTCGCTGACCCGCTCGCTGCGGGTCAGCAACGCCAAGCTCAGGGACGCGACCGGTTGGGCACCGCGTTACCCCAGTGTCTGGCAGGGCTGGCCGACCGTCGCGGCAGCATCGGCCAGAACCTGATCGTGACGCCGGCCGAACGTGATCGCGGCGCCGGCCAGAACGTGATCACGACCGGCCTGCGGTTATTTCGCCTTGCGCACCAGGGTGAAGCGGTCGACCTCGGTACCGGACTCGGTCAGCGCGCGAGCGGTCAACGTGGTCCTGCGGCCGGACGGGGCCGGGGCGACGTCGATGGCGATCAGGCCGTAGCCGGTGTAGCGGATCCGCGACCAGGTCACCTCGACCGTTTCGGTCTGCTGGCCCGGCCGGTTGAGGATCATCGGCACCGGCGCGGTGTTCGGGGTCTCGTTGCCCTCGTAGTTGTCCAGCGCGGGGAAGGCGTAGACGCTGTTGCCACCGCCGCCGGCCACCACGTAGGTGGTGCCCTGCTTGCTCGGATCGATGGTGGCGCCGATCCCGGCGACGGTGGTCGGCTGACCGGCCTTGATCGGGTCGGTGCGCTCGTAGACGTGGTTGTGGCCGTTGAGCACCAGATCAACCTGGTACTGATCGAAAAGCGGTGACCAGTGGTCCTGCGCGCCACCCTCGGCCCCGTCGTTCTTGCAGGTCGAGTACGTCGAATGGTGGAAGTAGACAACGATGAAGTCGGTGCGGTCGTCGGCACGGAACGCGGCGAGGGTGCGTTGCAGCCAGGCGGTCTGCGCGCCACCGGAGTAGTTGTAGTTGGCCGGGATCGCATACGAGATGTCGTTGGCGTCCAAGGAGATCAGGCCGATATTGCCGTACTGCCAGGAGTAGCTCGCCGGACACTGGCTCGGGCCGTTGTCCGGGAAGGTGAACCGTGCTTCCTGGCCGCCGTAACCGTTCGGCGAGTACCAGGCCTCCATGTCGTGGTTGCCGACCGCGACCATCCACGGCACGCGCGCGGCGACCGGTTCGTTCTGCACGAAGAACGCGTCCCAGACGCGGGCGTCGTAGGAGTCGGTGATCAGGCCCTGGCCGCTGGTGTCGGCGTAGCACAGATCGCCCATGTGCAGGTGGAACGCGGGATTGAGACCGGCGATCAGCTGGCCGTTGGCGACCGCGTCGTAGCTGACGCTCTCGTCGCCGAACGCGGTGAAGGTGAACGGACCCGGCCTACGCGGCGCGGTGCGGAAGCTCTGCGGACCACCGAGGCTCGGATCACCGGCCGGGTCGTGCCCGTCGTGGCCGACCACGTAGTAGTAGGTGGTGTCCGGCATCAGGTGGGAGAGCTGGACGTGCAGGTAGTACTGGGTCACCGTGGTCGGCTTGATCAGCGGTTGCGAGTCGATCGGCTGCATCCAGGACAGCTGGCTGACCAGCGGCCGCACCTCGGCCCTGATGCGCTCGCCGAACTCGCCGGGGTAGGTGGCAAGGCGCAGGAACGGCGCGGTGACCGGGGAGCGGACCTGCCAGGAGACGATCATCTGGCTGGTCGGGTCGGCACCGAAGTTGATGTGCCGGCCGTAGGGTGCCACGGCCGAACCGGTCACCCGCTCCCCTGCCGCCACCACATTCACGGCGGGAGCGCTGGCCTTCGCGGCCGGATCGGCGACGGCGACGGCGTTTCCGGCCAGCGCGGTACCGGCAAGGGCGCCCGCACCGATCAGTCCACCGCGTAGGATCGTGCGCCGGGAATGCCGCGCGGCATGCCAGTCGTGCTGTTCGGCGAGGCTGAGCTGGCCGGCCTGCTCTGGCGTCATTCGGTATGCGGACACGGGCGAAGGGTAGGAGCCGATGGTGGCCGCAACGAAGCGAATGGTTGAACCAATTGTGGCAAGCCGGCGTCCAGCAGGCGCGGGTGGTCGACCGGACGAGCGCGGCCAGCCAGGTCGACTGCTGTTCGATTGCCGCTGTACCTACTAGTATGTACGATGTGGTTCGTGGACACGGCGGATCGACTGATCGAGAGCACGCGTGAGCTGTTGTGGGAGCGCGGCTACGTCGGGACCAGCCCGAAGGCGATCCAGCAGCGGTCCGGGGCCGGCCAGGGCAGTATGTACCACCACTTCGGCGGCAAGCCCGATCTGGCCTCGGCCGCGATCAACCGCACCGCCGCGCGGATGCGCGCGGCCGTCGACGCCCAGCTCAGCGGCTCCGGTTCGGCGGTCGAGCGGATCACCGGCTATCTGCGCCGGGAGCGGGAGGTGCTCAAGGGCTGCCCGATCGGCGGGCTCACCCAGGATCCCGAGGTGATGGCCGACGACCGGCTGCGCGAACCGGTCGAGCAGACCCTCACCTGGGTGCGCGACCGTCTCACCGATGTCCTCGCCGAGGGCCGCGATGCCGGCGAGTTCGTCGCCGATCTCGATCCGGCGACCACCGCGGCGACGCTGCTCGCGGTGTTGCAGGGCGGGTACGTACTCGCCCGCGCCGCCCGTTGCGCCGCTCCGTTCGACGCGGCCGTCGACGGTGCGCTCACGTTGCTCTCGGGCCGCTGCGTTCGATAACGACAATCCCTGGGGAGAACCGATGTATGCGATGCAGTACGAACTTCGCCTGCCCGCCGACTACGACATGGAGATCATCCGCAAGCGCGTGCGCGACAACAGCCACATCACGGACGAGTTCACCGGTCTCGGGCTCAAGGCCTACCTGTTGCGTGAGCGGGGTGTTGCCGGCTCGCTGGTCAACGAGTACGCACCGTTCTACCTGTGGCAGGACGTATCCGGGATGAACGAATTCCTGTGGGGCGGCGGCGGTTTCCGCCGGATCGTGGACAGTTTCGGCCGGCCGACCGTGCGGCACTGGACGGGCGTCGGTTTCCGTTCCGGCCCGGCGAACTCGGTCCTGCCGAAGGCCGCGAGCAAGCGCGCGACGCGGATCGCTGCCGACGCGGAGTTGGAGTCGACGGTGGAGGTCGAGTTGGCCGCCATGGCCGAACGCGCGGAACAACCTGGCGTGTTCGCGACCGCGCTCGCGATCGACCCGCAGCACTGGGAACTCGTGCACTTCACGCTCTGGGCCGAGCACGCGAACGAGCCCGACGGCATCGGCTACGAGGTGCTGCACCTGTCTAGCCCGCACCTCGCCGGGCTTGCGGTCGGTCGGCACTGGTGATCGGCCGGGCGCAGGCCGCCCGGTAACGCGCGACCATCAGGTCGACGACGAGCGGATGCGCGCCGATCGGTGCGGCGACCAGATCAGCGCCGGCCCGTTGCGCGGCCCGGTGGAACAGGCCGGGCGCCAGCAGCCAGGACGCGACGGCGACCCGGCTCCCCCTGGTCCGCACCTGCGCGATCGCCTGTGGGAGCGCGGGTTGCGCGGTCGCGCAGTAACCGAGGTGGACCTCGGTGTCCAGCCGGGCGGAGAGCCGCAACGCGGTCCTGCGCACATCGGCCAGTGCCGAGGAGTCCGAGGAACTCGCCGCGGCGAGTACCACACGGTCGCCGGGCCGCCAGCCGGCTTCCAGGAGCCGGTCGTGCATGGCGGCGACCAGTGCCGTCGCCGGGCCCAGCGCGGGCGCGAGCCGCACGTCGGCGAAACCGGCCAGCTGAGCCGGCAGGTCGACGCGGACGTGGTAGCCGCTGGAGAGGAAGGCTGGCAGGACAACGGCCGGGCCGGGCAGATCAGCGAGGACCTCGACGACGGTCGGGCCGCGAACATCGGCGAAGGCGAGTTCGACCCGGACTCCGGCGAGTTGGGCCCGCACCGCGTCGACGAGTTGGCCTGCGACAATGGCGCCGGCCGGGTCCCTCGTGCCGTGTGCGACGACGACGAGACTCATCGGCGGCTCCCGGTCGGTTCGGTTGTCGGCGGCATCAGCGGTCGCCGAGGGGTTCGATGGCGAGTCGGTAGCCGCGTTTGACCACGGTCTGCACCAGGCGCGGTTCGCCGAGCGCGGTGCGCAGCCTGGCCACCGCGGTCTCCACGGCGTGTTCCTCCCCACCGGCCGGCAGCACCGCGAGCAGCGCCTTTCTGGACACCACCCGGCCCTGGCAGGCGGCGAGGCTGCGCAGCACGGCCATCGGTGCCGGCGGGACCGGTCGCAGTTCGCCGTCGACGAGCACGGCCTGGCCACGCAGTTGCAGCTCGCGCTGACCGACCCGCAGCCGAGGCGCGCGGGCGGGCAGCAGGTCGGCGAGGGTGCGGACCATCGCGCCGAGCCGGGCGCGGTCCGGCTGCGCGACCGTGATGCCCAGCTCGGCCAATGGACCCGCCGAGATCGCGCCGACGCAGACCGACAGCGTGCTGCCACCAAGCGCCCGCAGCAGCTCCTCGCGCCGGCCGCCGCGTTCGGCGATGGCCAGCAGACTCGCGGCGGCGGGTGCGCTGGTGAAGGCGATCGCGTCGACCTGACCGGCCAGGGTCGCGTCCAGCAGCCGCTCGACCGGGGCGATGTCGGCCGGCTCGGTCCAGCGGTAGACCGGAACGGGCACCACGTCGGCGCCTGCCGCGCGCAGCGAGTTGATGAACCAGGTCAGCGGTTCGCCGTGCAGTTGCACCGCGACGCGCTTGCCGGCGACGCCCGCGGTGAGGAGGTGTTCGAGCAGTTCCGGGCTCGCCTCGGACTCCGGTGACCAGCTCTCCACCAGACCAGCGGCGCGGATCGCGCCCTTGGCCTTGGGGCCTCTGGCCAGCAGGGTGCTCGCGGCGAGCCGGACGGACAGCTCGGCGCCGAGGTTCCAGCCGTCGGCGGCCTCGATCCAGCCGCGAAACCCGATGCCGGTGGTGGCGACCACGATGTCGACCGGTTCGGCGAGCACATTGCGGGTCGCGGCCAGCAGCTCGGTGTCGTCGGGCAGCGGCACGATGCGGATCGCCGGGGCGTGCAGCACACTGGCGCCCCGCCGCTGCAACAGGACCGCGAGTTCCTCGGCTCGCCTTGCCGCGGTGATACCAACGGTGTAACCGGCTAGCGGCGGAACGTCCACAGTGGCCCGTTCCGCGATCGGTGTCATTACGGTCCCACCCATACCATTCCGTCGAGGTGCTCGACGCGGTAGACGTGCACGGACACTTCCGGCTGGTCGACGCATAGTCCGGTGCGCAGGTCGAAGGCCTGTTTGTAGACCGGCGACACCACGACCGGGGCCTCGCCCCGATCGCCGACGATACCTCGGGACAGGACGGCGGCTCCGCTGAACGGGTCGACGTTGGCCAGGGCGTGCAGGCTGCCGTCGGAGAGCAGGAACACCGCGACCTGTGCACCGTCGGGCAGCAGCGCGGCGACGCCCCGGTCGGGTTGCAGATCGGCAAGGCGGCAGATCGGGACGAGGCCGTGCAGCTCGGCGGGTCGGTCTTGCAGTGCGGTCATCGGGTTGCCACCTCCGGAATACCAAGGGTCACCGGTTGCGGGACGCGCTGGCCCCGCTCGGTGCGGAAGGAGATCGTCGGATCGGGGGTGCCTGGGGCGTTGACGAAGGAGGTGAACCTGGCCAGTTTGGCCGGGTCGTCGAGCACGCCACGCCATTCGTCGGCGTAGTTGTCGACATGCGCGGCCATGGCGGCTTCCAGATCGTCGCAGATGCCGAGGCTGTCGTCGACGATGACCGCACGCAGGTGGTCGAGGCCGCCCTCCATCGCCTCGATCCAGGTCGCGGTGCGCTGCAACCGGTCGGCGGTGCGCACGTAGAACATCAGGAACCGGTCGATCAGCCGGATCAGCATTTCGCTGTCCACATCGGACACAAGTAGGTCCGCGTGGCGTGGGGTGAAGCCGCCGTTGCCGCCGACGTAGAGGTTCCAGCCCTGTTCGGTGGCGATGACGCCGAAGTCCTTGCCGCGTGCCTCCGCGCATTCCCGCGCGCAGCCGGACACCGCGGCCTTGATCTTGTGCGGTGAGCGCAGGCCCCGGTAGCGCAGCTCCAGCTCGATCGCCATGCCGACCGCGTCCTGCACACCGAAGCGGCACCAGGTGGTGCCGACGCAGGATTTCACCGTGCGCAGCGCCTTGCCGTAGGCGTGGCCGGATTCGAAGCCTGCGTCGACCAGCCTGCGCCAGATCGGCGGCAGCTGGTCGACGGTCGCGCCGAACAGGTCGATCCGCTGCCCACCGGTGATCTTGGTGTACAGCCCGAAGTCGCGGGCCACCTCGGCGATGACCATCAGCTTCTCGGCGGTGATCTCGCCGCCGGGGATGCGCGGCACGACCGAGTAGGTGCCGTTGCGTTGCAGGTTGGCCAGGAAGTGGTCGTTGGTGTCCTGCAGGCTGGCCTGTTCGCCGTCGAGGATGTGGCCACCGGGCATCGAGGCGAGGATGGAGGCGATGGCCGGTTTGCAGATGTCGCAGCCCCGGCCGGTGCCGTACTTGCCGATCAGCGCGCTGAAGGTGCGGATTCCGGTGGCACTGATGATCTCGAACAGTTCGCTGCGCGACTGGCTGAAGTGTTCGCACAGCGCGTTGGACTGTTCGACCCCGCAGGCGGCCAGCAGCTGTTTGAGCATCGGCACGCAGGACCCGCAGGTGGTGCCGGCCTTCGTGCATTCCTTGAGCTTGCCGACCGAATCGCACCCGGACAGCACGACGGCCTCGGTGATCGCGCCCTTGGACACCGTGTTGCAGGAGCAGATCAGCGCCTCGTCGGGCAGCGCGTCGAGGCCGATCCCGGCCCCGGAACCGGCCGGCGCGAGCAGCGCGGCCGGTGCGGCGGGCAGGGTGCGGCCGACCATCGGGCGCAGCGTCGCGTAGTCGGTGGCGTCGCCGACCAGGATGCCGCCGAGCAGGGTCTGCGCGTCGTCGGACATGACGAGCTTCTTGTAGGAGCCGGCCACCGCGTCGTTGACGACGACCTCAAGAGCGCCTTCGGTGCTGGCGTGCGCGTCGCCGAAGCTGGCGACGTCGACGCCGAGCAGTTTGAGTTTGGTCGCGGTGTCGGCGCCGGGGAAGGTCGCGTCGCCACCGAGGAGCCGGTCGGCGAGCAGTTCGGCCATGGCGTAACCGGGTGCGACGAGGCCGTAGACGCGGCCGTCGAGCAGGGCGCACTCGCCGACCGCGTAGATGGCCGGGTCGCTGGTTCGGCAGCCGTCGTCGACCACGATCCCGCCGCGCTCGCCGACCGCGAGGTCAGCCGTCCTGGCCAGGTCGTCGCGGGGGCGCACCCCGGCGGCGAACACCACGAGGTCGAGGTCGAGTTCGGTGCCGTTGGACAGCTTCGCCAACAGCCGGTCGTCGAGTGCCTCGATGGCCTGGGTCGAGGTGCCGGTGTGCACGGTCAGGTCGAGCTGTTCGACGAGCCTGCGCAGCAGGCTGCCGCCGCCGTCGTCGACCTGCAGGGGCATCAGCCGGGAGCCGAGTTCGACGATGTGTGGGGAAACCCCCATACCGCGCAGGGCGTTCGCCGCTTCGAGGCCGAGCAGGCCGCCGCCGACCACCATCGCGGCCGCCCGACCCGGCCGGGTCGCCGACCGCGCCGCCTCGACGGCGGCGCGGATGGCGTCGAGGTCGTCCACGGTCCGGTAGACGAAGCAGCCGGCCAGGTCGTGACCGGGAATCGGCGGCACGAACGGCTTCGAACCGGTCGCCAGCACCAGCGCGTCGTAGTGCTGCTCGAAACCGCTCGCGGTGCGGACGGTCGCGGTGTCCCGGTCGATGTGCACCGCCGGGTCGCCCAGCCGCAGCGTGACAAGGTCGTCGGCGGCGAACTCGGCGTCCGGCAGGGTGAGCGCCGCGAGGTCCCAACCGTCCACATAGGAGGTCAGCGCGACCCGGTCGTAGGCGTGGTGCGGCTCCTCGGCCAGCACGACCACCCGCCACTGGCCCGCGCCGTCCCGTGCGCGCAGTGCGGTGGCTACTCGGTGCCCGACCATGCCGTAGCCGGCGATCACCAGCGTCCGCGTCATCTACTCGTCCTCCTCGGTTCCACTCAATGCTGGGAGCCGGCCGTGTCGGTTCGGGGTCGGCATCGTTGCCGGCCTGTTACGACCGACTCCCACCGCAGGTCATCGAGCTGTGCGTCACACTCTGGCGGTGACGAGCGTCGCACTAGGTGCGGTTATGGTGGCCGGCCGCAGATAGACCAACCAGGTGATGACGAAGCAGACCGCGTAGAAGGCCAGGAAGCCCACCACGGCCGGAGTGCCGCTGCCCGCGGCGGCGAACGAGGCGCGGAAGGCGAGATTGATACCCACCCCGCCGAGTGCGCCGATCGCGCCCGCGATGCCGATCAGCGCGCCGGACAGGCGGCGGGCCTTCAGCAGCTCGGCCGGTTTGTCGCCGCCCGCCTCGATCGCGACCAGCGCCTTGCGGTGGAAGATGCCGGGGATCATCTTGTAGGTCGAGCCGTTGCCGATACCGGAGAACACGAACAGCGCGATGAACCCGACCGTGTAGAGCGGCAGCGACTTGCCGTTGGCCGCGAGGATCAGCGCCACGGCACACACCGCCATCAGCACGAAGTTGGCGAAGGTGACCTTGGCGCCGCCGATCCGGTCGGCCAGCCAGCCACCGAGGGGCCGGGACAGCGAGCCGAGCAGCGGACCGAGAAAGGTCACCGCGGCTGCCTGCACGGGGGTGCGGTGGAACTGGTTCTGCAGGACGAGGCCGAAGGCGAAGGCGTAGCCGATGAACGAGCCGAAGGTGCCGATGTAGAGCAGGGACATCACCCAGCACTGCGCGTCCTTGACGACTTCGCGCATGGCCTTGGTATCGCTGCGGGCGGTCCGGAGATTGTCCATGAACAGCGCTGCGCAGCTGCCGCCGATGACGATCAGCGGCAGGTAGACCCACAGCACGATCCTCGGTTGCAGCGCACCGGCCGTGCCGAGGACCAGCAGCGCGACGATCTGGATGACCGCGACACCGAGGTTCCCGCCACCCGCGTTCAGGCCGAGGGCCCAGCCCTTGCGGGATTCCGGGAAGAAGGTGTTGATGTTGGTCATCGAGGAGGCGAAGTTGCCGCCGCCGACACCGGCCACCGCGGCGACGAGGACGAAGACACCGAGCGTGGTACCGGGATGGATGACCACCCCGCACAGGATGGTCGGGATCAGCAGCAGAGCCGCGCTGACGACCGTCCAGTTGCGGCCGCCGAAGCGGGACACCGCGAGGTTGTATGGGATGCGCATGATCGCGCCGACCAGCGTCGGCGTCGAGGTGAGCAGGAACTTGTCGGCGACGGAGAGGCCGTACTTCGGCCCCATGAACAACACCATCACCGACCACAGGCTCCAGATGGAGAACCCGATGTGCTCGGTGATGATGGAGAAGATCAGGTTGCGATTGGCGATCTTGCGCCCGGTGGCTGCCCAGAACTCGGGGTCCTCCGGCTCCCACTCATCGATCCACCGGCCGGTCCGGTGTTGCTCAAGTGTCATCACGACCTCCGTAAGGTGCCTTGGAGGCAACCTACGAAGTGGCCGTTGCGCCGAGATGGCCCGCGATGACGTCAGTGCGAACAGCTACGCACAGTGCCTCTCGGGACGCGGTGAGGTCGTGGCCACACCCCCACCGATCATGGCTCATCGGGGCCGACAAGTCACCCCCTTCGGCTGGTCACCACTGGTAGTCGAGGAATTTGCCGTCGAGGGTGACCACCACCCGGTCGCCCTTCGGGTCCGGCACCCGCTCGACGTTCAGCCGGAAGTTGATCGCGCTCATGATGCCGTCGCCGAACTGCTCGTGGATCAGCTCCTTGATGGTCGGGCCGTAGACCTGGACCACCTCGTAGAGCCGGTAGATCGTGGGGTCGACCGGCACGGCGGCCTCCAGCGCGCCCCTGGTCGGCTGGCGTTGCAGGGCCGTCACCACCTCGGGCTCCAGCTCAAGCACGGTGCCCACCCGCCGCGCCTGCTCGGCGGTCATCGGCTGCTGGCCGAGCAGGGCCGAGGTCGTCCAGGCCAGCGGCGCGTCCGCGACCTCGGCGAGCCGCGCCCAGGTCAGGCCGAGGCGTTCCTTGGCGTCACAGACGGCCAGCACAGCGGCTTTCTTGCTGATCATGATCACGGCCTTTCCGGGGTGGTCGACGGGTCGGCCCCAGCCTAGAAAACGCTGGTTCTCAGCGGAAGACGCGTAGTTGCCGGGTGCGTCGCAGCAGCGCCCGCAGCTCCTCAAGCCCGCCATCCAGCACCCCGGCCGCGCGCGCCTGGACCAGGACGTTGCCCAGCGCGGTCGCCTCGGCAGGGCCTGCGATCACCGGCAGTCCGCAGGCGTCCGCGGTGAGCTGGCAGAGCAGCGCGTTGTTGGCCCCGCCGCCGACGATGTGCACCACGTCGACCGCCCGGCCGGACAGCCGCACCGCGTCGGCGACCGCGTCCCGGTAGGCGATGGCGAGGCTGTCGGTGACGCAGCGGAGGAACTCGGCCGGGTTGCTCGGCTCGGGTTGGCCGGCTTCCCGGCAGGCCGCCGCGATCCGCGCCGGCATCCCGCCGGGGGCAAGGAACCGGGCATCGGTCGCGTCGATGACGCTCCGGCCGCCAGGTATCTCCGCCGCCTCGGTCAGCAGCGCGGACAGCTCGGGATTTCCCCAGTCCCGCAGGCATTCCTGTACCAGCCACAGGCCCATCACGTTGCGCAGGAAGCGAATCCGGCCGTCGACCCCGCACTCGTTGGTGAAGTTGGCCGTGCGGCTCGCCTCGTCGAGCACCGGTTCGCCGAGTTCGACGCCGACCAGTGACCAGGTGCCCGAGGAGATGTAGGCGAACCGCTCCGTCTCCGCCGGCACGCCGACCACCGCGGAGGCCGTATCGTGCGAGCCGACCGCGAACACCGGGGCAGGCTGGGTGAGGCCGAGATCCGCGCTCACCTCCGGTCGCAGCGGACCGAGCAGTTCGCCCGGCTGTCGCAGCGGCGGGAACAGGCCGAGGTCGATCCCGGCCGCCTCGGCGATGTCGGTGGCCCAGTCGCCGGTGCCGGCGGCCAACAGCCCGGTGGTGGACGCATTGGTGACCTCGGTGCCCAGGTTCCCGGTGAGCCAGTAGCAGATCAGGTCCGGGATCAGCAGTGCCGTGCGTGCCTGCGCCCGGCCGTCCGCGACCAGTTGGAACAGTGTGTTGAACGGCTGGAACTGAATGCCGGTCGCGGCGTAGAGCCGCTGCGCGGACACCTTCGCGAGGGTCCGCGCGACCGCGGCTTCGGTGCGGTCGTCCCGATAGTGCACGGGGTTGCGCAGCAACACGCCGTCGTGGTCGAGCAGACCGTAGTCCACCGCCCAGGAGTCGACCCCGATCCCGGCCAGTCGACCGTCCGCGGCTGCCGCCGCGGCCCGCAGCCCGTCCAGAACTCCTTGGTAGAGCGCGAGAATGTCCCAGTACAGGGTCCCGGCCACCCGCACCGGCCGATTGGCGAACCGGTGCGCCTCGGTCAGCTCGACCCGGTCAGGGCCGACCCTGCCGAGCATCACCCGGCCGCTGGAGGCACCGAGATCGACAGCGGCGAAGCACTGGCCGGTTCCCTCTTCGGCCATCAGCGCCATCAGCGCCATCAGCGCAGGAAGGCCGCTGCGACACCAGCGTCCACCGGCACGTGCAATCCGGTGGTATGACTCAGTTCGCCCGAGGTCAGCACGAACACCGCGTTGGCAACGTGCTCGGGCAGCACCTCGCGCTTGAGCAGGGTGCGCTGGGCGTAGAAGGCGCCGAGCTGATCCTCCTCGACGCCGTACACGGCCGCCCGCTGCGCGCCCCAGCCACCGGCGAAGATCCCGGACCCGCGCACCACGCCGTCCGGGTTCACCCCGTTGACCCGGATTCCGTGCGCACCGAGTTCGGCGGCCAGCAGCCGGACCTGATGCGCCTGATCGGCCTTTGTCGCGCTGTAGGCCACGTTGTTGGGCCCGGCGAACACCGCGTTCTTGCTGACCACGTAGACGATGTCGCCGCCGAGATCCTGTTCGATCATCAGCCGGGCCACCTCGCGGGAGAGCAGGAACGAGCCGCGCGCCATCACATTGTGCTGTAGGTCCCAGTCCTCGACCGTGGTCTCCAGCAGTGGCTTGGAAATCGACAGCCCGGCATTGTTGACCAGCAGGTCGACCCCGCCGAAGGCGAGCGCCCCGGCCGCGACGGCCGCCTCGACCTGGTCGGCGGCGGTGACGTTGACGGTGACCGCGACCGAGGTATCCGTCCCGCCCAACTCGTCGGCGACGGTCTTCGCGGCGGCGGTGTCACGGTCGGCGATGACGACACAGGCTCCCTCGGCGGCCAACCGCCCCGCGACCGCCCTGCCGATCCCCGAACCGCCGCCGGTCACCAGCGCGACCCGCCCGGCCAGCGGTTTCGGCTTCGGCTGGCGGGCCAGCTTCGCCTCCTCCAGCGCCCAGTACTCGATGCGGAACTTCTCCCGCTCGTCGATCGGCGCATAGCGGGACACCGACTCGGCCCCGCGCATCACGTTGATCGCGTTGAGATAGAACTCGCCGGCCACCCGCGCGGTCTGCGAATCGGCGCCGAAGGAGAACATGCCGATGCCCGGTAGCAGCACGATCGCCGGATCGGCACCACGCATCGCGGGCGAATCCGGGTCCGCGTGCCGCTCGTAGTAGGCGCGATAGTCCGCCCGGTAGGCCTCGTGCAGCTCCCGCAACCGCGCCTTGACCTGCGCCAACGGTGCGGTCGGCGGCAGGTCGAGTACCAGCGGTCGGACCTTCGTACGCAGGAAGTGATCCGGGCAGGAGGTGCCCAGCGCGGCCAGCCGGGGATGTTCGGCACCGGCCAGGAACTCCAGCACCGGCGCGGCATCGCGGAACCGGCCGATCTGCCGCCGATCGGTACTGGCCAGGCCCCGGATCGTCGGCGCGAGTTCGGCCGCCCGCGCCCGTCGATCGGCTTCCGGCAGAAGTGCGTAGCCGTCGATGTCCGGTCCGAACGGCCGCGGCCTGCCGTGTTCGGCGAGGAACCGGGCCGCGGTCCGGATGATCTCCAGCGAATGCGCCTTCGCCTGCGCCGAGGTGTCGCCCCAGGCCGTGATGCCGTGCCCACCGAGAACGCAGCCGATCGCGTCCGGGTTCTCCGCTTTGATCCGCGCGATGTCGAGGCCGAGCTGGAAACCGGGCCGCCGCCACGGCACCCAGACCACCCGGCTGCCGAAACACTGCTCGGTCAGCTTCTCGCCGTCCACCGAGGTGGCCAGCGCGATCCCGGAGTCCGGGTGCAGATGATCGACGTGCGCGGCGTCGACGAGCGCGTGCATCGCGGTGTCGATGGACGGTGCGGCACCACCCCGACCGTGCAGGCAGTAGTCGAACGCGGCCACCATCTCGTCCTCCCGGTCCACGCCCGGATAGACGTCGACGAGGCCACGCAACCGATCCAGCCGCAGCACCGCGAGCCCGGCCGGGGTGAGGGTGCCGAGATCACCGCCGGAACCCTTGACCCACAACAACTCCACCGGCTGCCCGGTGACCGGGTCGACAGCGCTGCCCTTGGCCGAGGTGTTGCCACCGGCATAGTTGGTGTTCGCCGGATCGGCCCCGAGTTCATGAGACCGCTCGATCAGCTCGTCGACCGCGCCCATCAGGCGCCCCACCCGGCCTGGTTGCCGCCGACCCGCTCGGCGACGATCCGCTCCTGGTAACCGGACCGGCGATAGGCGTTGACCGGATCGGGATCGAGGCCCAACTGTTCGCGCAGCTCGGCCAGCATCGGCCGGACATCGGTGTGATAGGCATCCATGAACACGTCGTTGGCGGCCAACACGTCCCCGCTGTGCTGCGCGGCCCGCAAGGCTTCCCGGTCGACGAGCAGCGCCTTCGCTGTCGCCTCCTGCACATTGCAGACCGAGCGGATCTGGCCGGGGATCTTCAGCTCGATGTTGTGGCACTGGTCGAGCATGAACGCGATCCCCGCCTCCGGGTCAAGCCCGCCGCCCCTGATCACCTCGTACATGATGCGAAACAGCTGGAAGGGATCGGCCGCGCCGACCATCAGGTCGTCGTCGGCGTAGAACCGCGAGTTGAAGTCGAACGCGCCCAGTTTCCCGGCCCGCAACAGGAAAGCCACGATGAACTCGATGTTCGTCCCTGGCGCGTGATGCCCGGTGTCCACACAGACGACCGCCCGCTCGCCCAGTTGCAGGCAGTGCGCGAAGGAGGTGCCCCAGTCCGGTACGTCGGTGGTGTAGAAAGCCGGTTCGAACAGCTTGTACTCCAACAACAGCCGCTGATGCTCGCCGAGCCGCTCGTACACCGCCGCCAGCGCCTCGGCGAGCCGGTCCTGCCGATCGCGGATGTCGTCCTGGCCCGGATAGTTCGTGCCGTCGGCGAACCACAGCTTCAGGTCACGTGAGCCGGTCTGGTCCATCACGTCGACGCAGTGCAGCAGATGCGCCAGCGCCTTGCGGCGGATCGCCGGATCGGGATTGGCGACGCTGCCCAGCTTGTAGTCGTCGTCCTGGAAGACGTTCGCGTTGATCGTGCCGAGCCGGATACCGGCCTTGTCGGCGTACTTGGCGAGCGCGGAGTAGTCCTCGACCTGGTCCCACGGGATGTGCAGGGCGATACTCGGCGCGATTCCGGTGAAGGCGTGCACCTGCGCGGCGTCGTCGATCTTCTCGGTGACCGTACGCGGCACACCGGGCTGGGCGAACACCTTGAAGCGGGTGCCGGAGTTGCCGTATGCCCAGGACGGCGTCTCGATCTGCTGGCGGCGCAACTGCGCCTGCACGGCGGCGACGGCGGTCATCATGATCTCCCCGGAGGAACGTCAGCTGGCTCGAAACCACTCTTTGAAACGTTTTAGTGGATGGTATGCCGGGTTGTCATCCCACGACAACCCTCGCCATCGGCCGGGCATGTTCCGAGAAGCACCGAGACTCACCGACGAAAAGACGCCCCGGCAGCCAGCGCTGCCGGGGCGTCCACGGTGAACTCTTTGACCGTTAACCAGTAGATCGTCCTGTCTCAGGCACCCGTCTCGGACGTCCGAGTTGTCTCAACCACCTGAAACACCTCAGCCACCCCAGGCGCCTCAGTCTCCTCAGGCGCCTCAGTCGTCGATGGACCCGTCGAGCGGACGACCCTCGGTGAAGTGCGGCGCGATCTTGTTGTCGAACATCGACAGCGCGGAACCGATCGCCATGTGCATGTCGAGGTACTTGTAGGTACCGAGGCGACCGCCGAAGAGCACGTTGCTCTGCTTGGTCTCGGCCTTGGCGAGTTCGCGGTAGCTCTCCAGCTTGGCCCGGTCCTCGGGGGTGTTGATCGGGTAGTACGGCTCGTCGTCCTTGTCCGCGGCCCGCGAGAACTCCCGCACGATGACGGTCTTGTCGGCCGGGTAGTTCGTGCGCTCCGGGTGGAAGTGCCGGAACTCGTGGATGCGGGTGTAGGGGACGGCCTCGTCGGCGTAGTTCATCACCGGGGTGCCCTGGAAGTCACCGGTCTCGTGCAGGACTTCCTGCTCGAAGTCCAGCGTCCGCCAGCCCAGCCAGCCCTCGGCGTAGTCGAAGTAGCGGTCCAGCGGACCGGTGTAGATCGTCGGCGTGCCGGCCGGGATCTCGTCGCGGACATCGAAGTAGTCCGTGTTCAACCGGACGTCGATGTTCGGGTGGTCGGCCATCTTCTCCAGCCACGCGGTGTACCCGTCGACGGGTAGGCCCTCGTAGGTGTCGTTGAAGTACCGGTTGTTGAAGTTGTAGCGCACCGGCAGCCTGGTGAGGTTCGCCGCCGGCAGGTTCTTCGGGTCGGTCTCCCACTGCTTCGCGGTGTAGCCACGGAAGAACGCCTCGTAGAGCGGGCGTCCGATCAGCGAGATGCCCTTCTCCTCGAAGTTCTTCGCGTCCTTCGAGTCGATCTCGCCGGCCTGCTCGGCAACCCATGCCTTCGCTTCGTCCGGCGTCATGTACTTGCCGGTGTACTCGCAGATGGTCGCCATGTTGACCGGCATCGGGTAGACCCGACCCTGGTAGATCGAGAAGACGCGGTGCTGGTAGTCGGTGAAGTCGGTAAATTGGTTGACGTACTCCCACACCCGCTTGTTGGATGTGTGGAACAGGTGCGCGCCGTAGCGGTGCACCTCGATGCCGGTCTCCGGCTCGGCCTCCGAGTAGGCGTTGCCGCCGACGTGGTGGCGGCGGTCGAGGACCAACACCCGCTTGTCCAGCTGGGTCGCGGCGCGCTCGGCGACAGTGAGGCCGAAGAAGCCGGAACCGACGATCACGAGGTCATAGTCAGTGAAGCTCACGGTCGGTGAGGGTAGCGGTACCGACAGGACCGCGATCCCCCGGCCGGGGTCTGGACAGCCGCCGCGGCCGCCCTCCCACCTCGTCCGAGGCAGCGTCCACCCGCTCGCCAGCTGGACACGGCGGTCTAGACCACAACTGGACACCGGCCGGACCACCGATAGACCGCTACCTGGTGCGGATCTCGCGACCGGGCATTCTCTCCAGGGACAATAGGCCATTTCGACGAACCCGGTGCCGTTGTCCGACAAACCGGCCACAGCATGGCAACGGTGAGTCATCATCGTCGAGTGCCACACAATTCCACCTACCGCAAGCACGCCAACGCCGACCACCCCAACTCAGGTCACCCCAACTCAGGTCACCGCAACTCAGGTCACCACGACCGGGGCCGACCCGGCGAAGTACCCGACCAACGCGCACAGTTCCCGCGACGCACGACCCAAGCGCCGCAATGGCAGGCCCCCGAACACGATCGGCCGCGCCCGGCCGTATCCGTGACCGGTTGCCGCCTGCCGAGCAGACCGTGAGCAAGCCGGCGAAGGATGGCTACCTGGCCGGCCGTGTCGGACTGTTTCGGCTGCGCGATTTCCGCCTACTGTGGTTCGGCGAGACAACGAGCGTTCTCGGAACCACGATCTCCGAACTGGCCCTGCCGCTGATCGCGGTGGTCACGCTGCATGCCAGTACCTTTCAGGTCGGCGTGCTGACCGGTGTCACCTGGCTGCCCTGGCTGGTAGTCGGACTGCCGGCCGGAGCCTGGGTGGACCGCTTCCACCGCAGGCCGCTGATGCTGATCTGCGACGCGATCTCCTTCATCCTGCTGCTGAGCGTCCCACTCGCGGCCCACCTCGGCGTGCTGACACTCACCCAACTCCTCGTCGTCGCCTTCCTCGCCGGCGTGGTCAGCGTCTTCTTCGCCACGGCCTACCAGGTCTATCTGCCGGACATCGTCGCGACCGACGACCTCACCGAGGCAAACGCCAAACTGCAGGGCAGCGCATCCGCCGCCGAGGTGGCCGGCCCCGGCCTCGCCGGCCTACTCACCCAACTCGCCGGCGCCGTCACCGGCCTCGTCGCCGACGCGTTCAGTTTCGCGGTGTCCGCGTTCTGTCTACTTCGGATCAATTCGCCGGACATCCCGCCCGCCACAATAGAACGCCACTCCACCCTCTTCGCGGAAATAGCCGGCGGTCTACGGTTTCTCGCCAACGACCCGTTCCTCAGGGTACAAGCGGTTTTCGGCGGCCTGAGCAATCTCACACTCACCGGCTACCAGTCGATTCTCGTCGTCTTCCTGGTTCGGCAGGTCGGCATCAGCCCCGGCACCGTCGGCCTCGTCCTCGCCGGCATGAGTACCGGCGGAATAGCAGGCGCCGCAAGCGCAAGAGCCATCGGCCGACGCCTCGGCACCGCACGCGGCCAGCGAATCAGCGTCATGTGCGCAACCCCGTTCGGTCTACTGATTCCGCTTGCCGAGCCGGGGATCAAACTAGGACTGGTGGTTGTCGGCGGTTTCGCGATCGGCCTCGGCTTCGTCTGCGGAAACATCCTCAAGGACGGCTTCCGCCAGTCATACTGCCCGCGCCACATCCTCGGCCGAGTCATCGTCAGCATGCAGTTCGTCAACTACGGCGCCATCCCGATCGGCGCCTTGCTCGGCGGCACCCTCGGCACCGCACTCGGCCTACGCCCCACCCTCTGGATCATGCTCGTCGGCCTGATGCTCGGCTCCCTCATCCTCCTGATCGGCCCCGGCCGCCACCAACGCGACTTCCCCGCACGACCGGCAGCGACTGCGTGACGACATGACGACCGGCGAAACTTCGGCGGACCGGTGCGATTTTCAGCGGGCCAAACCGCCGCGGACGTGCGTCAGGACCCCGCTCACATTCCGCGAACAAGGCCCTGACCTGCGACTGAACTGTCGGGGTAGCCGGATTTGAACCGGCGGCCCCTCGCTCCCAAATTCTGGGCAAGTTGTCTGTAGCAGTCCGCACATGGCCGCTGATCAGGACGAATGTCCACTGCTGGTTGGTGTTGATCACGCGTTGCGAGCGTCGTTGCTACAGGACTTGCTACACCGGCCACCGGTCAGGCCGATTGGTCTAGGTGCGAAAGCAAACGCGCAGAGCGACCCCATCCGCGATACAGGCCGGTCCCTTGGACGAGGTCAAGGTGTCAACTTCGATCTTGCACGCGGTGGTGAGGTGCCTGCGGTCGGGACGCAAGATCGTGGTTGACGCCGCAGGCCGAGTCTAAGACGATCACCGGCCAGCGGGTGGGGTGCGGTCGGATAGCCGGCAACG
>DATATE010000023.1:0-158672 GCA_036268955.1 Pseudonocardiaceae bacterium
GTGGAGTCCTTCGGGCGAAGATCACTTTGGCGAGCGTTCTTCTACCAGGGACTCCACGCCTGTCTTCACATCGGCCCCTCGGCCACCACAGGTCCAGCGCCGTCGGGCCCGACACGACCCGATCTTGGTGAGATCACCTCATTGGGGTGGAAAGACAGCCGGCCACTACTAGGGTTCTTGCTATCTTGGACCTGTTCAGCGGTTGTGCCATCGTCATAGTTCGCCTTGCGGGTTTCTACACAGTTATTTTCAGCACCGCCGTGGGTACTCCGGTGCCAATGGCTATAGACGGTCATTGTCCCTCTAGTTCTCGAATCTGTGCCCTATCAGCGTTGCCGACTCCGCAGAAGACAACGCCGATTTCTTGGCATCTTCAAAGATGAGTTTGAATTTTTCAACATCTCCCGGATCGTCGATCCATTCACCACCTCCTTCGTATTCGCAATACACCGAGTCAGGGTCTTCGGGTGCCGAGTAACCCAAGACCGTGAACGAACCGGATATCGGTCCGTACGCTCCGGCGTTAAACTGGACGATGTAAAGCTCGACGTTGTCGAGGCGCACCATTTCCAACAAGTGCTTCAACTGTTCGATCATTACGAGAGGTCCGCCGACGATACGACTGATTACGGCCTGATCAATGACTGCGCGAAATTTGATCGGGTTTGGCCCGTAAAGTAGTTCTTGGCGGGCGATCCGGGCAGCCGTTGCACGTTCTTCGTCGATGTTCGGATTTACGATTCGATGGCCGGCCACGCGTACGGCTTTTGCAAATTGCAGCTTTTGCAGCATCCCGGGGATCGTGTTCCGGTTTAGTTCATCCTCGGAATCAGCGTCCGCTTCGTTGCGCAAGAATGCGCGGAACTTGGGCGGCACCGCCGTTGATCCTTGAATTCGTCGGGAGTCTTGCCCGGCGTCGTTCCAGAGAGTCTCCGCGTGGGCACGTCGGTCCCGGACAAAAGCAAGATCCTGTTCGAGGACTACGCCGAGACTGTCCTCATGGGACAGTCACCGGACGAGTCCACCGTCAACAACAAACGCCAGAAGTTGGACAACCACATCTATCCCTTCCTCGGCAAGAAACCGGTCGGGAAGATCACCACGGACACGATTCGCCGGTGGGTGGCGTGGCTACACGGCAAGGACCGGCCACCCGCCGAGTCCTACGAACGGCAAATCTTCGACCTGGTGTCCTCGATCCTGGACGCGGCCGTACGCGACGGACGACTGCGGGCCAACCCCTGTCAGGACAAGTCGATCGCCCGGCCCGGCAAAGGCACCGTGCGGGTGGAGCCGTGGCCGCACACCCGGATGCGAAGCATCGAACTCGCCCTGGCCGCCCGGTATCAGATCATCATCGTCCTGGGCGCCGGCCTCGGGCTACGGCAAGGGGAGATCTTCGCGTTCTCCCTGGACAATGTCGACCGGGAGAACATGATCTACCGATGCGCCCGGCAGATGATCACCGTGAACGCGGTCCGCAAGTTTGAACTCCCCAAACGGCACAAAACGCGGGAGATCCCGATCGGGGCCGGCGTGCTCGAACAACTCGACGCCTACGCCGTGAACCATCCACCCGTCTCGATCACTCTGCCCTGGGGCGAACGCGACGGCCGCACCACAGAAACGATCAACGTCATGGTGACCAACCCGCACCGCGACCTCTACACTCGGCAGGCGTTCAACAACGTGGTATGGCGTCCGGCGTTCAAACGGGCCGGCCTGACCTACCGGGAGAGCGCCGCCGACGGCATGCACGCCCTGCGGCACCTCTACGCCTCCCACATGATCGCTGAGGGTGTGTCCATTAAAGAACTGGCCGCCTACCTCGGCCACGTCGATGAGGGGTTCACCCTGCGGACCTATGTCCACCTGATGCCCAACTCCCATCAGCGGGCACGACAGGCCAGTGACGCGATGTTCCCACTACGCCACCAGCCAGCTACACCGAAACCCGGTCAGGCCGGCTGACCTTCCGAGTTTCGTTCGGACGGCCTGAGCACGGCCTGATCTTCAGAAAACAAGATCATAAAGCGCGTTGCGCCTGGCCAACACGTCGGACCTGACGCATGTCGTACTTCAGGTAGTCGACGCCCCAGGCGGCGAAGCTGTTCGCGTCCTGCTGCTCGTGACCGAGACTGCCCGGATACCCTTGGCAGGTCGCGGTTCCGGCACTCTCGTAGATGCCGAGCCCGAGCCCGAGGGAGTGCACGTAGTTCGCGACACCGCTGATCCCGTCCGGGAACTTCGTCGGATCGGGCACCAGGTTGCCGTTGGCGTCGCGGTTGCTGGCCATCCAGCAGTCGTCGATGTTGACGTAGTGATAGCCGGCCGCCTTCATCCCGGAGCTGACCATGAAGTTCGCGGTCTGCTCGACGAGTTGCTCACTGACGTTGCAGCCGAAGGAGTTCCAGTCGTTCCAGCCCATCGGGGGCGTCAACGCCAACCCGTTGGCCAGCGCCGGTCTCACCGCCGCCGCAGGGTGCACCGCCGGCGAATGTACCGCTGCCACTGGTGTCGCCACCGGATGCGTGGCGGTGGCTGCCGCTGCGAGGAAACCGGGCGCCACCGCCCCCGCCACCAACAACGCCACTGCCGCACCGAAAACTCTGCGCACGCCGCCTCCAGCCGATCGCATGACACGGTCGGCCCGCTACCCCGGCCGCCACGTCGTGGCCAACGAAATTCCGCAGCTGAACGTAGCCACGGTCAGGCGAGCAGAGGAAGGTCTGGACCACGCCAAGTACCGGACAGGAATTTCACACGGAGTTAACTGTCAGCCGGCAACGGTGCGGTGGTCAGCGGGTGCTGGTGCGCAGCCGGCGAACGCCACTGTTGATCAGGAACAGACCGCCGATGCCGATCAACAGGCCAATAGCCAACCACAGTTTCGCGCCGCTCATGAAGCTGCCCTTGACGACGTCCAGACCCTGCAGTGTCCAGACGAGGCCGACCAGGAACAGCACGGCACCGACGACCACGAACAGCCAGTTCTTCATGACCCACTCCTTCGCATCGACCGCGACAGCTACAGCTTGCTCTCCTCCGAGGAGCATCGATGACAGGAGCCGGCCGGTTCGATCAGTCGTGCTCGATGCTCGCGACCGATCGCTGACCAGAAACATCATCAGGTTCGCTTCGGGCGGATATTTTTCGACATGAAGTAGACTTGGGTGGTGAAATCCCACACCTTCACGGTTCCTCGCCCGCAGCCTTTGCCGGCTTTCGACCTGCTGGACCGGCAACTGCTGCACGCCCTGCAGCTCAACGGGCGGGCGCCGTTCAGCAGGATCGCCGAGGTGCTGGGGGTTTCCGACCAGACCATCGCCCGCCGCTACAGCAGGCTGCGTACCTCGGGCGCGCTGCGGGTCATCGGGGCGACCGATCCGGCCGTGCTCGGCGAGATCGCCTGGTTCGTGCGGGTGCAGTGCGCACCGGACGTGGCCACCCCGGTCGCCGAGGCGATCGCCCGGCGGGAGGACACCACGTGGGTGAGCCTGACCTCCGGTGGCACCGAGATCGTGTGCGTGAGCAGGGCCGGCACCGACAGTGAGAACAACTCGCTGTTGCTGCAGAAGCTGCCGCGCACGCCGCGCGTGCAGGGGGTGACCGCGCAGTGCATCCTGCACAACTTCTTCGGCGGCACTACCGGTCTCGTCGACAAACACGGTTTTCTGAGCGAGACGGAGATCGAGCGGCTACGGCCGGAGCCCGGTTCGGCCGAGGTCGATCCCGGTCCGCTCACCGAGGCCGATCAGAAGCTGTTCGCGGTGCTGGCCAGGGACGGCAGGGCAGGACACGCCGAACTGGCCGCGGCGACGGGGTGGTCGCAGTCGACGGTCCGGCGCCGGTTGGCCGAGCTGTTGGACAGCGGAGTGCTGTACCTGGACCTGGAATTCGACCGGCGCATCCTGGATCTGGACACCCGCGCCATGTTGTGGCTGACCGTCGCGCCCGCCGATCTGGTCGCGGCCGGCAATGCCATGGCCGCTCATCTGGAGGTCGCCTTCGCCGCCGCCGTCACCGGCCAGACCAATCTGGCCGCGAGCGTGGTCTGCTCCGATGTCGCCGCGCTGTACACCTACCTGACCGAGAAGGTGGCCCGACTGCCCGGCATCCAGCGGGTGGAGAGCGCGCCGGTGATCCGCACCGTCAAGAGCATCACCACCAACATCAACCCCTGAGACCCCTGAGACCCCTGAGACACTCCTTATCTGTCTACTGTGGACTTCGGGAAACCGGTCGGGCCATCCTCAAGGGCCGGTCAGGTCACGGGGTCGGCACCGACTCGGTCTCGGTTGCCTGGCCACGGAACTGGGTCCGGTACAGCTCGGCGTAGAGCCGGTTCTCGGCGAGCAGTTCGTCGTGGGTGCCGTGTTCGACGATCTCGCCGTTGTTGATGACGAGGATGACGTCGGCGGTGCGGACGGTGGAGAGGCGGTGCGCGATCACCAGGCTGGTGCGTCCGCGCAGGGCGGTGGCCAGCGCCTGTTGGACGGCGGCCTCGGATTCGGAGTCCAGGTGCGCGGTCGCTTCGTCCAGTACGACCACCGACGGGGCCTTGAGCAGCAGCCGGGCGATGGCAAGGCGCTGTTTCTCGCCACCGGACAGCCGGTAGCCGCGGTCGCCGACGACGGTCTCCAGGCCCTGCGGGAGGGATTCGATCAGCGGCAGGATCTGCGCACCGTGCAGCGCGTCGATGATCTGTTCGTCGGTCGCGTCCGGTTTGGCGTAGGCCAGGTTCGCCCGGATGGTGTCGTGGAACAGGTGCGCGTCCTGGGTGACCATGCCGACCGTCGCGGTCAGGGAGTCGGTGGTGGCGTCGCGCAGGTCGGTGTCGTTGATCCGGATGGCGCCGCCGCGCGGGTCGTACAGCCGGGCCACCAGGTAGCTGATGGTGGTCTTGCCGGCGCCGGAGGGGCCGACCAGCGCGATCAGCTGGCCGGGTTCGGCGGTGAAGGTGATGTCGTGCAGGACCTGCTGGTCGGGCAGCGAGTCGAGGACCGCGACGGATTCCAGCGAGGCCAGCGAGACCTCCTCCGGCCGGGGATAGCTGAACTGGACGTGGTCGAACTCGACGCGAGCCGACCCGGTGCGGATGGGCCGGGCGTCGGGTTTCTCGTCGATCATGGGTTTGAGATCCAGGACCTCGAAGACGCGGTCGAAGGACACCAGCGCGGTCATCACGTCCAACTGCACGTTGGACAGGCCGATCAGCGGCGCGTAGAGCCGGTTGAGGTAGGAGGTCAGCGCGACGATCGTGCCGACGTTGAGCACCCCTTCGATGGCCAGCGTGCCGCCCCAGCCGTAGACCAGCGCGGTGGCCAGCGAGGCGGTCAGCATCAGCGCGACGAAGAACAGCCGCGCGTAGAAGGCCTGTTTGATACCGATGTCGCGGACCCGGCCGGCCCGCTCGCTGAAGGAGCCCAGCTCGTCCCCCGGCCGGCCGAACAGCTTCACCAGCAGCGCCCCGGAAACGTTGAAGCGTTCGCTCATCGTCGCGTTCATACTCGCGTTGAGCTCGTAGGACTCGCGGGTGATCTTGGCAAGCCGGTTGCCCATCCGTCTCGCCGGGATGACGAACACCGGCAGGATGACCAGCGCGACGAGGGTGATCTGCCAGGACAGGATCAGCATGGTGGTCAGCACCAGGATCACCGTGACCAGGTTCGACACCACCGAGGACAGCGTGTCGGTGAAGGCCTGCTGCGCGCCGAGCACGTCGTTGTTCAACCGGCTGATCAGCGCACCGGTCTGGGTTCGGGTGAAGAAGGCCAGCGGCATCCGCTGGATGTGCCCGAACACCTTGGTGCGCAGGTCGTAGATCAGGCTCTCGCCGACCCGCGCGGACACCCAGCGCATCCCGATGGACAGGCCCGCGTCCAGTACCGCGAGCCCGGCCAACAGCAACGCGCTGTCGATGACCACCGAGACGTTCTTGGCGAGGATGCCCTGGTTGATGATCTCCCGGAAGATCAGCGGGTTCACCACGCTGATCCCCGCGTCCACCACGACCATCAGCATGAACACGCTGAGGATCCGCCGGTAGGGCCAGATGAACCGGCCCATCCGCCGCCAGGTACCCGGCGTGATCGTCGCCTTGAGTACCGATCGGTCCTGTCGAAGTCCCCGACCGATGTTCGCTGCTCCGGGTCTCATTCGCCGGTTCCCCGTTTCCCTCGTCCACAGTGCCCATCAGGCCGCCGCGCCACGACGCCCCGCAGCAACGCCAACAGTTCCCGCTGCTCGGTTTCTTCCAACCGGCCGAACACCGTCTCGGCGGCCTGCTGTTTGGCTTCACCCATTCGGCGCAGCACGTCCCGGCCGGCCTCGGTCAGTTCGACCAGCACCGAGCGCCGGTCGGCCGGATCGGCCGTGCGCGCGGCGAGGCCGGCCTGTTCGAGCGCGTCGACCTGGTCGGTCGCCGACCGTGGCACGACCGCGAGCCGGGCGGCGATGTCGGCCATCCGCAGCCGGCCCGTCTCGGCGAGCAGCCACAGCAGCCTGCCCTGCGCGAAGGTGATGCCCAACGGCGCGACCTGCGCGGATCCGGCTCGGCGGATGCTCTTGGCCAGCATCATGGTCGCCTCGGTCAGCTCCGACGCGAGGTCGGCTCCTGTCCCGGCTCGTGCGTGTTCGGCGACCATGATGCTGAGGTTAACTCATTAACGCACTACCTCATAGTGAGGTGTGGGTTACACGACCGCCGACGGTGGGCGTCCGGCCGGCGTCGGCGGCTGTGGCTCCCGATGCCGCGAATACTTCCGCAGGGGCGCGAATTCACCTGTTCGCCGCAGGCCACAACCCGAGTGGCCAATTGTCAGGGTGGCCCACTCGGGCCACCCTGAGGAATTCGTCTTCACCTCCACATCGGACCTGCCGGAAGGATGCACAATGGCGAGCGACTTCCAGCGCCGCAAGATCGCCGGCGTATTCACCGCGATGGATGCCAACGGCGACAGATATCTCGAACAAAGCGACTTCGAGGCATTGGCGGCCCGCTGGACCAGCCTGCGCGGCCTTGCTCCCGGTTCGGCCGCCTACGTCCGGCTGACCGAGATCATGCTCGGCTGGTGGGCCGCGCTGCTGGCCGCTTCGGACCGCGATCGGGACAACAAGGTCTCACTCGACGAGGTGCTGGTGGTCGTCGACCAGCTGCCGACCATGCTGGAGGCGGTCACCGGGACGGCGGAGGCGATGTTCACCGCGACCGACGAGAATGCCGACGGCGAGATATCCGCAGCCGAATACCGTCAGCTGATCGAGGCCTGGAACGGGGTGGAAACGGATACCGACGAGATCTTCCCACTGTTGGATCTCAATCACGACGGTCAGCTGTCCAAGGAGGAATTCATCACGCTCTGGACGGAATTCTGGGCAGGCGACGATCCCGGCGCACCCGGAACCTGGGTATTCGGTCGATTCGAGGAACCGGCACCGGCGCGATAACCGCGCCACCACCGAAGCCACGACGGCCCATTGCCGGTCATTCGGCGGATTCGTTCTCCTCGAACTCCGCGATGGCCTGCCGCGCGATGCCGAACGCGGTGTTCACGGCCGGTACCCCGACGTAGATCGCGCTGTGCAGCAGCACCTCGCCGATCTCGGCCGGGCTCAGACCGTTGCGCAGCGCCGCCTTGACGTGCATGCCGAGTTCAGCTTCCGCGCGCAACGCGGTGAGCAGCGCGAGGGTGATACAGCTGCGGGTCCGCCGGTCGAGGCCGTCGCGGTCCCAGATCTCGCCCCAGGCGTAGCGGGTGATGAAGTCCTGGAAGTCGGCGACGAACTCGGTGTTGGCCGCGAGCGCCCTGTCCACGTGCGCGGCCCCGAGCACCTCCCTGCGGTTGGCGAGGCCGGTTTCGTAGCGGTCGCGGTCGTCCATCACAGGTCCTGTTCCGGGAGTAGGTGATCCAGCAGCAGTTCGGTGATCGCGGCAGGCGCCTCGACGGTGGCGAGGTGCGCGGCGTGCGGGACGACGCGCAACCGGGCACCGTCGATTCCGGCGGCGATCACCTCGGCGTGCGAGGGCGGGGTGGCCGGATCGTCCGCGCCGGCGATCACCAGGGTCGGTGCGGTGATGGCGGCGAGGTCGGGGCGCAGGTCCATCGTGGCGATGGCCTCACAGCAGCCGGCATACCCCTCGGCCGGGGTGCTGGTCATCATCTCCCGACACAGCCGCACGGCGATCGGATCGCTGGCGATGAACTCCTCGGTGAGCCAGCGGCGCAGGCCACCCTCCACGATCGCCTCGGTTCCCTTGGCACGCACCAGTTCCGCCCGGTCACGCCACATCGTGGCCGGACCGAGCAGCGCCGAGGTGCACAGCAACGCAAGTCTGTCCACTCTGGACTTATGGTGGGCGGCCAGCCACATGCCGGTCATGCCGCCGAGGGACAGGCCGGCCAGGCTGACCCGGTCGAGGCCGAGTTCGTCGAGCAGGCCGAGCAGATCGCGGCCGATGTCCTCGATCCGATAGGGGCCGGCCGGCACCTCGGAGTCGAGGTGACCGCGATGCTCGTAGCGCAGCACCCGGAACCGCTCGGTCAGGGCCGGCAGCAGGCCGTCCCACATCCGCCAGGTGCTGCCGAGGGAGTTGCTCAGCACCAGTACCGGCGCCTCGATCGGACCGTCCAGCCGATACGCCAGCCTCACCGGTTCGTCCTCCCCTTCTCGTAGGCGGCGAGGGCGCGGTCGACGAACTCGCCGGCGACACCGAGATAGCCTGCCGGGTCCAGTGCCGCGTCGAGTTCGGTGGCCGGCAGCACGTCGGTGATCCGGGAGTCCTCGGCGAGGATCTCGCGCAGCCCTCGCCCGGTCCGCCCGGCTCGCCGGGCCAGCTCGGTCACCAACTGGTGCGCGGGCAGCCTGCCGAGGGTGCCGGCAAGTCGGGTGGTGACGTTCTCGGCCAGCAGCAGGCCGTTGGTGAGGTCGAGGTTGCCACGCATCCGGTCGGTGTCCACGCGCAGGCCGGGCGTTAGCTCGGCCAGGCGGGCGGCGCTGCCGCCGAGCAGGTCGAGCAGTTCGCGCAGTGGCTCCCATTCCAGATGCCAACCGCTCGTCGCGCGTTCGTGTTCGGCCGGCATCGCGCTGAGCACCGTCGCGACAAGACCGGGCGTGCGGCGGACACCGGCCAGCGCGGTGATCGCCCTGATCGGATTGTGCTTGTGCGGCATGGTGGAGGAACCGCCCGCGCCGTCGGGTTCGGCGAGTTCGGCGACCTCGGTCTGGGCGAACAGGATCACGTCGGTGGCGATCTTGCCGAGGGCGCCGGCCACCGCACCGAGCGCGGTCGCGAGGTCCACGACCGGCCCGCGCAGGGTGTGCCAGGGCAGCACCGGCTCGACGAGGCCGAGGCGCGCGGCAAAGGCCCGCGCGACCGGTATGCCGTGCCGGCCCAGGGAAGCGAGGGTCCCGGCCGCGCCACCGAGCTGCGCCGGCAGACTCTCAACCACAGTGGACAGTCGGCCGACGGCGGCGTCGAGGCCGGTGAGCCAGCCTGCGGCGGTCAGCCCGAAGGTCGTCGGGACCGCCTGCTGGCCGAGGGTCCGCCCGGCCAGCACGGTGTCCCGATGGGTCCCCGCCAGCCCGGCGCAGGCCGCGAGCACCGTGTCCAGCTTGGCGAACAGCGGCACGGCGGCACGGCGGGCGACGAGCATCGTGGCGGTGTCCAGGATGTCCTGGCTGGTCGCACCCTTGTGCACGAAACCGGCCGCATCGGCGGGTACCAGCCCGGTCAGCGCGGACACCATCGGCACGACCGGGTTTCCCGCGCCCAGCGACCGCGTGGCGATCTCGGCGACGTCGAATTCGGTGACCACACAGCACCGGGCGATCGCCTCGGCTGCCGCGCGCGGGATCAGCTCGACGTCGGCCAAGGCCCCGGCAAGGGCGGATTCGGCGTCCAGCATGGCCTGGACCCAGGCCGTCGCGGTCAGCTCGGCCGCGACGGCAGGCGAGCTGAACAGCGGCCCGAACAGGCTGTCGGTCACACCGGCCCGCGCGCGGTCGGCGCCGGCGCCCTCAGACGTCGAAGAAGACGGTTTCATGCTCGCCTTGGAAGTGGATGTCGAAACGGAGTCCGTCATCGCGGGCGGCGGCCACCAGGCTGTCCCTGCGCCCAGGGTCGACGGCGGCCAGTACCGGATCGGCGGCGTTCGCGGCCGGTTCGTCCGGGAAGTAGATCCGGGTGACCACCCGGTCGAGCAGTCCTCTGGCGAACACCGAGACGTCGAGGTGCGGGGCCTCGGTGCCGCCTTCCGGAGCGGGCAGCGGGCCCGGTTTCACGGTCAGGATGCGGTAGCGGCCCTGCTCGTCGGTGGGGCAGCGGGCGAAGCCGCGGAAACCGGTCGAGCCGGGCTCGCTGCCGCGCGGATCGTCCGGGTGCGCGAACCCACCCCGTGCGTCGGCCTGCCAGGTTTCGACCAGCGCGTCGGGAACCGGGGCGCCTGCTCCGTCGTAGACGACCCCGGTGATCCACACCGCGCCCTCGGTGCCCTCGGCGACGGCGAAGGGACCGTCGGTCCAGGGCAGGACCATGCTCAGGAACGGGCCGACGGTCTGCGAGGGTGTGCTGAGCAGGGAGGCGGGTTCACTCATCGTCGTCCTCCTCCTCGAACGGGGTGCTCGCGCTGCCGCGCAGCACGATGTCGAACTCGAAGGCCAGCGCCCATTCCGGCGCGGTGTGCTCAAGGTCGAACCGGGAGATCATCCGCTGCCGGGCCGTGGGGTCGGGGATCGAGTTGAAGATCGGGTCCTGGCCGAACAGCGGATCGTCCGGGAAGTACATCTGGGTGATCAGCCGCTGGGTGAAGGCCCTGCCGAACAGCGAGAAGTGGATGTGCGCGGGCCGCCAGGCATTGTCGTGGTTGTGCCACGGGTAGGCGCCGGGCTTGATGGTGGTGAACCGGTAGCGGCCCTGCTCGTCGGTGACGGTGCGGCCGGTGCCGTCGAAGTTCGGGTCCAACGGCGCTGGCCAGTTGTCGACCACATGCCGGTACCGGCCGCTCGCGTTCGCCTGCCACACCTCCAGCAGCGTGTCCGGCACCGGCCGACCGTCGCCGTCCAGTACCCGACCGTGCACGATGATCCGCTGGCCGAGCGGTTCGCCGGCATGCTGGCGGGTCAGGTCGTCCTCACCCGGCGCGACCCGGTCCGCGCCGAACAGCGGCCCGGTCACCTCGGTGAGCCGCTGCGGCAGCACGACCAGCGGCCGACTCGGGTGTCGCAGCTTGGAACTGACATAACCGGGCCAGTCCAGCGGCGGCTGCCCGTCGGCCGGCTCGCGCCGGTAGGCCGGCAGCACGAGCCTGTTCTCGTTGGTGTGCAAGGTCATTGTCGTCCTCCCGATGCTTTGGTCGCCTCAAGTGCGCGCAGCACGGTCAACTCGGTTTCGGTGGGTGGCTCGGTGTGGCCGAGGTCGTCGGCGACGGCGAGATCCCAGCCGGTCGCCTCCTTCGCCCGCGCGACGGTCACGCCAGGATGCAGCCGGGTCAGGGTCAGCTCGCAGCTGTCCGGGTCGGGTTCCAGCACGCCGAGGTCGGTGATCACCGTTCTCGGGCCGCCGCCACGCAGTCCGAGCCGTTCCCGCTCGCCCGGTCCGCGACCGAAACCGACCGAGGTGATGAACTCGACGGTGTCCACGAAACTGCGCCTGCTCTGCCGGACGATCACGATCACCTCCTGGCAGGAGGCCGCGATCTCCGGTGCGCCGCCGGCACCGGGCAGCCGGACCTTCGGCTTGGCGTAGTCGCCGCCGATGACGGTGGTGTTGATGTTGGCGAACCGGTCCAGCTGTGCCGCACCGAGAAACCCGACGTCGACCCGGCCGGGCTGCAGCCAGTAGTTGAACACCTCCGGCACGCTGACCACGGTCAGCGCGGTGTCGGCCAGGATTCCGTCACCGATGGACAGTGGCAGCCGGTCCGGGTTGGTGCCCAGCGTGCCGGACTCGTAGATCAGCGCGAGACTCGGCGCATGCGTACGGCGGGCCAGGTTCGCCGCGGTCGAGGGTAGGCCGATGCCGACGAAACAGAGGGTCTGCGCCTGTTCGTCGGCGGCCTGCTTGCGCCTGGTTCGCTCGGCGAGTTCGCGAGCCGCGACCACGGTCATGATCTCGTCGGCGGTGTACTCGTCCTCGTTGGTCACTTCGCGGCCTCCGCCCCGGTCAGCTCGGTCAGCCAGCCGGTGAACGCCTCGCGATCGCGCCCGATGGCGTCCCAGGCCCGGTAGGCCTCGTTGTCCCGCTCGTAGTAGCCGTAGGCGTAGGAGGGCCGGGCGCCGCCGGGCGCCACCGCGACCCGGTTGACCACCCAGGACGGCAGCACGATCGCGCCGGGCACCGGGGCCAGTTCGTCGACGACCTCCTCGACGGTCACCAGGCTGCGCTTCGCGGCGAGTACGGCCTCCTTCTGCACGCCGAGAATCCCCCACAGCTGCACGTTGCCGGCCCGGTCGGCGCGTTGCGCGTGCACGATCGCGACATCGGGGTTGAGCGCGGGCACCGCGGCGAGTTCCTCGCCGGTGAACGGGCAGGTGATCATCTTGATGGTCCGAGTGTGCGCGGGCAGGTCGGTGCCGGCGTAGCCGCGCAGCACCGCGAAGGGCAGCCCGGAGGCGCCCGCGACGTAGCGGTTGGCCATACCGGCGTGCGAGTGCTCCTCGATCGCCAGCGGCACCGGCCAGTCGTTGCCGACCGCGTCCCGGAACCGGTGCAGCGAGCCGACTCCCGGATTGCCGCCCCAGGAGAACACCAGCTTGGCCGCGCAGCCCGCGCCGATCAGCTGGTCGTAGATGAGGTCGGGGGTCATCCTGATCAGCGTCAGGTCCTTCCTGCGCTGCCTGATGATCTCCTGCCCGGCCGCGAACGGGATCAGATGGGTGAACCCTTCCAGTGCGACACTGTCCCCGTCATGGACGAGTTCGGCGACCGCCTCGCTCAACGACACTATCCGCGTCATCGCGCTCCTTTGTAGATGGTCACGTGCCTAGAACGGCAGCCCGACGTAATTCTCGGCCAGGCTGCGGGCGGCCGCTGTGGACTCGGCGGTGTAACGCAGTTGGGACAGCTGCAGTTGGCGCTGGAACTCGTCGTTGTCCGGGAACTGGTGCAGCATCGAGGTCATCCACCAGGAGAAGTGTTCGGCGCGCCAGACCCGGCGCAGGCACCGCTGGCTGTAGGAGTCCAGGCCGCGCTCGTCGCCCTTGAGGAGGAAGGCGGTGGCGGCCTCGGCGAGCAGCCGGACGTCGGCGATGGCCAGGTTCATCCCCTTGGCGCCGGTCGGCGGCACGATGTGCGCGGCGTCGCCGGCCAGAAACAGCCTGCCGTAGCGCATCGGCTCGACCACGAAGCTACGCATCGCGGTGATGCCCTGCTCGACGATCGGCCCCTCGGCCAAGGTGAACCCGTCGGCGGCGAGCCGGGTGTGCAGCTGGGTCCAGATCCGCTCCGCGGGCCAGGCGGCAAGCTGTTCCTCGGGCCCGACCTGGAGGTAGAGCCGGGTCAGTTCCGGCGAACGCATGCTGTGCAGCGCGAAGCCCTGCTCGTGGTAGGCGTAGATCAGCTCGTCGTGCGATGGCGCGGTCCTGGCGAGCACGCCGAGCCAGGCGAACGGGTAGTTGCGCTGGTAGACGTGCTGGTGCGCGGCCGGGATCGCCGTCCTCGTCACGCCGTGGAAGCCGTCGCAGCCCGCGATGATCGCGCAGTCGAGTTCGACCGTGGCACCGTCGGCGTCGCGGAAGGTCAGCCGGGGCTCGTCGGTGTCGGCACCGTGCACGGCCACGTCGCTGACCTCGAAGTACAGCTGCCCGGCCGCTGCCTCCCGAGCGGCGATGAGGTCCTTCACGATCTCCTGCTGGCCGTAGACCATGATCGTCGACCCGGTCAGATCGGTGAGCGCGATCCGGTGGTCGGCGCCGTCGAAGCGCAGCGAGATGCCGTGGTGTGGGAGGCCCTTGGCATCCATCCTGGCGCCGAGGCCGACCTCGCGCAGCAGCTGGGCGCTCGGATACTCGACGACACCGGCCCTGATCCGCTGCTGGACGTGCTGCCTGCTGCTGCGTTCGACGACCACCGAGTCGATCCCGGCCAGGTGCAGCAGGTGCGAGAGCAACAGACCGGCCGGACCGGCGCCGACGATTCCCACCTGGGTACGCAATCCGACCTCCACAGCGCTGATCCACTCCGACCTGCCCAGCCTGCGACACCGACGGCTGGTCGCAACACCTACACTTCCGCTGAACGGAAGGCAGTCTTGGACGGATTGGCGGTGTCGGGTGGCTGGGCCAACGGTGACCTCGCGGGTGATCGCGATCCTGGCCGCGTTCTCCGCCGAACATGTCGCCCTGACGTTGTCGCAGCTCAGCAGGCGAGCCGCCCTGCCGCTGACCACGACGCACCGGCTGGTCGGCGAACTGGCGGCACTGGGTGCGCTGGAACGTGACGAGCGCGGCCGGTATCGGATCGGAGTGCGGCTGTGGGAGATCGCCTCGCTGGCGCCGCGCACCGTCGGCCTGCGGGAGAGCGCGATGCCCTTCCTGGAGGACCTCTACGACGCGACCCGGCAGAACGTCCAACTCGCCGTGCTGGACGGCGGGGACGTGCTGTTCGTCGAGCGGATGTCGGCGCGCAACGCGATCCCGGTGGTCTCCAGGGTCGGCGGACGGCTGCCGCTGCACGCCACCGCGGTCGGCCAGGTGCTGCTCGCGCACGCCAGCGTCGAGTTGCAGGAACAGGTGCTCGCCGGTCCGCTGGCCAGCCTCACCGACAAGACGATCACCTCGGCCCGGCGGCTGCGGACGGTACTGGCCGAGGTACGGCGAACCGGTGTCGCGATCACCGACGGTCAGGTCGAATCGAATTCCCTGTCGGTGGCCGCGCCGATCTACGGTCCGTCGGACTCCGTCGTCGCCGGTCTGTCCATTGTGGTACCGACAACCGAACAGGCGCCCTGGTACGTACCGGCGGTGCGGTCGGCGGCCCGCGGAATTTCGCGGGCGCTCGGCGCTCCGCGCGCCTCGATCCGACCGAGTTCGGCGATACTCGGCTCGGCACCGACGGTATATCGGTAACCGAGCAATTGATTCCGGTCAGCGATATCCCGCAGCGGATCGCCCGCGGCGGGATACGCTCACCGTCCGATGAGGACCGACTAGGACTCGATCCAACCGTGTGATTTCGCGAAGCCGGCCAGCCGCTCGCGGACCGCGCCGATCTGGGCCGCGGTCAGCGTCGGGACGGACTCGATCAGCACATCGGTGACCTCGTAACGGAATTCCCGCGAGGTCAGCACATCGCACAGGCCGTCATCGGGCTCACCGGCCGCCACGGTACGGGCCACGACAGCAGGCGCGCTGCTGACCGGAGAACCGACGCTGACGGTGCCGCGCTCGACGACCTTGATACCGGAAGCCTTGGGCCCTCGGTCGCCGTCTTCGAGTTCGAACTCGACGAGCGCACCGGGCCGGAACAAACTCTCATCGTCCCGAAAATCGTTCGCGTGCATGAAGACATCGTCTCCACCGTCTTCGGGAGCGATAAATCCATAACCGCGAATTTCATCGAATCGCAGAACTTTACCCCTGATCAAAACACCCATCCTCACCGTGAACCACCATATCCGTGCGACATCTTCCTCGACAACGACCGCTGATACGGTTGACTGATCAGCGCTCGACCTCGAACGTTAGCACCAGTCAGCACAGGTGAACAGTCCAGATAACCCAGGCTTGTGGGATCCGGTGCCCTCGGTCAACCCGGTTGGGGTAGCTCGACCGACCGCAGTCCGTCCTCCTCGGCGATGAGTTCGCGCCGCCGCAGGTCGAGGAAGGCGTCGACGACCTCGGGGTCGAACTGCCCACCCCGGTCGCGCAACAGCTCCGCGCAGGCCTGTTCCCTGCTCAGCGCTGGCCGGTACGGACGGTCGCTGGTCATCGCGGCCCAGGCATCGCAGACGGCGACGATCCGTGCCTCGATCCGGATCCCGCCCTCCGCCAGACCGTCCGGGTAGCCCTTGCCGTTCCAGTGCTCGTGGTGTTGGCGCACCGCCTGTGCGACGTCCAGCAGGCCGGGCACCATCCGGATCAGCTGGTAACCGTGTTCGACGTGGCTCTGCACGATCCGCCGGTCGGTCCTGGCCAGCGCGTCCGGCTTGGCCAGGATCGCCTGCGGGACGAACAGCTTGCCGACATCACAGAGTTCGCCGGCGAGTTCCGCGCAGCGGACCGCCGACTCGTCGAGCCCCAGTTCAGCCGCGAGAAGGCCGGCCCACCGCGCGACCTGCCTGCTGCGTCGGCCACCGGTCTCCCGCCAGCCGTCGACCTCCTGGGCCAACTGGCGCAGGTAGCCGACCATGCCGTCCGGGCCGGGTACCGAACTGCCGGCGGCCAGCGGGACCCGGTCGCTCTGGCCGACGACGACCCGGTCCCCGCCCTGGGTCTTGGCCGCGTAGAGCGCGCGGTCGGCGGCGGTGAGCAGTTCGGCGGCGGTGCCTCCGTGCCGGGGAAAGCTCGCCGCGCCAACGGAAACGGTGACCGCGATCCACACCTCGGGCAGCACGACGATCGGGGTGTTGGCGATCTGCTCGCGCAGCCGCTCGGCAAGGCCGGTCAGCTGCTGCGGCCCGGTTCCGGCGCTGACCACCACGAACTCCTCGCCGCCGTAGCGGGCCAGCAGATCGCCCCGGCCGACGGCCTCGCGCAGCCGCTTGGCGATCTCGCGCAGGGCCCGGTCGCCGGCCGGGTGGCCGTAGCGGTCGTTGACCGAGGTGAAGTAGTCGACGTCGATGACGAGCAGCCCGAGCTGGCTGCCGGTCTTGTGCGCTCTGGCGAGCACGCCCGGCAGCTGCGCCTCGAAGTAGCGCCGGGTGCGCAGCCCGGTCAGCAGGTCGGTGATGGCCAGCCTGCGCTGGTCGATGAGCAGTCCGGCGAGCCTGGCGATGGTGAAGATGCACAGCGCGGCGCAGGCCGCCGCGATCACCGGAATGTCTTGCAGGGCATGAAAGGCGTCCTGTAGGACCAGGGTGGTCGGGGCGATCAGCGCGGCGGCGGTCAGGATCGCCAACCGGGCCGGGCCCAGCCGGACGTCCGACGCCGGTCGGGGTTCGTCGAGTCTGCCCATGGTCGGATGCAGTGCGCCGGCACCGAGCGCGAGATTGCCGGCCAGCCACACGCCGTCCAGGAAGTTGCCGGCCGCGTAGTCGCCGACCAGCTGCTGGATCACGTAGATACTGTCGGCGGTGAGGATCGCCAGCAGGCTCAGGCTCAGCAGCAGGAACGAGGTCGGCCGGGAGCTGGGCGCGAGGATCAGCCGGAACGAGAACACCAGCAGCGCGAGGTCCATCACCGGGTAGGCGACCGAGAAGATCCGCACTTCCAGCGGTGCGTCGATGCGGGCCAGCGGCCCGATCAGATACAGCCAGGACAACATCGTGGCGACGACGGCCAGTGCCGCGGCGTCGAGCAGTCCCGGCAGGTCGCGACCGGGTGAGCGCAGCCGGATCAGCAGGACAAGGCCGGCGACGACGAGCGGGTAGTGCGCGAGGTAGAGCGGATCGGCCGGGCTGGGGAACTCGTCGTTGCCGACCAGGTCGTGCAGGAAGTAGAAGCAGGCGTCGCCCGCGGCGTAGACGGCCTGGCCGATGCCCAGCAGCAGCCAGGGCAGCCGCAGCCGGGGGCGCGGCTGGTTGCGGGCGCAGCCGAGGAAGACCATCACCGCCGAGGACAGGCTGACCGAGAGGTACAACAGGACCCCGACCACCGGTGGGGCGTGCCACGCCAGGGCGAGGTAGTAGCCGAGGACGACCAGCATCCCGGCGAGTAAGTAACCGAGCCACAGTCGATCGGCTGCCAAGCGGCTACTCCGGGACCCCATTCAGCCTCTCCCCTTGCTGCCGACCCCAGACCGGTTGTCGACATTCTCCACGCCGGAAGAACGTCCGGGCCACCGCAGTGCCGAAAGCATCAGGTCCGTCCTGTGCGGAGGGCGACCGGATCGACACAGACCGGTACGAACCACCCAGCAGGACGCTGTAAACTTACGGTTCACAGATGGTAGCCTCCTCCTGTAAACCACAGGTTCACAGGAGGAGTCACCATGGATCGGCGGATCGCGGAGACCACATTGGACACGCTCTCCGACGAGCGGTACGCCCGGCTGCACCGGCACGCGCTGGCCACGACCGAGCAGCTGGTCGCCGAACTCGCCGCGACCGAGGTCCTGCGCGGCGCCGACACCGGGGTGAAACCGGGCGACGTCGACGACGAACCGGACCGTCGCATTGAGACATTGCGCAGAGTCAAGGCCGGCCGGCTCGTCGGGATCATGCTGGCCGAGGTGGCCGCCGAGTTCACCGCGGGCGAGGCAGCGACCGCGGTCTGGCTCGGCGCGAGCCTCGCCGATCTCGGCTCGGCCAGCGGCAGCACCCGGCAGGCCGCCAGGAAGCGCTGGCCGGACCTCGGCCAGATCTACCGCACCCGGCGCTGGCTCAGCGGCTACCGAAACGACATCTTCCACATCACCGACCTGCTGCTGGCCGCGTTCACCCCCAACGCGGACCAGGCGCTGGCCGAAGCACTGAACGACCTGCGCGACGCCAGCGAGGTGCTGCGCGCCGACTTCGCCTCGGGTTCCTCGGTGGACGCGGGCCCGAGCGCGCCGGACGGGAGCGGCGTGCGCTGGCAGCGGCTCGGCGAGCTGATCGACCGGCAGGTCCGCAGGGTCGGCGAGCTGGCAACGGCCGAGACCGACGAGGCGACCTTCGCCCTGGACGCCAGCAAGGGCCTGCTCGCCTACTACGACTCGGTGACCAGCCAACCCTCCCGGTGACGGCGGCCGTCGATCCGCTACTGGTTCGCGATGGACGGGTCGGCGTCGATGACGGCCATGGTCCGCTCCAGCAGACCGGTGATGTGTCGGGCGGTCAGCTCGGCGGCGCCGTCGGCGTCGCCGGCCTGCGCCGTGGCCAGTAGCGCGCGGTGCTCATCGCACTCCAGCCGCCAGTTCGGCGCCGACTGCTCGCCGGCCACGCTGATCAGCGCGGCCCGATCCCGCAGGTCGTCGAGCACGCTGATCAGCAACGGGTTGCCGCAACCCCGGTAGAGCGCCTGGTGGAAGGTTCGGTTGAACAGGCTCAGTTCGGCGGGTTCGTCCTTGTCGACGGCCAGCGTCGCCGCGTCGAGGGCCTTGCTCGCCTCGGCAAGCAAGGCCGGGTCCCCTGCCCGCACCGACCGGCGCACGGCCTCCGGCTCCAGCAACAGCCGCACGTCGTAGACGTCCTTGGCAAGACCTCGGTCGACCACCCGAACCGAGGCGCCCTTGTACGGGTTGAAGGTGACGAGGCCGGAGCCGGACAGCAGCTTCAACGCCTCACGCACCGGCGTCTTGGACACCCCGAGCCGCTGCGCCAGCTCCATCTCCACCAACGGCTGACCGGGCAGTAACTCCCTGGTCAGGATGGCCCTGCGGATCTCCTCCAGCACCAGCTCGGTACGAGACGCCGGCAGGCGCAGCATTTCAGGCATGGTCATCTCCCGGCCGAGGAGGGGGCAGGCCCCCGTCAGGGGGTCGGTAACGACATGGGTAGCGACATGGTGCGGTGCCTTCACGGTACGGGTTCAGGGATGGGCGCCGTGCGTCACCGGTAGCCACCATCAGACCAGTGCGCCGAGATCTCATATATCAGATCTTAGGCACGGATCGTGGCTGCTGGCAACGTATTGTCACGATGCCCACCTGAATACCCGCCTTGACCTGGACTTTCACGATCAACTGGTCCAGACCAGAATCTCGCCATCCGCGTCGGCCAACCGAATTGATCGCACTTGCCCGTTGACTCCATGTAACACTCCGGCAATCATATATGAGACGCCATACGCGAGATACAACATACCGAGGCACCATCGAGCTTGATCACGACCCCTGATCGCGCACTCCCCTGATCACGAACTCCCACCGATCAGGTCAACCGCCGGACGAGGCGTCTCGTGCGGCACCGCAAACCATTCGCCTGCTTGACGTTCAAGCAAGAGAAACGAGGCGACTCAGCGTGCAGCAGCAAACGGACCGCGTACCGGCGCGACGTCCCACCCGCAAGGGCGCGTTATATTTCTTCGGGGCCCTCGGTGGCATCCTGTTCGGCTACGACCTCGGGGTCATCTCCGGTGTCCTGCTGTTCATCAAGACCAAGACAGTCTTCGATCTCGGCTCGGTGGGCCAGGGCGTGGTCGGCGGCTGCCTTGCCGCCGGCGCGATCATCGGCGCTGCCATCGCCGGCAGGCTGACCGACCGGCCCGGCCGGCGGCGCACGATCATGATCGGCGCGACGATCTTCGCGATCGGCACCATCGGCTGCACGTTCGCACCGAACGCGACGGTGTTCGTGATCGCCCGGTTCATCGTCGGCGTCGCGGTCGGCGCCACCTCGGCGACCGTGCCCACCTACCTGTCGGAACTGGCGCCGAGCAGGCTGCGCGGCGCACTGTCCTCGTTGAACCAGCTGATGATCTGTAGCGGCATCCTGATCGCCTACATCGTGGACTGGCTGCTGTCCGGCTCCTCCGACTGGCGGGCGATGATCGCGATCGGCATCGTGCCGGCCGTACTGCTGCTGATCGGTATGGCGACCCTGCCCGAAACCCCGCGCTGGCTGCTCAAGCAGGGCCGCGAGGGTGAGGCACGGCAGGTCATCACCTCGGCTCAGGGCAAGGTGGACATCGACGCGGAGGTCTCCGGCATCCGCGAGGTCATCCGGTTGGACGGCGAAGCGCGCGGCACCCTGCGCGACCTGGCCGCCAAGTGGGTCCGGCCGATGGTGATCGTGGCGCTGATCCTGGCCGTCGGCCAGCAGTTCTCCGGGGTCAACGCGATCAACCTCTACGCGCCGACGATCTTCAAGAACCTGGGCATCGGCACCTCCAACGCCCTGTTCGCCTCGATCGTGCTCGGCATCGTCAAGGTCGCCTTCACGGCCTGGGTGATCTTCGTGGTGGACCGTTGGGGCCGCAAACCACTGCTGCTGCTCGGCAACGTCCTGATGTCGGTGACGCTGGTCCTGCTCGGCATCGCGGTGCTCACCCTGCACAACCCGAACGCCGCCGCGATCAGCACGATCATCCTGCTGGTCGTCTACCTCGCCGGTTACGAGCTGGGTTGGGGCGCGGTGGTGTGGGTGATGATGTCGGAGGTGTTCCCGCTCAAGGTGCGCGGCGTCGGTATGGGGATGGGCAGCGTGGTGCTATGGGCGGCCACCTTCGCGATCACCTTCGTCTTCCCGGTGATGGACGACTCGCTCGGCCTTTCCAACTCGGCGTTCATCTTCGCCGGCGTCGGCGTGGTGCTGTACCTGCTGGTGTTCAAGTTCGTGCCGGAGACCAAGGGCCGCAGCCTCGAACAGATCGAACTGGACCTGCGTGAACGCGTGAAGGTCTGAACCTGGGACATATCGCCGGAGCCGGCGCACCGATCGAGGTGCGCCGGCTCCGTCGTATCCGGTCGGTACAAGGCTGGTCGACTCAAACCGGGAAGCTCAAACCGCGAAGCTCAAGCCGAGAAGCTCAAGGCTGGGAACGTGACAGCACGCCGGGAGCGTCGTGCATCGCCTGCACGGTGGTCTGCAGCAGGGCCCGCATCGCCTTGCTGGCCGCGGCACCGCGACCGCCGCGGACGGCGACCATGACCGCGCGGTGCAGTGGGAGGGTCGCCGAAACCCCGCCGGGCAGCTGCGAATTGACCTCCAGCGCATGGTGCAGCCCGGTCTCCAGCAGCCGACCGAGCTGTTCGACGAGCTGATTTCCACTGGCCTGCAAGAGGGTCAGGTGAAAGGTCAGGTCGGCTTCGACGAAGTCGTCCTCGGCGGCCGGCAGATCGGCCGCATTGCCGGCCATGACCGCGTAGGCGGCCTCCAGCTTGGCGATCTGCTCCTTGCTGGCGTTCTCAGCGGCCTGCCGGGCGGCCTCGGGTTCCAGCATCATCCGCAGTTCCAACAGGTCGGAGAGAAATCGCGGGTCGGCGATCCGGCCGTGCCAGGCGATCACCTCGCGGTCCATCAGGTTCCACTCGGTCCGCGCCAGCACTCGGGTGCCAAGGCGGGGCCTCGGCTCGATGAGTCCCTTCGCGGCCAGCGCCTTCACCGCTTCCCGTACCCCGCCCCTGCTGACCCCGAGGCTCTCGGCGAGTTCGGACTCGTTGGGCAGTTGGCTGCCCGGCGCGAACTCCCCCGACACGATGCGCAGGCCGAGCCATTCCACCACCCGGCCGTGCATTGTTCGGTGTGGGCCAAGTGGACTCACCGTTGACCGCTCCACGGCGTAATCATCGAATCATTGATCCATAAAGTCAAATCACGTACGCTCGGCGAACCAGCGAACGTGTCGGAGCGGGCAAGTGAGCGGGGGAAGCCGATGAAGATCACCGAGGTGCGCACGTACGTACTCGGGACCGTCTGGCGGAATCTGACGATCGTCGAGGTGCACACCGACGCGGGCATCAGTGGGTTGGGCGAGGTCAGGATGCTCAACCACACCGACGCGTTACTCGGCTACCTGCGGGAGGCCGTGCCCAACCACGTGATCGGCACCGACCCGTTCGACATCGAGAGTCTCGTGCACCGGATGACCCGGCACGACTACGCGCGCGCCGGCGAGATCGCGATGTCCGCGCTGGCCACGATCGAGATCGCCTGCTGGGATATTCAGGGCAAGGCGCTGGGTCTGCCGGTGTACAAACTGCTCGGCGGCGCGGTGCACGAGAAGATCAAGGCCTACGCCAACGGCTGGTACCAGGTCGAGCGCACTCCCGAGGAGTTCCACGCCGCCGCGCTGCGGGTGATCGAGCGCGGCTACCAGGCGCTCAAGCTCGATCCGTTCGGCGCCGGCATGTTCGAACTCGATGCCGAGGAGACCGCGCGGTCGCTGGCTCTGGTGGAGGCGGTCCGCGACGCGGTCGGTTCCGAGGCGGAGATCCTGATCGAAATGCACGGCAGGTTCAATCCGGCGACCGCGATCAGGATGGCCAATCTGCTGGCGGATTTCCGGCCGTCCTGGATCGAGGAACCGGTGCCGCCGGAGAACCTGAAAGCACTCGCCAAGGTCGCCGCGCACACCGAGATCCCGATCGCCACCGGTGAGCGGATGCACACCCGTTACGACTACCGCGAACTGTTCGAGTCACAGGCCGCGGACATCATTCAGACCGACATCACGCATTCCGGCGGACTGTGGGAAGCCAAGAAACTCGCCGGCACCGCGGAAACCCACTATCTGCTGATGGCTCCGCACAACGTCGGTGGCCCGATCTCCACGGCGGCGAACCTGCATCTCGCCGCGAGCACGGTGAATTTCAAGATCCAGGAACACTTCAACGACTTCGCCGACCCCTTTGTCTTCGAATGCGAACCCGGTCTGCCGGCAGTGGTGGACGGTTACTTCCCACTGCCGACCGAGCCGGGTCTCGGTATCGGCATCGACCATGCGGCACTGGCCCGGCATCCGCGCCAGGCGGTGAACTTCAATCTGTTCCGCTCCGGTTGGGAACTGCGTGAGGCCAGCACGACCGGCTGAAATACGGGCCGATTCGCGTCGCCGGTTCAGTCGTGGTACCCGAGTCGCCGGTCAGTCGTAGTACCCGAGTTGGGCCGAGAGCCGGTGGGCGCCCTCGGCGACCAACTCCCCCAGTTTCGTGCCGACCTGTTCGTTCCAGCGCGGCGTCGGCACCGAGATGCTCATCGCGGCGACCACGCGCCCGGACCGATCCCGGACCGGCGCCGCGACGCAGGCCGCCGCCTCGTTGGACTCGCAGTACTCGTAGGCGAGGCCGCGATCGGCGATCTCCTGAAGGCGCTCGCGCAGGTCCAGCGTCGAGGTGATGCTCCTTGGCGTCATCGCGGCGAGGGTGGCGCCCTTGCGGTAGCGGGTGGCGAAATCCTCGGCGGACAGGCTGGCCAGCAGCATCTTGCCGACCGCGGTGCAGTGCGCGGGCAGTTTGCGGCCGACAGCGGAGACCAGTCGCACCGCGTGCGCGCTGTCGGCCTTGGCGACGTAGAGCACATCGGTGCCGTCCAGCACCGCGACGTGCACGGTCTCCTGCGAGGTGGCCGCGACCTGTTCGCTGACCACCCTGCCCTCCCGCGCCAGGTCGACCTGTTCGGCGAATACGCTGCCCAACCGGAAAAGCGGTAACCCGAGCCGGTAGCGGTGCGGCTTGTCCGGATGTGGTACGAGATAGGTCCTGGTGACCAGCGTATTCACCAGTTCGTGCACGGTCGTCTTGGGCAAACCGAGCGTCGCGGTGATCTCCGGAATTGATCGATCTTCCCCGGACAGGAACAACTCGAGAATGTCCAACGCTCTGACGACCGCCGGAACCGTCCGTGCCATGGCCATGTGTTACGCCTCCTGCGCGCCCCGAACAGCGGGAATTCTAGACCGACTCCGACACGAATCGCCGTGGACTCGGCATTACCCGACTACCGGCTGGCGATGCGGCCGACAACAAACCCGACTCGGCCAATCGCTGCACACACAGGTGCGCGCGGCGGACCCGTTCGCGCGCACTGTCCACGACCACCGCGGCAAGGTGGTCACCGGCAGGATAGATGTTCGGTGCATTGCGCAGGCCGAATTTCAAATAGATGGGCGCGCCGACCCTGATCAATTCAGCCGCGTCATAGTTGCGCACATACCCGCCGAGGTCGTCGGGGGTTTCCAGATAAAAGTCGATCGCCGCGGTGCCGGCGGCCCGCAGTTCGGCGACCTGGGCAATGGTCAGGTCCGACGGGATATTGATCGAATCGGCGCCGAGCTGCTCGAATACGCGGAAGGACGCCGGGTTCACCGGCCCGGCCAACGCGGACACCTTCAGCTTCACCTCGGCCGGCAGCTGCCCCGCGCTGCGCAGCTGGTGCACCGCCCAGAGCACCCCTTCGTCCGCGACGAGCAGGCACCGCACGCCGAGGGCGACCGCGCGGTAGGCGTCGGCGAGCGCCTGGCCGAGCTGGTCGCGGCCGCGCGCCCGAGGTCCGCAGCCGCCGCCGACGGTGAACCGGCCTGCGCCGATGTCCCAGCTGGCGCGGGGGCCGAGGAAAAGGCACAGCTCGATGCCGGCCTCGGCGCTCGCGCCGACCATCTCGGTGATCTCGGCGTCGCTGAGCATCATCACCCCGCTGCCCTGGCTGACCCGGTGCACCGGTACGTCCAACAGCCGCGCCTGGCTGATCACCTCGGCGAGCGCGTTCGGCCCTTCGACCGAGGGGATCTCCAGCCGAAACACGCCGCCGTCCGGGAAACCGGCGACCGAGGTGTTCGGCGCCGGCTGGGTGACCCGCAGTCCGAGGGCCTGGAGGGCCTGTTCACCGGGCAGGGCGAGGGACTTCCGATTGACCGACATGACCGCTCCCGGAGTTCGATATAGCGAAAAGCAACCGCTATACCGAACAGACCGTAGGGGCGGCGGACCGGCTCGTCAAGCCTGGCCGGGACCACTGGGACTGGTTTACGCTCCTCGGCCAACCCGGATGACGGTCGGTGCACGTAGGCATATCGGAGGTTCGCGACTCCCATGGACATTCCGCCGACCGCGCAGGCGGTGTTGCTCACCGAACCGGGCCGGGTCGAGGTGATCGAGGTGCCGGTCGGGTCGCCGGAACCGGACGAGCTGCTCGTCGAGGTCACCGCGGCCGGGATCTGCGGCAGCGACGTCGAGTTGTTCGCCGGCACCCGGCCCGCCGAGTTCGTGCGCTATCCGGTGGTGCCCGGCCACGAATGGGCCGGCCGGGTGGCCGCCACCGGATCGGCGGTGCGCGGGTTCTCGGTCGGCGATCCGGTTGTCGCGCAAGGACTGCGCTGGTGCGGCGAGTGCGCGCGCTGCCTCGACGGGGCCACCAACCTCTGCCTTGCCGGCTACCGGGAGACCGGGTTCACCGAACCCGGCGCGTTCGCCCGATACCTGCGGATACCGGCCCGGCTGGCGCTGCGGCTGCCGGGCGACCGTTCCGTCGAGGCGGCCGCGTTGCTCGAACCCGCCGCCTGCGTCGTCTCCTCGGTGCTGACCGGCGCGCCAACGACCGGACAGCGGATCGCCGTCGTCGGCGGTGGCACCCTGGGCCTGATCGCCGTGCAGCTGCTCGCCGCGTTCCGACCGGTCGAACTCGTACTGGTCGACGATCGCGCGGACCGACGCTCGCTGGCCGCCAGGACCGGCGCCACGGCGACGATGACCGCCGCCGAGTTCGCCGATGCCAAGCTCGACGCCGATCTGGTGATCGAGGCAGCAGGCGGCGCCACCTCGGCCCGAGCCGCGATGCGAGCCGCCCGCCGCGGCGGGACCGTCGTCCTGCTCGGTATTCCCGGCAACGGTGCGGCCGGCCTCGATCCGGTCGAACTGGTCGGCGCCGAACTGCACGTACACGGCGTTTTCGGCGCGCGAGCGGCGAGTTGGCCGCTCGCGGTCGGCTACTTCGCCGACGGGCGGCTGGATCTCGACGCGCTGGTGAGCCACCGGTTCCCGCTGCACGAGGTCGGCGCGGCGATCGCGACGGCGGGCCGGCGGGCGCCCGGTTTGGGCAAGGTACTACTTCGTCCGACGGCGAACTGAAAGAAACTGAAAGAAACCACTGGGCCACACCAACTTCCGCCCGCCCGCCACGCCCGATGAACTCGGTATCACCTTCTCCCTTGACTGTATGAACGAATCATCTGATGATTCACTCACACCGAGCCGACCGGACGCCCACGTCGTCCGAGATGGGATGCGGGTGCCCGATGAGCGCTTACCAGTCGCAGCAGCCACCAGAAGATCGACCGTCGGGAGTCTCCCGACGAGATACCTTGAAATGGCTAGGAGCCGGTGGTGGGGTCGCCGCGGCGAGCATGCTGTTGGCGGCGTGCAATGGCGCGACGAGCGCGGCAGGCGGCGGTGGGGTCGGCAACTTCCCGACCACCCCGGCCTGGCGATTCGTCTTCATCAATCACGTCACCACCAACTCGTTCTTCATCCCGACCCGCAACGGCTTGGCCGACGCCGCGAAGATGCTCGGCCTGCCGACACCACAGTGGACCGGTGACGAGAACGGCAATGTGGCGAATATGGCCAGCGATTTCGAGACCGCGATCAGCGGCGGCGCGGACGGTATCGCGATCGCGCTCACCGACTCCAGCGCGTTCGTCGAACCGACGAAAACCGCGTTGGCCAAGGGAATTCCGGTCATCGCCTACAATGCCACCGCACCGGGAAACTACGCGTTGACCTACGTCGGCCAGGACCTGTACCAGTCCGGACTCCTGATGGGGCAACGCATCGCGCAGGATGTCACCTCCGGCCTGATTCTGGTCGGTATCTCCCAACCCGGCGGCAACAATGTGCAGCCGAGGCTGGACGGTATCAAAGCGGCATTGAAACAGGCCGCCCCCGGCGTCACCATCCTGTCGGTGAACACCGGCGCCGACCAGGCCGGCGAGCTGAACAACATCACCGCCGCCTATTCCGGCCATTCCGACGCCAAGGGTCTTTACGCGGTCGACGCCGGCACCACCGCGTCGATAGCGCAGCTGATCACCAGTCGCGGCCTCGCCGGCAAGATTCACGCCGGCGGATTCGACACGCTCAGCGACACCATCAACGGCGTGAAGTCCGGCGCACTGGATTTCACCATCGACCAGTCGGCATATCTACAGGGCTTCCTGCCGGTGCTCTACCTGTATCTGTACCGACTCTCGGGCACGCTGGTCAAACCACCGGCGACGGATACCGGACTGACGTTTGTCACCAAGGAGAACATCGCGCCCTATGCGACCACTCCGGCCAGTCGGTTCGAAGGCGGCAGCAGCAGCAACCTGATCACCATGCCCGGCTCGATCCCGTTGCCGCCTGCCTCCACGGTCACCCTGTAACCGGCGACCATGGCTGACACCGCTGTCGACAGCACGGCCGCCGAGGACCAGCCACGGCATCGGCGGCCGGCGGGGGGCGAGGCCGTGCTACAGGGCCTGCTGCGCACCAAGGAACTGAGCATTCTGCTGGTCACCATCGCGGTGGCGATCTACTTCAGCGTCACCAGTCCGGCGTTCAACAGCGCGGACAACTATCACACCATCGCCCAGTTCTTCACCCCGTGGGCGATGGTGGCCGCGGGCGAGGTGATGCTGCTGATCTGCGGCGAGATCGACCTCTCGGCCGGTTTCGTGTTCACCCTCGCCCCGTTCATCCTGATGATCTTCGTCAACAACGGTGCCCCGCTGTGGTTGGCGCTGGTGGGTGCCCTGGTGCTCAGTGCGCTGGTCGGGGTGGTGAACGGGATCATCCACGCCTGGCTCGGCCTGCCGTCGTTCGTCACGACACTGGGCATGGCGTTCCTGTTGGAGGGGCTGTCGCTGATCCTGTCCAACGGCGCGCCGGTCAGCGCGCCGCACTCCGGTTGGGTGGTCACCGTGTTCGGCGGTGCTCACTGGTCGGAGCTGATCTGGGCGCTGGTGATCGTGCTGGTCATGCAGCTGCTGTTGTCCGGTACCCGGTTCGGCATCTACACCCAGGCCACCGGTGGCAACCGGCTGGGCGCCGCCGAGTCCGGTATCAACACCAACCGGGTCAAGATCGTCAACTTCGCGATCACCAGCTTGCTGGCGGGACTGGCCGGCATCATCGACGGTCTGCGGGTCGGTTCGTTCGACCCGACCAACGGTGGCTTCAACACCATGTTCTTCGCAGTGGCCGCCGCGGTCATCGGCGGCACCGCGCTGATCGGCGGGTCCGGAACGGTGGTCGGGGCCCTGCTCGGGGCGCTGCTGCTGGGCATCGTCTACGACGGCTTCAATCTGACCGGGGTCAGCGCCAACCCGTTCGACGTGGTACTCGGCGCCGCCATCCTGGTCGCCATGCTGCTCAACGTCTATCTCACCCGGCTGCGGAAGCGGACCCGGCAATGACGGCACCGGAGGGCGAGATGACGACCGAGGACCTGATCAGGGCCGAGCATGTCAGCAAGCGGTTCGGCGCGGTGCAGGCGTTGCGGGACATCAACCTGCGGGTCGGCAAGGGCGAGGTGCTCGGCCTGATCGGTGACAACGGCGCCGGCAAGTCGACCCTGATCAAGATCCTCACCGGCTTCCATCAACCGGACAGCGGGCAACTGTCCTTCGAGGGCACGCCGATGACGCTGAAGTCGGTCACGCACGCGCGGTCGCTGGGCATCGAGACGGTGTTCCAGGACCTCGCCATGGTCAACGACCTGCCCGTCTATCTGAACCTGCACCTGAACAAGGAACTCGTGCACCGACCGATCCCCTTCCTGCGCCGTCGGGAGATGCGGCGCAGGGCGCGCGAGGCGCTCGACTCGATCGGCATCAACATTCCCTCGGTCAACGCCGAGGTCGGCCAACTCTCGGGTGGGCAGCGGCAGGCGATCGCGGTGGCCCGTTCGGTGCACTCCGAGGCGAAGCTGCTGCTGCTCGACGAGCCGCTGGCCGCGATGGGCGCCAAGGAGGGCGGCCTGATCCTCGGCCTTATCGAAGCGCTGAAGAGCCGGGGCGACCTGGCCATCGTGCTGATCGCGCACAACTACAGCCAGATCGTGGACATCTGTGACCGGGTGAACCTGTTGCAGCACGGCGAGATCACGGTCGACAAGGCGGCCAAGGACACCTCGGTCGCCGAACTGCTCGAACTGGTACACGCCGAATACCGCAGCGCCCGACCTCCGGCCCGAGGCTGAGGCCGATGGCTCGGCTCACCTTCCGTGGCGGGCCGGCTGGTGCGGAACGTAGGATGATTTACCGTGCAACAACGACCTCTTGGCAAGACCGGACGGGACGTCTCGGTTATCGGACTCGGCACCTGGCAGCTCGGCGCGGACTGGGGCGATGTCAGCGAGAGCGATGCGCTCGCGGTTCTGGACGCCGCGCTGGAGCAGGGCGTCACCTTCCTGGACACCGCCGATGTCTACGGCGACGGCCGCAGCGAGACGCTGATCGGCAGGTTCCTGCGCGGCCGCTCCGACAGGCCTTTTGTCGCGACCAAGATGGGCAGGCGGGTGGATCAGGACCCGGCGAACTACACGCTGGAGAACTTCCGCGCCTGGACCGACCGGTCCCGCCGCAATCTCGACGTCGACGTGCTGGACCTCGTCCAACTGCACTGTCCGCCCACCCCCGTCTACTCGACCGACGCGGTGTTCGACGCGCTGGACACGCTCGTCGAGGAGCAGCGCATCGCCGCGTACGGGGTGAGCGTGGAAACCTGCGCGGAGGCCCTCACCGCGATCGCCCGACCGGGCGTGCGCAGCGTGCAGATCATCCTGAACGCCTTCCGTCGCAAGCCGCTGGCCGAGGTGCTGCCCGCAGCGGCCGCCGCTGACGTCGCGATCATCGCGCGGGTGCCGCTCGCCTCGGGGCTGCTGTCCGGCAGGTACCGGCACGACACCACCTTCGCCGCCGACGACCACCGCTCGTTCAACCGGCACGGCGAGGCGTTCGACGCCGGTGAGACCTTCTCCGGTGTGGACTACGACACCGGAGTGCTTGCCGCGCAGGAGTTCGCGGCGCTGGCCGTGGCACCGGCGACCGCGGCGCAGACCGCGCTGCGCTGGATCATCCAGCAACCGGGCGTCACCACGGTCATTCCGGGTGCCCGCGATCTCGCCCAGGTCAGGTCGAACTCGGCAGCCGCCGACCTCCCCGAGCTGTCCGAAACCACCTTGGCTGCCGTCCGCGACATCTATGACCGGCGGATCCGCGCCCAGGTCGAGAACCGCTGGTGACCGGAGCCGCGCGTCGACCCGCAAAATAGGTTCGCCCCGCTCGATAAGTTCGGACAATGGACGTATCGAAACCAGGGCCTTCCATTATGGCCATGGCCGAACTGGCCACTCCGATGGCCATCCGGGTGGCCGCGACACTGGGCCTCGTGGAGCGCGCGGGGAGCGCGGGAGCGACGGCGGAGCAACTCGCCGCCGGGACCGGGGCGGCGACGCCCGCCATGCGATGTCTGCTGGACCATCTGGTCACGATCGGTGTCTTCGACCTCGATCCGGCCTCGGGCCGCTACCGGCCAACGAGCCTGGGCGCCCAGATGAGCGAGGATGCCCCGGAAGGGGTCAAACCACTGCTGGACATCAACCGCGCGGGCGGGCGGGCCGAACTCGCCTTCGTCGACCTGCTCGAAACGATCACCACCGGCACTCCCGCCTACCTGCACCGGTACGGGCGCGACTTCTGGGCCGACCTCGATGCCGAACCGACCCTGCGGCGCTCGTTCGACGCCCAGATGAACTGGCGGTTCCAGGTGCAGGCACCGCAGATCGCGCAGCACTTCGACTGGAGCCGCTTCACCGAGATCCTCGATGTCGGCGGGGGCGACGGGATGGTGCTCGCCGAGATCCTGCAAGCCCATCCCGGCCTTCGCGGACGGGTCCTCGACCTTGCTCCCTCGGCGACCGCCGCCCAGGACAGATTCGTGGCTGCCGGACTCGACGATCGGGCCGGCACCGTTGCCGGTAGCTTCTTCGACCCGTTGCCCGTTGGGGCCGACGCCTATCTGCTGTCGGACGTTCTGCACGACTGGGACGACGAGCACGCCAGCCAGATCCTGGCCGGGTGTCGTCGGGCCGCCGCACCGAACGGCACCATGGTGGTGATCGAGTCGGTGCGGGGGCAGGATGCCAGCACCGCGATCGACCTGTTCATGCTGATGTGCTTCAGCGGCCGGGAACGGACGCTCGACGAGTTGACCAAGCTGGCCGCCGACCGGGGACTCGTACTCCGCGACTGGAGGCCAGTGGCGAAGGGTCGCACGGCACTGGAGTTCGGTGTCGTGCCCGACCTTGCGGAGGAACCCGGCTGAGGGCGGCGTGGGAGCGGCTCAGCTGTCCGGGTGCGGGACGGGGGAAATGCTGCGGGCCAGGATTCGGCCGAGACCCGAGCGGGTGGCCAACATGATCAACCGGTCCTGTGGGACCAGCGCGTAGGTCTTCGCGGCCTGCCAGTCCAGTTCGGTGGTTCCCCTGCGCTGCAACGCGATCACCCGTGCCTCGCCCTGTTCGTCGGCGGCACGGACGGTCGCGCCGGCCAGCGGGGAGCCCGCCGCGATCGGCACCTCGGCGATCATCAGCACCTGCCGGCCGATCGGGATGGTGCCGATCACCTGCCGTTCCACCATGGCCGCCGCGAAGGCGGGCGCGGCGAGAAAGGACACGCTGCCGGAGATCGCGAACCCGAACACCCGGCCGACCCGCTGGGCGAGGTCGTCGTCGAAAAGGCGGAGCACGACGCGCAGATCCTCCCGCTGCACCCGCGCCTGCAGCGCGCCCTCCAGGTTGACCACATCGCTGGCGCTGAGCATCAACAGTGCCCTGCTGGTGCTCACCGAGGCCGCGCGCAGGGTGTCCTCCCTTGTCGCGTCGCCGAACACGATGGGCACGCCGAGGCCGCGGGCAGCCGAAACGCCACGGGCGTTCTCGTCGGCTTCGATGCACACCACGGCGATCCCGAGGTCGTGCAGTTGCCGCACCACCCGCGAACCGACGTTGCCGAGACCCACCACGACGACGTGTTCAGCGATCTGGTTGGCCACCACCGGCAGCCGGGAGCGCACGACGCCGCCGACGACCGCCGCGGTGATGACCGGGATGATGGCAAGACCGGTGAGGGTCACGCCGACCTGGACGATGCGCTGGAAGAGGTCCAGCTGACCGCCGGTGTCCGGTACGGCGTCGCCCGCCGCGTCCAGCAGCGTGATGTAGATGGCATCGCCGAAACTGCTCGGCGCGGGGCCGACCAGGATCAGCAGGACGAGGCCGAGGACGAGCAGCCCGATCAGGATCAGCGCGACCCGGACCAGGGTGTTCGCGAGCAGGGCACGCAGCCGCTGGCCGATCTGCACCCTGCGGCTGAGTCGATGTTCGTCCAATGGGTTGAGCGGGATGCCGTCCGCGCTGGCCAGCACCAGGTTCGCGGTGTTCTGGTCGGCCGGCAGCAGGCGGTTGGCGGTGCCGGTGGTGTCGGCGAGGCCGCAGATGATCTGCTTGGGCTGCACGGCATCCCGGTGCGCGACATACAGCGTCCTGCCCTGTAACCGGACATGGCTCGGCGCGACCTCGCCGACCGCGGCGGCGACGAAGGACGGCGCGGCCATCGCGGAGTCCGACAGTACCGCGCAGTCGGCGAACAGGGTGCGGATCTTGTGGCCGAGGCTCATGTTGAACATCCGGACCACCATGCGCAGGTCCGGATTGATCTCGTGGGTGGTCAGCGCGGCATGGATGTTGCCGACGTCGTCGGAGTTGACCAGCGCGACCGCGCGAGCCTCCGCGACGCCTGCCGCGCGCAGGGCCCGTTCGTCCAACTGGGTGGCCTCGATGATCTTCACCCCGGCCAGCTGCGCGATGTCCGGTGCGCGGTCGCGGGTCTTGGCGCGCACCACGACGGTGACCTCCGCGCCGAATCTGGTCAGCAGCTCATTGACGAGTCGCAATGCCAATGGGCTGTCACCGCAGACGACGAAGCGCCGTGAACGGCTGCCGACTCGGGGATGCAGCGGGCTACGCATGGACGATGGCACGCGAGGATTTTAGTTGACCATCAACCGAGGACACCGGCGTTGGGAATAACGATGGCTGAACCAATCGTGCGCAGGGACGGTGACCCGACCGGCCGCGGGTAATCCGGCGACAGGCGGGTCAAGCCGGGCCGTCAGCAGACTTTGCGCAGCCAGCCGTGGGTGTCGGCGATCCGGCCGTACTGCAGGTCGAGGATGTGTTCGCGGATGGCGACGGTGACCTTGCCGGGGCTGCCGTCGCCGACGGTGATCTCGAACTCGTCGGCCTTGAAACCGACGATCGGGGTCAGCACGGCCGCGGTGCCGGCGGCGAACACCTCGGTGACGGTGCCGTCCGCGCAGCTGTCGCGCAGCTCCTGGACGGTGATCGACCGCTCGACCGGGGTCAGCCCGTGCTCGGCGGCCAGTTCCAGCACGCTGTCCCTGGTGACGCCTTCCAGGATGGTGCCGAGGCTCGGCGTGACCAGCTGGCCGTCGGAGGTGACGAGGCAGACGTTCATGGTGCCGGACTCCTCCAGCCGGCTGCGGTCCGCGCTGTCGAGGTAGAGCACCTGGTCGCACCCGTGTTCCTGGGCCTCGATCTGCGCGGCGAGGCTGCCGGCGTAGTTGCCGCCGCATTTGGCGTCGCCAGTGCCGCCCGCGGCCGAGCGGGTGTAGGTCGTGGTGACCCAGAGCGTGACCCCGGTGACGCCGGAGCTGAAGTACGGGCCGGCTGGGCCGGCGATCACCGCGTACTGGATGGTGGCGGCCGGGCGCACGCCGAGGAAGGACTCGGCGGCGAACATGAACGGCCGGATGTAGAGACTCTTCTCGTCGCCGTGGGCCGGCACCCAGGCCTCGTCGGCGCGCACCAGCGACTCGACGCTGGCCAGGAAGCCCTGTTCGTCCAGTTCCGGCAGGGCCAGCCTGCGGGCCGAGCGCTGGAACCGGCGGGCGTTGGCCTCCGGGCGGAACAGCCAGACGCTGCCATCGGCGTGCCGGTAGGCCTTGAGGCCTTCGAAGATCTCCTGCGCGTAGTGCAGCACGGCGGCGGCCGGGTGCATGGAGAACGGCTCCAGCGGCCGGACCTCGTGGCCGTGCCAGCCCTGCTCGCGCGACCATACGGCCGTGGCCATGTGATCGGTGAAGTAACGGCCGAATCCCGGATCGGACAGGATGATGTCGCGCTCGGCAGCGGCAATGGGCCGATTCGTCCGACGAAGCGGGAAGTCAGCAGTCATGGCAGCATGTTAACCCCTGCTAACTTCAGTGGCTAACCCGATTCTCCGAGACCGGCATCCTCAAGGTCGAGGTCACGTTGCAGCCTGCGGCGGGTCGCGTCGGTGATCTGCCCCGCCTCGTACAACCGGGCCAGCTCCAGGCTCTGCACGGCCAACAGGTCCCGCCGCAGCGTGCGGTACTGCGCGGCCGTGGCGGCGCTGTCGGGTTGGTCGTCGTCGGGATGGCCGAGCCGGGCCAGTCGGGCGCGCAGCCGGTCCCGAAGCTGTTCGAGGATCGGTTCGGCGGCGGCCTCCAGGCCGGCGAGCTGGTCGAGGTGGGCGAGGCCGGCATTGGTCAGCCGCCGTTGGGCGAGGCCGACCTCCTGTTCGATGTCGGCGGGCGCGACGGCGATCCCGGCCCGCTTCACCAACGGCGCCAGGGTGAACCCCTGTACGACGAGGGTGATCACGATGACCGCGGAGGCCAGCAGCAGCACCAGGTCCCGGTGTGGCAGCGGGGTGCCGTCCTGGGTGGTCAGCGGAATGGACAGGGCCGCGGCCAACGGCACGACTCCTCGTGCGCCCGCCCATGACACCACCGCCGGCACCTGCCAGGACGGTCGCCGGCTGCCGCGACGGCGTTGCAGGACGGCCGAGAGGGGGAAGACCCAGAGAATGCGGATCACGATCAGCGCGCCGGTGATGCCAAGGGCCTGTAGCGGCCAGGCGTTGTCGGTGCTGGCCAGTTCGCGGATCAGGGTCGGCAGTTCCAGCCCGATCAGGCCGAACACGACGCTTTCCAACAGGAACACCACGGTGTCGGTCACGGCGGTGAGCTGTAGCCGGATGCGCGCGTTGGTCAGCCCGTCGGTCCTGGTGCCGACCACGACGCTGCACAGCACGACCGCGGTGACCCCCGAGGAGTGCACCGCTTCGGCGAGTACGTAGGCGGTGTAGGGGGTGACCAGCGAGATCACCGTCTCCAGCACCGGGTCGACGGTGCGGCGCCGGATCAGAATCACCCCACCGGCCACCAGCGCGCCGATCAGGGTGCCGCCGCCGGCCAGCAACAGGAACTCGCCGATGGTGTGTCCGACCGACAGTCCGCCGGTGGCGATGGCCAGCGAGATCGCGATCCGGAACAGCAGCAGGCTGGTCGCGTCGTTGAACAGGCTCTCCGCCTGGATGAGCACCTGCACCCGAGGTGGCAGCGACAACCGCCGGCCGAGCGCGGTCACCGCGACCGGGTCGGTACTGGCCAACACGGTGCCGAGCACCAATGCCAGGCCGATCGGCAGATCCGTGATCGCCACCACGACCGCACCGACCACGGCCGCCGAGGCGAGCACCAGCCCGACCGCCAGCGCCGACACCGGCCGCCACACCGCCCGCAGGTCCCGCCACGGCAGTTCGGCTCCTGCCGCGTAGAGCAGTGGCGGCAGTACGACGAGACTGACCAGGTCCGGGGTGACCTGGATGCGCGGTACACCGGGCAGCAGTCCGAGCACGACACCGGCGACGACCAGCAGCGAGGGCGCGGGAACCCGCAGTCGGCGGGCGAAGGTGGCCACCACCGTCGCCACCACGACCAGGAACAACACAGTTTCCACGCTGCGCATGACCGGAGCCTTTCCCGCCGCCTCCACCATGTTCGGTGTGCCCGCCACCATGTCGGTACGCCCGGCCAGGTACGCCGCGCTCACCCTAACCGGTGTCCTGCCCGACCGCCGTGTCACCAGCCCGACGGCGGGTCGCCGGACAGCGACGGCCCATTCAGGCGCAGGACGGCAGCCCATTCATCGGCCTTGTCAAACCACCATCCACAGTCGGCGCGTTCCGTCCACACCGGCGTCGATGCGGTGCGGCCGGAGATCGGTATCGTCGCGGTATGCCGGATCTTGTCGCGCCAACCACTCGCCTGCACGCCGCCTGGCTCAACGCGCGCGACGAGTGGGGGCCCGGCGTCCACGAGGACGGGTTCGGGCTGGATCCGGCCGACGAGGTGGACTCGGCGGCCGGGTTCGCGGCCTGGGTCGCGCGACTGGTCGACGAGTCGGATCCGACCAAACCCGTTGCGACCGGCCGGCGGCGTTGCACCTGCCGATGGATCATCGAGGGCGATCAGGTTGTCGGCGGGATCGCGCTGCGGCACGAACTCGACGACTTCGTGCGGCGGGTCGGCCACATCGGCTACGGCATCCGGCCGTCCGCGCGCCGGCGCGGGCTGGCCACCTGGGCGCTGGGCCGGATGCTCGACGAGGCACGGCTGGTCGGCCTCGACCGGGTGCTGATCGTCTGCGAGGACGACAACCTCGCCTCCGCGAGGACGATCGAGCGCAACGGCGGCGTTCTGGAGGACCTCGGGGATGCCGAGCCCAGTGTCCTGCGGCGTTACTGGATCACGCTCGTCGAAGCTCCCGAGCCACTCGGCACCAGGCCATAGACCGGTAAAACGGACAGGCCGAACAATGCGACCGGGCGGCCAACCGCGACGCCGGATCCGGAAGACGCGCCAGGGCTCCCCGGTCGGCGGGCCAGCCATCGGGTGATTGGGCCGAGAAGCTCTCGCTGCCGGGTGTCAAATGTGAAGTGCACGTGAGCTGAATGCTTGACGGAGAGAGACCGCAAGAGTACTTTCCGAATAAGTAAGGAAAGTTACTTAATTAAGCAGTGCGGCAATTGTGAACGGCGGAGGCCGATCGGTTTTCGCCCCCTGACGTCCGTGCGCCCACAACGCCTCGGACGCCCGGACCCACCGCGTTCGAGTCGATGGCGACCGTTACGCCCGTCGGCTCAACGTAGCCGGCGACGGGCCTTTTCCATCGTGCCACGCCCGCTCCGACGGTTCGACCGACCCGTGAACAACGCCAACCGGCCATCGTCGGCCGGGCTCCTCGCCGCTGGAGGCATGGATGGGCCGCACTGGCGGACATCACCGGTTACGACTGCTCGCCGCCGTCACTGTCTCATTAGGACTTGTCGTTGCCGGTTGCGGCTCGGGCCAGCGGCTGCCGGCGGCCGCGGCGATCACCGCGGCCCAGGACACGTTGGCGCACGCGCGGTTCAACACCAAACCGGGACCCGCCGGTTCGGTACTCACCCAGCGCGGTGACGACACCCGGCTCGGCTGGGACTCCACCGAGACGCAGCTGACCGTGGCGACGGTCGGCAGCCCGAACTTCGGCAAGCGTGCCGCATTCCCGGTGGACGGCAAGGTATACGCCCAGCCGTTGTTCGTACCGAACCTGCGGATCGACGGCCGGCCGCACGATGTCGTCATCGTGGCCACCCAGCACGACACGGTGTACGCGTTCGACGCGCAGGCCACCGGCAGCGGGACCGGGCCGCTGTGGCAGACCTCTCTGCTCCAGCCGGGCGCGCGCACCTTCCTTGCCGCCACCGATCGGGTCGGCACGAACCGGCTCTGCGATTCGATAACGCCGGAGGTCGGCATCAGCAGCACACCGGTGATCGACTGGGCCGATCAGCGGATCTACGTGATGGCGCTGGACGTCGAGCACGGCAGGCTGACCTACCGGATGCACGAGCTGAGCCTGAGCACCGGGACCGACACCCGTCCGTCCACTGTGGTCTCGGCGACGGTGCCGGGCAGCGGGATCGACGCGGCCAACGGGCAGGTGACCTTCACCGCCGGTCTTGAACAGCAGCGGATGGGCCTGACGCTGGTCAACGGGGTCGTCTACGCCGGCTTCTCCTCCTGGTGCGGACTGAGCCCGTATCACGGCTGGGTACTCGGCTATTCCACCGGTAATCTGGCCCGCACCATCGTCTACAACACCACCCCGAACTCCGACGAGGGTGGGCTGTGGGAGTCGGCGAGCGGGATCACCGTGGACAGCCACGGTCACCTGTTCCTGGTCACCGGCAACGGGCCCTACACCCTCAACTCGGGCGGCAGCGATGTCGGCGACAGCCTGCTGGAGATGATTCCGCAGGCCGGCACGCTGAAGATCGTCGACGAGTTCACCCCGTTCGACCAGGAATGTCGCTACGAGCACGACCAGGATCTCGGGTCCGGTTCGCCGCTGCTGCTGCCGGGCGGCCGTGAGATGGTGCTCTCTTCCAAGACCGGCGCGGTGTACGTGCTCGACACCGCTCACCTCGGCGGCTACACCGCGCTGCCCAACGCCTGCAAGCAACGCACCAGGACCGACGTCGACAAGATCACGCAGGAATTGGCCGTCGACTCGGTGCCGGGCGGCATGTGGGGCACCTGGGGTTACTGGGCCTCGGCCGAGGGCCAGTACGTCTACGGCAGTGGTTCGGACGGCAAGCCGACGCAGTGGAAGCTTGCCGCCGACGGCACGATCGAGCAGACGCCGGTCGCCACCGCACCGGAGTCCTTCAGCTTCCCCGGCGCGATCCCGGTGGTCTCCAGCAACGGTTCCACCGCCGGCAGCGGCATCGTCTGGACGGTCGACCAGACCTCCGGTGCGGTACTGCGTGCCTTCGACGCGTCGAACATCGGCGACGAGATCTACAACAGCGCCCGCGACGCGAGCCGCGACGGACTCGACGATACCAACGGGTTCAACCACTTCGACGTACCCACCATCGCCGACGGTCTCGTCTTCGTCGGCGACCAGAGTCATCTGGAGATCTTCGGCCTGCTCAACCGGTGAACGGGCCGATGGGCAACAACGGGAAAGTTGGAGGAATCATGAGACAGCGCACGGCGTTGTGCCTGTTCGCGGCACTTGCGTTGGTCATCGGCACGACACTCAGCCTGATCGGCGGAAGTGCCGCCAACGAGGCACATGCCGCTCCGGCCGACAACTACTACGTGACCCTCTACGGCTGGCCGGACAATTCCCCACCCGGTTGCGATATCGCCTACCCGCAGATACACCAGTGCGCCGGCGGGACCGGAACGTACAGCGATCCGATCACCTTCGCCACCGACCAGGACGAACTCGCCCCCGGCACCATCGTCTTCTATCCCTACCTGCACCGGTACTTCATCATGGAGGACGACTGCGTCGAGTGCGACCAGGACTGGAACAACGGCAAGGCGCACATCGACCTGTGGATCGGCGGCGAGGGCGGCGACTCCAACGCGGTGATCAACTGCGAGGACGCGCTCACCCAGGACTCCGCCGAGGTCGACGTGAATCCCCCGTCGGACGAACAGGTCGACACGACACCGTTGTTCGATTCGAGTTCGAATACCTGTTATGACCCCGGCAGCTTCCGTCCACAGCACGTGCGAAGTTGAACCGGGCCGGCCCCCGTCTCACTATTCGTTAGGGGTGATGTGCACATTCGAGAAAGTTTTCGCAATGTTTCCTGAACCGCGCGGAGGAACAATGAAGAGACGTTCGTTTCTCATCGTCTTGGCCGCACTCGCACTCGTCATCGGCACCGCGGTGTCGATGCTCGGCAACGCGGCACCGGCGCAGGCCAGCACGACGCACAGCTTCTACGTGACGCTGTACGGCTGGCCGGACAACTCACCTCCTGGTAACGACATCGCCTATCCGAAGAATGGTGGCTACCCGACCATCCACAACGCGGCAGGCGGCACCGGGACCTACAGCAACCCGATCACCTACGCCACCGACAAGTCCGAACTGGCCGTCGGCACCAAGGTCTACTACTCCTATCTGAAGCGCTACTTCATCATGGAGGACGACTGCACCGAGTGCGACGAGGACTGGACCGGCCACGGCCCGGACGGCGGCCCGAAGTTCTACCACATCGATCTGTGGGTCGGTGGCAAAGGCGGTAACAGCAACAAGGTCATCAACTGCGAGGACAACCTCACCCAGACCGGCGACGTGATCATCAACCCACCGTCGAACGAGCCGGTGAGTACCACGCCGTTGTTCAACTCGAGCACCAACAAGTGTTACAGCCCATAACAGGGCAACAGCCCGAAACAGTCGGCGGCCGATAACCGCCGGCAATCCCTCGGGTGGACGGCGGGTCCACCCCTCTCGGCCGGTCGCGGACGCCTTCCGCGACCGGCCGAGGCCGGCTGTCCGGCCGCTGTGCGCCGGCTTTCCGTCGAGGTCACGTTCACGGCACCACCCTGGACAAATTCATCCGATGTCTGATAGACACCTCATACATCGGAGGTTTAACCGTGGAGGTTGTGAGCGGAGCATGCGGAGCGAACCGACAAACACAGGGAGCATTGCGAGCAGGCCCCGAGTGCGGCGAGGGGGCGCCGTGAGCGGAGCGAACCGATCGGCACGGGGCGCGTTCGCGCAGTGGCCGAGCGCAGGCGAGGTCGCACCATGAGGTTGCTCCGCATCGGCCCGCCCGGCAACGAGCGCCCGGCCGTTCTCGACAAGGACGATCTGCCGCGCGACATCTCGGAGGTCACCGCCGACATCGATGCCGCCTTCCTGGCCGGCGAGGGCGTTGCCGAGGTGCGCGCTCGCCTGGACGCCGGCACACTGCCGCCGCCGTCCACGCCGGAAAGCCGGATCGGCGCGCCGATCGCCGGTCCCGGCAAGATCGTGTGCATCGGGTTGAACTACTTCGACCACGCTCGGGAGACCGGGGCGACCCCGCCGACCGAACCGATCATCTTCCTGAAGACGCCGGACACCGTGGTCGGCCCGAACGACGAGGTGCTGATTCCGCACCGCAGCGTCAAGACCGACTTCGAGGTCGAGCTGGCGGTGGTCATCGGCCGCACCGCGCGCTACCTCGACTCCGCCGAGGAGGCGCTGGCCTGCGTGGCGGGCTATGCCGTTGTCAACGACGTGTCCGAACGCGAGTTCCAGATCGAACGCGGCGGCCAGTGGGACAAGGGTAAGAACTGCGAGACGTTCAACCCGCTCGGCCCGTGGCTGGTGACGGCGGACGAGGTGCCCGACCCGCAGGCGCTCGGGCTGAAGCTGTGGGTCAACGGCGAGATCCGGCAGGACGGCAGCACCGGCCAGATGATCTTCGGCGTCGCCGAGATCGTCCGCTACCTCAGCCAGTTCATGGTGCTGCGCCCCGGCGACGTGATCAACACCGGCACACCGGCCGGCGTCGCGCTCGGCGCACCAGAGCCCAAGCCCTACCTTCGCGCGGGCGACGTGGTCGAACTGGAGATCGACGGTCTCGGCCGCCAGCGACAGACGTTCGGACAGGCCACACCATGACCGATCGCATCGTCTCGCTCGACACCTACGACGTCCGCTTCCCGACCTCGCTGGAGCTGGACGGTTCGGATGCGATGACGCCCGACCCGGACTACTCCGCCGCGTACGTGGTGATCAACACCGGCGCGTCGGACGGCCAGGCCGGGCACGGTTTCGTGTTCACCGTGGGGCGCGGCAACGACGTCCAGGTGGCCGCGATCAAGGCCCTCGCGCCCTTCCTGATCGGCCGCGACCTCGACGCGACCCTCGACGACATGGGCGCGACCTCCCGACTGCTGGTGCACGAGCCGCAACTGCGCTGGCTTGGCCCGGAGAAGGGCGTCATGCACATGGCGGTGGGCGCGGTGCTCAACGCGCTGTGGGACCTCAAGGCCAAGCGGGCCGGTAAGCCGTTGTGGCGGCTGCTGGCCGATATGACACCGGAGGAGTTGGTCGACCTCGTCGACTTCCGCTACCTGACCGACGCGCTGACTCCCGAGGACGCGCTGGGCATTCTGCGGGCCGCACGGGAGGGTCGGGCGCAGCGGGAGGCCGATCTGCTGGCCAACGGCTACCCCGCCTACACCACCACACCGGGCTGGCTGGGGTATTCCGACGAGAAGCTGGTCATGCTCAGCAAGCAGGCCATCGCCGACGGGTTCAGCCAGATCAAGCTGAAGGTCGGCGCCGACCTCGACGCGGACGTGCACCGGATGCGCCTCGCCCGCGAGGCGCTCGGCCCGAAGGCACGGATCGCGGTGGACGCCAACCAGCGCTGGGACGTTGCTGCCGCGATCACCGCGATGCGGGCGCTGGCGCCGAGCGACCCGTGGTGGATCGAGGAGCCGACCTCACCGGATGACGTGCTCGGGCATGCGGCCATCCGCGCGGCGATCGCGCCGATCAAGGTGGCCACCGGTGAGCATGTGCAGAACCGGGTGATCTTCAAACAGCTGTTGCAGGCCGGTGCCGTCGACTTCGTGCAGATCGACGCGGCGCGGGTCGGCGGGGTGAACGAGAACCTGGCGATCCTGTTGCTGGCGGCCCGCTTCGGTGTGCCGGTGTGTCCGCATGCCGGTGGGGTCGGGCTGTGCGAACTCGTCCAGCACCTTGCCATGTTCGACTATCTCGCGGTGAGCGGGACGACCCAGGACCGGGTCATCGAGTACGTCGACCACCTGCACGAACACTTCGTCGACCCGGTGGTGGTCGACAAGGGCCGCTACCGGGCCCCGCTGGCGCCCGGTTTCTCCGCGCAGTTGCGTCCGGAGGCGATTGCCGAGTACCTGTATCCAACCGGACCGATTTGGGAGGGTAAGTCGTGAGTAGCGAGTTTGGCGGTGTCCGGGCGGTGGTGACCGGTGGCGCGTCCGGGATCGGGCTGGCCACCGCGCAACTGCTCGCCGAACGCGGCGCGGCCGTCGCCTGCCTCGACCTCAATCCGGACGCCGTGCCCGCTCCGCTGCTCGGTATCCGGGCCGACGTGTCCGACAACGCGGTGACCGAGGCCGTTGCCGAGGCCGCCACGCGGCTCGGCGGGATCGACGTGGTGATCAACAATGCCGGGATCGGCGCGCAGGGCACGGTCGAGGACAACGATCTCGGCGAGTGGCGGACAGTGTTCGAGGTGAACGTGCTGGGCATGGTGCGGGTCGCCCGCGCGGCCCTGCCCTGGCTGCGGGCCAGCGCGCAGGCCGGTGGGCATCCGGCGATCGTGAACACCTGCTCCATCGCGGCCACCGCCGGTCTGCCGTCCAGGGCGCTCTACAGCGCGTCCAAGGGCGCGGTGTACTCGCTGACCCTGGCGATGGCCGCCGACCATGTCCGCGAGGGCATTCGGGTCAACTGTGTCAATCCCGGCACCGCGGACACCCCGTGGGTGCGCAGGCTGCTCGACTCCGCCGACGATCCGGCGGCCGAACTCGTCGCGCTCAACGCCCGCCAGCCGACCGGCCGGCTGGTGTCCGCCGCCGAGGTCGCGAACACCATCGCCTACCTGGCCAGCCCACTGTCGGCGGCGACGACCGGTGCCTCGGTCGCCGTCGACGGCGGTATGCAGGGCCTTCGCCTGCGGCCGGCTCCCGGTCCGAAACCCTCCGAGTGACTTCCGCCAACCAACGGTGGCCCCGGCTGTCTGCGTCACCGACGACGTAGCGCAAAGGAAGAAGAAACGATGCAACTGCGTAGCTCGTGGAAGCTCGCGGCCGGTGTGCTGGCCGCGTTGTGCTTGGTGGCCGGCTGTAGCTCCACATCCTCCGGCAGCGGCAGCGGGCCCAAGGTCGGCCTCGACCTGCCGAGGACGGACACCGATTTCTGGAGCGCCTACGAGAAGTACGTCCCGCAGGAGGCGAAGAGCCTCGGCGTGAACCTGATGCCGCCGACCAACTCGCAGAACAACATCTCCAACCTCTCCAGCAATGTGGCCACGCTGGTCAGTCAGGGCGCGAAGGCGATCGTGATCGCCCCGCAGGACACCGGAGCGGTGGTCGGCACGATCAACTCGTTGGCAGCCAAGCACATTCCGGTGGTCTCCGTGGACACCCGGCCGGACTCCGGCAAGGTCTACATGGTGGTGCGGGCCGACAACCAGGCCTATGGCACGAAGTCCTGCCAGTTCCTCGGCCAGCAGCTGCACGGCACCGGCAGTGTGGTGGACCTGGAAGGTGACCTCAGCTCGATCAACGGCCGGGACCGCACCAACGCGTTCAACGCCTGCATGAAGTCGAAGTTCCCCGGTATCACCGTCTACGGCGAGCCGACGAGCTGGGTGGCCGCGACCGGCGCCGCCGACCTGCAGACCGTGTTGACCCAGCACCCGGACATCAAGGGCATCTACATGCAGGCGAGTATCTTCCTCGACTCGACGCTTCAGGTGCTCAAGAGCGCGAACAAGCTGGTGCCGGCCGGCACGGCGGGCCACATCAGCATCATCTCCAACGACGGCGTGCCGCAGGAGTACGCGGACATCCGCAACGGTGACATCGACGCGACCATCTCCCAGCCCGCCGACCTGTACGCGAAGTACGCGCTGTTCTACGCACAGGCCGCGGTGGAGGGCAAGACGTTCAAGCCGGGCCCGACCGACCATGGCAGCACGATCGTGTCCTGGGGCGACGGCAACCTTGAGGACCAGCTGCCCGCGCCGCTGGTGACCAAGGCAAACGTGAACGACAAGTCCCTCTGGGGCAACCAGACCAGCTCCTGAGAAACGGACGACATGACCGAGGAACTCGGTAGCGCGGTCACGCCGCTGGTTTCGGCCAGCGGCGTGACCAAACGCTACGGCGCGACCGTCGCGCTCAACGACGCCGGCATCGTCATCGAACGCGGCCAGACGCATGCGCTGGTCGGCCGCAACGGCGCCGGCAAGTCGACCCTGGTGTCGATCCTGACCGGTCTGCAACGCGCCGACGCGGGCGAACTGGCCTTCGACGGCCGGCCCGTTCCCCCGGTGTCCGACCGGGAGGGTTGGCAGCGGCTGGTCGCCTGCGTGTACCAGCGCTCGACGATCATTCCGACCCTGTCGGTCGCGGAGAACCTGTTCCTCAACCGGCAGTCCGGATCGGGTCCGATCGGTTGGCGGGCGCTGCGGCAGCGGGCGCAGGAACTGCTGGACGCCTACGAGCTGGACGTGAACCCGCGTGGTCTCGCCGAGGACCTCAGCGTCGAGCAGTTGCAGCTGGTGGAGATCGCGCGGGCGCTGTCGCTGGGCGCCCGGTTCGTCATCCTCGACGAGCCGACCGCGCAGTTGGAGGGCAAGGCGATCCAGCGGCTGTTCACCAAGATGCGGGCGCTACGCGATTCCGGCGTGACGTTTCTGTTCATCTCCCATCACCTGCAAGAAGTCTTCGACGTCTGCGACACGGTCACCGTGTTCCGGGATGCCGGCCATGTGCTGACCCGGCCGGTCGCCGAGATCACCCCGCCGGAACTGGTCGAGGCGATGACCGGCGAGTCGGCCAAGGAGTCGGCCGGCACGAACCGGCCGGGGGCGACGGCGGACGCCGAGGTGGTGCTCGCCGCCCGTGACCTCACGCTGTCCGGCGAGTACACCGAGGTTGATCTGGCGGTGCGGGCCGGTGAGGTGGTCGGCGTGGCCGGGATCGGCGGCAGCGGCAAGGTCGCGCTGGCCGAGACGCTGGTCGGGCTGCGCGCGGCGACGTCCGGCGCGGTCGAGATCACCGGCAGGGCGCGCCGGGCGGGCAGCGTGCCGGCGGCGTTGGCGGCCGGGCTGGGTTTCGTGCCGCAGGACCGGCACCGACAGGGGCTGGTGCCGCTGCTGAGCGTCGCGGAGAACGCGACGCTGACCATCACCGACCGACTGGGCCGGTCCGGTTTCATCAGCCCGAAGCGGCGCAGAGCCGTCGCCGCGCGGGCCATCGCGGATCTCGCCATCAAGACCGACGGTCCCGATCAGCCGGTCGGCGGCCTGTCCGGCGGCAACGCGCAGAAGGTGGTATTGGCTCGCGCGCTGGCCAACAAGCCCAAGGCGCTGGTGCTGATCAGCCCGACCGTCGGTGTCGACGTCCGCTCGCGGGAGTCGCTGCTGGAGGCGGTCGACGCCGCCGCCGGCGAGGGCACCGGGGTGCTGGTGGTCTCCGACGAGGCCGAGGACCTGCGGGTCTGCGACCGGGTGCTGGTGCTGTTCCAGGGAACGGTGCACACCGAACTGTCGGCGGGCTGGACCGACAGCCAGCTGGTGGCCGCCATGGAAGGAATCTCAGCGGACGTGAGTACCAGAGGAGCACAGGCGTGAACCAGCACACTCCCACCGTGCGCGAGCCGGAGCTGGCCACGACCGGCCCGGCGCTCGGCGCGAGCGCCGGATCGCTGCCGAGGTTCGCCCGGCTGCGCGATTTCACCCTGATCCCGGTGATCATCGTGCTGTGCGTGGTCGGTTACCTCATCGACCCGGTCTTCCTCACCTCGGCGAACATCACCAACGTGTTGCAGCAGCAGACCGAGCTGTCCCTGCTGGTGCTGGCCGAATCGGTGATCCTGATCAGCGGCAAGTTCGACCTGTCGCTGGAGTCGACCATCGGCCTGGCCCCGGCGATCGCGATGGTGCTGATCATCCCGACCAGCGGCAACGGCCTCGGCACCGACTGGCCGTCCTGGACGGCGATCCCGGTCTGCCTCGCGGTCGGCGCGATCATCGGCGCGTTCAACGGGTTCCTGATCCTGAAGTTCCGGCTGTCGGCGTTCATCGTCACGCTGGGCATGCTGATCACCCTTCGCGGGGTGCAGAACGGCATCACCAGCGGCAACAGCCTCTCCCAGGTGCCGGCCGCGTTCCTCTACCTCGGTTCGGCCGACTGGCTCGGCCTACCGCTGTCGATCTGGATCTGCGCGCTGCTGTTCGTCATCGGCATCGTGTTGCTCGGCTATTTCCGGCACGGCCGCTCGGTGTACGCCATCGGCGGCAACGTGGACGCGGCGAAGGCCGCCGGTATCCGCACCGACCGGGTGATCTGGACGGTGCTGATCATCGGCGGCGTGCTGGCCGCGTTCGCCGGCATCCTGTTCACCGGGCGGCTGGGCGCCGACCAGGCCAGCCAGGGCCAGAACATGATCTTCACCGTGTTCGCCGCCTGCGTGGTCGGCGGGATCAGCCTCGACGGCGGCAAGGGCACGATCTTCGGCGCGTTGTGCGGGGTGCTGACCCTCGGCCTGATCAACAACGTGCTCACCCTGGCGCATGTATCGGGCAACTGGTTGAACGCGATCAACGGGGTGATCATCCTTGGTGCGCTGATGCTGTCCCGGCTCACCTCGGGGAAGGCTCAGGATTAGCGGTGCCAAGAGGAGCAATGCGTTGACAGAGCAGGAAAGCGGACTTTCCGGTCTGCCGAGCCGGCCGCTTGGCCGCAGTGGTCGGCAGGTCGGCCCGATGGGATTCGGCGCCGCGGTGATCGGCAATCTCTACACCGCCGTCGACCCGGACGTCGCCGCCAAGGCGGTGCACGCCGCGCTGCGATCCGGGGTGCGCTACTTCGACACCGCACCGCACTACGGTCTCGGCCTTTCCGAGCAGCGGCTCGGCGCCGGCCTTGCCGGGTTCGACCGGGCGGGGCTGCTGATCTCCACGAAGGTCGGCCGGTTGCTCGTGGACGACCCGGCCGGCGCGAACGAGCGGGACGCGGAACTGTTCGACGTGCCGGCGGACAAACGCCGGGTGTTGGACTACTCCCGCGACGGTGTGCTGCGCTCATTGGAAGCCAGCCTCGACCGGCTGGGTGCCGACCGGATCGACGTCGTGTACGTGCACGATCCGGACGAGCACTACGAAGAAGCCTTGCGCGGTGCCTTTCCCGCGTTGACCGAACTGCGCGACCAGGGGGTGATCGGCGGTTTCGGCGCCGGCATGAACTCCCCCGCCATGCTCGCGGACTTCGTCAGGGAGACCGAGTTGGACGTGGTGATGCTCGCCGGCCGCTACACCCTGCTGGACCAGGCCGCGCTGACCGAACTGCTGCCGCTGTGCACCGAACGCGGGGTGTCCATGGTGGCCGCCGGGGTGTTCAACTCCGGCCTGCTCGCACTGGACCGACCGGGTTCGGCCGCCACCTACGACTACGCGCCCGCCCCCGAGCAGATCGTGCAGCGGGCCAACCGGATCGCCGATGTCTGCCTGCGGCACGGGGTGAGCCTGCCGCAGGCCGCCGTCCAGTTTCCACGCAACCATCCCGCCGTCGCCACGGTCTGCCTCGGTGCGCGCACGGCGCAGGAGGTCGAGCGCAACGCGGCATTGTTCGACCGGCCGGTGCCGCTGGAATGCTGGCAGGAACTGGTGGCCGAGGGCCTGCTGGCCGCCGAGGTACCGATGCCGACCGGAGCGAACGCATGATCATCGACGCACACCACCACCTGTGGGACCCGGACCGGCGCGATTATCCGTGGCTGGCCGGCGACGTGCTGACGCCCATTCGCCGCCGCTACGACGTGGCGCGGCTGCGGGCGCACGCGAAACAGTCCGGTGTGGACGGAACGGTGCTCGTGCAGACCGTGCCGACGGTCGAGGAGACCGAGGAGTTCCTGGCGCTGGCCGATGACAACCGTGACCTGATCCGGGGCGTCGTCGGCTGGGTCGACCTGACCGATCCGGCGGTCGGCGCCACGCTGGCCGGTTTGCGGGCCGGTAAGGGCGGCGACGCGCTGGTCGGTGTTCGACACCAGGCGCAGGACGAGGCCGACCCGGACTGGCTCGCCCGGCCCGAGGTACTGGCCGGTCTTCGCGCGGTCGCCGAGGCCGGCCTGACCTATGACCTGCTGGTACTCCCCCACCAGCTCCGTTCGGCCGTCACAGCGGCGACCGAGGTGCCCGAGGGCCGGTACGTCCTCGACCATGCCGGGAAACCGCCGATCGCCTCGGGCGACCGCGAGCCGTGGGCCGGACTGTTGCGCGAACTCGCCGCGCTGCCGAATGTGGCGTGCAAGCTGTCCGGTCTGGTCACCGAGGCCGACTGGACACAGTGGACGGTTGAGGACATCCGACCGTACGCTGCGGAGGTACTGGCCGCGTTCGGGCCGAGCCGGGTGCTGTTCGGTTCGGACTGGCCGGTCTGCGAACTCGCCTCGACCTACCCGGCCGTGACCGGCCTCGCCCGCGAACTGTGCGCGGAGCGCAGCGAAGCCGACCGGGCAGCGGTCTTCGGCGGCAACGCGCTCGACTGGTATCGACTCGCCTGAAAATCGGTTGCGCGGCGCGGGCGGCCTGCCGGTTCACCTTCGTGGTCGCGGCTTTCCTGGCCTCGGCGAGTTGGCAACTGCTGCTGGCCGGTGGCGGCGCGCTGGCGGGCCGGCTGTTGAGCAGCCGACGCGGTCAGTTGGGCACCGCGATGGTGTCCGGTGCGATGATCGTGGCGCTGGCCGGGTCGGTCCTGATCTCCGGCTGATTCCGGCCTGAAGTCGGGCCGGCCTCGTCAGCGGCGGTGGCCGGTCAGCCTGCCGCCGCCGACTCGGTCAGTGCGTCGCGCAGCCATTGTTCGACGCCGGCCACGTGCACGGTGGCCCAGGCCCGCGCGACCTCGGGTTGGCCTGCGGCGATCGCGTCGCAGATCGCCCTGTGCTCGGCCAGCGTGCGCGCGACGGCCGACTCCTGGGTGAGGCCGCGCCAGATCCTGGCCCGCTGGGTCGGCCCGGACAGTCCGTCCACCAGGGAGCAGAGCACCTGGTTGCCGGCGCCGAGGGCGATCCTGCGATGGAATTCCAGGTCGTTGGCGACGAGTTCCTCGATGGAGGGTTCCTCGTCCAGCCGGTCGAGCAGTGCCCGCAGTTCGGCGACGTCCTCGGCGTTCATCCTGGCAGCGGCCATCGCGGTCGCGGCCGGTTCCAGGATGCGGCGGACTTCGAGGAACTCCAGCACCGTGTCGTCGCGGTGGAAGTCAATGACGAAACCCATCGCGTCGAGCAGCAGCGATGGTTCGAGGCTGGTCACATAGGTGCCGTCGCCCTGTCGCACGTCGAGGACGTGGATCAGCGACAGCGCCTTCACCGCCTCCCGCAGCGAGTTGCGGGACAGGCCGAGCCGCTCGGCGAGATCTGCTTCCCTCGGCAACCGATCCCCAGGGCTCAACGCGCCGCTGATGATCATTTCCTTGATCTTCTCGATCGCCTCATCGGTTATCGCCACGGGCCACCTTTCCAGACATCCTATGTGTCGAGGATACTGTGGCCGCCTGCGTCCGACCGGCCCATTCGTGCGGAGCGGGTCCGCGTCGCATCACGAATCGGCCCTGGGAAGCGGCGCCGCGGCCTGCTCGGCGATCTGGTCGAGCAGCGTCCACAGCAGTGGGAGACTGTCGTCCTTGCCGGAGAGATCGTCGGCGACCTCAAGCACCTCGGCGACCTGCGCCTGCCAGGCGACGTTCGCCGGATGGGTGCGCAGCACCTCGCGCATCACCGGGTAGTCGGCGACGTCGACGAGGTGGAAGAGGTCCTGGCCGTCCCGCCAGATCCGCCAGTCCCGTACCCCGGCCTCCTGCAGCGCGGCAACCATCGCGGCGGGAATCCTGGCGTGCAGCCGCTCGTAGGCGGCCTCGGACCCGGCGCGGAGCCTGGTGTGCAGGGCGATGTCGGGCACGGCGGTTCCCTTCCTTCCTCCACGTCATCGCTGGACCGCCCGAATCCCTAACATGGCGAACCAGTCATCGGATGAATTTCACCATATCGCATCATGATCCGGGTTTCTTCTCAAGCCGGCCGCGAACTCGGTTTCAGACACCCGACCACTGGCCGCCCACCAGCGGACGGTGGGCAGCGATCGATCAGGCGGCGAGGGCGGCGTACCGGCCGTTGTGTTCCAGCAGCGTCGCGTGGGTGCCCGTCTCGATGATGTGGCCGTGGTCGAGCACGGCGATCTGGTCGGCGCCACGCACGGTCGAGAGGCGGTGCGCGATGGTGATGGTGGTGCGTCCGTGCGCGAGCACGTCGAAAGCCTGTTGCACGGCGCGTTCGGTCTCGGTGTCCAGCGCGCTGGTCGCCTCGTCGAGCAGCAGCACCCGAGGATCGCGCAACAGGGTGCGGGCGATGGCGATGCGCTGCTTCTCACCGCCGGAGAAGCGGTGGCCACGTGAGCCGACCATGGTGTCGTAGCCGTCCGGCAGGGCGCTGATCAGGTCGTGGATCCGCGCGGCGCGGGCGGCGTCCTCGATTTCCGCGTCGGTCGCGGTCGGCTTGGCGTAACGCAGGTTCTCCCGGACCGTGGTGTGCAGCAGGTAGGTCTCCTGGCTGACCATCCCGACGATCTCGGCGAGGTCGGCAAGGCGCATCCGACGGATGTCGATGCCGTCGATGGTGACCGCACCGCTGGTGGGGTCGTAAAGGCGGGCGACGAGTGAGGCGAGGGTCGTCTTGCCGGAGCCGGTCTCACCGACGAGGGCGAGCGTCGAGTCGGCCGGAATGTCCAGCGACAGGTCGGCGATGGCGGGCGCTTTCGCGCCGGGGTAGGTGAAGTTCAGGTGTTCGAACCGCACGTGCCCGGTGATGCGCGCCGGGTCGATGTCGACCGGATCGACGGGATCGGTGATCTCGACCGGAAGGTCGAGATACTCGAAGATCCGCGCGAAGAGGGCCAGCGAACTGATCACCGACACCGCGGTGTTCAGCAGGCCCGTCAGCGGCCGGAACAGGCTGCCCTGCAAGGTGGTGAACGCGATCAGGGTGCCGATGGTCATCGTGCCGGCGTTGATGGGCAGGCCGGCGCTGAGATAGATGATCGCCGGAATCGCGGCGAAGATGATGCTCATCGAGGCCATCCGCCAGCGGCCGGCCAACTGTGAGCGCAGTTCGAGGTCGATGAGGCGCGCCGAGGACTCGGTGAACCGGTCGACCAGCGACGGGCCGGTGCCCATCGTCTTGGCCAGCTGGATGCCGTTGATCGACAGCCCTTCCTCGACCGTGACGTTGAGGTTCGCCAGTTCGCGCTGCTGCTCGGTGGTGATGGCGCGGCGCATTCTGGCGACCTTGCGGGTCAGGTAGACGGCCGGTGGCATGACGACCAGCGAGATCAGCGACAGCCGCCAGGACAGCGCGACCATGGCGACGGCGGTCGCCACCGCGGTGGTCAGGTTCGAGGCGATCGAGGTCGCGGTCGAGGTGACCACCGACTCCATGCCGCCAACGTCGTTGGTGATGCGGGACTGCACCTCACCGGTGCGGGTCCTGGTGAAGAAGGCGATCGACTGGCGCTGTAGGTGAGCGAAGACGCCGGTGCGCAGGCTGTGCATGACCTGCTGGCCGACCTTGGTGCTCAGCCAGGTCTGGATGACACCGAGTGCCGAGGTCAGCGCGGCGACGGCGACCATTCCGGACACCAACAGGACCAGCAGGCGGAGGTTGCGGTCCGGCAGGGCGGTATCGATCACCGCGCGCAGCAGGAACGGCGAGGCGAGGCCGACCACCGAGGACACCGCGATGGTCAGCATGACGACCGCAAGCGGCCAGCGGTAGGGCGTGAACAGGCGCATGATCCTGCTCAGCGACACCTCCTTGGCCTGCGCCTTCTCGGCGGCGGTCACGGATCTGGGGTTACGCCCTCGGCCAGGACGACCGGCCGGGCGATCTGTTTCGGGTGATGCCAAGTTCAGCTCGATTCATGTCGGGGCCGGGCCGCTACGTCGGATTCGGCGGCCTCGGGGGTGGAAGTCCTGAGCGGGTTACTGAGGTAACCTCACGATGAGGCTACCACAAGAATGACTGCTACCCTGAGAGTGTGAGCGAGGACCAGAACACCGAGGCGACGCAGGACCGCGACGAGACGCTGCGAGAGTCCTTCCGTTCGGTCGCCCGGCTGCTGCGGCAGACTTCGGTCGAGTCACTCGCGCACTGGGATGTCTCGCCATCGCAGCAGCGGGCGCTGCGGATGCTGACCCACCACGGCCCGCTACGACTGTCCGGCCTCTCCGACCATCTGCGCATCGCGCCGCGCTCGACCACCGAGGTCGTCGACGATCTGGAGAACAAGAACCTTGTCGAGCGGCGACCCGACCCGCAGGACCGCCGAGCCACCCTGGTCGCCCTGACCGAGCACGGCGTCGAGGTGGTCGGAGCGATCCGCGCGGCCCAGGGCGCCGAGTCCGACCGGTTCTTCGACCGGCTCAGCGCGACCGACCAGGCCCATCTCGCGCGCATCCTGCGCAAGCTCAGGAGCACCTGACCCGCGCTGCGCGGTGAATCGCGTCGAGCGCTCAACGCGAGACACTTCGGTAACGCCGCCTCGTGCCCAACAATTCCGGACCGCCCGATCCACACAATCGCTCGCCAGCCGCTCACAACGACCACGCCACCGATGTATCGGCCGCCGGCACAGAGCGATGGTCCTGCGGATACGCCAGTCCCCGAATGAGATCCCGCGACTGCTCCTCCCCCAATGACGTGGTGAGCAACGCGCCGAAGACCCTTTCATAGGCACGGACCTCCGCAGGCTCCTCAAGGAAATGGCCAGACGTCTCGCCATCGAGGTAGACCACCGGCGGACACTCCGCGAACTCCAGCAACGAACACGACCCCGCCGAACCCGCGTGCGCGCCGACCGCGGTCGGGATGGCGCGAATGCTCACCCGCGAACGCACGCTTATTTGCAGCAGGTAGTGCAACTGCTCGATCATGACGTCCGGACCACCCACCGGAAGGTGCAACGCGGACTCCGGCACGAAGAACACACATTCCGCCGGATCATCGAACTGGAACAGCCGTTGCCCCTCAAGCCGGGCCGAGATCAGCGAATCCCCCTGGCCGACCGGCCCATTGACCGCTCTCGACACCACGGACCGGGCATAGCGCTCGGTCTGGAGCAGACTCGGCACGAGCAAGGCGTGAAATTCGTTGATGCGGACGGCCTGGGTCTGAATTTCGGCCAATGTGGACAGACATTCGGTGTGCCGCCATCCGATGCTGTTCTGCTCGGCTGCCAGTCGCAACAAGAAGTCACGTTCCACGCCGGTCACCCCGCACAAGGCCAGCAGGGCCGATGTGTCCACCTCGCTGACGCGTTGCTTGCCGGCCAATACCCGCGATACCCGACTCTCCGACCAGCCGAGGGCTCGCGCCACCCGTTTGCCGTTCCAGCCGGCGTGTTCCACCGCGACGCGCAGCCTGCGGCCCAGATCGCGGCTGCGCACCGTCGACCGACCCTCGGCAATGTTCGCTGCCGCTGCCCGTTCGTTCACGCCTTGGCCACCTGCTTGCTGCCGGGTACACGATGGACACCGCAGGTGTAGAAAGCCGCGCCGTTCGGATCGGTCGGCGACAGCCATGCCTCATTGCGCAGCAAACCGTGCCGGCAGCGGACACAACTGAACTCTTTCCGACCGGTATCCACGACGACCATCGCCCGACCTCCTCATGTCCATTCGGCGCGGCGCATGGCTGTCGGGCCGACAGGACCAGCATGCGTCGCCGGGGACACGGCCGGCTGGCGTTCCGCCAGACGCGGCCGTGCGTGACTGATCATGGGATGGTGTGCGAGTCTGGAGGGACAACGAAGGGACAATGGGCGAGAGGACGGCCATGGACGCCGGACGGGTCGGTGACAGGCTCCGCACGCTGCGGAAACTGCGCGGCGTGACCCAGTACCAACTTGCCGGTCAAACCCATTTTTCGGTGTCGATGATCAAGAAGGTGGAGCAGGGCAGCGTTCCGCCGAGTGCCGCCTTCGTCGCCGTCTCAGCACGTGCGCTCGGGGTGTCCGTCAGCTATCTCTACGGTACCGATGACCGTCAGATGGCCGAGGAGTCAGCCGATATCTCGCTGGAGGACCTCCGCGCCGCTCTGGACGACTGGGACGATCCCCGACCGGAAGGCCGACCCCTCGGCCTTACCGCGATCGACCGGCGACTCGACGAGGTGAGCCGGCAGGTCAACGGGACCAGATATGCCGAAGCCGCGACCAAGTTGGCGCCGCTGCTGCGGCAGCTGTACCCCCTCGTCGACACACCCGGCCGTGCCGGCGAGCAGGCGCGCGCGGCGTTGCACGACACCTACCGGTTCGCCGCCGCCGTCGCCGGGCGATTCCGGCAGGTCGATCTGGCCGCGATCGCCTCCGAGCGGCACGTCCGACTGGCGCCCGCCACCGGTGACCCGAATCGGGTGGCGATCAGCGCCTTCCACCGTTCCAGCCGCTACCTTCAGCGCGGCGACTATGCCGGCGGCCTTCGCCTGCTGGCGGGGGCACGGCGAGACATCGACGAGCGCTCGCAGGTCGCCGCTCAGCTGAACCTGCGCTCTGCCGTGCTGGCGGCCCGCGCGGGTCAGTTGGACCGGGCCGACGAGTACGTCGAACAGGCACGTGAAGCCACCGAGGGCGAGCAGTACCGGGGCATCGACGCGACGGCGGTGAATATCGACGTGCATTGGTGCGCGCTGCCGGTGGAGGCCATGAACGGCACGGAAGCCGTGCGCCGGGGCGCCCAGGTCCGGCTCGTTGACACGTCTCGTCCCGAACGCATCGGCCACCATCACATCGACCAGGCCCGCGCCTGGCTGCTGCACGGCGACCGCGATCGGACGCTGGCGGAACTGAACGCGGCTCGCCGGATCGCGCCGTTCAACACCCGGCACCATCCTGCCGTGCGGGAAACGGTACTGGCCATGGCCGAATCCGCTCGGCGCCGCACCGATTCCGTTGCCGGCTTCGCTCGCTGGGCCGGCATCACCCTGTAGCCACTCACCATGTCCGATGGGACGCGGTGGGATCAGCCGAGGCAGCAGGTGCACCACGACCGATCAGGAATCAAGAAGCGCCGGCCACCACGCCGCGCCTAGCGTTCCTGCCATGACTTCCATCGACGCCATCACCCTTGAGGTGGCCGATCCAGCGGCCGCCGAACGCTTCTACACCGCCGCTTTCGGGTTGGGCAGCCGGCTACGCCTGCGCGCCTCGCAGGAACCGGCCACCGGCTTCCTTGGGTTCACCCTGTCACTCACGGTGTCCCAGCCCGCCGATGTCAACGCCCTGTTCGACGCCGCCCTCGCCGCCGGGGCAACGACGCTGAAGCCTGCCGCGAAATCGCTGTGGGGCTACGGCGGGGTCGTCCAAGCCCCGGACGGCACGATCTGGAAGGTCGCGACCTCGGCGAAGAAGGACACCGGCCCGGCCACCCGGCAGTTCGACGAGATCGTGCTGCTCCTGGGAGTTGCCGACGTGGTCGCGAGCAAACGGTTCTACGTCGACCAAGGCCTGATCGTGGCGAAGAGCTTCGGCCGCATGTACGTGCAGTTCGCTTCCGGGTCGGGCGCCGTCACGCTGGGGCTGTATCGGCGGCGTGCCCTCGCCAAGGATGCCGGTGTCTCCCCCGACGGCACCGGATCGCACCGTATCGCGGTCGGCGGCGCCGCCGAGCCGTTCACCGACCCGGACGGGTTCGTCTGGGAGACCACCTCAGTCGCGGCCCAGCCCTGATGTGTCTGTACCCCTGGGCGCTGCTGCCCAAGGAATCAGGGGCCGTTCAGCCGGCTTTGCCAGTACGCGTCCTCGGTGGAGATGAACAGTTCCAGTCCGACGGCGCCGCAGTCCAGTCGCTCGCCGTCGTTGTAGAGCAAGGCGAGTGTCAGGTCATGGACCGAGGAGCGGTCCGCGGCGATGGTGAGCAGGAACCGGTCGGCCTCGCCTGCGGCCAGCGCCTGGGAGATCGGCACTGACACCCGGTAGTCCCGGCCGTCCGCGCGCAGGCGAGCCCGATAGGTGTAGCTCGGTGGGACTGGTGCGCCCGCACCCGACTCGCCGAAGGACACCAGTGCCCGCAACGGGTTCGAGTGACGGGTGCAGGCACCATCCGGATCAGTTTGGGAGTATTCCAGGATTCCCGCGACCACGGCCATGCCGTCCTCGGCGAACGGACCGATCATCCGCTCGCGCACGGCAGGCGACCCGTGGTCCAGTTCGAACCGTGCTCGTCCGCCAACTTCCCCTCCCTCGCGCAACGGACAGATGCGCAACGCAGGCTATCCGCCCGTGGGAGTCCCGATGACCTCGCTGAGCGGACGGTCGGCCGCACTGGACAGTACGAGATCGGCGGCGGTGAATCGAGCGGGGTCGGTGTGCGGGTTGGGAATGGCGATACAGCGCAGCCCGGCCGACCGTGCCGCCGCGACGCCGTGTGGGGTGTCCTCGAAGGCGATCGTCTCCTCGGCGGACAGCCCGAGGCGGCGCAGCGCCAACAGATAGACGGCGGGATCGGGTTTGACGGTGGGCACTTCGTCGCCGCAGGCCAGCTGTTCGAAGCGGTCCAGGTAGCCGACCCGGTCGAGGTTGCCGGTCACCCAGGACACCGGTGAGCTGCTCGCAACGGCCAGCCGCAGGCCGAGGCGGGCGGCTTCGTCCAGCCAGTCACGAATGCCGGGCGAGAGGTCGAGCGCGGCCTGCAACTGTTGCCGGTAGGCCATCCGCCTGGCGTGGCTGCGCGCCCGGTCGTAGGTGGGGCCGACGGCTTCGCCGAGCGCGGCGTAGCGGGCTTCGCTGACATCGCCGCCATGGTCGGCGAAGAAGCCGTCCGCCGCGAGTTCCAGCTGGTGCTGCTGCCATTCGTAGCGCCAGCTGGCCAGCATGGTGCTCTCGGTGTCCATCAGCAGGCCGTCGAAGTCGAAGATCAGCGCCTTGGTCACCATGCGGACCAGTATCGACGATGACCCCCAGACCCGTCGGTCGACGGTGGCCGGGCGCGAACCACCGAAACCGTTGGTGGTCAACCTGGCCACCACCCGATGGGCTCAACCAACGGACGAGACCGCCCCCCGCTGCTCGTCGGGGACGAGGTAGGCCTCCTTGATCTCCTTGCGCCCGAACGGCCAGGTCTTCTCGACCTTGGCCCAGACCCCGAACGCGATGATGCCGGCGGCCAGCCACAGCAGCGACAGTTCGATCGGCCGTTCCAGTGGCGGCAGGCTGGTCGCGGTGTTGTTCGCCGACACGTAGACGTAGATCCAGCCGGCCAGCGCGAGGATGCTCGGCACCGGGTAGAGCCACTGCCGGTAGGGCCGCTTCAGGCCGGGCTGTCGGCGCCGGAGCACCACCAACGCGAAGATCTGCGCGATCGACTGCACGATCACGAAGACGGCGACGAACATGTTGATCACGGTCGAGAGCGAGAACAGCGAGCCGATCGCGGTCAGCACGCCCATCACCAGCAGGCCGACGGTCGGGAACTTCAGCCGGGGGTGCAGCCGACCGAACCAGGGCAGGAACAGCTTGTCCCGCGCCGCCTCGAACGGCACCCTTGAACCGCCGAGCAGACCGGTGAACACCGAGGCGAAGGCCGTGACGATGATGAAGACGGTGAAGATCTTCGCCGCCACGGTGCCCCAGGTTCGTTGCAGCACAAGGGACGCGGCCGAACTGGAGTTGGCGATGTCATGCCACGGCGCGGCACCGAGCACGCCGATCTGTAGCAGCAGGTACAGCACCATGATGCCGATGATCGCGAAGATGATCGAGCGCGGCAGGGTCTTGCCGGGGTCGCGCAGTTCCGCGCCGAGATAGGCGGAGGTGTTGTAGCCGAGGTAGTCGTAGATGGCGATGACGAGGCCCGCGCCGAGTCCTGCGAAGAACGGACTGCCGAGGTGGAAGGCACCCGGTGGGTAGGTGAAGGCGAGGCTGGGGTGGAAGTGCGTGTACGCCGCGATGACCACCGCGATGATGGAGATCAACATCACCACGAAGAAGCCGGTGGTGATCCGGCTGATGTTACCGATCTTGCGGTACAGCAGGATGACGACAAGACCGACGAGCGCGACGCCGATCAGCTTGCCGAGCCAGTTCGGGCTGCCGTCCGCGCCGACGACCGGTGGGAACAGGTAGCCGAGGTACTGGATGAGGCCGATGATGCCCGAGGACATCACCAGCGGGATGGACAGGACGGCGGTCCAGGCGAACAGGAACGGCATCAGCCGGCCGGTCCGGTACTGGAAGGCTTCCCGCAGGTAGATGTACGTGCCGCCGGCGCCCGGCATGGCCGCGCCGAGTTCGGCCCAGACCAGGCCGTCCACCATCGCCAGCAGCGCACCCACGATCCAGCCGAGGATCGCCTGCGGGCCGCCCATCGTGGTGAGGATGAGCGGGATCGTGACGAACGGCCCGATGCCGCACATCTGGGTCATGTTGATCGCGGTCGCCTGAAACAGCTTGATCGACCGCTCGAAGCCGCCCGTTGACGCGGCCGCTGTCACCGAACGATCCGGACCATCCGACGAGGTGTTCGAACTCACGGCGTCACCTCGCTGGCGCTCGGCCACTCCGTGAATACTCCCTGTGCTAGTCGGTTCGCTCCGCATGCTCCGCTCACATGAACCTCCATCCACTAGTTCGGAAAGTTTCCTAACATATTAAAAGGTTGACAGGAAGAGGCCGACGTAAACTTGCGGCAACTCGTAACGAAGGCAGGTCCACTTGACGGCCAGCAGGGCACCCCAGGTTGGCACCCCCGCGGGTATGCGCGAGCTGAACCAGCGGGCGGTGCTCGACAGGCTGCGCGATGTCGGCGCGGCGACCCGACCGCAGATCGCCAAGGACACCGGGCTGTCCAAGCCAACCGTCGGCCAGGCACTGCTCGACCTCGAACAGCGCAACCTGGTCCGTACCGTCGGCCGCAGCTTCGCCGGCCAGGGCCGGTCGGCGGTGGTCTACGAGGCCAATCCGGCCGCTGGGCACGTGCTCGGCATCGACATCGGCCGCGAGCGGATCCGGGTCGCGGTCGCCGATCTGGCCGGCCACGTGGTCGCCAAGCTCGACGAGCGCAACCGCTGCCGGTCGGCGACGGCGCTGGTGCGCACCGTCCGGGACTGCGCGGACCGCGCCCTGTCCGAGGCGGGCCTTCGGCTCGACGACGTGGTCACCACCGTGGTCGGCACCCCCGGTGTGCCGGACCGGACCTCCCGCACCCTGCACCGCGCGCCGAACCTGCCCGGCTGGGAACGCAAGGGCCTGCTCGGCGAACTGGAGGCCACCCTCGGCGCAGGACTCGTGGTGGAGAACGACGCGAACCTGTGCGCGGTCGGCGAACACCAGGCCGGTGCGGCGCGCGGGGTGGACGTGTTCGTCTGCGTGACCGTCGGCACCGGCATCGGGATGGGCACCGTGGTCAACGGTGAGCTGTTCCGTGGTGCGCACGGCGCGGCGGGCGAGGTCGGCTACCTCCCCTACGGCTGGCCGATGCGCGGACTGCCCAAGGCCGGTTACGCGCCGCCGCCGCAGGGCATGCTGGAGTCCGCCGCCGCGGCCCGTTCGGTGGTGGAGATCGCGGTGGGCAACGGCCTCACCCAGGTGCGCAGCGCGCGGGACGTCTTCCGGTTGGCGCACGAAGGCGACGCGCGGGCCCTGCGTGCGGTCGAGGAGGAGGCCGCCCGGCTGGCGTTCGTGGTCGCCTCGGTGGCCGCGGTGATCGATCCGGCGCTGGTCGTGCTCGGCGGCGGCGTCGGCACCAACACCGACCTGCTGCAGGAACCCTTGGAAAAGGCCCTGCGACGCACCATCCCGACCGCGCCGGCGATCGTGGCGGGCGAACTCGGTGAGGACGCCGTGCTGACCGGCGCGATCGCCACCGCACTCGGCACCGCTCGAGATGTCGTTTTCGACCGCAGGGGTCGGGTGGGTTGACCCAGGTAGCCCAGTTTTGGGCGGCATGTCCGGCAATCGGGCGTGGTGGGCCGAACAGGCGTTGACACTCTCGCTACCGCGCGGTGAAATACCACCGCACTGTGAGGTGCATTACGTCAGTTGTCCACATGAGCCCGGAGGCACGGCATGCTTCGTCGCGTTGTCAGACCCGCGCTACTCGCCGCAACGGCAGCGGCCACGATAGCCGCGCTGTGCACACCGGCCATTGCCGCGTCCACCCCGGCGAGCGCGCCGACGCAGGACGCGAGCGCCAGGATCGAGCGCCAGGTCGACGCGATCATGGCCAAAATGACGCTACAGGAGAAGATCGGCCAACTGTTCGTCGTCGATGCCTACGGGCAGACGGCGGACACCACCGACCCGGCCGATGTGACCGCCAACAACGCGCTGTTCGGCCCCGGCATCGACAACGCCACGCAGATGATCGACACCTTCCACCCCGGCGGCGTCATCTACTTCGCCTGGACCGACAGCGAGAACGCGCCCCAGCAGACCGCGACCCTGTCCAACGGCCTGCAACAGGCCGCGATGGCCTCGGACGGGATTCCGCTACAGATCAGCACCGACCAGGAAGGCGGCGTGGTCACCCGGATCGGCGCCCCCGGTTCGGTGTCGCCGGGTAACATGGCCATCGGCGCGACCTTCAACCCGGTGGACGCCTACCAGGCCGCGACCGTGACCGGCCAGGAACTGCGCGCCCAGGGCATCAACATGGACGACGCACCGGTCGTCGACGTGAACACCAACCCGCAGAACAGCGCGGACGGCCCCCGGTCCTTCGGTGACAACACCGCGATGGTGCAGGCGTTCGCGACGGCAGCGGTCACCGGTTACCAGAACACCGGAATCGCCGCGCAGGCCAAGCACTTCCCCGGCCTCGGCGACACCACGACCAACACCGACAGCGGTGTCGCGGTGACCAGCGAGACCAGGCAGCAGATCATGAGCATCGACGTGCCCTCCTTCCGCGCGGCCATCGCGGCCGGCGTGAAGTCGATCATGGCGGCACACATCGTGGCCCCCGCGCTCGACCCGTCCGGGCTGCCGGCCAGCCTGTCCAGCCCGATCGTCACCGGCCTGCTGCGCGACACCCTGCACTACAACGGCGTCGTCATCACCGACTCGCTCAGCGCGGGCGCGCTGGCGCCCTACACCCACCAGCAGATCATCACCGACGCGATCAACGCGGGCGACGACGAACTGCTGATCTGCCCGGAACCCTCCGGCGGCAGCCTCGGCGGCGCGGTGAACCTGCCGGAGTCCGAGCAGATCGTGCTCAATGCGGTCGACAGCGGCCAGATCAGCGTGGCCAGGATCGACCAGTCGGTCTCCCGCATCCTGCACCTGAAGGCCTCGCTGGGCCTGTTCGGCAACCCGTACACCACCTCGGGCGCGGTCACCTCGACGGTCGGCACGCCGGCACATCTCGCGGTGATGGCCAAGGCCGCACAGCAGTCGATCACCTTGCTGCGCAACAACAACGGCGTGCTGCCGCTGGCGGCGAACTCCGGCAAGCACGTACTGGTCACCGGTTGGGGTGTCGGCACGACGCAGGGCCTTGCCAACGACCTGACCGCCAAGGGCCTTGACACCCAACTGCTGTGGACCGGCTCGCCCAACGCGGCGACCATCGCACAGGCCGTCGCGGCGGCCGAGAACAACGACGTGACCGTGGTGACCAGTTACAACGCCTGGGGTGACACCACCCAGCAGAACCTGATCAACGCGCTGCTGGCAACGGGCAAACCGGTGATCGTCGCGACGGTCGGCGGACCGTACGACATCGCCTACTACCCAAGCGCGCCAACGTTCCTTGCCGCCTACGACTACCAGCCGCCGTCACTGACCGCACTGGCCAACGCGATCACCGGCACCGCGCCGACCGGTCACCTCCCGGTGACCATCCCGACCGCGACCAGCAGCGGCACCCTGTTCCACTACGGCTCGGGGCTCTCGCACTACGGTCACTGACCCGAGCGAACGCACGCCGACCGGCCCTGGAGTCTTCGCCAGGTCCAGAGCCGGTCGGCGTCGTCCTGGGTAGGGTGCTGGGGTGGGCGAGAGCGGGCAACAGCAACAGCAGCCGGGTCCCGCGCCGAAACGGCTGCTGCCGAGGGCGCAGCGGCGGGCGCAGATCATCGACGCGGCGAGAAGGTCCTTTGCCCGCAACGGATTCGCCGCGACCTCGATGGAGGATCTCGCGGCCGGGTCCGGGGTGACGAAGATGATCATCTACCGGCACTTCGCGGCCAAGGCCGACCTCTACCGCGCGGTGCTCGACGATGTGAGTGGCCGGCTGGACAGCTCGGTCCTCAAGGCGGGCCGGTGGCCGGCGAACATCGAGGCGCTGGTCACCTTCGCCGACACCGATCCGGACGGGTTCGTGCTGCTCTACGAACACGCCGCGCGCGAACCGGAGTTCCGCGAACACGCCGATGCCGCGCGAGCGACCGGACTGGCCATGGCTCAGGAACAGCTGCGCGAGTTCCTGCCCGATCCCGGTCGACGGGAATGGGCCGCCCAACTGCTGCCACGAGTCGTCATCCAGACCATCCTGGCCTGGCTCGCGGCCGGCCGGCCGGGCACCATCGCCGCGACCAGCGCGACCCTGCGCACCCTGACCGGCGAGGTGGCAAGGGCGATCGCAGCGCACGACACGATCCCCGACCCGACCCGCTGACCCACCACTCCCCCGCCGTTCGCGACCGATCCTGGCGCAACCACGCCACGGGCGGACCTACCCGGACGGGGCCGGGTCCTCGAAAGCCGCGTCGTCGAGGGTTGAATCGTCGAGGGCTGGGGCGTCGGCGTACATGTCGTTGAGCGCGGCGGCGGCCTCGCGGACCATGGCGCGCAACTCCACCGGTTCGAGCACCTCGATCTCCTTGCCCAGTTTGAGTACCTCGGCGAAGGCATGCCGGACCGACTCGATCGGCACCACCGGGCGCCGCCAGCCGTCCGCCTCCGGTGGCTGCGCGGCGGTCATCGTGGCCCGCGCCGCGAAGGACATCCACAGCCAGGTGATCATCTGGTAACCGGTCGGGGACAGCCGTACGAGCATGTCGGCCTGGTAGACGCCGTCCTCGTAGTGCTTGACCCAGTCCCGCCAGAACTCGACGAGGTCGAAGTCCGCCGGCCGGTGGAAGCGTTCGGGCAACGTCTCCAGTTCCAGCACGCGACCGACCCGGTAGGTGCGCGCCTTGCCGCCGCAGGCCGCGACGAGGTACCAGACCCCGGCCTTGCAGACCACGCCGAGCGGGTCGAGTTCGGTGCGCGACTCCTTGGGTTTGCTGCCGGCACCGTGGTAGCGGATCCTGATCCGCTGCTGGTTCCAGACCGCGGCGGCGGTCGCGGCAAGGTGCGGAACGGCGTCCAGCTCACGAAACCAGGACGGGGCGTCGAGGTGGAACCGCTGCCTGATCCGCGCCGCTCGCTCCCGCAGTTCAGGTGCGAGGGAGGCCTCGAGTTTCAACTGGGCGGCGGCCAGTTCGGCACCAAGACCCAGTTCGGCGGCGGCGTCCGGGACGCCGGCGAGGAACAGCGTGTCGGCTTCCTCGCTGGTCAGGCCGGTGAGCTTGGTGCGGTAGCCGTCCAGCAGCCGATACCCGCCGCTGGGGCCGCGATCGGCGTAGACGGGCACCCCGGCCGAGGACAGCGACTCGACGTCCCGGTAGACCGTGCGGACCGAGACCTCCAGTTCGTCGGCGAGTTCGGTGGCCGTCATCCGCCCACGGTTCTGCAACAGCAGCAGAGTGGAGAGCAGTCGACTCGCGCGCACCGGACCAGTGTGCGACCCAATGCTGACAAAATGTCAGGAATTCGACCCGACGATGTCAGTAATTCGGTGACCTGGCGCCGGACACTCCTCGGCGCCAGGTCACCACGACCCGGCGCCGAGGGAGAACGACAGCCTCGCCACCCACGGCCGGCGCTGCCGGCCTGGGCGTCGAATGGTCAGCTGACCAGTTTGGGCAGCACCTCGCGGCCGAACACCTTGATCCACTCTTCTTGGTTGCGGCCGACGTTGTGGATGTAGATGCGGTCGAACCCGGCGTCGATGAATTTCTGGATCTCGGCGCGGTGGGCGTCCGGGTCGGACGAGATGACCATCCGGCCGTTGAAGTCCTCCTCGCGGACCAGCTTCGCCATCTCGGCGAAGTCCCACGGGGAGCGAATGTCCTGCTTCGGGAACTTCATCCCGCCGTTCGGCCACTGCTCCATCGCGTTGGCCATGGCCTCTTCGTCGGTCGGCGCCCAGGACAGGTGCATCTGCAACAGTTTGGGCATGGTGTCCGGGTCCTTGCCCGCCGACTTCGCACCCTCACCGAACTTGGCGAGGATGCCCTCGATCTTGCTCAGCGGCGCGGCCGGGGTGATGATCCCGTCGGCCAGCGCACCGGTGCGCTTGGAGGTCACCGGGCCTGCCGCCGCGATGTAGATCGGCGGCGGCGTGTCCGGCATCGTCCACAGGCGCATCTTGTGCAGCTTGAAGAACTGCCCGTCGTGCTTGACATCCTTGCCGGTGAACAGCTTCTTGATCAGCTCGACGGCTTCGAACAGCCGGGTGACGCGTTCCGGAGCCTCCGGCCAGTAACCGGCGACCACGTGCTCGTTGAGCGCCTCACCGGAGCCGAGACCGAGCCAGGTCCGGCCGGGGTACATCGCCTCCGCCGTGGCGGCCGCCTGCGCGATGAGCATCGGGTGCATCCGGAAGGACGGACACGCCACCCCCGGCCCGAGGTCCCCTTCGGTGTGCTCGGCGAGCGCGGCCAGCACGTTCCACACGAACGGAGCCTGCCCCTGCACCGGTACCCATGGCTGTACGTGGTCGGCGGCCATCTGGCCACGGAAACCATGCTGTTCGGCCAACTCGGCGTGTTCGATCATCTCTCGCGGGTGGAACTGCTCCAACGCCGCGGTCAGGCCAACCTGCGCCATCGCCCTCATCCCGATTCGACCGTTTGTGGACCGTTTTCGGTCCAACCCTACTGTTAGCTGCCCTGCACAACACTTCGGCCGATCCCGCGAACGGGACCGGCCGAAGATCGCCCAGCAACGGCTAGAACGCGCCTGTGCCGTTGGGTGTTCCCAATCCGGTTGGTCCGTCGTAGCCGGTGCCCGCCGTGCACAGATAGCTGCCGCCGCAACTGCCGTTGGAGCCGGAGGTCACATCGTTGAGCGCCGAGGTGTGGCTGTAGGGGTAGGAGCCGTAGTCGACCGTGTGCGTGTTGCCGGCCTGCGCGTACACGCTGGCGATGATCGGCGAGGAGGCGCTGGTGCCACCCACCTGCACCCAGCCGTCCGCGCCGGTGACGAGGCCCAGCTCGATCAGGATGTCGCACAGCGAACTGGTGCCGCAGGTGTTGTACGTGTCGTAGACGGCGACGCCGGTGTTCGGGTCGGCCACCGCGGACACGTCGGCGACGGTGCGCTTCGCGCAACCGGTGTCGGTCTGCCAGGCCGGCTTGGGTTCGTAGGCCGAGCAGCCGGAGCCACCGCTGGACCAGGCGGTCTCGGTCCAGCCGCGGGCGTTGCTCGCCTTGCTCAGCGAGGTGCCGCCGACCGCGGTGACATAGGGCGAGGCCGCGGGCCACTCGACGCCGTAACCGGAGTCACCCGAACTGGCGGTGATCGCGACACCGGGATGGTTGAACGCGGAGTCCTCGCTGGTCTCGGTGCTGGTGTCGGTCTCGCCGTAGCTGTTGGAGATCGATGCGACACCGGGGGTGGCCGCCGCGGTGTTCTCGGCGGTCATCAGGTCGGCGTCGTTGGCCGAACTGGCCTCGACGAGCAGGATGTGGCAGTCCGGACAGATCGCCGAAACCATGTCGACGTCAAGGCTTTCCTCCTCGGCCCAACCCGGGTCGGCGGTGGGTAGCGGCGAGGCCTGGCCGTTCTCGTTGACCTTCTTGAAGCAACCGTTGGCGGTGGTGCACGTCGGAAGGCCGTACTGCTTGCGGTAGACGCCGAGATCGGCCTCCGCGTTGGGGTTGTCCATCGCGTCGACGATGGCGACCGTGGCGCCGCCGGAGGAGTCACCGTCGAGGTTGTAGGCGGAGCGGAGGTCGGGTGCGCCGAAACCCGTCGGGCTGGTCACGATCATCGGGCCGATCCGCCCGTTGCTCCCCCGGACCGCGCGCATCATACCGTTGCAGTGCACCTGATCGGGCCCGTTGACCGCGGCACAGCCGAAATCCGTGACAAGGCCGGCGATCGGGCCGGACGGCCGGGCCGCCGCCGTTGCCGTTGTCTGAGCCGTTGTCTGAGCCGTTGCCGTTGCCGTTGCCGTTGTGGGATGGGCTGTCGCGGCCTGGGCGGGTACGGCCACAAGGGACAGCACGGTCGCCGCGGCGGCGAGTCCGGCGAGCAGGCCGCCGACCCGCCTGCCGGCTAAGTTCCGGCCGGTATCGCCTCGCGAGAAATAGCGTGTCATTACGAACCCTCTTTCGGTAACCGCTCGCGACGGGCCGAGGACGACCCCGGTCCTCGCCTGATGTTGCGGTGCCGGAGAACGGGCGGCAATGGTTCGACAGGCTACTTCCGTTCACAGATAACATTAGCCCCGCTCGCGGTAACGTCGCAGGTAGGCGGGGCGATAGCGAGTCTTGGGCAACTCTTGGACCGTATCGAGAAAGTGCACGATTCCGAACGAATCGGGACGGTCGACCACCGGATCCGACCACTGGATCGATCGGGATAATCGTTAGCAAAGCGCAATCGCGTTCGCAGGCGGCTGTTGTTAATTCCAGGTGTCGGATTTCGACATTGCCGGCACGGTCACCGAGACGTTCGTCGACAGCTCAGCCGTCGACGACCAAGTGGTACACCCAGCGACCCTCTTCGGTGCGGTTGAGCCGGTAGCGGGTCTCGATCTTCGGCCCACCGTGCAGGAACACGTGCGTCACGATCGTGCCGACAACGGTTTTCGCGGCAGGCAACGGTTCCCGCCTACCGTCTAGCGGGCCGCCGACGTACTCCGCTGTGTGCCGCATCCTCACACCCTCTTCCCGCGTCCCGAGTTGACCTGCCCCGCCGTCATCGCAATCGATTGTCCAATTGTGCCTGCCATGGTCCGACATCGCTCGGACCGACCCCACCGCCGCCGGGCCCGACCGCCGGCACTTCCCAGTATCCAACACGCGATTGTTCAGTATCCAACATTCGAGGAGGCGGATGCCAGTCGAGGACGCCGGCGACCCACGGACCCCGATCCGCACCCGATCCAGACCTGATACCGCCTTGCTACCAGAACCAGCGATCGTGTTCACTCGTTCGGCGTAAACTTGGCCGAACCTTGCTCCCGGCGGCACTCCCGGATATGCGAGCGGTGGGTTGATCTCTACACTCAGCAGGTCCAGTCAGCCTTGAAGGGGACCGTGGTGCAGGATCGCCCGTGCTGGGCATCAGCCTTCGTCGGTGACATACCGGCCATTTCGGCGTTGGCACCAAGTGGATCAGCACCGAGTGGATCGCATGCTCTCGTCGGCGCTGGTCAAGGTTGTGGTGACAACAGCCGAGCGGGTGGCCGTGGCTGAGCAGCAGTTGGCCGCCTTCGCCGAACGTTGGACCGTCGAGGTCATCCGAACCAGCCACATCGCCCTGCAGTACAGCGAGGTCAACGCGCTGCTGCTGGAACTGAGCAACGAACTCGCCGAGTTGCTGACCGCCCAGCCGTTCGATCCGGCACCGGCCGGTGCCATCGGGACTCGGTTGGTCGTCGCGCACTTCACCGGCTCGGACGCGCTGGACCGCACCCTGCGGGTGATCGGCAAGGAGTTCCTGGAAGCCGTCGACCTGCCCTACGACAAGACCTGCTACGGCCTGCTCACCGAGTTGACCAGCGCACTGGCCGGCGGTTACGTCGAGGCGTTGCGGGATCGGCTGTTCGCCGACCAGGAGATGATCAAGCAGGCGGTGTTCCGGGCCAGGGACATCGCCGAGCGCGGCCGACGGGCCAGCGAGGCCCGCTTCCGTGCGGTGTTCAACTCCTCGGCCGTCGGCATCGCCATCATCGACTTCTCCGGCCAGCTACAGCTGATCAACCCGGTGATGGGCGAGATTCTCGGTTATCCGCCCGAGGAGTTGTTGCGGCACAACATCTCCGAGCTGCTCGCCGTCGAGGACGCGCCGAAGGTGCTGACCGCGTTCGAGGCGATCACCAGCGGGGAGCGGACCCGCTACGTCGGCAACGTGAACTTCACCGGCGAGGACGACGAACCGCGCTGGACGCGGCTGTCGCTGTCGCTGGTGCGCGAGGAGACCGGTGTCCCCGACTACGCCGTCGCCGTTGTCGAGGACATCTCCGACCTGCATCTGTTGCGAGCGAACCAACTGACGCACGCGCTGGTCGACAAGCTGACCGGGTTGCCCAACCACACCCAGTTCATGTCGGTACTGGACAACACGCTGGCCAAGGCGATGCCCGGCGAGAGGGCCGCGCTGTGCTACGTCGACCTGGACGGCTTCAAGATCGTCAACGACGGTATCGGCAGGGCCACCGGGGACGAGGTGCTCAAGCGGGTCGGCAACACGCTCACAGCGGTGTTCGCCGACCAGGAGGCGGTGGTCGCGCGGATCGGCGGCGACGGTTTCGCGGTGCTCGTCACGGGGACCAAGCGCAGTCTCGAGGTCAGCCAGCTGATCACCGACGCACTGACCGAACTCGCCGAGCCGGTCTACTACGACGCGATCGGGATCGCGGTGTCCGCGAGCGTGGGCATCGTCGAGCGGGAGATCCAGGGCATCGGCTCCGAGGAACTGCTGCGCGCGGCCGAACTGACCGTGCACAGGGCCAAGGCGGCGGGCAAGGCGCAGTGGGTGCTGTTCGACCGCGAGGCGCACGACTCGGAATGGGCCAGTTTCCAGTTGGGCGCGGCGATCCCCGGTGCGTTGGAGAACGGCGAGTTCACCGTGTCCTATCAGCCGGTGGCACGGATCACCGACCAGCGGCTGGCCGGCCTGCGCGCGGTCATGCACTGGGAGCATCCTCGGCTCGGCCCGTTGCAGCAGCACGAATTCCTTGCCATGGCCGAGGAAACCGGCTTCATCGTGGCAATCGGACGGTGGATGCTGGAAGAGGTCTTCTCGAAGGTCAGCGACTGGGAGGAGCGCTTCGGCGCCGCGACGCCGACCGTGGCGGTCGGCATCACCGGTCGGCTGGCCCGCGAGGAGGATCTGGTCCGGATCGTCAAGGACACCATCGCCAAGACCGGGGTGTCACCGCGGAGGCTGCGGATCGGGGTGCCCTCCAGCGTCGCCGTCGACGATCACGGTGATCCGCTGGAGAACCTGGACGCCTTGCGGGACATCGACATCCAGACCCTCGTCGAGGGCTTCGGCACCAGCAACGCCGGCCTCGTCGACCTGCGCACGCTGGCCATCAGCGGGGTCGCTGTCGCGCCGAGTGTGATCCGCGCCTACGCCGATGCGGCCGAAGAGAACTCGCCCTTCGAGCAGATCCTCAGCCAGATCGTCCGGCTGAGCAACCAGCGGCAGCTGCGGGTCATCGCCGACGGCGTGGAAACCATCGACGTGGCCAACCGGCTGGCCGGCCTCGGTGTCGAACTGGCCGCAGGCCCGGCCTTCGGCGCCGCGGTCGGCCCCGACCAGGTCGAGAAGCGCTTCCACGCCAACAATTCCTGAACAACCGACAAGTCCCGCAACCGGCTGGTCCCGAGTAACGGGCGAGTGCCGAGCTACGACCGGGTCAGGTGGCCTTCCGCAGGCGCCTGCCGGCCGGACACCGCCGCGACGACCGCGACCCCGATGCCCAGCGCGGCCAACAGGCCGAAGGCCCAGTGCGGGCCGGTCGAGGTGCCGGCGGCGTTGAGCACGCAGGTCATCACGGCCACCCCGAGCGCGGTGCCGATGCCGCGCGCCATGTTCACCAGCCCGCCGCCCATCCCGGACTGCGCGGCCGGGATCGCGCCCATCACCATCGCGTTGTTCGGCGGGGTGAACAATCCCAGCCCCATACCCAGCAGACCGAGCAGGACGATGAACGCGGCGCCGCCGAACGGTACGGCGACCAACCCGATGAGCGCGAGAACGCACAACAGCGCCCCGCACACGCAGCGTCGGGCATTGCTCCAGGTCGCCGGCAGCAACCGGGTGCCGACGGTCGCGGCCAGCCCGAACCCGGCCGGCAGTGCGGTGCAGACCATCCCGGCCGTGATCGTGGAGGCCCCCCGCGCGGTCAGTACCACCGGCACCAGCACCAGCGGCCCGAACAGCACGAGGTAACCGCCGAGCGCGGCGGCGAGTCCCCCGGACACCGCCCTGCGCCGCAGCAGCCGCAGGTCGATCAGTCCGCCCTCGGCGCGCCTGGTGCGGGCCACGAATCCGTAGCCCGTGGCGAGGCCGGCCACCACCAGCGCCACGACCGAGGCGCCGGGCAGCGCGAGGCCGGACACCGAGGACACCGCGAGCAGCAGCGCGGTGCTGCTGACGATCAGCAGGCCGAGACCGAGGAAGTCGAACCTGCCGACCGGATTGCGCTGCCGCGTCCTCGGCAGCAGGTAGCGGCCGGCGATCAGGCCAAGAATGCCGACCGGCACGTTCACCCCGAACACCCAGCGCCAGCCCAGCACGTCGACGAGGACACCGCCGAGGGTCGGGCCGAGAGCGAGGCCCAGTGCCTGCGCGGCGGCCTGCACGCCCAGCGCGGTGCGCATCCGGTTCGCCGGCACGCTCGTGGTGACCAGGGCCACGCTGTTGGCCTGCAACATGGCCGCGCCGAGGCCCTGCAGCACCCGGCAGCCGATCAGCACGGCCAGCGAGGGGGCAAGGCCGCAGGCGGCCGAGCCGAGGGTGAACAGTCCGAAGCCGTAGAGGTAGAGCTGTTTGCGGCCCAGCGCGTCGGCGAGGCGGCCGGCCGGGGCCAGCAGGGCGACCACGGTGAGCAGGTAGCTCAACGACACCCACTGCACGCCGGCCAGCGAGGCGTGGAAGGCACCGCGCAGGGCCGGGAAGGTCAGGGTGACGATGCTGGCGTCCAGCTGCCCCATGAAGGCGCCGAAACACACGGTGCCGACGGCCAGCCAACCCGCGCCCGGCCAGTTCACGATCCGCCGGGGTCGGGGCGCCTCGGTGACCAGCCAGCTGCCGCGGCTGGTCGGGGCGGTGGATCGGGTCGGGGCTGGCACGGTCTCCTCCGGTGGTGGCTTACCCCGAGAATACGTCGGTCACCGATATAATCGGAAGCCGACAGTTCTAAAGAGCGAGACAGCTCACGCTGGGCATTACCCTGATCACCATGACGCAGGCCACGTCCACCCCCGACGCGACGGATCGACCAACCACGATCGGCGCCGAGGCACTCACTGATGTCGTCACCCGGTTGCGGCGGGCGCTGCGGACCAGCATCCGCACCGACTACCCCTGGGAATCGCTGCCGATGGCCAGGGTCGAGCTGTTGATGTGTCTCGCCGACAACGCGCCCGCGAAGATCGGGCAGTTGGCGACCATGCTGCGGCTGGCTCCGAACACCATCAGCGGGCTCGTCCAACAGCTGCTGGAGTCGGGTCTCGCCTCACGGGAGACCGACCCGCTGGACCGCAGGGTCGCCAGGGTCGCGCTGACCGATGCCGGGCGCGAACAGCTGGCCGGTTGGAAGGCGGCGCACGAGCGGCGCATCGAGACCGCGCTCGGCCAGCTGCGTCCGGAGGACCGCGACGCGATCCTGGCCGCCCTGCCGGGCCTCGACGAGCTGGCCACCCACCTCGCGGGCGGCCAGGAGCCGACCGGGGTGCAGTAGGCCTCCCACCGACCATGGCCGCCGGCAGCCGCGTTCGGGCCGTCCGGCACGGCAATCCTGCCCGCGGTGCGCTCCGAACAACTCCGGAGCGCGGCCGGCCCGCGTTCCCGCCAACGGCGGACCGGCTTAGGCTGGGGTAGGCACAATCGTGGTCCAGCTCGCGGTTCATGGTGAAAGGAAGCTGATGCAGCCAGGAGATCTTGCTCCCGACTTCGAACTGGCCGATGACAAGGGCGATCAACGCAAGCTGAGCGAGTTCCTCGCCGACGGGCCGGTCGTGCTGTTCTTCTACCCGGCCGCGATGACCTCCGGCTGCACCGCCGAGTCCTGCCATTTCCGCGATCTGGCCAAGGAGTTCAGCGAAGCGGGCGCGCAGCGGATCGGGATCAGCCCGGACTCCGTTGCCAAGCAGAGCGAGTTCTCCGGCAAGAACTCCTTCGACTTCCCGCTGCTGTCCGATCCGGACGGCGCGGTGGCCACCCAGTTCGGCGTGCGGCGCAAGTTCGGGCCGCTGTTGACCAAGCGGACGACCTTCGTCATCGGCACCGACCGCAAGGTTCTCGACGTGATCAAGAGCGAGCTGCGAATGTCGGTGCACGCCGACAAGGCACTGGAAGCCCTGCGCGCCAAGGTCTGAGCGACCGTCCTGGAGGACACCCCGCTGGTCGGCCTGGCGGTATGCCGGGCCGACGCGGTGACCTGACGCGAGGTCAGGCGCGCTTGCCGAGCTTGCCGATCGCCTTGACGTGCAACGGGATGGCCAGCACGAAGCCGACGACCGCGACGACGATCGCGCCGAAGAAACCGGGCCAGAAGCCGGTGACCTGGAACGGCAGGCCGAACTTGCCGGACAGCCACGCGGCGAACCAGAACAGCAGACCGTTGACCACGAGGCCGATCAGCCCGAAGGTCAGCACGTAGAGCACACAGCCCGCGACCTTGATCACCGGTTTGAGGATCGCGTTGACCAACCCGAACACCACGGCGACACCGACCAGGGTGCCGGCCTGCACAAGGCCCGAGTTGGGCAGCAGGTTGATGCCGGGCAGGAAGGTGGCCACCCACAGCGCGACCGCGGTCGCCAGCACTCGATATACGAACTCCACGCCGCAACCTTGCCACAACCCGCCGACGCGCGGGATGCGAGGACGCTCAGCGATCAAGTCCGAGCAACTCGCCGAGCGCGGGCCAGACCAGGGCGCCGAGTTCGGCATCGGCTTCCGGGCTGCCACCGTGGTCGATGTCGGTGCGGCCACCGACCGGCGCGGACTCGCCGGGCAGCAGGGTTCGGTGGCCGGCAGCGGGCAGGCTGATCACGGTGGTCGGCAACTGGTGCGCGGCGCGCCGGGCGCGGATCTGTTCGGCGAGGTCGACCGAGGGCCACAGTTGGTCGTCGCCGCCCGCGACGAGCAGTACCTCGCCGCCGATCCGTTCGACCGGGATGGTCGCGGCCGGGATGCGGTCGGCGTGGCCGCGCAGGCTTTGCTGGTACCAGCTCCGAAAGGCGATCCGGCCGTCGACGGACACCGGAGCCCAGCCCGCCGCGTAGGGCACGAACGGGAGCGGTTGCCCGTCCGCCGTCCAACTGGAGCGCTGTGGCCTGTCCTGCCCATCGCTACCGGCGCCGACGTTCGCCCAGACGACATGGCTCGGCGCGAACGCGGCGACCGCGGTGATCCTCGGGTCGCGGGCGGCCAGCAGCAGCGCGGCCTCGGCGCCTTTGGACAGTCCGATCACGGCGAGCCGCGGGCTGATCGCGGCCAGCCGGTCGAGGACCGGGATGAAGGTCTCCAGCGGGATCTCGCAGATTCCGGGCGACTGGCCAGGGCCGCCGAACCAGCGGAACGACGCGGCCGCCGCCCCGTGCTCGGCCAGGATGCGGACCCGACCTTCCTCGACCCTGCCGCTGGAACCGGCGAGCACGAGAACGGCCGAGGATGGCGGGCAATCGTCGGGGATGGCCAGCAGGCCGGTTACCCCTTCGAGGGATTCCTCCATATCTCGATGATCGCAGGTCGGAGTCTGTCACGGTGACGAACTAGAGTGCGTCCGGTGACTGAGTACCTTGGCATCCCGACCGCCGCCGGCACCTTCGACGCGATCGCCGCGGGTCCTGAGGACGGTCGGGGCGTGTTGCTGCTGCACGGCTTCCCCGAGGCGGGCATCGAGTGGACCGAACAGGTGGACGCGCTCGGCGCGGCCGGTTGCCGGGCCGTCGCGCCGGATCAGCGCGGCTACTCACCGGGGGTGCGGCCCGAGGATGTCCGGGACTACCAGCTGGTGGATCTCGTCGGCGATGTGCTGGCGATCGCCGACGCGCTCGGCTGGCAGCGGTTCGACCTCGTCGGGCACGACTGGGGCGCGGCGGTGGCCTGGCAGGTCGCCGGCGATCATCCGCAGCGGCTGCGCACGCTGACCGCGGTGTCGGTACCGCACCCGACCCCGTTCGGCGAGGCGCTGCGCGAGGACGAGGACCAACAGCTGCGCTCGCAGTACATCCAGCTGTACCGGTCCTCGGGCGGTAACGCGGAGAAGAAGCTGCTCGCCGAGGACGCGCTCGCGCTGCGGCGCGCCTTCGACAACAAGATCCCGCCATCGCACCTTGCCGAGTACCTGACCAGGCTGCGCGAACCGGGGGCGCTCACCGCCGCGCTGAACTGGTACCGGGCCAACCCGCTGCAACGGCTGACCGCGCCGGTGATCACCGTGCCGACGCTGTACGTGTGGAGCACCGAGGACGTGGCGATCGGGTCGACGGCGGCGCTGGCCACGGAGTCCCACGTCAGTGCCGCCTACCGGTTCGAGATGGTTGAGGACATCTCGCACTGGGTACCGGAGGAGGCACCGGAGACCATGACCGGCCTGTTGTTGCAGCACCTGAGCCAATTTTCGGAAGCACGATGAATCTTGCGATTTCCTGGGGTGAGCCAAGCGGTCAGGGCCTGACGCAGCTGTGGGAGCTGCTGGCCGCGCTCCTGCTGTCCTCGATGATCGGGGTGGAACGGGAGATCAAGCAGAAGAGCGCGGGCCTGCGCACGCATGCGCTGGTCGGCTTGGGTTCGGCGCTGTTCATCCTGATCAGCAAGTACGGCTTCACCGATGTCCTGTCGGCGGGCACCGTGGTGCTCGACCCGTCCCGGGTCGCCGCGCAGATCGTGTCCGGGATCGGGTTCATCGGCGGCGGGCTGATCTTCGTCCGGCGCGATGTGGTGCGTGGCCTGACCACCGCGGCGGTGGTGTGGGTGACGGCGGCGGTCGGTGCCGCCTGCGGGGCAGGCCTGCCGATCCTGGCCGCCGTCGTCACGGCGGCGCATTTTCTGGTCGTCTACGGCTATCCGCCGTTGGTTCGGCGGCTGTCCAAGTCCGGTCCGGCTTCCTCGGTCCTTCGACTGAGCTACCGGGACGGTCGGGGGGTGCTGCGCGAGATCATGACCGCCTCGACGAAGCTGGGCTACTCCGTCGCCGAGGTGGAGACACACCGCCGGGACCGGGACGAGGAGCACGACGACGAGGATCTCGCCAAGCTGCCGATCGACCTGCGGCTGCGGGTCACCGGCCGACCGGCCATCACCGATCTCGTCGAGCAACTGTCCGAACTGGACGGCGTGCTGTCGGTGGCGACCGGGGAGGCCGAGGAGACCAATGAGTGAACCGAGGGTGGCCGGACTGCTGCTGGCCGCGGGCGGTGGGCGGCGTTACGGCATGCCCAAGGCACTGGTCGAACTGGACGGTCGGCTGTTCGTCGAGTCGGCGGCGCGGGTGCTGCGCGAGGGTGGCTGCGCGCCGGTGATCGTGGTACTCGGCGCGGGAGCCGACGAGGTCCGCGCCAAGGCCGACCTCACCGACTGCCTGGTCGTGGAGAATCCACTGTGGACGACCGGGATGGGTTCCTCGCTGCGGGCCGGACTGGCCGCACTACAGGAGGTCGCCGCCGAGGCCGACCTCGCGGCGGTCGCGGTGTTGCCGGTCGACGTGCCGGGGGTGACCAGCGCGGCGGTGCGCAGAGTGGGTGCGCCGGCCGGCCCATCGGCCCTGGTTCGGGCGACCTATGCCGGGCTGCCGGGGCATCCGGTGCTGATCGGCCGCGAGCACTGGTCCGGGGTGTACGAATCGGCCACCGGTGACGTCGGCGCCCGCGACTACCTGCGCCGCAACCCGGTCAGCGACATTCCGTGCGAGGACATCGCCACCGGCCTCGACGTCGACCGGCCGCAGGACCTGCCCGGCGCCCGCCGCTCGTGACGGGGGGTGGGCCCCTGTCAGGGGGCCGACTGTGACACAGTGGTATGGACCATTCCTGTTGAGCGAAGGTGAGGGCTACCGGAGATGACCACCGCCAAGCCGACCAGCGTGGCCTTTGACGACACCGTGCACGCCCATCTGCGGCGCGTCGCCGAACACAACGCGGACTCCGTGCGCCGAGCAGCGGACCTGGTGCTGGAGTGCGTCAAGTCGGACGGAACCGTGCTCACCGCGGGCGCGGGGCACTCGCTGGCCGCGGTCGCGGAGACCTTCTACCGAGCCGGCGGCCTCGCCTGCGTGCGACCGCTCTACCACCCGGACCTGCTGCCGCTGCACGGCGCGCTGGCCAGTACCACCGCCGAGCGGCGCAGCGGCCTCGCCGCCGAGGTGCTCGGCGACAAGTTGGGCGAACACGATGTGCTCGCGGTGTTCTCGACCTCCGGGGTGAACCCGTATCCGGTCGAGCTGGCCGAACTCGCGCTGGCCGCCGGCCGGCCGGTCATCGGCATCACCTCGGGCCCGTCGAGTTCGATCGCGCCGCGCAGGGCGGGCGCCACCATCGCCGAGCGGTCCACGGTCGTGCTGGACACCCTGGTGCGCTCGGGCGACTCGACCTACCCGGACGCCGCGCCGATCACCGCGCCGCTGTCCACGATCGTCAACGCGTTCCTGTGGAACGAGCTGCTGGTCGCGGTGATCGACAAGGCCGCGGACGCCGGGATCGTGGTGCCGCTGTGGCGCAGTTCCAACGTGCCGGGCGGCGACGAGGCCAACACCGGCCTGCTCGACCACTACACGCCGCGCATCCCCGAACTGCGCTGACCGGCGAGTGCGACCCGCCCATCCCGGCGGGTCGCACTGGCCGATGGCGCGGTCGGTAGCCTTGGCCCATCAGGCCGAGAGCGCTCCGGCAGGCGCCACAGGGAGGTTCGAGCATGCGGCAGACCGACGTGCCGCGTCGAACCCTCGCCCTCGATGCCGGGTTCTACCTGCTGTCCGCCGCTTTCGCCGGAGTCAGCGCGCTGTTCTCGCAGTTCTACGGCTACCGGATCTGGGGCGCGCTGGCCGTGTTCGGCTACCTCGCCGGCCTGCTCCAGGCCCTCGTCCTGCTCGCCGACCGGGCCAACCGCGCCAACCTGGCCGGCCCCGATGAGTCGACTACGGTGGCGGCCCGGCTCGACAGGCTGCTGCGGTCGCGGAACACGCCGATCGGGTTGATCACGCTGCTCGGTCTCGTCATGCCGCTGATCGTGCTGATCATTCGCAGGCTGCAAGGGGTCCCCTGGGCCGAACAGCCCGAGGTGTGGACGATCGAGCGGTCCGCGACGCTGCTGTTGCGGCACGGCACGCCCTACACCGACTTCGCCACCCTCGGCAGGCCGCCGGTCGCCGCCGACTACACGCCCTACGGCGTCGCGATGAGCGTGTTCGGGATTCCGCACGCGCTGTTCGGCCTTTCCGCGCTGACCGACGCGCGGATCGCGTTCGCGGTGGTGTCCGTGCTGATCGTCGCCATCGCACTGCGCGTACTCGGCTGGCCGAGCGTGCCGACCCGCACCAGGCAGCTGGTGCTGGCCTGCCCGCTGACGGCGTTGACCTTCGCGGTGGCCGGCGACGACCTGCCGATCGTGGCGCTGCTGCTGCTCGCGCTGGCCCTGCTGCACCGACGCCGTCCTGTGCTGTGCGGCGGGGTGATCGCGATCGCGGTGAGCATCAAGCTGACCGCGAGTCCCGCGCTGATCGTGCTCGCGGTCGCGGTGCTGGGCATGCTCGGCAGGCGGGCGCTGCTGCGGTTCACGGTCGCGGTGCTCGGTGCCGGCGCGGTGCTCACCGTGCCGGTGCTCCTGGTCGATCCGCACGACTTCGTCGAGCAGGTCGTCAAGTTCCCGCTCGGCCTCGGTATCGCGCGCTCGCCCGCGGCGAGTCCGCTGCCCGGTGTGCTGATCGGGGAACTCGGTCCGGCCGGGCATGCGACCGCGATCGGGCTGATGCTCGCCGCCGCGCTGGCCATCGGCTGCTGGCTGGTCCTTCGGCCGCCTCGGCTGGCCTCGGACGCGGCCATGCGCAGCGCGATCGGCCTGGGCGCGGCGATCATGCTCTCCCCGGCCACCCGCTACGGCTACCTGGTCTATCCGATCGCGCTGTTCGGCGCGGCGCTCGCCTTGCGGGAATGGGAAAAGCCGCGCGCCGAACCGGTCGGCGAGCCGGACACCTCCGCCGTGTCCGACACGCGGGCCGTGCCAGATGCGTCAGCCATGCCAGATGCTTCGGTAAGTTTGTCGGCCGCTTCGGCGGTGCCGGACCGGTCGAGTCTCAGCCGCTGAGGATCGCGGCGAGTTCGGTGAGCCTGCGCAGTTGTGCCTTGCGCTCGGCGGCGCGCTGCACGTCCAGAGTCGGGTTGTCGGCCGCATTCGCCAGCAGGGCGAGAGTTTCCCGCAGCGCACCGACAGCGGGCTTGCGCAACGCCTGCACGAGATCATCAACCGCCTGGTCAAGACCATCTTCGGGAACCACCGAGTTGACAAGACCGATCCGCAGCGCCTCCTCGGCGCCGACCCTGCGACCGGTCAGGCAGATGTCGACGGCGCGCGAGTAACCGACGGCGCGCACCAGCGGCAGCGTGCCGGCGAGATCGGGCACCAGCCCGAGCGAGGGCTCGGCCATGGTGAACCTGGCGTCCGCAGTGGCGATCCGCAGGTCGCAGGCGAGCGCGAGTTGGAAGCCTGCCCCGATCGCATGGCCGTGTACGGCCGCGATCGTGACCCGGCTGGGGTCGGCCAGCCAGACGAAACCCTGTTGAAAACGGTCGATGATCGCCTCGCCCTCGGCAGCGCGCACGCTGGTGATCTCGCCGAATCCTGCTTCGCCCTCGATTCCTTCCTGGCTGAACATCCTGGTGTCCAGGCCTGCCGAGAACGATCGACCGGAACCCCGGACGACCACGATGCGGACGTCCGGGTCCAGCCGCTCCCCGATCTGCTGCAACGCCTCCCACATGCTCGGCTTCTGAGCATTGAGCACGTCAGGGCGATTCAACGTGATGGTCGCGCAGTCCGCCGTGACGGCAAGTCGCACTCCACCGCGCTCCAGCAGGCCAGTATCGATATCCGGCATCGGTACGAACTCCTCAAGGCTGCCAACGCATCGAGGGTCGGAGGTACCTGCCGAAGACCCGATCGCGCGGTCGTTATGTTACCGCGCGGTAGCCTACTTCTTCTTGGTGCGGGTCGCACCACCGCGTCCGCGCAAAGTCACCCCGGATTCCGAGAGCACGCGATGAACGAAGCCATAGGAACGTCCCGTGGACTCCGCGAGAGCCCTGATACTGGCGCCCTTCTCGTACTTCTTCTTCAGGTCCGCGGCGAGCTTGTCCCGCGTGGTCCCGGTGATCCGGGCACCCTTCTTCAGGTCAGCCACCTTGCCCCGCCTTCCATGGACTGCAGGTCGAGCCGTATCCGGCCCCTATCGCCGCAATGATCGAACACGAACGGCCAGAACGCCAGGCGAGTGGAAAAAATCTTCGCTCAGTGATCGGCGTGTCACATCCAGTTGATCATTCATCAGCGATAGTGCATGCTGAAGCGCTGGCGAGTAATCGCAGGTGATCAGGCCAGCTGGACCAGTTCGAGGTAGTCGGCGGACCAGTGATCCTCCGTACCGTCCGGCAACAGGATCACCCGCTCGGGCTCAAGGGCTTGCACGGCACCTGGGTCGTGCGTTACGAGCACCACGGCTCCGGCGAACCGGCGCAGCGCGTCCAGTACTTGTTCGCGACTTGCCGGATCAAGGTTGTTGGTCGGCTCGTCGAGCAGCAGCACATTGGCCGCGCTGGAGACGAGACCGGCCAGCGCCAGTCTGGTCTTCTCGCCACCGGAGAGGGTGCCGGCCGGCTGGTCGAGCTGTTCGCCGGTGAACAGGAACGTGCCGAGCAGATTGCGCAGCTGTTGTTCACCGGTGTCCGGCGCGGCCGAACGAATGTTCGCCCACACGCTGGCCTGGTGATCAAGGGTCTCGTGTTCCTGCGCGTAGTAGCCGATCCGCAGCCCGTGTCCCGCGATCACCTCGCCGGTGTCGGCCTTCTCCATCCCGCCGAGCAACCGCAGCAGCGTGGTTTTGCCGGCGCCGTTGAGCCCGAGCACGACCACCCGCGAGCCGCGGTCGATGGCAAGATCGACCCCGGTGAAGATCTCCAGCGAGCCGTAGCTCTTGGAAAGACCCTCGGCGGTGAGCGGGGTTCGGCCGCACGGCGCCGGATCGGGGAAGCGGATCTTGGCGACCTTGTCGGCCTGCCGGGTGTCCTCCAACCCGGACAACAGCTTCTCCGCGCGCTTGGCCATGTTCTGCGCGGCGACCGCCTTGGTGGCCTTGGCGCGCATCTTGTCCGCCTGCGCCATCAGCGCGCCGGCCTTCTTCTCCGCGTTGGCGCGTTCGCGGCGGCGGCGCTTCTCGTCGGTGGCCCTGGTTTCCAGGTAGCGCTGCCAACCCATGTTGTAGATGTCCAGTTCGCCGCGCGTCGCATCGAGGAACCAGACCTTGTTGACGACCGCGGCGAGCAGTTCGACGTCGTGGCTGATCACCACGAGCCCGCCGTCGTGGCCCTTGAGGAAGCCGCGCAGCCAGTTGACCGAGTCGGCGTCGAGGTGGTTGGTCGGCTCGTCGAGCAGCAGCGTGGTGGTCGACTTGCCGGTAGCGCCGGATTCGGAGGCGGCGAACAGGATGCGGCCGAGTTCGACCCGGCGACGCTGGCCGCCGGAGAGGGTGCGCAGTGGCTGGGCCAGAATCCGGTCCTCAAGGCCGAGGTTCGCGCAGATCCGGGCGGCGTCGCTCTCCGCGGCGTAGCCACCGGCAGCGGAGAAGCGCTCTTCCAGCCGGCCGTAGCGGCGGATCGCCGCATCGCGCTGGGCGTCGTCGACGAGTTCGGCCATGGCGGTCTGCGCCTTTTCCATCTCCCGCAGCAGTTCGTCGAGTCCGCGTGCGGAGAGCACGCGGTCCTTCGCGGTGACCGAGAGATCGCCCTCGCGTGGATCCTGGGGCAGGTAGCCCAGTTCGTCGGCCCGGCGCAGGTCACCGGCGAAGGGCTCGCCCTCGCCGGCCAGTACGCGCAGGGTGGTGGTCTTGCCGGCGCCGTTGCGGCCGACGAGGCCGATCCGGTCGCCCGGCTGGATGCGCAGGTTGGCGTCGGAGAGCAGGATGCGTGAGCCAGCACGCAGTTCAAGATTGGCGGCGGTGATCACAGGAAGACTCCGGGAATGAGTGGCGGATTCGCGCAGGACAGCGTCGCTCGCCTGTCGATACCGGCGAGCTGGTCAGCTACTCATTCGGTGAGAATCACCACGGCACCATCGTACGGGATGCCTGCCACCGAATTTTCCGCGGCGCTGCGAGATCCCTCACGTCCCGAACCGGGGGTGATCACCCAGCCCACGTCGATTCAGCTCCCCTCGGGCGCTGGTTCGCGTACCAGGATTTCCAGGCTGAAGGCGCGCTCCGCGGCCTCGTCGAGTACCAGCCGCCGAGGCGACGGGACGTCGAGCACTCTGGGCTGGGCCAGCGCGAACACCCCGGCCAGCGCGGGCCGGGCGCGCAACTCGTCGAGTGCGTGCCGGTCGCCGCCGAGCACGACGGCATCCAGTTCGGCCAGCCGGGTACCGAGGACCCGCTGGATGTCCTGGGCCGCGGCCAGCAAGGCGACCCTGGCCTGCCCGGCCCGCCGTCGGGCGAAGCGCTGCTGCGACCAACCGCCCGCCTTGTTCCTGCCGTGCACCGGTCGGTGATCGGTGGCCGAGACCAGGACCCGGCCTGCCGCCACGACGCCGACGCTGTGCCCACCGAGCCGGACCAGCACGAGACCGACCCGCCGTGGCGCCGCCAGATGCGCGCGGACCGCATCGACCAGCAGCAGCGGCCGCTGTGGCGGCGCCGAGGACAGCAGTGCCGAGGAGAACTCGGCCAGCGGCCGGCCGAGGGTGTCCTCGGTCAGCGGCGGGAAGGGCACCTCGGCGGTCGCGGTGGCGCCGTCGGCGGCCTGGACGGTGAACGATGCGTCATCGACGTCGACCTGTCGGACCCCGTCGTGACGCTGTGCGAACCGGTCGAGCCAGCCGGCGAGGCGCGCTGCGGCCACCTCGACGACCTTTCCGCCGCCGGCGGCGGGTCGAGTCCGATTCACCACTCCCACTCACGCAGTGCCACCGAGGCAGGCCGGGTCCTTGGCGACCACCTGCTGAACTGGTCCGTCCCACGTAGCAAATTACGACAACCTGGTCGAACTGCTCGAAATATTTGTAGGTTTACCTAGATTCTCCGCTGGGTAATCCGATTCGGCACCACTCGCATCAGCCTCGTTCGATCTGAACGTCGTATCGATTGGAGCCAAATGGGGGTGTAACAAACGTCTACACCCAAGTAGGGTAACTCAAACGTGATGAAGTGACGACGGGGAGTCACCATGACGATCGCACCTAGTCGACCAGACTTCGCACCTGCCCGAATTCCGGTAGGACGCGCTGAGCTGGCCAAGCTGCTTGCTGGCGGGCCTTTCCCGGACGCATTGCGGGCTGCGATCAAGGGCAGCGGCCTGAGTCTTGACAGAATTCAGCATCGACTCCAACTGCGTGGCGTAACCATCAGTGTGGCTACGCTGAGTTACTGGCAGTCCGGACGGCGACGCCCGGAGCGACCAGAGTCACTGGACGCCCTCCGTCACCTCGAAGCGGTCCTTCGGGTGCCACCGAACGCGCTCACCGCGCTACTCGGCCCGCCGCGACCGCGTGGTCGACGCCGCCGCGACAGCCGATTACTGGCAATGGACGCGCTGTGGGGCAGCATGGCGCTGGCCAACCTGCTCAGCAGCGTGGACACCGCATCCGACGGGCACCTGGCCAGGATCAGCCAGCACGACCGCTGCGTCGTCGACGCGACCCGGCAGATCCGGTCGGTCCGGGTCTCTCAGGTACTGCGTGCCGAGCAGGACGGCGTCGACCGCTGGGTACTGCTGTATGACTGGCAGACCGAGACGACCGACGTGCCGCAGATAACCGGCCTGCGCAACTGCCGGCTCGGCCGGGTCGCCGCCGATCCCAACGAGCACCTGTTGGCCGCCGAACTGCTCTTCGACCAGGAGCTGGCCACCGGCGAGACGCACATCATGGAGTACGAAGTCCTCAACCCGGTCTCCGAGCACACTCCCCTCGTCGACTGCTATTGCCGCCGACTGCGGCTGCCGGTGCGGGACTACGTCCTGGAGGTCAAGTTCGATCCGGCCGCGCTGCCGGAACGCTGTCAGCAGTTCAGCTCCCCTGCCGGCGACGTCCGGTTGGCCCGACGCCGCAACCTGGCGATCAGCCCGACCGGTGAGGCCCACACGGTCGGTCTCGGGGTCGGCCCCGGTCTGGTCGGCATCGAATGGGACTGGCCGTTGCTGACCACGGAACTGCCGAACAACTGAGGCACGCACTCGCACGGCGTATAACGCCTTCCACGATGTAACGCGTGGGAGGCGTTAGCGCGTTACAACGCGAACGCGTCCGTCCAGATCGCGCTGCGCCGGCCGGACAGCGCGTCCAGCAGGGCGACGGCCTGGCTGTCGGTGAGCGAGGCGACGAAGTCGACCACGGCGCGGCCCCGTGCCAGGGCACGCAGCGCGTCCGGCCCCTGCACGCTCTCGCCGCCGACCGCGAGCAGCTCGGGCCGGTCGGCGGCCAGTTCCCGGTACTCCCCCTCGGCCAGCTCGACGAGATCGTGCAGGCGGCGCGGCAGCCGGTCGAGTTCCCGGCGATCCAGCAGCCAACTCTCCAGTTCCTCGACCAACGTGGTGAGCAGCCGGGCCTGGCCGCGCTGGTGCAGGGCGAAATCGGGCCTGCGCAGCACGAACCTGCGGTGCACGAACTTCAGGACCTGGACCTCGTGCCACTGCTGCGCGGCGAGCACCACATGACCGGACCGGGTGGTCGGATCGGCGCTGACCCCGACCCCGTCGGCGAGCCGGGCGGTCCAGCGGGTGGAGAACCGGGCAACGGACTGCTCGGCCTCCACCGAACCGTCGAACGGCACCGCGAGCAGGCCGTCGACGAGTTCGGCATGGACCAGCTCGACCGCTTCGGTGAAGGCATCGGTGTCGAACACCCAGGAGTCCTTGGCGTGCAGCCGCCTGCGCATCGACTCCAGTGACCGGCCCGGCAGCCTCGACTCGGCCGCCAACCGTGCGTCCTCGACGCAGGCCAGTTCGGCGGCATGCCTGCGCCAGGTGCCGAGTTCGGCGGCGACGGTGGCGTGCTGCAACACCCCGACCCGGTGGAAGTCCTCAAGGTCGTGGATGGCGTACGCGATGTCGTCGGCGGTGTCCATCACCGAGGCCTCTACGGTCTGCTGCCAGGATTCGATCCGGCCGGCGAACGCGGCACGAGCCTGTTCGAGGTCGACGAGTTCGGTCACGTAGGCGGAGAACTTCGCCGACCCGGTGCCGGGTTGCTCCGGTGGTTCGGTCGCCCCGCGTGGCGGGACGGCCATCTCGCTGGGATGCGGGTTGGGGTAGCGCAGCCGGGTCCACGGGTACTTCAGCAGCGCCGCGCGGACGGCCGAGGTGAGGTCGAGGCCGATGCCTCGGATGCCTCGGGTGTCGGTGGTGGTGACGATCCGGAAGGACTGCGCGTTGCCCTCGAACCCGTCCGGCAGGCCGAAGCGGTGTCGGGCGATCCGGTCGAGGACCTCCTCGCCGAGATGACCGAACGGTGGATGGCCGAGGTCGTGGGCCAGCGCCGCCGCCTCGACCACATCGAGGTCGCAGCCGCCGAGTTTGTCCAGCAGCCGCGCGGCGTCCGCGTCGGTCCTGAGCCGCTCGGCGATCGCCCGCGCCACCTGCGCGACCTTGAGGCTGTGGGTGAGCCGGTTGTGCAGCAGCAGTCCGGAGCCGGTCGGGCTGACCACCTGCGTCACCCCGGCGAGCCGGGCGAAGAACGGTGAACTGGCCACCCGGTCGCGGTCGACCCGGAAGGGGTTCGCGGCCAGGTCGCCAGAACCGGCGAAGTGGTGCGCCGAGAAGGCCGTCGCACTCGCGGGTGACCGCGTTGCCGGCGACTGCCAGCGCCGCGCCGTGCGGGTGTGCGGCTCGGTTTCGTGCATGAGGTGCACGGTATCGCCCCCGCCCTTGGCGGCTGATGCCCGGCGAGTCCGGTGCCCCGGCGGGGCGATGACGGACCGGTGGACAGTGGATGGCCGACGGAAAAACAGCACCGCACCGCGACAAAATCGCGTTCATATTTGTCCGAAAATTCGCTGCAATACACAGATAAATTGCCGTGACACTCACTGTGATACACAGATAATCGATCCCGTCAATAGTGCGAGTACCACTCATTGACGTGTTCAATTCAACGGGCGGATGACCGACATTTTAGTTGCCGAAGCCAACGATCTTCCCGGCCAGCCAACGGAAATCGCCTGTTGGACGCATACTCTCCGGAACGTGCCGACCACGGTAAATGCCAGGAGGATCGACCCGGCTCCGATCACGGAGACGTCTCAGGGTAATCTCAGAATGGGCGTATATGGTTGAGCCATTCGACCAAGGACAGCTCGGCCGGCACGCCCAATAGCCCGGTGATTCGCCGACCTCACTCTAAACCTACAGTATGTAGGTGTAGCCTTGTGTCGGCGACGACGAGGTCGATTCCCCGCTCCCTCGAACGCTCCCAGTGCCTGCCCGAGCGAAGCAACACAAGTCGCCCGATACGTGAGGACGTGCTTCTATGCCCCCAACCGCCGCCCCGACGGCTGTCCGCGAACGAGAAACGGATGCGCCTCAGCAAGAAGGCGACGAGGTCAGCGGTCCTCCTCGGCCAATGCTCGCCGACCGGCGTAACGGCATCGAACAACTCCTGGTTGTCGCGTTTGTCGTCATTCCGCTCAGCGCGCTGATCGCGGCGATCCCGTTCGCCTGGGGCTGGGGGCTGAACTGGGTCGACGCCGGCATGGCCATCGGCATGTACGTGATCACCGGCCTCGGCGTGACCGTCGGCTTCCACCGGCACTTCACGCACAGTTCGTTCAAGGCCGTCAGGCCGCTGCGGGTGGCGCTTGCCGTCGCCGGCAACCTGTCGTTCCAGGGCACCACGACCATGTGGGTCGCCGACCACCGTCGGCATCACGCGTTCTCCGACCGGGATGGCGACCCGCACTCGCCGTGGCGCTTCGGCAGCTCACCGGCCGCGCTGGTCAAGGGCTTCTACCACGCACACCTCGGCTGGCTGTTCGACCGCAATCTGACCAACCGTGAGCGGTTCGCGCCCGACCTGATCGCCGACCGCGACATCCAGCGCGTCGACGGCCAGTTCATCTGGTGGGCGCTGGCCAGCCTCGCAGTGCCCGCGCTGGTCGGCGGCGTGGCGACGCTGTCCTGGTGGGGTGCGGTGACCGGCCTGTTCTGGGGCGGGCTCGTGCGCATCGCCGTCCTGCACCACGTGACCTGGTCGATCAACTCCATCTGCCACATGTTCGGCGAGCGCCCGTTCGCCGCACGGGACCGCTCGGCCAACTTCTGGCCGCTGGCGATCCTGTCCTTCGGTGAGTCCTGGCACAACCTGCACCACGCCGACCCGACCTGTGCCCGGCACGGTGTGCAGCGCGGCCAGATCGACATCTCGGCGCGGCTGATCTGGCTGTTCGAGCAGTTCGGCTGGGCAACCAGCGTCCGCTGGCCGACCCAGCGCCGACTGGCCAGGCTCGGCGCGGCTGCCTAGAAAACGAGCAGACTCTCTCTTCTCTGAAGTGGCTAGAGGATGCCGCGGGCCATGGCAGTGGTGACCGCGGCAGTCCGGTCCGAGACGCCGAGTTTGTTGAACAGCCGCAGTAGATGGGTTTTCACGGTCGCCTCGCTGATGAACAGCTCACGACCGATGTCCGCGTTGGTCAGCCCCCTGCCGACCAGTCGGAGCACCTCGACCTCCCGCGCCGACAGGGTGGCCGTACCGGCAGGCTGTCGGACGCTGCGCATCAGCCGGGCGGCGACGGGCGGGGCGAGCACGGTCTCCCCGCGCGCGGCCGCCCGGATCGCCTTGGCCAGTTCGGCCGGCGAGGCGTCCTTGAGCAGATAGCCCGCGGCACCGGCCTCGACCGCGCGCAGGATGTCGGCATCGGTGTCGTAGGTGGTCAGCACGACGACCTTGGTGTTCCCGTCGCCGGCCAGGATGCGGCCGGTCGCGGTCACCCCGTCCATACCGGGCATCCGCAGGTCCATCAGCACCACATCGGGTACCAGCGCCGCCGCAACGGCGACGGCCTCGGCACCCGAACCCGCCTCGCCGACCACGGTGATGTCCGGTTCGGCCTCCAGCATGCCGCGTACCCCGGTCCGCACCACCGGATGATCATCGACGAGCAGCACTCGAACCGGTTCGGTCACCGACCCACCTCCACCCGCACCGTGGTCCCGGTCGGGCCACTGTCCACCGTCAGGGTGCCACCGACCTGCTCGACCCTGTTGCGCATGCCGCGCAGGCCGAAACCCTCGCTCGGGGTGGCCGGATCGAAGCCCATGCCGTCGTCGGCGACGGTCAGCCAGACCCGTCCCTGCTCGGCGCCGAGGGTGATCCGCACCGAGCGGGCCCTGGCATGCTTGCGCACGTTGGTCAGCGCCTCCTGCGCGGTGCGCAGCAACACCACCTCGGCCGCGGTCGGCAGCGCGCCCGGCTCGCCGTCGGTGTCGAAGTCGGTGTCGAACTCGGTCTCGACGCCGGCCTCCTCGGTCAACCGCGCGGCCTGCCGGCCGATCGCGTCGGCGAGCGAGCCGGAGCCCAACGCGGCCGGGGTGAGCGCGCCCACGAGGGCGCGCGCCTCGCTGAGGTTCTCCCGCGCGGTGCGCGCGGCGAGGTCCAGATGCGCGCGGGTCCGGTCCGGGCTGCGGGCCAGCTCACCGGCCGCCGCCTGGACCAGGGTGAGGATGCTGGTGAAACCCTGGGCGAGGGTGTCGTGGATCTCCCCGGCCAGCCGTTCCCGTTCGGCGGCCACCCCGGCCTCTCGGGACAGGTCGACGACCTGCGCCCTGCTGGCCTGCAGCTCGGCGATGAGTTTGGCGCGCTCCGCGCTCTGCCGGGCGATCCGCTCGGTCGCCGAGTTGATCAGCAGCGAGATGCCGGCGACACCGATACCGATGGTCAGTTCGGACCAGAACTCGCTGTTGACCCCGCCGGTCAGGAACGCCACCAACGCGGGCAGCAGACAGCACACCGAGACGGCGAAGCTGCTGATCAGATCGCTTTCCAGCACCATGAAGATCTGCGGAGTGATGCTGAACAGCACCCAGGAGCACTGCTGGTTGACCACCAGCAGCGGCACCAGCAGCGCCAGCGCGCCGAGCACATAGGTCAGTCCGTGGCCGAGGCTCTGCCGGTGCAGCGTGTACATCCGCCTGCCGAACGCGATCCACCAGCCGATGAGGCCGACCAACAGGCCGCTGGCCACGAGCTGATCGGTGCGGTTGGTGGTCGTCGTCCAGGCCAGCACGAGCCCGAACCCGGCGATCACCGCGAAATACGCTTCCCACCTCGGCAGCTGGTAGTACCAGTCGTAGTCGGTCAGCTCTTTCCGCCGCCAGGTCCGCTCGCCGGCACCGGTCGAGCCGGCCGGTTCGGTCAACGGTCGCGCCGCGCGGTCCAGCGGAAGGTCAGCAGGCACAGCGCCAACCCTGCCAGGCCCCAGCCACCCAGCACCAATGCGGTCTTCAGGTGCTCCCATTGGCCGGCCGCCTCCAGCACCCTCATGTTGGCCGGGAGGAAGGCCGAGCGGAAGCCCTGGGCCAGCCATTTGATCGGGAACAGCGAGGCGATGTCGATCATCCAGTTCGGCAGCGTGGTGATCGGCACGACGAAGATGCCCGAGATGAACTCCAGCACCAGGAAGACGAGGTTGAGCACGGCGGGCGCGCTGCGCGCGGAGCGGGCGAGGCCGCTGGCGACGATGCCGAGCAGGGTGCAGCTCAGCACACCGAGCACGAACACCCAGGCCAGGGTCAGCCAGGCACTCCCCTGGCTGGGCAACCGCACCCCGAACATCAGCGTGCCGACCAGCAGCAGCAGGACGACCTCGGCGAGGCTGGAGACCGCGACCAGGACCAGTTTGCCGAGAAAGTAGGCGGTGGCGGGCATCGGCGTGCCGCGCAGCCGTTTGAGGGTGCCGTCGTCGCGGTCGAGGGCGATGCCGGTGCCGACGGACACGAACGAGGTGGACACGATGCCCGCCCCGATCATGCCGGCGGTCAGCAGCTGGCCCGCCGTGCTGCCGTCGATCTGCTGGTGCTCGATGGAGCCGAGCAGCAGCAGCAGGATGGCCGGCATGGCGAAGGTGAAGATCACCGTCTCCCGCTGCCGGAAGAACTGTCGCAGTTCGACCGAGCCGCGGGCGAGGCCCAGGCGCAGGGCGGACGGCTGGGCGACGCGCACGGTGGGTGTCCGCTGGGCGATGTCGGTCATATCCGCTCCTCGATCAGGCTCGGGCGCCCGGTCCGGTCCGGGTCGATCAGGCTGAGGTAGACGTCCTCAAGGCTCGGCCGGCTCACCCGAAGTTCGGGCAGCTCCCCGCCCGCTGCCAGTCGGGTGATGAGCGCGGTCGGGGTCGCGGTCCGCACCTGGTGCGGCCCGTTGGCGTCGACCCAGCTCACGGTGGCCTCCGCGCTGGCCCGGCCGCCGAGCCCGGCCGGGGTGTCCTCGGCGACGATCCGGCCGCCGGCCAGCACCGCGACCCGGTCGGCAAGGGCCTCCGCCTCGTCGAGGTAGTGCGTGGTGAGCAGGATCGTGGTGCCGTCGCCGGCAAGGGCCCTGATCAGATCCCAGAACTGCCGGCGCGCCTCGGGGTCGAAGCCGGTGGTCGGCTCGTCGAGGAACAGTAGTTCCGGTGAGCCGATGATGCCCAGCGCGACGTCCACCCTGCGCCGCTGCCCGCCGGAGAGGGTGCGGATCCGCGCCCCTGCCTTGTCGGTCAGTCCGACCAGGTCGATGACGGTCGCCGCAGCGCGCGGCGTCGGGTAGAGGGTGGCGAAGTGCGCGACCATTTCGGCGACGGTCAGCTCGGCGGCGTCCCTGCCCTCCTGCAGCACGATGCCGATCCGGGCCCGCCAGTCCCGGCCGGCGTGCGCCGGGTCGACGCCGAGGACGCTGACCTCGCCGCCGTCCCGGTCACGGTGCCCCTCCAGGATCTCCACCGTGGTGGTCTTGCCGGCCCCGTTCGGTCCGAGCAGCGCGAATACCTCGCCTCGGCCGACGCTCAGGTCGATGCCGTCGACGGCGACCCGGTCGCCGTAGGTCTTGCGCAGCCCGCGTAGCGCGATCGCGTTCATGCGGTAATCCTCGCGGCAACGACACCTCGACGGGGACCGTCGACCGGTGGAACCCGGCTGTCAACCGAACGGTGGACACCGCCGCCGACTCGCGGATCGCGGTGTCTGCCGGGCCGGGCGGACGGGCTTGCGCAACCGCGGTCAGCCTTGGGCCGCCGTGAGCGCCTGCTCGAGGTCGTCCCACAGATCCTCGGTGTCTTCCAGCCCGACCGAGATACGCAGGAGCTGCTCACTGATGCCGACGGACGCGCGGTCCTGCGCGGCCACGATGTGGTGACTGAGCGAACCCGGATGCTGAATCAGAGTGTCGACGCTGCCGAGGCTGACCGCCGGGGTCATCAAGCGGACCGCGCCAATCAGCAGGTGTGGATCACCAGCCAGCTCGAACGACAGGATTGGCCCGCCCCCCTGCATCTGCTGTTCGGGACGATCGGCGGCCAGTCCGGGGTAGTGCACCCGGCTGACCGCGGCATGCGTCGATAGCCGCTCCGCCAGTTGGGCCGCGGTGGCGGACGCCGCCGCTACCCGCAACGGCAGGGTCGACAACCCACGCAGCAGCAGGTAACCCGAGAACGGATGCAACATGGCCCCGGTACCGAACCGGATCTGGCGCAGCGTGCGCGCGTATTCCTCACCACACGCGACGATCCCACCCAGCGCATCGCCGTGGCCGCCGAGAAACTTCGTCGCGCTGTGCAGGACGATGGCAGCACCGAGGTCGGCGGGGCGCTGGAGCACCGGGGTGGCGAAAGTGTTGTCCACGAGCAGCGGAACGTCCCCGCACACGCGCGCCAGCGCTCGCAGATCAACCTCGGTCATGGTCGGGTTCGCCGGGGTCTCGACAATCACGAACGCGGTGTCCTCACGCAGCGCCGCAACGATTTCCTCCAGCGAGGTCACCCAGGTGACCGAGGTGCCCAGCAGGCCAGAGGCCAGCAGGTGATCGCTGGTGCCATACAGCGGCCGCCAAGCCACGACGTGCGTCCGGCCCGATGCCACCGCGGCCAGCAAGCAGGCGCTCAGCGCGGCCATACCCGAGGCGAACGCCACGGCGGCCGCGCACCCTTCCAGGGTGGCCAGCGCTTCCTCGAACCGGGCGACCGTCGGATTGCCCATCCTGCCGTAGACCGGCATCCCCGGGGCCTGCTCGCCGGTCGCGAAGACGTCCAGCCGCGCGGCCTCGCCTCGGCTGTCCCGAGACGGATACGTCGTGGACAGGTCGATCGGAACGGCGTGCAGTCCGCGGTCCGTCAGGTCCTCGCGGCCCGCGTGCACCGCAACGGTGCGCAAGCTGTATGTCGATGTCATGCCATCAATCTGACACAGGAAACGGGTAACATCACCAGTCGCCGGATACTGTTCGGCAGTTCGTAGAATCGCCGAATCAAGGCCGGATTGAAGCAGCGGAGCAGCCGGTCGGCCGAATTCTGCCCGGACCGGACGGCACACCAGGCAGGCCAAGGAAGGAGACCGGAGTGACCACCGGCAAGAACATCGGCTCAGGAACCGGCCGAGTCGAACCCTCTCGCGAGCGCCCCGCACCTCGACGGACTCCACCACGTTCCGGGTACCGGCACGAATCCCATGATCTGCTCGACACGGTCGACACGGCGATCCTTCGGGAACTACAACTCGACGGCCGGGTGCCCAACAAGGCCCTTGCCGAACGGGTCGGGATCGCGCCCTCCACCTGCCTCGACCGCACCGCGCGGCTGCAACGGCTCGGCGTCATCACGGCCTTCCGGGCCCAGGTCTCGCCCGCCGCCATCGGTCGGGGTGTTGAGGCGCTGCTGGCGATCCAGTTCCTTGCCCACAAGCTGCCCCTGGTGGGCCCCTTCGTCGACTTCGCCCGGAGCCTGCCTGAGACGCGTGTCCTGATGCACCTGACCGGCGGCGACGATTTCCTCGTGCGCGTTTCCTGCACCGACACTGCCGACCTTCGGCGGCTGGTCCTGGAATTCACCGCTCGCCGCGAGGTGGGCCGCGTCCACACCCACCTCATCTTCGAGTCCTGGGAAGGCAGCCCTCAGTTGCCGCACACCAGTCACGATCGCCGGCCCGACTGACCGTCCTCACCCCATCGGCCCCTCGGCCGACGATGGTGTCGAGAGTGGCCGGCCGGCCCGTCGAACTCGGCAACGTGGCCGGTTGCCGACTTTGAGCCAACGGTTCGGGGAATCCGCCTTGCTACGATGGAGTAAGTGGAGGCATTCCGGTGAATCTTGGCTGCTGTCCGTGAACACCTGGTGAACCGCTGTTTCGCTACTGGGCGAGGCCAGGCACGATTGAGTGGTGCCTGCGTTGCTTGATGACGTGCACTTCGCCTTTGCGCCGATGTTCAACCTGCGCACCGGCGGCGTGGTCGCGGTGGAGGCGTTGGCCCGACCGCCGCAGGGTGGTGCCCGTGAACTACTGCGCACCGCAGCGGATACCGGGCAACTCACGCCAACCGACTACGGCCTTGTGACGCTCGCGCTGGCGCGCGCCGCCGAACACCAGCTGATGCTGCCGCTGCACGTCAACCTGCTCGCGATCTCCGCGGCTCGCGCCCATGTCGCGCTGGAGCCGGTGATCGAGATGCTGCGCGCCACGGGGCGACGCGCCACCGATGTGGTGATCGAGCTGAATCCGCCGTTCGCCTCGGTGCGCCGCAAGTCGCTGCTGCGCGGGATCGAACTGCTGCGCAAGGCGGGTTTCCGGTTGGCGCTCGACGGTGTCGGCGACGGCGATCTGCCGCTGACCCTGCTGACCACACCGGAGATCGAGATCGTCAAGCTGGACAGGGCGATCATTGCCGATGTACAGACCAACCCGCGCAGCCGCACGACGATCGAGGCGGTCGGGGCGCTGTGCGCGCGCAACAACACCCAGCTGATCGCCGACGGTGTGCGCTCGATGGAGCAGTTGGCCGCGCTGCACGTTCTGGGCGTCGGCACCGCGCAGGGCGAGGCACTGCATCCGGCAAAACGCAGGCCCCCGGTGCGCGCGACGATCACCCCGCCGCCGTCGGAGAACCTGCCGACCGAACCGATCACCCCGGCCGAGCGGCGCGGCGGCCCGCGCGTCACCGAGCTGATGCATCCCGCGACCACCCTGTCGCTGTCCGCGACGGCCGAAGAGGTCCGCGCCGCGTTTGCCGCGGCGCCGCTGGTGAACAGCATCGTGCTGCTCGACGAAGCCGAACGTCCACAGTGGACCATCGACAGGAACCGGTTCCTGTTGGCGGTGACCGGCCCCTACGGCCACGCGCTGCATGCCAACCGCAGTGCCAAGCGGCTCGGCGAAACCCCTCGGGTGATCCCGATCGGCGCGTCCGTCTTCGATGTGCTCGACGTGCTCGGCGGGTCGGATCTGGTGCGTACCAACGACGACGTCGTCGTTGTCGACGCCGCGCACCGCTGCCTCGGCGTCGTGCGCGTCACCGACCTCGTCCGCGCGGTCGCGGACAGCAAGATCGAACAGGCCGCCGCGCTCAACCCGCTGACCCGCCTGCCGGGCAGCGAGTCCATTGCCCGCGAGGTGGGCAAGCGGATCACCTCCGGTGAGGTGTTCGCGGTGGGCTGGCTGGACATCGACTCGTTCAAGTCGGTCAACGACGAGTTCGGTTTCGCCGTCGGCGACGACCTGATCAGACAGATCGGCGCCGGTCTTGCCGCCATCGGAAAGGAAACCCCGTCGGTGCGGGTCGGCCACGTCGGCGGCGACGACTTCCTGTTCGTGGCCAGCCTCGATGACGTGATGCCGTTGGGCAGCAGGCTGATGGACGGCAAGTGGACCGCCGAGGGCGAGGCGGTCACCGTATCGCTGGCGATGCTGGTCTGCGTCTCCGGTTCGGTCAGCGGCTATCACGAGGTGTCCCAACTGCTGGCGCCGCTCAAGCACAGGGCCAAGTCGATCAACGGGTCGAGCTGGGTGGTGGGCAGACCGGGTACCGCGCATGTCGATGTGCTGCGGCAGGGCAGTCCGGTTCCCCGGCAGGGCGGGCGGCACGTCAGCGCGGCAGGATGAAACCGGACTCGTAGGCGAAGATCACCGCTTGGGTGCGGTCGCGCGCACCGAGTTTGCCGAGCACGTTGCCGACATGGGTTTTCACCGTCTGCAGGCTGACCACGAGCTGTTCGGCGATTTCGGCGTTGGAAAGGCCGGTGGCCATCAACCGCAGCACATCGGCCTCCCGGTCGGTCAGCTTCGTGCCGGCCATCCCGCGTGGCGCCTGCTGCGGCCGGTTGCGCTGGGCGAGATTGCGAATGGCCGAAGGAAACAGCAGTGAGTCGCCTGCGAAGACGGCGCGGATCGCCTGCACGATCTCGGCCGGCCGGGACCGTTTGAGCAGGAAGCCACTTGCCCCGGCGCGCAGCGCGTCGTAGACGTAGTCGTCGTTCTCGAAGGTGGTGACCACGATGATCTTCGGCGGCGCCGGGATGTCGTCGATGATGTGCCGGGTGGCCGCGATCCCGTCGACGGAGGGCATTCGGACGTCCATCAGCACCACGTCCGGCTGCAGCTCCCGCACCCGCGACACGGCCTGCACGCCGTCGGCCGCCTCGCCGAGCACGGTCAGATCCGCTTCGGTGTCGATGATCGCGCGCAGCCCGGCCCTGATCAGGTCCTCGTCGTCGACGAGCAGTACGCCGATGGTCACGAAGCGTCCAGCCGGGCGCCGTGTCCGGCGTGCAGCGGCAGGATCACGTTGATCCGCCAGCTGTTCCCGTCGATCCCGGCAGTCAATTGTCCATGTAGGACAGTGACCCGCTCGCGCATGCCCGGCAGGCCGCGACCGCCCCGGCCGACCCGCTCGGGTGGGCCGGGACTGCCGAGCGGGTTGATCATGGTCAGCTCCACGAGATCGGGTTGCACCGCGACACACAGCGCGACGGAAACCTTACCGGCATGCCGAAGGACGTTCGTCAGCCCTTCCTGGACGATCCGGTAGGCCTCCCGTGACACCACCCGCGGCACCGAAGCCAACTCCCCGGTGACCTCCAGCCGCACCGAGATCCCGGCCAGCCGGGTGGAGTCCACCAACTGGTCGAGTTCGCGCAGGGTCGGCTGCGGGGTCCGCGCGGAGTCGCCGTCGGCCTCCCGCGTCGGCGCGTCCTCGCGGAGCAGGCCGAGCACGTGGTCGAGGTCGGTCATGGCGCTGCGTGCGGACTCCTCGATCGCCGACAAGGCCCTGCGGACGAAGTCCGGATCGGTCTCCAGCACCCGACCGGCCGCACCGGCCTGAATGGACACCACGCTCAGCGCGTGGCCGACCGAGTCGTGCAGTTCCCGTGCCAGCCGGTTGCGCTGGGCAAGGGCCTGCGCCTGCTCCTCGACGGCGGCCAACCGTTCGGCCTGCGACGGGCCGAGGAAGGCCGGCGCGAGCCTCGCCAGTCCGGCGCCGACACCGGCCACGAGGTAGTCGAGCACGAGCAGGCTGAGCAGGCCACCGATCGGAATCGCCCACCGTCCCCAGCCGTGCGGGGCGAGCAGGTGCAGGCCGCCGACATTCAGCCCGCCGACGAACGGTTCGGTGAGTGCGATCACCGCGGCCGGCGGCACGAAGAGAGTGGCGGTGCTGACCAGCCCGCCGAGAAGGATGTGCAGCACGAACCAGCAGGTCGCCCGTGATCGAGCCGGCCAGGACCGGACCGCGCCAAGGCCGTGTTCGGCCAGCGGCCCGCCGAGCAGTTCCCGGATCGCGGCCCCTTCGACCGTCCGCACCGCGGGGATGAGTGAGGTGAGCACGACCAGCAGCGCGGTGCACAAGAAAACGAACAGGACGAACGTGATGTTGCCGAGGGTGGCCTGCACGCGGATCAGCGCGATGGGCAGCAGCACGGTGCCGGCCAGCAGATACGGCACGAACAGCGCACCGCCGAGGATCAGGTAGGCCCACCGGCGGTAGGTACGGCCGTCGGTGAGCGGGCGCAGGACGATGGACACGGAACGATCCTGACAGAACCTCCCCCGAGGACGACTCCCCCGCGCGAGCCAGAACCGGATTCACTCCTGCGAGGGAGGTGATCGATACGCGGGCGGGATGGCTGGGCCGCAGGTCGGCGGCAGGGTTGTCGGCGTAGGGAAACCCACCGACCGGGAGTCCCACCAACCGGGGAGTACGCAATGGGCGCGCTGACCAGCTTCGTGTTCGGGCCACTGGCCCTGATCGGCTACGGCTGGCTGCTGATGCTGCTGGCACCGGCCTTGCTCGGGGTCCGGATCGGCGTGCTGCGCGCGGTGCTGGGCACCGGGGTCGGCACCGTCTCCGCCGGCCTGTTCGTCAAGATCGCACCGCAGGCCGGCGTGCACACCCCGATCCTGGCCGCGGCGTTCCTCAGCCTGATCTTCGGGCTGATCCTGCTCAGCTCGCTGACCTTCCTGGTGATCGTCGAACTCATCCTGCCGAGAGGCGCGGTCGGCAGCCCGCTGGCCGTGTGGCGGGCGACCCGTCGCAGGCTGGCCCGGCTGCGCCGTTATCTGCAACTGGGCACCATCTTCCTCCGGCACCGGCTCGGCGGGGTGCTGCTGATCGAACGAGCGGGGCCCGCGGGGGCGGCACGGTTCGGCCGGTCGCTGCGGCTGGCACTCGAAGAGGCCGGCGTCGCGTTCGTCAAGCTCGGCCAGGTGCTGTCCACCCGACCGGACCTGCTGCCCTGTCCGGTGGTCGACGAGCTGAGTTCGCTACAGACCCAGGTACCGGCCGCGCCGTGGCCTGCGATCGCCGCGCTGCTGTCGGATGAGCTGGGCGCGCCGATCGAGACCGTGTTCGCCGAGTTCGACCGGCAGCCGCTGGCCGCCGCCTCCATCGCCCAGGTGCACAGGGCCCGGCTGCACAACGGTGCCGAGGTCGTCGTCAAGGTGCAGCGCCCGGACATCGAGCCGATCGTGAGCCGCGACCTGGACATCATCTGCCGCTGGGCACGGCGCTGGCAGCGCAAGGACGGCATGCTGCGCGACATCGGCGTACTCGAACTCGCCGAGGGTTTCGCCACCGCGCTGCGCGAGGAACTGGACTTCCGCGCCGAGGCCCGCAACCTGGCCGCGGTCGCCGCCGCAAGGCCCGAGGGACCGGCACGCATCACCGTCCCGGTCGTGCACCAGGACCTGTCCAGCGCGCGGATCCTGGTGATGGACCGCCTCGACGGCGTCCCGCTGGGCACGGCGGGTCCGGTCCTCGACGCCCGTGGGCTGCCCCGGCTCGAACTGGCCCGCACCCTGTTGGACACCGTGCTGCGCCAGGTCACCGTCGAGGGCGTCTTCCACGCCGACCCGCATCCCGGCAACGTCCTGCTGCTCAGCGACAACCGGCTCGGGCTGCTCGACTTCGGCTGCGTCGGCCGGTTGGACGCCACCGCCCGGCAGCGCATCGGCCGCCTGCTGCTCGCCGTCGACAGTGGCGACGCCGAAGCGCTCTGCGCCGCCCTGCTGGCCGTGGTCGAGGCGCCGGAGGAACTGGACCGCGCCCGGCTGCAGCGTGCCGTCACCGCGTTCGTGCTCCGCCATCTCTCCCCCGGTGCGACCCCGGACGTCGCGATGTTCACCGACCTGTTCAAGTTGATGGCCAGCAACAAACTCACCGCGCCGCCCGCGCTCGGTGCGGTGTTCCGCGCGGTGACCACCCTTGAGGGCACCCTGCGCCAACTGGCCCCCGGCTTCAACCTGATCGCCGAAGCCCGCCGCTTCGCCGAGAGCCAACTCGTCGACAACCTGCTGCCCGCCACAATGGCCAGGACCGCGGGCCGGCAACTGCGTTCGCTGGCCCCGATCCTGAGCGAACTGCCCAGCCGGATCGAGCGGATCAGCACCGCACTGGAGGAGGGCAGGCTCGGCCGGTCCGGCACCCTGCACGAGGAGAGCAGCCGCCGGTACGTCACCGGCCTCGTCCAGCAGATTCTGCTCGGTGTCCTCGGCGGCAGCGCCGGCATCATGGCCGTGCTGCTGCTGGGCATCCACGGCGGCCCGATGATCACCGCCTCGACGAGCCTGTTCCAGGTCCTGGGCTACAACCTCCTCGTCGTCGCCGCCGGGGTCGGGTTGCGGGTACTGCTCGGCGCGGTCCGCAGGCCGGCCCGAACCTGAAAGTCCACAACCCGAAGCGGCGGTCGTGCTGGGGGTACGACCGCCGCTGTCGTGCGGATTCTTCGGGTGTGCTCGTCAGAAACGGGCGGCCAGCAACGACTCCAGCATCGAGGTCGCCACGTCCAGCGGCAGGATCACATGCAGCGTGGTCTGCCGTGGATAGCTGATCTCCACGTCGACCAGATCCCCCTCGACGTGGGACTCGACCGTCGACCTCGGACGTATCTCGACGGCATAGGGGTCACCGTTGGTCAGCCGGTGGACGATCACGAGCAGCGCTCCTGCGCCTGCCGACTGGCCTTCTTGACCTTGGCCAGCGCGTTGCCGGCGGTACTCCACCGCTCCGCCGACGTGCAGGTGAACGCACACTCGGCCAGCGCCTTCGCTTCGGCCGCGGACAGCTTCACGGTTACCGCGACGTGGGTGTCCGGCTTGACGGTCACGGCAGGCGCTCCAGTTCCTCGTCCCAGTCATTGTTTGGCGCGGTGAGCCGGCAGATGATGCGGCCGGCTCACCGCGCTGTGAGCGGTTGGCCTGGGACACGTATCCGCATCGCCAACACCTGGCGTCGGCCGCCACGACATCCATAGTTGACAAGTAACGCGCAAATCTCAAGAATAATAAGCATAGACAGAGAATATTCACCCGATTGACGTACCTTGCAGATGTCTTGCTCAGGCTTTGATAGCTGGTGAGCCAACGCCTCTGCGCGGCTATGACGAAGGAGAGCAGCATGGACAGCACACGCGGCCCGGTCGAGTTGACCTGGCTCGGCACCGAATCCGGTGAGGATGGCTGCCCAACAGCATTCGCCACCAACCACGGCACTTATGTGGTCCAGGGCTGGAAGGTCACCGATCCCACCGCACTGGCTGAGATGCGCCGCCGAGGTTTGCCCGACCACGAGACCGCCGTCGAGATTCCGGCAGCCCTGTTGAAGCACCTGCCAGCGGGCGAATGATGTTGTCGCGCGAGGAGTTCAAGGAATGGATGTCCAACTGGCGGACATCCGCGTGGCGATGGGAATGCCAGGGCGTCTACCGGGAGCCGAGTGAGGACGAGCCGCTGCGGCAGTTCCTCGCTGGTGAGCCAGATCTTGGCTGGTTCCAAGGCTGGCTTACGCGAGTCCGGACCTGGACGGCAGCTGGACAGCGCATAGGCCGGGTCCGGATGGTCACCGACCCGCTCACTGACTACCTGCGATTCGAGCTGTCCATCACGCCACCGGCCATTGAGGCAGGCGAGGACATCCGCTTTCTCTCGTCGGCCCGCGCCGCCGAGTTGGGCGCTCCGGACGAGGACTTCTGGCTGTTCGACGAGGAGGTGGTCCTCGCCCTGCGGTTCGGTGAGCACGGGGTGTCGGGCGCCGAGCTGATCACCGATCCTGGCAAGGTATCGGCATATCGAGCATGGCGGGACAAAGCCAACGCCGCCGCTGTGCTCTTCACCGACTTGCACCTGACGACATGAGGATCGCGTGGCCAGCTTCGAAACGCGCCGGATGGAGTTCGGCGACCGCTTGCGCAGGCTGCGAGAACAAGCCGGCCTGACCGGCACGGAGCTGGCCGCGGGCCTGGAGTGGCAGCAGTCGAAAGTCAGCAAGATCGAGCGCGGTCGGCAAACGCCAACCGACAGTGACGTGATCGACTGGTGCGCCGCACTCGATGTGCCCAATTCGGTCACCGAGGATTTCCGGACCCAACTGCGGACACTGCGGGTAGCGCAAATAGCGTGGCGCCGGCAGCTGCGCGACGGACATCGGGCACGCCAGGAGCAGGCCAAACAGTTCGCGCAGTCCGCGAAGGTGATGCGCGGCGTCGCCATCATGGCCGTGCCCGGCCTGCTCCAGACACCGGACTACGCGCGTGCCATCTTCGCTTCGCAGGTCGGGCTGTTGGAGGTTCCCGACGACATCGAGGCTGCCGTGGCGGCACGCGCGGAGCGACAGCGGGTCCTGTACGACCCGACCAAGCGGATGGACATTCTGCTTGCCGAAGCCGCATTGCTGCACCCGGTGTGCGACCGGACCGTCTTGGCCGGCCAGATCGACCGGCTGATCTCGGTGATAGGTCTGTCCACGGTCCGTTTCGGCATGCTGCCGGCAGGGCGCCAACTGCCGCACCTCCTCCCGCACGGCTTCTGGATCCACGACGATGTCGTGCTCGTCGAGACCGTGGCAGAGGAGTTGCGTATCGACGACCCGGACCAGGTGGCGCTCTATCGCCGGCTTACCGACAGGCTGTGGACGGTGGCCGTCGAGGGTGACGAGGCGCGCGGGGTCCTGACCCGACTCGCCAACCAAGCCGACTGAGCCGCGCCACCCTACGGGCCGCCTACGCCGAAGCGGCGGTCGTACCGGGAGGTACGACCACCGCCGCCGTGCGAATTGTTCGGGTGATCGTCAGAAACTGGCGGCCAGCAACGGAACCAGGTTGTTGGCCTTCGGCGTGCCGAGACCGGAAGCGGCATCCCAACCAGGGGTGGCCGCGAAACCGGGGATGGTGATCGAAACACCGTGGTAGGTGTTGTCACCGGTGGTCACGTCGTGGAAGAACTGCGAACCGATGAAGCCGTGGCCCAGCAGGTACAGCTCATTGTTGATCGTGCCGATCCGGTGGTGACCGAACTGGTTGGCCAGTGCGGCGAGACCGGCCCACTGCGGGGAACCGGCGCTGGTGCCACCGAATTGGAACACCAGGCCCGCGCCCTGACCGGAGCTGCTCCAGACCGCGAGCACGCCGCCGATGATCGCCGCGTTGTAGGACACGTCCGGCACCCCACGAGAGGGCAGGTGCAGCGAACGCTGGTAGCTGGGCGTGCTGTAGAGCACGCTGTAGCCACCGCCGCCCGCCGCGTTGAAGTCCGGCTCGTTCCACACGGTTTCGCTGTGGTACGCGCCGGTGGTGCCGTCGGCGTTCAGGATGGTGCCGCCGACGCCGGTGACCAGCGGGTCGGAAGCCGGGGTGCTGGCGGCCTTCATGAAGGAGGTGCCGTCACAGGTCGGCTGGGCCGCCCCGTCGTCGCCCGCCGAGGCGAATACCGTCATGCCCTTGGCGGCCGCCTGCTCGAACAGTTTGTGCGTGTTCTGCTGGATGGTCGGGTCCATGCATTGCTCGGCTTCACCGAAGCTCTGCGAGAGCACGTCACCGAGGTTGTGCGAGACCACGAATTTCTGGGCCGAATAGATGTCGGGGTCCGCGTCGCTCTTGGCCAGTACGAGGTCGATGGTGGCGCCCGGTGCGATCGAATGCGCGTACTCGACATCAAGGGTGATCTCGCCGGCCCAGTCGGTCTGGTCGGCGTTGCTCTGGTCGAACGGGGTCAGACCGTCCGGCGCGATGATGTTCAACTTCGGTGCCGGCAGGTTGAACAGCGTGTCGAACGACGCGAGGTCGCTGGTGATCGTGGGGCTCTGGAACGCGTCCACGATCGCGATGGTGGTGCCCGCGCCGGTCAGGTGGAACTGGCTGGCCAGCTTGTCGACGCCGTAGGCCGCCCTGATCTGCGTCGGCCCGTAGCACTGGGCCGGGGTCGTGGTCTGACACGCGAACGTCGTCGCCGACGGATTCGACGTCACGTGGCCGGCTACCTGGTACTGGGGATGTGCCCCGATGGCGGGGGTCATCACCCCGGTGGCCGCGACCGCGGTGGTGGCGGCGAGTCCGGTCACGGAAGCCGCGGCCACCGCCAGACCGGATAACGCCGCGACTACGCGGCGGCGCGGAAGTTTATGCACGGGCCCTCCTGGGATCACGCCCGATCCCCGACGCCCGGGCGAAAATGATTTTCGTGAGGGAGCCTGGCATTTTGACTACAGGCAGTCAAGTAACCAATGGATATACACCGAAGGCGTTAATCCATAAGGGTGATATTGACGGCCCAATCGTCACGAATGGGGGTCGTCGTGCTCAGCCAGTTCGGTGTCCTCGTCTGCCGCCAGTTCGCCTTCGGCCTCGGCTTCGGCCGCCGCGATCTCGGCAGCGGTCGCCGGGGTCGGCGCGACCGAGGTCATCGGACGGGGTGCGGCCTCGGCCACTGATGATTCAATTGGCTCGGCCGACCGCGACTCGACCAACCTCGACTCGATCGGCGCTCGTTCGACCGGTCCTGGCGAGGCCGGCGCCTGCTCGGCCGGCGCTCGTTCGACCGGTGTCTGCTCGACCGGTGTCTGCTCGACCGGAGCCTGCTCGACCGGAGCCTGCTCGACCGGAGCCTGCTCGGCGGCGACCGGAGCCTGCTCGGCGGCATGGCGCGCGCCGGCATGGTCGGTGGGTCGGTCCGTCGCATCGTCTCTGGGTTCGCTCGCAGCCTGGTCGATGGCCTCGCTGATGGGTTCGCCGGTCGGCTCGCCGATGGGTTCGTCGGTGGCCCAGTCCAGCTCCGGGTCGTAGCTGCCGAACCACTCGATCGGTTCGCCGTCATCGTCCTCGGCGCGGGTCCCGAGCAGCACCTCGGCGCCGACCGGGCGGTAGCCAACGCCGAGCAGGGCGCGCAGCGAGGCCGCGTTACCGGGGGCGACCTGGGCCCAGACCGGTTCACCCGCGGGGACGAGACCGAGAGCGGCGGCGAACAGGCCGCGACCGAGCCCGAAACCACGCAGCGTCGCGTCCACCTCGACCGCGACCTCCCACCGGCCCGCGACGCCCTTGCCGAGGACCAGCAGCCCGCCGGGACAGGACCAGGCCCGTACCTCGGTGCGCGCCCGCCGGGCCCGCACCAACCGGGGATGATCACTGTTGGTGACTTCGGTGAGTTCCTGACCGCGTCGGCGACCGTGCCCCTTGGCCACCAACACCGCGTCGACGGTGCCGATCTCCCGGCCGGTCACCGCGGCGAGCAGGGTCAGGAAGGGTGGGCCGAGCGGTGGGCCGAGATCGTCCTGCGGCAGCCAGGAGCGCACCCACTCGGCGGCCACCTCGGCGACGATGATGTGCTGACCAGGAAATGCGAGCACGCCGACGGACCGTTCGTCCGGGGGCGGCACAACGGTGAGGTCGGAGTCGATGGCCGGCGGCGTTCCGTCGGCCACCCCGCGCAACAGGTCAGCGAGTTCGGCCACGATCGTCTTCCTACCGCACCGGGCGAGCGAACGGAGCAGTTGGTGGCACTTTGGTATAGGGGCTTTACCACGGGAACGAGCAGGTTGATCACGAAGAGTAACCATGCAACCGTTGTCTACTCGATGGGGTTCAGCTGTCCGTGACCCGAACCGAGACCCTGTCCGCGCCGCCCGCCGACGGTGCGGTCCTGGCCGCGCTGGTGGCCGATCTGGACCTCGGCTTCGTCGAGCTGTTCAACACCCACCGGCAGGCGGTGTTCTCCACCGCGCTGCGCGTCTGTGGCCGGTGGGCGGAGGCGCAGGACCTGACCGCAGAGACGTTCCTGCGTGCCTACCGCGCGCTGACCGGCTACGACGAGGTCCGCATCCGCGCCCTGCAACCGCGACCATGGCTGCTGACCATCGCACTCAACCTCTGGCGCAACAGCCAGCGCGATGCCGGCCGCAGGCCGGCGACCACCGAGCTGGCCAACGCCCCGGAACCCACCGATCAGCGACAGGATGTCGAAGAGTCGGTGCTGCGCAACGAAACCGCGCGCGAACTGGCCGAGTTGCTCGGCCGACTGCCTGAGGAACAACGCATCGCCGTTGTCCTGCGTCACGTCGTCGACCTGCCGATCGCCGAGATCGCCGAAGTGCTCGGCCGACCGGAAGGCACCGTCAAATCCCATATCTCGCGAGGCCTGCGACGACTGCGCGAGCTGCAACCGGCTCCCGAAACCTCAGGAGGTCTCCAGTGACCGAGCCCGATTCCCTCACCTCGACCCTGGCCGGGCTGCGTGTCGACGCACCGGCCGAACTGCTCGACCGGGTGGCCGCCCACTGGGTGCGGGTGCCCGGCCCGACCGGTGCGCTGTATGTCGCCTCGACCGATCACGGCATCGCCTACGTCCGCACCGGCGAGGCCGTGCACGACACCGACGAGGAGTTCGCCGCCGCGTTCCGGGAACGCTTCGGTCGCCCGCTGCTGGCCTCGGCGCGCCCGCCGGCCGGCCTGCTGCCCGCGCTGCGGGCCGGCCGCGCCGCGAACCTGGAGTTCGACCTGCGCGGCTGCACGGAGTTCGAGCGGGACGTACTGCGCGCCGCACAGACCATCCCCAAGGGCCAGGTGCGCCCGTACGGCTGGATCGCGCATCGGATCGGCAGGCCCAAGGCGGTGCGTGCGGTCGGCTCCGCGCTCGGCCACAATCCGGTGCCGATCCTCATCCCGTGCCACCGGGTGGTCCGCTCGGACGGCGAGATCGGCGAGTACGTGTTCAACCGGATGGTCAAGAAGGGCCTGCTGATCGACGAGGGCGCCAACCTCACCGAGCTGTACGAGTTGTCCCGGCGCGGCGTGCACTACCTGGCCAGTGACACCACCGGCATCGTCTGCTTCCCGACCTGCGCTGCGGCGCGGCGGATCACCGAGGCGCACCGGCACGGTTTCCGCACCGTCGGCCAGGCCGAGGCGGCCGGCTACCGGCCGTGTCAGCAGTGCCGACCGATCTCCAGCCAGAGGTGAGCCGATGTCCGAGGACGCGTTGCTGCCCCGGCCGCCCGCGCGGATCGCACCCGGTGCGGTGCATCTGCCGGGCTGGCTGGACGCGGCGACCCAGCGAGAGCTGATCGCGGCCTGCCGGCAGTGGGCGAAGCCGCCGGCCGGGATGCGGGCGACCCGGCTGCCCTCCGGCGGGGTGATGTCGGTGCGGACGGTCTGCCTCGGCTGGCACTGGTATCCCTACCGCTATTCGCGCACCGTCGACGACGGGGACGGCGCACCGGTGAAGCCGTTGCCGGACTGGCTGGCCGAGATCGGCAGGCGCGCGGTCACCGAGGCCTACGCCGACCCCGCGGCCGGTGCCCGCTACCGGCCCGATGTCGCGCTGGTCAACTACTACGACGGCGCGGCACGGATGGGACTGCACGTCGACCGGGAGGAACGCATCCCGGCCCCGGTCGTGTCGCTGAGCATCGGCGACCGGTGCCTGTTCCGCTTCGGCAACACCGAGAACCGGAACAAGCCGTGGACGGACGTGGAACTCGGCTCCGGCGACCTGTTCGTGTTCGGCGGACCGTCCCGACTCGCCTATCACGGCGTGCCGAAAACCTTCCCCGGCACCGCCGACCCGGCCATCGGTCCGGCGACCGGCCGGCTGAACATCACCCTGCGCGAATCCGGCCTGAGCTAGTTTCCGAGATCCGCAACCGATCGGGCTCAGCCGGTGTTCACCCCGGTATGACTGGAAACAACGCAAGCACCAACCCCGTCGCACCCGAGCGGTGGGACTGGTCGGCCCTTGGCGCCGCGCTGGACCAGCAGGGCTACGCGATCACGCCGACCGCGCTGTCCGCAGCGGACTGTGCCACCCTGATCGGCTACTACGACCAGCCGCGGCACTGGCGGTCGAAGGTGATCATGGCTCGACACCGCTTCGGTTCCGGCGAGTACCAGTACTTCGCGAACCCCTTGCCGAGACCGGTGGTCGGGTTGCGCACCGCGACGTATCCACACCTGGTGCCGATCGCGAACGCCTGGTACGAACGGCTCGGTTTCGACACCCGCTTTCCCGCTGAGCTGGACGCTTTCCTCGCCCGCTGCCACGCGGCGGGCCAGACCCGGCCGACGCCGCTGCTGCTTCGTTACCAGCGCGAGGACTACAACTGTCTGCACCAGGACATCTACGGCGAGCACGCCTTTCCGTTGCAGCTGATGGTCGCGCTGAGCCAGGTCGAGGTGGACTACACCGGCGGGGAGTTCCTGCTGGTGGAAAACCTGCCGAGGGCCCAGTCCCGAGGCCGGTCGATCACGCTGGACCGGGGACAGGCCGTCATCTGGCCGACCCGGTACCGGCCGGGCGTCGGCCAGCGCGGGGACTACCGGATCACGGTCCGGCACGGGGTCAGCACCGTCCACAGTGGTCTACGACACACGCTCGGCGTCATCTTCCACGACGCGGCATAGGACTTCCACCCAAGCAAGGAGTTTCGCCGCCATGACACCCCAACGCAGGCTCGGCTGGCTGCTCGTGGTGCTGTTGACCGGCCAGTTCATGGCCAATGTTGACGTCGCCATCGTGAATGTAGCAGCACCATCCATTCGGGACGGATTACACACCTCCGGCGGCGCGCTGGAACTGGTGGTGTCCGGCTATTCGCTGGCTTACGCGCTGCTGTTGGTCACCGGCGCGCGACTCGGCGCCACCCACGGCCATCGGCGGCTGTTCCTGTTCGGACTCACCGGTTTCACCGTCGCCTCACTGGCCTGTGGCCTCGCCCCGAACACCGCCGTGCTGATCGGCGCCCGGCTGTTTCAGGGCGGCGCGGCCGGGCTGATGGTGCCGCAGGTGTTGACCGGTATCCAGCAGCGGTTCACCGGCGCGGCGCGCGGGAAAGCCCTTGGCGCCTATGCGATCGCGCTGTCCGGTGGGGCGGTCGCCGGGCAGGTGCTCGGCGGGGTGCTGGTCTGGGCGAACCTGCTCGGCACCGGCTGGCGACCGATCTTCCTGATCAACCTGCCGATCGGCGTCGCCACCCTCCTGCTTGGCCTGCGCTTTCTGCCGGCCGACGAACCGGGTCGGCGGCGGCGCCTTGACCTGCCGGGAGTCGCCGTGCTGTCGGCGGCGCTGCTGCTGGTCGTGGTACCGCTGGTGTTCGGCCGCGATGCCGGCTGGCCATGGTGGACCTGGGTCAGCCTGGTGGCCGGCGCACCGGTACTCATCGGGTTCGTCCGGTTGCAGCGGCGGATCGCGGCGCGCGGCGGACATCCGCTGCTGAACCTGCACATCCTCGGTGGCAGGGCACTGCCCTGGGGTCTGGCCTCGCAGGCCGCCGCGACCGGGACCTACTACACGATGCTGTTCACCCTCGCCCTGTACCTGCAGCAGGGACTGGGCCGCAGCCCGCTGTACTCCGGTCTCGCGCTGGTGTCCTGGGTGGCCGCGTTCGGTGTCGCGGGGCCGGTGCTGTCCCGGCTGCCCACCGAGCGGGTGCCGAGGTTCGCGCCGTTCGGCTGTCTGCTGCTCGCGCTCGCCTATCTGGCGATCGGCCTGGCCACCGCGACCGGTCGAGGCAGTGGCGCGCTGTTGATCGTGCTGCTCGGCTTCGGCGGGCTGGGTCTCGGTCTGGCCTACAGTTCGATGATGCGGCACCTCACCGAATCGGTGCCGGCCGGTTACGCCTCCGATTTCAGCGGCATCGTGGTGACCTTGTTCCAGGTCGCCGGGGTTCTGGGCGTCGCGGGTCTCGGCACCCTCTACCAGGGCCTCGCCCCCGTCGGCGGGCTCGCACCGGCCACCAGGGCGTTCACCGTGATCACGCTCTGCTTCGCGGTCATCGCGGTGTTCGGTGTGGTCTCGGCCCTGCTGTCCACCAGGCGCGGGCGCGGGGGCTCAACCGAGGTGCGGCACCACGTCACGGCCGAGGAAGACGCAGGCCAACCCGAGGAACAACACGCCTGAGGCGAAGCCGAAACCGGCGAGCCCGCGCCGGCCGATCAGCCGTCGCGACCGGGACACCGCATAGGAGAACAGCAGTTCGACCCCGCTGGCGACCACGAACCAGGTGACGGTGAACAGCACCAGCCCCGGCCAGCCGCCGACCGTCCTGGCCTGGTGCATCGCCGGTGTCCCGGTGGCCAGCTAGAAGGTCCAGGCCAGCGGATTGGCCAGATTGGCAACGATTCCCTTGCCGTAGGCCCAGCCGACCGGCGCGGGCGGCTGGGCGCCGCGCAGCAGCCCGCGAGCGTCCCGGATCGCACCGACCGCGAGGTAGGCGAAGAACACCGCCCCGACCAGGCCGACCCACAGGCTGGCATCGGCGAGGAAGCCGATCAGCCAACTGAACGCCAGCGCGGGAATCAACAGGATCACATCGGCGGTGGCCGAGCCGAGAATGATCCGCGACCCCGCGACGAATCCGCGCGTCGCCGATTCGCTGATGATCGTGACGAAGACCGGGCCGACGGACAGGGCCGCGCCCAGCCCGAGCACAACTCCCAGCCACAGCAGCGTACCCATTCGACCTCCTTGACATTACAATCGTTACCATAACAACCGTAATGTCAAGGTGGAGGGTGTCTCGTGTCACGAACAGTCGACGGCGAGCAGCGCAGGGCACTGGTGTCGGCCGGGGTCTGGCAGGTGATGGCCGAGCACGGCCTCGAAGGGCTGACCCTGCGCGCGGTCGCCGCCGCGGCCGGCTGCACGACCGGCATGGTGTTGCACTACTTCACCGATCGCCGTGAACTGCTGCTGCATGCCCGCCGGCTGATGCACGACCGAATGCTCGCCAGGGTGACCGCCGTCGAGTCGACGGCCGCGACCCCCGTCGCGAGGCTGCGCGAGGTCCTCGGCCAATCCCTGCCGCTGGACGCCGACCGGCTGGCCGAAGCCAGGATCTGGCTGGGTTTCCTGGCCGCTGCCATGCACGACGAGCCCTTGGCCACCGAACACGCCATGCGCAATCGTGCCTGGCAGCAGCGCATCTCCGCGCTGGTCGCAACGGTCCGTCCCGACCTCACCCCGGCGCGGGCGCTGCGGAAGGCGCAGAGCCTCGTCGCGCTGACCGACGGCATGGCCACCCTGGCCATCGTGGACCCGACCAGCTTCGCCGCCCGCCGCCAGCGCGACCTGCTCGACGACGCACTCGCCACGCTCACCTCGGCCGGTCAGTGATGGCCTCCGCCGCCACCTCCGTGCCCGCCGCCAGAGTCTCCGCCGCCCGGAACCGGCCCGACGTAACCACCGCCGGGCCAGATCACCGTGATGGTGGTGACCGGTGCGGTGGGCGTCGAGGAGTCGGTGGTCGTCACCGGCTCGGTGGTGGAGGTCGTCGGGCAACTGCTCGACGCCGGTGACGTCGCGGCGTACGGAGGCGGCTGGGGCGCGCCGGGACCTCCCCCGTAGGCCGCGAGCATCTGCTGCCCTGGAGTCGGCGAGGGCGACGGCGCCGGATCGGTCGTCGCGGTGGTCGTCATGCTGGCCGCGGTCGATGTCGGCCCGTCTGGACGGGCCGGAGCGGCGAGGCTCGGTACCGGTGTCTGCTGGACGGCGTCCAGCAGACCGAGGCCGGCGATCACGGTGGACACCGCGAGCCCGCTGGCCACCAGGACCACCTTCCTGCCAGGTTGTCGGGGCCGCCGGTAAGCCCGAGGAGTGATCTGCTTCCACGGCTTCACAGTCATTTTCCTACCGCGATTTCCTGGTCATGCGGTTTCCTGAACGGGTGGCTGCGGCACCGGCAGCGGCACGACCTGCGGGCGGGCCGGCCGGAACACGTTGTTGTCGGTGGTCTGCGGACGCAGTCGCGGCCAGGCGGTGTCGGCCAGCTGCTGGGTCAGCGCGAGCACGGTGCGCGGCCGGTCGAGGCCGACGACACCGATCGTGTTGCCGGCCCGCGCGTAGACGCTGACCGACTCCGGCTTGTTGCCCAGCCTCGACTCCAGCCGCAACCGCTGGTCGGCGAGACCGGGCATGCCGGCGGCCTGGATGCGGACGTGGTGTTGTTCCGACCAGAACCTCGGCAGCGGCGTGAACATCTCCGCCTTGCCCCGTCCGGACAACAGGTTCGCGGCGGCGGCACGGCCCATCTCGATCGCGTTCAGCCAGTGCTCCACCCGGCGCGGGACGCCGTCGAACCGCAGGTTCGGCCAGCGGGCCACATCGCCGGCGGCCATCACATCGGTGGCACCGACGGCATGGCACGTCGCCTCGCACAGCACGCCGTCCTCAAGGACCAGCCCACTCCCCCGCAGCCAGCGGGTACTGGGCACGCTGCCGACCGCGAGCACGACACAGTCCGCCAACAGCAGCCGCTCGTCGGAGAGCACCAGCGCGACCCCGTTCGCCGAGGGCGCCCAGGTCTTGACGGTGACGCCGAGCGCGAGGTCGACACCGTTGCCGCGATGCAGAATCCGGATCGTCTCGCTCAGTTCCGGCCCGACGATGTTGCCGAGCAGGTTGGTCGACCGGCCGACGAGGGTGACGTCCCGATGCAGTTCGCGCATGCTCCCGGCGAGCTCACAACCGGTGAACCCGGTACCGACGATGACCACCCGGCCCCGGCTCGCGCGCAGCGTCCCGACCAGTTCCTCCGCGTCGTCAACGGTCCGCAGCATGTGCACTCTCGGATCGTGTCTCGGCGTGCCGGGCAGGTGCCGCGACTCGACACCGGTGGCGATGATCAGCCCGTCGTAGTGCAGTTCCTCGCCGCCGGGCAGCTCCACGATCCGTCGCCCGAGGTCAAGGCTCTGCGCGGAGGTGCGCAGTCGCCATCGGACGTCCAGTTCGGTGTATGCCGGAAAGGTCAGTTCGTTGGGTTTCAGCGCGCCGGTGATGATCTGTTTGGACAACGCCGGCCGATGGTAGGGCCGATGCGGTTCGTCACCGACGATGACGACCCGCCCGTCGAATCCGAGTTCGCGCAGTCGCTCCGCGGCGCGCAGCGCGGCCAGTCCGGCACCGACGATGACAATCTGCTCCATTGCGGTCACTGCCATTCCACAGACAGGCTCACGGCCCGCATCGGGCAACCCCGAGCGGCCGCCTTGGCCTGTTCGACCTGCGCCATGCTGACATGGCTTACGTAGCGCAGGCGCTCGTCCTCGGTCAACTCGAACAACTCGGGTGCCTCAGCCTGACAGGTCCCGTAGAGGTGGCAGCGAGCGTTGTTCACGCTGATCTCGAGGGACGTTTCGATACGCAGAATGCGGCGCGGACTCATCGCCTCGGCACTCCCTTTCCCGTCACAAACCCCTGCTGTTCGCTGATTCAGCCGCTGATCAACCCGGCCGCGGCAAGCATCCGGCTCGGCGTGAACCGCAGGACGCACAGCAGGATCACCGGCGCGAGCAGCGTCAGACCGGCCAGCCACAACAACTCGAGATGGCCGTTGGCGATGGCACCGAGCCAACTGTGCACCACGGTCAGGCCAACCGCGATATAGCCGACCTGGTGGAACCGCAACCATCTTCGGTAGTTGACCCGATGCTGGAGACCGGCGGTTATCGCGATGGCGATCATCAGCTCGATGCCGATGATGCCGAGGGCCCATCGCAGCAGACCGCCGCTGACCAGCGGCACGAGCAGCATGACCGGGCTGAACAGTTCGTTCGAGTCGGTGAGAAACAGGAAAGAGACCGCGTGCAACACGCCGAAGGCGATGGTGAAGGTGGCGAACACCAGGTGCGTACTGCGCACCGCCGTGCGTCCGGTGATCCGGTTGATCCAGCCGGTCGCGGTGAACACTCCCCAGGAAAGCGTCAAACACATGAACAGGTAAGCCAGCCGCGCGGCCAGCGCGGCAATCTGCCGGACCCCGGAATCATGTGCGGAATGGGCTACAGCCGCAGAGACCACGACATTCACAAATACAGGCTCCCTCCAAGACGATGCGAAGTGGCACGCTGCAGGGGCAGTGGCGGTCACAACGATTGATGGGGAAAACGGAACTCTTCTTCAGCTAGCCTGGCCAACAGCCAACAGCCTGTACTCGTATCTGCGTAAGGTCCCATTCGGAGTAACTTGTTGGGCCAGATGGCCTATCGTATTCCCCTGACTGGACCTGGCAAGATGGACGGAGCGCAACAGCACCGATACTAAGCGTCCACGATATGGAAAAGGCCAGTTCGAGCTACGGATGCGGCTCATCGACGGCCAAAACTTTGTTTTTCAGCCCTTGAATCGTTTTACCTCTGCCGATCAGACAACACCGAGGAAAGATATATTCATCTGGCCGTATAAAAAATTCTTCAGGAACAATTCACATTAACAGGAACGCAGACGGCGAACCGGCAGCCGACGCGGTTTTGCCAGCCGGCCCGATCCTGGTAATTCGGGCTGAACCGATAAGGAGGCGGACCGAAAGGAGGCGGTCAGGGCAGGTAGCGCTCCAGATCCGGGGCGTTGCGTTCCAGGTGCTCGCGCAGTGCGTCCTCCGCTTCGGCGAGGTCGAAGCGCTTGAGCGCCTCGGCGATCCGGCGATGATGCGGCGCGGCCACCTCGGCCCGCCCCGGCACGGCGCTGAACGAGGTGACCCCGGTACGCTGCTGTCGGTCGCCCATCGACCGATACAGCTCGGTCAGCTCGGTGTTGCCGACCGCGCTGATGATCGCGGTGTGGAACGCTCGGTCGCAGGCGACCACCTCGGGATAGCCGACCCCCTGCGCCAGCAGCGTCTCCTGCTTCTCGATCAAGGGGAACAAGGTCTCGGCGACCTCGATCCGGTTGGCCACGATCTCCTGCGCGGCATGCAGTTCCAGCACCAGCCGAGTCTTGGACAGCTCCCTGATCTGGCGCGCGGTGACGACCGTGACCAGCGCACCGCGCCGAGGGATCAGCTGGATCAGCCGCTCCGCGTCCAGCCGCAGGAACGCCTCACGGACCGGAGTCCTTGACAGACCGGTCACCGTGGCGACGTCCATCTCGGTGACGATGTGTCCGGGTGGAAGGGTGAGGTCGAGGATCAGGTCCTTGATGTAGCTGTAGGCGAAGTCTTTCGCCGGCACGTCGGCCGGCCGCGCCACCACGGGTAGCTGCGGCCGGTCGACGGGGGTGGACGAGGCGCTCATCAACACCGGATTCTAGGCCGGCACCACCCGGAACCGTCGATTGGCCAGGGACGGGTTGGTGGTGCGTGTCGTATCGATCCGATGTTCGGACAGAGCGGCGATGCCGTGCCCTGGCAGCTCGCCGGCGCAGGCCACCACGGTGCCCATCGGATCGGCGATCAGGCTCTGTCCCGTGCAGTACGGGCCGCTCTGCCCGGCCGCGAGCAGGTAGCAGGTGTTCTCGATGGCCCGCGCCCGCAGCAGGGTCCGCCAGTGATCCTCCTTCGCAGGCCCGACCATCCAGGCCGCCGGCACCACGATCACGTTGGCACCCGCGTCGACGAGGTGGCGCGCCATTTCGGGGAAGCGCAGGTCGTAACAGGTCATCAGGCCGAAGCGCAGCCCGCCGAGATCGAAGACGGCCGGTGCGGTGATCTCGGCCGGGGTGACCCGGTCGGACTCCCGATAACCGAAGGCGTCGTAGAGGTGCACCTTCCGGTAGACCGCCAGCGGCGCTGCGTCGGGGCCGACGGCGATCACCGTGTTCGACGGCCGGGCATCGGTGGCCAGCCGTTCGGTGAGGCCGGCCACCACGGTGACGCCATTGGCCCGTGCCGCGTCGGCGACCGTGGTGGCGAACGGCCCGTCCAGTGGTTCCGGGTAGTCGGTGTCCTCGCCGGCCGGCTTCGGGTCGGCGTACATGCTGTTCTCCGGCAGCACCACCAGTTCCGCGCCGGCCTCGGCGGCCGAGGCGATCGCCTCGGTGACGAGCTTGCGGTTGATCTGCTTGTCCAGTCCCGCGCAGAACTGGGCCACGGCGGCGACAACGCCCACGATGACTCCTTTCCATGCTCCGATTGTCAACCTGAATTATTCAGTTGCTGTTGATTGTTGGACGCTGTCAGTTGTCAGCTGTTGGTGGCCAGGGTGGCGGCCGGTGCCCGCAGTGGACGGTCCGGGTGGACGAAGACCCAGCAGATCGCGCCGAGTACACCGGCCACGGCGAGCACGCCGAGGGCGACCGTCCAGTTGCCGCCGATGCCGACCAGCACACCGGTGAACAGCGGCCCTGCCGCGCCCATCAGGTTGCCCCACAGGTTGGTCCAACCGGTCACCGTCGCCGAGTACCGACCGCCCAGGTCCTGGCAGGCCGCCCACACCTGGACCTGCACCGTGCCGACCGAACCAAGGCTCAGGCACAGGAAGACCATCATCAGCGGCACGCTCGGGGTCAGCGCGCCGAGGACAAGGAACACCGCGCCACACAGGTAGCCGACCGCGGCGACCCGTACCCGGCTCGGCCAGCGACGCAGCAGCCGGTCGTTGAGCGCCGCCATACCGAACACGCCGACCAGCATGGCGACCCAGGGCAGCGAGCCCAACCAGCCCATCGCGGTGAACGACAACCCACGTGCGTCGACGAGATAGGTCGGCAGCCAGGTGGTGAAGAAACCCTGGATCAGCAACAGAAACGCGTACTGCATGCCGATCGCCCAGAACTGGCCGGAGCCGAGGAACGCCCGCCAGCGCAGCGTGCTCCCCTGTGTTTCAGCAGGCCGACCGGCCGCGATGTAGTCGGCCTCGGCCCGCGAGACGCGGGGATGCCGGCTCGGGTCGTCGCGGACCAGCCACCACCACAGCAGCGCCAGCACGAAGCCGATCAGCGCGAACACCTGGAACACCCGTGGCCAGCCGAGCCCGTCGACGATCCACACCACCAGTGGGGTGCCCACCACGCTGCCGAGGTACAGCCCGCACAGCAGCAACGAGTTGCCTCGGGACTGTTCCCGTTGCGGGAACCAGCGTTGCAGCGTGTACACCGACGCCGGCCAGTCGGCGGCCTGGCCGATGCCGAGCAGGGTCCTGATCACCACGAAGCCGAGGAAGATCGCGCCATAGGGGGTCAGGAAGGTGAACACCGACCACCAGATCCCCGCGAACGCCAGCATCACGCGCGGACCGAACCGGCGGGTCAAGATCCCACCGGGTGCCTGGAACAACGCGTAGGCCCACCAGAACGAGGTGAGCACAATGGACAGTTGGGTGACGGAGAAGTCGTACTGCTTGGCGATGATCGGGGCCACGACCGTCATCGCGGTCCGGTCCATACTCATCACGAACGTGACCGGTAACAGCAGGCCACCGGCGATCAGCCAACGGGTCCGACCACGGGTCACCGCAGGCTCGACCGCGGTGCCGGCGCCGACGGTGTGCGCCCTGGTCATTGGACCGCGTTCGGGTCGAGTCCCGCGGTGAACAGCTTCGCCGCACCGGAGAAGTCGGACAGTCGCTCTCCCGAGCCGATCCTGGTCCGCAGGGCCGGTTCCGCGGATTCCTTGGCGCGCAACGACCGCGCGATGTCCATCGCCTCCGAGCGATCGAACACCGCGACGCCGTCGGAGTCACCGAAGACAACGTCGCCGGGCCGGACCACGCAACCGCCAACGGTGACCGGCACGTTGATCGCGCCCTCGATCCCCAGAATCCGAGTGGTACGCGAGGATACCCCCGAGGAGAACACCGGCAGCCCCAGTTCCAGGATCTCCGGCACGTCATTGACCGACCCCGCGATCACCGCTCCGACGGCGCCCCTTGCCGACGCGGTGTAGGCGACCATGCCGCCGAAACAGGATCGGGTATCGCCGGACTGGTCGACGACCAGCACGTCACCGGGCCGCAACTCGTCGACGGCCACGTGCAACGCGGTCGAGTCAAGGTGCGGCAGCCGAACGGTCACCGCGCAGCCGACGAAGCGCAGCGGTCGGCGCAGCGGGGTGAGGCCCCGCGGGAAGCCGTGGTCGCGGAGGTGTCCGAGGGTCGAGGTCTGCACGGTGGTCAGTGCGTCCACTATGGCCGAATCGAGGGGTTTCGGGGCGGGGAAGTGCGCGAACACAAGGTCTCCTCTCGAAGCATACGTAACGCATGCGTTGCGTATGCCTAACACCTGAGGTCGTGCTCCGACAAGACCGAGGACCCTGTTGACCGATTCAGGCCGCCGATTGTCCGTCGAGGACACCCGTTCGCGAGCCCCCGCATCGGCCGGCGAATGTCGGACCAGTGTCCAATGAGTCCGGTCAGTGCGGTCAGTGCGGTCAGTGCCGTGGACGGCGAAATGGGCGGGTCGCCAGGAGCGACCCGCCCATTCCTCGTGCGGAAAAACGTGCGGAAGTCGTAGCTGAACCGCTTCGGCCGGTTCGGACGGTGAACCCGAGTCAGACGGTGAACCCGAGCGCACGGAGCTGCTCGCGGCCGTCGTCGGTGATCTTCTCGGGGCCCCACGGAGGCATCCAGACCCAGTTGATCTTGATGTCACCGACCAGCCCACCGCCGGCACCACCGACGAGGGCGCTGCGAGCCTGGTCCTCGATGACGTCGGTCAGCGGGCAGGCCGCCGAGGTCAGGGTCATGTCGATGAGGGCGGTGTTCTCCTCGTCGACACGGATGTCGTAGACGAGGCCGAGGTCGACGACGTTGATACCCAGTTCGGGGTCGACGACGTCCCGCATGGCCTCTTCGAGGTCCTCGATACTGGCCACCTCGGCCCGCACCGCCGGTTCGGGCATGCCGGCCGCGCCGCGCTGCACCGTCTCCTCGGTTTCACCAATGTCGGTCATGAGTTTCCTGCCTCGATGCCGTTGCCGTCAGAAGTGTTCTCGGCCGAACCGGACTGGGCCACCGCGTCCTTGAACGCCATCCAGCCAAGGAGCGCGCATTTGACCCGCGCCGGGTACTTGGCGACCCCGGCGAACGCGATGCCGTCCTCGAGGACGTCCTCGTCCGGTTCGACGTTGCCCCGACCCTGCATCAGCTCGACGAACGCGTCCAGGATCCCGAAGGCCGAGCCGACGGTCCTGCCGACGACCAGATCGGTCAGCACGGACGTGGACGCCTGGCTGATCGAACAACCCTGGCCGTCATAGGACACGTCGAGGACTTCCGCCTCGGTGCCGGCGCCTTTCAGGTGCACCCGCAGGGTGACCTCGTCACCACAGGTCGGGTTGACGTGATGGACCTGCGCCTCGTACGGATCGCGCAGCCCCCGACCATGCGGGTGCTTGTAATGGTCCAGGATGATCTCCTGGTACATCTGCTCCAACCGCATCAGACCGTCCTCACGTCCTCAACCCTAGGCAACACCGAAGAAGCGCTGTGCTTCGCGTACCCCGTCCAGCAGCGCCGACACCTCGCTGAGGTCGTTGTACAGATAGAACGAGGCCCGCACGGTCCCCGGCACCCCGAAGCGGCGGTGCAGCGGCCATGCGCAGTGGTGGCCGACCCGAACCGCGATGCCGAGGTCGTCGAGGACCTGACCGGCGTCGTGCGGGTGAATACCATCCACCACAAAGGAAACAGCGCCACCCCGGTCGGCTGTTCCCGTCGCGCCCCTCGGAGTCGGACCGATCACCCGAACACCGGGAATCTCGGTCAGTCCGGCCAGCGCCGCCTCGGTGAGGAGATGTTCGTGCTCGGCGATCCTGGCCATGCCGACGACGGACAGATAGTCGACGGCGGCACCGAGGCCGACGGCCTGGGAGGTCATCATCGTGCCCGCCTCGAACCGCTGCGGCGGCAGCATGAAGGTGGAGCGGGCCATCTCGACCATCTCGATCATGGAACCACCGGTGAGGAACGGCGGCAGCGCCGCGAGCAGCTCCCGACGACCATAGAGGACGCCGATACCGGAGGGGCCCAGCATCTTGTGACCGGAGAAGACCGCGAAGTCGACGCCGAGAGCGTGGAAGTCGACCGGCGAGTGCGGAACGGACTGGCAGGCGTCCAACACGGTCAGCGCGCCGACCTGCCGCGCCTTCGCGACCAGCTCCGCAGGCCGGTTGACAGTGCCCAGCACATTGGACTGGTTGGTGAACGCGACGACCTTGGTCCGCGCGTTGATCAGCTCGTCAAGATCGGACAGATCGAGACGGCCGTCGTCGGTGATGCCGAACCAGCGCAGGGTCGCCCCGGTGCGCTCGGCAACCTGCTGCCAGGGCACCAGGTTCGCGTGGTGCTCCATCTCGGTGACCACGATCTCGTCACCGGGCCCGAGCCGGAAGCGAGCGGCTTCCGGGCCGGAGGTCGACGAGTTGCTCATCGCGTAGGCGACCAGGTTGATGCCCTCGGTGGCGTTCTTGGTGAACACCACCTCATCGGCACTCACCCCGACGAAAGCGGCGATGCGCTCGCGGGCACTCTCGTAGGCGTCGGTGGCCTCCTCGGCCAACTGGTGCGCACCACGGTGCACACCGGCATTGGAGGTCTCCAGGAAGGCGCGTTCCGCTTCCAGCACCTGGCGCGGCTTCTGCGAGGTCGCACCGGAATCCAGGTACACCAACGGCTTCCCGTCCCGGACCGTACGGCCAAGGATGGGGAAGTCCTTGCGAATGGTCTCCACGTCCAGCGGCAGCGCGGTGGTGGTCATGACACGACCGCCTCCTCCTGCTTGCCACCCGTGTAACGTACGTAGCCCTCGTCCTCAAGGCGGTTGGCCAGCTCCGGGCCACCGGACTCGACGATCCGACCACCGGCGAACACGTGCACGAAGTCCGGCGCGATGTGTTTGAGGATGCGGGTGTAGTGGGTGATCAGCATGATCCCGACGTCACCGGCTTCCTTGTACCGGTTGACGCCTTCGGAGACCACGCGCAACGCGTCGACGTCGAGACCGGAGTCGGTCTCGTCGAGGATGGCGATCTTCGGGCGCAGCAGCGACAGCTGCAGGATCTCGTGACGCTTCTTCTCGCCACCGGAGAAGCCCTCGTTCACACTGCGCTCACCGAACGCGTCGTCGATCTCAAGGTCGGTCATGGCCTGCTTGACCTCCTTGACCCACTTGCGCAGCTGCGGGGCCTCACCACGCACGGCGGTGGCCGCGGTGCGCAGGAAGTTCGACATGGACACGCCGGGCACCTCGACCGGGTACTGCATGGCCAGGAAGAGACCGGCCCGTGCCCGCTCGTCGACGGTCATGCCGAGGACGTCCTCGCCGTCGAGCAACACCTGGCCGGAGGTGACCTGGTATTTGGGGTGCCCGGCGATCGCATAGGACAGGGTGGACTTACCCGAGCCGTTCGGCCCCATGATGGCGTGGGTCTCCCCCGCCTTGATCGTCAGGTTGACGCCGGTCAGGATCTCCTTGGCAGCGTCCTCGGTGACGACCGAAACGTGCAGGTCCTTGATCTCCAGGGTGGCCATTCTTCGTTTCTCCTGTTGCGGAAACTTCGGTGGGAGCTTGTGGTTGGTCAGCTGCGGTTGATCGGCACGGTGGCGTCCACGTATACGTCCGAGTCCGACACGCTGACCGGGTACACCTCGACCGGTTCGGTGGCCGGCGGCGAGGAGGGCTCGCCGGTACGCAGGTCGAAACACGAGCCGTGCAGCCAGCATTCGATGCTCAACCGACCGCCCCGGCCCTTGCTGATCTCGCCCTCGCTCAACGCGAGTTCGGCATGCGAACACTCATCGCGCAGCGCGTGCACGGCATCGCCGTCCCGCACCAACACGACCGGCACGTCACCGACGACGAAGGCGACCGGTTTGTGGTCGTCGAGGTCGGTGAGCGCACACACCCGCATACCGGTGGTCATATCCCGACCACCGACAACTCGGCTTCGATCGCCGCCTCAAGGCGCTCGCGCACCGAGGGGACCGCGATCTTGGCCAGGATCTCGTGGAAGAACCCGCGCACCACGAGGCGTCGCGCCTGGTCCTCCGGAATTCCCCGTGCCTGCAAGTAGAACAGCTGCTCGTCGTCGAACCGGCCGGTGGTGCTGGCGTGCCCGGCACCGACGATCTCGCCGGTCTCGATCTCCAGGTTCGGTACCGAGTCGGCCCGCGCGCCGTCGGTGAGGACGAGGTTGCGATTCAGCTCGTAGGTCTGGGTGCCCTCGGCCGCGGCACGGATCAGCACGTCGCCGATCCACACCGTGCGGGCGCTATCGCCCTGCAACGCACCCTTGTAGGCGACGTTGCTGCGACAGTTGGGCACCGCGTGGTCGACGAACAGCCGGTGCTCAAGATGCTGGCCGGCATCGGCGAAGTACAGGCCGGTGAGTTCCGCGTCGCCGCCCTTGTCGGTGAAGTTCACCGTCGGGCTGACCCGGACCAGATCCCCGCCAAGACTGACCACGGTGTGCCGCAGCGTCGCGTCCCGGCCGAGCTTGGCCTGATGTGCGGTGACGTGCACCGCGTCGTCGGCCCAGTCGTGCACCGCGACGACGGTCAGCCTCGCGCCGTCACCGACGAGCAGTTCAAGGTTGTCGGCGTAGCTGCCGGAGCCTCGGTAGTCGATGACGACGACGGCTTCGGCGAACCGCTCGGCGCGGATCTGGAGATGGCCGTAGGTGACCTGGCCGGCACCCGGTCCGGTCACCGTGACGATGACCGGCTCGACGACCTTGGTCTCCTTGGGCACGGTGACCAGGGTGGCCTTGGCGAAGGAGGCGAAGGCGAACCGCGAGATGTAGTCGGTCGGATCGCCGCCCGCCCCGATCCGCTCATCGTCCCGGCCCAGCGTTTCCACCCGGACCTGCTCGCCTGCCCGCACCTCGACAGTGGCGGTGCCGGTGGCCGGTTGGGCCGGCACGAGACCGGTCAGCCGCTTCATCGGGGTGAAGCGCCAGTTCTCCTCGCGGCCGTTCGGCGCGTCGACGGAGTCCTTCCGGTCGGCCCTTGTCGACCCCGGTGTCGTGCCACCGCCGTGCGTGTGTGCGCCGAAACCGTGTTGGGTCGGCGTTTCGGTGGTCGTCATGGTTAGCCGACGGCCCCTTCCATCTGCAGCTCGATAAGTCGGTTGAGTTCGAGGGCGTATTCCATCGGCAGCTCGCGCGCGATCGGCTCGATGAAGCCGCGCACGATCATCGCCATGGCCTCGTCCTCGGTGAGACCTCGGGACATCAGGTAGAACAGCTGTTCCTCGCTGACCTTGGACACCGTCGCCTCGTGCCCCATGGACACGTCGTCCTCGCGGATGTCCACGTAGGGGTAGGTGTCCGAGCGGCTGATCGTGTCTACCAGCAAGGCATCGCACTTCACAGTGGACCGGGAGTGATGCGCCCGCTTGTTCACCTGAACGAGACCGCGATAGGAGGTCCGGCCACCGCCACGCGCCACCGACTTCGACACGATGGTCGAGGACGTGTGCGGCGCCATGTGCACCATCTTCGCGCCGGCATCCTGGTGCTGGCCCTCGCCCGCGAAGGCGATGGACAGGACCTCACCCTTGGCGTGCTCGCCCATCAGGAACACCGACGGGTACTTCATGGTGACCTTGGAGCCGAGGTTGCCGTCGATCCACTCCATGGTCGCGCCGGCCTCGGCCTTGGCGCGCTTGGTCACCAGGTTGTAGACGTTGTTCGACCAGTTCTGGATCGTCGTGTAGCGGCAGCGGGCGCCCTTCTTCACGATGATCTCGACGACCGCCGAGTGCAGCGAGTCGGAGCTGTAGATCGGCGCCGTGCAGCCCTCGACGTAGTGCACGTAGGCGTCCTCGTCGACGATGATCAGCGTCCGCTCGAACTGGCCCATGTTCTCGGTGTTGATGCGGAAGTAGGCCTGCAGCGGGATGTCCACGTGCACGCCCTTCGGCACGTAGATGAAGCTGCCGCCGGACCACACCGCGGTGTTCAGCGCGGAGAACTTGTTGTCCCCGGCCGGAATCACCGAGCCGAAGTACTCCTGGAAGAGCTCAGGGTGCTCGCGCAGGCCGGTGTCGGTGTCCAGGAACAGGACGCCCTGCGACTCCAGGTCCTCGCGGATCTTGTGGTAGACGACCTCGGACTCGTACTGGGCGGCGACACCGGCGATCAGGCGCTGCTTCTCCGCCTCCGGGATGCCCAGCCGGTCGTAGGTGTTCTTGATGTCCTCGGGCAGTTCGTCCCAGCTCGCGGCCTGCTGCTCGGTGGACCGGACGAAGTACTTGATGGTGTCGAAGTTGATGCCGGACAGGTCGGCGCCCCAGTTGGGCATCGGCTTGCGCTCGAACAGGCGCAGCGCCTTCAGGCGCGCCTCGAGCATCCACTCCGGCTCGTTCTTCTTGGCCGAGATGTCCCTGACCACGTCCTCGCTCAGGCCGCGCCGGGCGCTGGCACCTGCGGCGTCCGAGTCCGCCCAGCCGTAGGAATACCGCCCGATGGACGCGATCGTCTCGTCCTGGGTCATCGGTTGCGTGGTGGGCGTGCGCTGCTCCGCAGCGGTCGTCATCCGGACTCCCCTCCGTGCTCGTTCTGCTGTTCGGGGTGTTCCGGCCGGGCCGCGTTCGGGAACGGTCCGGTCGGGACGTGTGTGGTGCAGGCCGCGTCGCCGCGGGCGATGGTGGCCAGGCGTTGCACGTGCGTGCCGAGCAGCCCGGCGAACGCCGCCGTCTCGGCCTCACACAGCTGCGGGAACTCGGCGGCCACGTGCGCCACCGGGCAGTGGTGCTGGCACAGCTGCTCTCCCGACCCGATGTCTCGGGTTGACGCAGCGTAGCCCTCGCTGGTCAGCGCGTCGGCAAGGGACCGTGTCCTGGCCGACGGGTCGGGCTGCGCGGCGATCTCGTCGCGGTGGCGGCCGATCATGGCCTCGACGCGACTCTCCGCGAACGCCCGGATGGCCTGCTCCCCGCCTCGGTCGGCGAGGAACCGCAGGGCGGACACGGCGAGATCGTCGTAGGCGTGGCCGAACCTGGCCCGGCCGGCTTCGGTGAGCAGGAACAGCTTGGCCGGGCGGCCCCTGGTCCGCCGACCGCGCCGGGGCGCCTCCCTGGTGCCGACCTCGCCGTCGGCGACCAGCGCGTCCAGGTGCCTGCGCACCGCGGCGGGGCTGAGGCCGAGCGCGTCGGCGATCAGTGCCGCGGTCACCGGGCCCCGCTCCAGCAGCAGTTGGGTCACCGCCTGGCGGGTCCGGCCGTCGGCGTGACCAGCCGCCGTGCCACCTGGCACGGCACCGGGACCAGCACCGACGTTTTTCACAACACAAGTGTGACGTATTTGCCGGACGAGGGCAAAGGTGGGGCGGGTCGACGTGATCCGACTCACCGCGCGGCAGGAGGTGGATAGGCTCACCTCGTGGTGATGGGTGAGACGGAGCGGCCCCGGCCGGTGGGCGGGCCGCCGCACGCCGACCCGAGCACCGAACCGATCGCCGACAGCCCGGCCCCGCCGACCACCCCGGCGGAACCGCCACCGCTGGACCGGGCGGAGACCCGCCAGCTCGACGTGATCCGCCGGTTCGGCACGGTCGGCGCGCTGCTGCTGGCCGCGGGCTCGCTCGGCGCCGCCGCGTCGCCGGTGTTCAACCCGCTGACCACCGTACCGGTGCTGGGGCTGTTCTCCCGGATGCCGACGGTGGCCCTGGCGCTGGCGTTCGCCGGCATGGCGATGATCGTGCTGGGCTGGCTGTGGGTGGCCCGGTTCGCGCGGCCCGGCCGGCCCCGGATGGTGTCCCGGGGCCAGGTGCGGCGGATCATGCTCACCTGGAGCGTGCCGCTGCTGTTCGTGCCGCCGATGTTCAGCAGGGACGTGTACAGCTACCTGGCGCAGAGCAAGATCGCCGCGCTCGGGCTGAACCCGTACAAGCTGGGCCCGGCCACCGCGCTGGGCGTCGCCGACCCGCTGACCAGGGGTGTACCCACCATCTGGCGGGACACCCCGGCCCCGTACGGGCCGCTGTTCATCACCATCGGGCGGGCCGTCACCTTCCTGTCCGGCAACCACGTCGTCACTGGCGTCTACCTTCAACGGCTGCTGGAACTGATCGGCATCGCCCTGATCGTGTGGGCGGTGCCCCGGCTGGCGCAGCGCTGCGGTGTGCCGAAGGTCAGCGCGCTGTGGCTGGGCGTGGCCAACCCGCTGGTGCTGTGGCACCTGGTGATCGGCTCGCACAACGAGGCCCTGATGATCGGCCTGATGCTCGCCGGGTTCGAGCTCGCGCTGCGCCGGATGCCCAGGGTCGGACCGGGCATGCCGGTGCCGCCGGTGACCCGACCGGAACTGCTCTGGCTGCTGGCCGGCGCCTCGGTGATCACGCTGGGCACGGCGGTCAAGTTCTCCGCGGCGCCCGCGCTGGGCTTCCTCGCGGTGCTGGTGGCCAGGCGCTGGGGTGCGAAGCCCCGACATCTGGTGGCGGCGAGCGTGCTGCTGCTGGCCGTGTTCGGCGTGATCACGGTGGCGATCTCGATGGGCACCGGGCTGGGTTTCGGCTGGATCGGCGCGCTGGGCACCAACGGCGTCGTGAAGAGCTGGGAATCCCCGATGACCGGTGTCGGCCTGCTCGCCGGCAGCGTCGGCATCCTGTTCGGTGTCGGCAACCACACCGACAGCACGATCGCCATCATGCGGACGATCGGCGAGTTGGCCACCGTCGTGATCACGGTGAAGTTGTTGTGGGACACGTGGAAGGGCCGGCTGCAGCCGATGCTGGGGCTGGGCCTGTGCCTGGGCGTGGTGGTGATCCTCGGCGCCACTGTGCAGGCCTGGTACCTGCTGTGGGCGTCGATCCCGCTGGCCATCGGCCTGGGCGAGTCGCGCCTGCGCACCTTCACCGTCTGGCTGAGCGCCGTGGTGGCCATGATCCTGCCCTCCACCGGTGGCTCGTTCGACGGCCACACCTACACGCTCCCGGACGCCTACGTGGCCGCCGCGACCGTGCTCGCCATCGCGGTGTTCCTGGTGCGGAAGTCGGTGCCGCTGCTGCCCTGGCGCGACCCGTCTCCACACGACGTGCCCGAAGTGGAGACCCAAACCGGTCCAGGCGAGGGCGTGACCCGGCCCACGGCCTAGGCTTGTCCTTCGTGGTGGTGGCAGGCAGAACCGCGAGTCCGGCCGTGGACGTGTCCGGACTGGTGAAGCGATACGGGAGCACCACGGCGGTCGACGGCCTGCACTTGCGCCTGCCCGTCGGCGCCGTGCTCGCGCTGCTCGGACCGAACGGCGCCGGCAAGACCACCACCGTGGAGATCTGCGAGGGCTTCCGCACCGGCGACGCCGGCACCGTCCGGGTGCTCGGACTCGACCCGGCCACCCAGGGTGCCGCGCTGCGGCCCAGGATCGGCGTGATGCCACAGGGCGGCGGCGCCTACCCGGGCGTGCGGGCCGACGAGATGCTGCGCATCGTCGCCTCCTGCGCCGCCCACCCGCTGGACCCGGAGTGGCTGCTGGACGTGCTCGGACTCGGTCCCGCCCGCCGCACCCCGTACAAACGCCTGTCCGGCGGCCAGCAGCAGCGGCTGTCCCTGGCCTGCGCGCTGGTCGGCCGGCCGGAACTGGTCTTCCTGGACGAACCGACCGCCGGCATGGACCCCCAGGCCCGGCGCCTGGTGTGGGATCTGGTCGACGCGCTGCGCCTGGACGGCGTCAGCGTCCTGCTCACCACGCACCTGATGGAGGAGGCCGAGGCGCTGGCCGACCACGTGGTGATCATCGACCGGGGCCGGGTGGCCGCGGCCGGCAGCCCGGCCGAACTCACCGCGGTCGCCGCGGACGACCAGCGGCTCACCTTCCACGCCACGGCCGGCCTGCCGCTGAGCCTGCTGGTCACCGCACTGCCCGAGGGCTGCGTCGCGGTCGAGGTGACGGCGGGCTCCTACCAGGTGAGCGGCCCGATCAGCCCGCAGGTCGTGTCCACCGTGACGGCCTGGTGCGCCCAGCAGGGCGTGCTCGCCGACGCGTTGCAGATCGCCAGGCGCAGCCTGGAAGACGTGTTCCTCGACCTGACCGGACGGGAGTTGCGGTCGTGACCACCGCCACCCATCGCTTCGCACCCGGCACGTTCACCCCGGCGCCCGGCACCGGCCGCCGCTCGGCCATGCTCTACGCGCAGGCCAGGACCGAGACACTGCTGGCGTTGCGCAACGGCGAGCAGGTGCTGCTCACCCTGCTCATCCCGCTGGCGCTGCTGGTCGGCCTCACCGTGCTGACCGCGATCCCGATCACCGAGCCCCGGATCGACTCGCTCACGCCGAGGATCATCGCGCTGGCGATCATGTCGTCCGCGTTCACCAGCCAGGCCATCGCCTTGGGCTTCGACCGCCGGTACGGCGTGCTCAAGCGCCTGGCCGCCACCGCGATCCCCCGCTGGCTCATCGTGGCCGGCCGGATGACGGCCGCTGCCGCCGTGGTGGTGATCCAGATCGTCGTGCTGGGCGTGGTCGCTGCCGCGTTCGGCTGGCACCCGCAGGCGGCCGGCATCGGCGCGGCCGTGCTGCTGGTGGTGCTGGGCACGTTGGCGTTCGGCGCCCTGGGCGTGCTGCTGGGCGGGTCGCTGCGCGCGGAGATCGTGCTGGCGCTGGCCAACGTCATCTGGTTCGTGCTGGTGCTGGCCGCGGGCGCGACCATCGCCACGTCCGCCCAGGACGACATCGGCGCCGCGATCGTGCTGCCGTCGACCGCGCTCGCGCAGGGCCTCTACTCGGCCCTGGGCAAGGGCACCACCCCGCTGTGGCAGCCGGTCGTGGTGCTCCTGGCCTGGGGTGCGGTGGCGACCCTCGCCGCCACCCGCACCACCAAACTCACCTGACGGTCAGGGCAGCTGGATCACGTTGAACGCGGCACCCTGCGGGTCGGTCAACATGGCGAACCGGCCCTGTGGGATGTCCATCGGCGGCACGACGACCGAACCGCCCCGCTCCGTCACCTTCGCGACGGTCGCGTCGGTGTCGCCCACGGCGAAGTACACCCGCCAGTGCGGCGGCACCTCGGCCGGGATGCTGTCGTCCATCGGCGACATGCCACCGACCGACTGGCCGTCCAGCAGCCACTCGGTGTAGATCATCCCGCCGCCCATGTCGTGGGTCTGGCCCTCCCAGCCGAACACCTGCTGGTAGAACGGGATCGCCGCCTCCGGCTGGCGGGTGGCCAACTCGTTCCAGGACAGCGAGCCCGGCTCGTTCACGATGCCGGCACCCTTGTGCTGGCCCGCCTGCCACGCGCTGAACGCCGCACCCGTCGGGTCGGCGAACACGGCCATGCGGCCCGCGTCCATCACGTCCATCGGCGCCATGTACGTCTGGCCGCCCGCGTCCGCGACGAGCTTGGCGGTGGCGTCGACGTCCGCGGTGTCGACGTAGGTGGCCCAGTTGGGCGGCATGCCCGGCTGCATCTGCGGGCCGATGCCGGCGACCGGCACGCCCCGCAGTTCGGCGATCCGGTAACCGCCCGCCTCGGGCATGCCCTCCGGCACGTGCCAGCCGAAGATCGCCGAGTAGAACTCCGCTGCGGCATTGGGATCGGTGGCACTGAGATCCACCCAGGACGGTGTTCCTGGCTGGTAGGACGTCTTCTCCATGCTTGATCAGCTCCCTGTAGGTCTGCCCTCGGGGGCCCAGCCTGGTCAAGTCAACCAGTGCCGTGAAGGGCCGAATGTCACCTGATCAGGGCGGGTCCGCGGACTCTCCCCGGCCGGGTGACGACATCGTGCCGGTGCCCCCTGTCACAACCGGTGCAGGCCGCCGGAGCCGGTCGGGCGGCGCCGCCTACCATCGATTCGTGTCGGTCCCGTCGCGGTGGTGGTCCACTCTTCCCTCGCCCCCTGTGCGGGCGCTGCGCGTGCTCGCGATCAGCAACGTGGTGGCGCAGTGCGGGATCACGGTCACCGGTTCGATCGTGCGGGTCTCCGAGTCCGGCCTGGGCTGTCCGACGTGGCCGGACTGCTCCGGCGGCAGCCTGGTGCCCGTCGCGCATCCCGAGCTCGGTCAGCTGCACCAGTGGATCGAGTTCTCCAACCGGTTGCTCGGCGGCGTCGTCGGGGTGCTCGCCGCGCTGGTGTTCCTGGCCGCGCTGCTGACCAGGCCGCATCGCCGCCGGCACATCCTGCTGGCCCTGACGATGCCGTTGGGTGTCGTGCTGCAGGCGGTGATCGGCGGCATCACGGTGCTCACCAAGCTGAGCTGGTGGACGGTCTGCCTGCACTTCCTGCCCTCACCCGGCCTGGTGTGGCTGGCCGTGCTGCTGCTCAAGGCGATCGACGAGGGCGACGAACCGGCCCGGCCGCTCATCCCCCGGCCGCTGCGCGCCCTCCAGGTGGCGATGGCGCTCGACGTGGCCGCGGTGCTGGTGGCCGGCACGCTGGTCACCGCCGCCGGCCCGCACGCGGGCGACATCCACACACCCCGCCTGGACGTCCCGGTGGCCAACCTGGCCCAGGCGCACGCGGACATCGTGTTCATCCTGGTCGGCATGATGGCGGCGCTCGGTTTCGCGCTGCGCATCGCCGGTGGCACGCCCGCGATCTGGCGGCGCTACCGGATCTTCGTGGCCGTGGTGGCGGCGCAGGGCGCGCTGGGCCTGGTGCAGTACTTCCTCGGCGTACCGGACGTGCTGGTCATCCTGCACGTGCTCGGCTCGACGCTGGTGGTGGCCGCGATGGCCGCGCTGTGGTGCGCGTCCCGCGACCGTGGCCCGCTGCTACCCACCACCACCCCGGCACCGACCGTCGAACCTGCCGCCACCGCCTGAGTTCAGCGCGGCGGCGCCGGCCGGCGCTCCCACAACTCCGGGACCTCCCCGGCGAACCAGCCCTGGAACTCGTCCACCGTCCGCAACCGCAACGCCCGGTGCGGATCACCGGACAGCAGCCGCAGGCCCGAGGCGGACAACCCGCGCAACCCGGCCAGCGCGTCCAACCGCCGCCGGATCAGATTCGCCCAGGCCGGTGCGTCCGCCCGGTACTGCGCCGCCTGCCGGCCGCGCCGGGTCGTCCGCACCACCAGGCCGCTGTTCACCAGCAGCTTGAGGTTGGTGCTGACCGAGCCGGTGCTCGCCTCCAGCTCCTCGGACAGCTCCGCCGCGGTGCGCTCATCGGGGTCGCAGACCAGCAGGTAGGCCAGAATCCGGCCGCCGATCAGCGGAATGCCCTCCGCCACGAGGTGGGCGGCCATCCGCTCCATCCACGTGCTGAGTTGGTTCTGGCTCGCGACCACGGACCGTCCTCCACTGCGTCGGTGGGCACTGAAACTATCGTGCCGGCGGCCGATGGCGAAGCGACACGCCGGTCGCGCTCCGACCAGACTCGACAACAGTGCTCACACCAGCAAGAACACCAGTCGGCAACAAGTCGGAAAATTGCCTATCCGTGCCTTCCCGGCAACCGGACCTTCGCGTAAAGTAACGGCGCGCACTCGGACGACCACGGACAGCGTTCGTCCGTTCGAGTGTCAGCCAAGGAGGTGACCCGCTGTGTCGGCGGATGCCGACGGCTTCCGCAACAACTCACTGATCCAGGACATCTTCTGGACCAGGACTGGACTGCTACTCGCACTACTTCTGCTGGTCTCGGCGGCGTCCTTCGGGTTGTCCACCGTCATCGACGACGATGCGGGCCACATGCTCGTCCTGTCGCTGGCCACGGGCACGCTCATCTCAGCCGTGGTGAGCTTCGGCCAGACGCTCGTCACGTCCACCGCGTCGCAACGCGCTCTGGTCACGCCGCTGGTCGAGGAGAGCCGGAAGGCGTTACAGGATCTGTCCGCCGAATACCGGGCACTGAGCCAGGAGTTCTATCCGACCCACGTCTTCGAGCCGACGTCGGAACCGGATCCCGTGTTCAACCGGTTGATGATGGCGGACCTGCACCGCACCCGGCAGTACTTCTTCCGCGGCTTCTCCGGCCGGCACGCCGCCGCGCGCCTGCTGCTGTCCCGCTCCGAGTGGGAGCTGCGCGCGATGATCGCCGACCCGAAGGGTGACGGCGCCGTCATTGGCCGGGCCCGGTATCTGTTGCGACAGAAAGGATCCGACTGCGACTACACGTCGATCGTCACCGAGTTGCACGAGGAGATCCGGATCGGGCTGGTCGGGTTGTTCCTGGCGCGCAGCCGGTGCAGCCGGATCGACATCACCGTCGTGTCCGATCCGCACCTGGACCGGCTGGAGATGTTCGACGACAGCGTCTGGCTGACGCTGTTCAGCGCCGCGACCGGGGCCACCGCGCCGTTTCCCAAGTCACTGCGGTTCTCCGAGGGCTCGTTCCTGTACGCCATGGAACGCACCCAGTTCCTACACGTGTGCAACTCACGGTTGGCACACCACTACGTGATCACACCGGACACCAGCCGCCAGGACTTCCTGCACCTGTTCGGCCGGATCACCGGAACCCCGCTGACCGATTCCGGATTCGACGTGCTCACCGAGAAGTTCCGGGCCTTCCAGGGGGAGTTCTCCGCGGCCGCGGAGCTGTCCGCGGCGGAACCGAGGAGTTGATGGCCATGCGCACGGGGTTGTCCGCCCTGTCCGAACTGGCCGACGCGATCCGCGGCATCGGCATGGCCGGCGCCCAGCAGTGGACCGCGGTCGACCACGCGCTCCAGGAGTGGGTCTACCGTCCCGGCCGGCGCCGCGAACTGCACACCCACCTGCACGCGATGCCGGCCGACGAGGCGGCCGGCGTGGCGGCCAGGTCGAAGGAGACCACGACGCATTTCGCGTGGTGCCTCTACGACCGGCCGGACGACCCGTTCTCGCTCTGGCTGCACGAGTACAAGCCGTGCCACGTCTGGTTGCCCGGCTATGCCAACTCGGTGCACAACCACCGGTACCACTTCTGCACCACGCTGCTGTCCGGCAGCTACCTGCACGAGCGGTTCACCGCGCAGCTGAACGACACCGGCACGGCCATCCGCTCGGTGACCAGGGTGTCCGGCACCCGGTTCGGTGAGCACAGCGGCGGCCTGCTGCTCTCGCACGAGTTCCACCGGATCCCGCACGCCGAGGACGGCACGATGACGTTCCTGGTGAAGTCCAGGATGGTCGCGCCGTGGAGCGTGTCCTACGACCCGGACACCGGTTTGTCGCAACAGCACATCCCGATGACCACCAGACTGACCCGGCTGGCGGGACGGTTGTAGGACATCCGGGGTGCTTCGCGGAGAAGCGGAGTAACCGGCCGTCGATCCGACCTACCATCGCGAGGACCGCGACCGAGGTCGGATCGGAGGTCCGATGCGCCACGAATCGATCGGCCCGGCAGCCCTGGCTCCTGTGCCGTCCCCCACTGTCAGCACCGCCGTGCCGCCTGCGGTGGTCACCGAGGTCGCCCGCCGGGTGCGGGACGTGTGCCGGCGGGCCGGCCGACTGCTGCCCTTCCACGGCTGGCACCACGTGAGCTTCGTACGGGCCAAGGCCGCCGAGTTCGCCGAGTGCAACGGCGCCGACGTCGGCCTGGTCGAGACGGCCGCGCTGGTGCACGACCTGAACTACCTGGTCGTCCGGAACTCACCGGCGGCGGCCGGCCGGGAGCTGCGGATGCGCATCCTCGCCGAGTCGGGTGTGCCAACCGAGACCGCCACCCGGATCGACGACGTCGTCGTCGAGGCCGAGATGGCCACCAGGCACCGCGACATCAGCATCGAGGCGCAGGCGCTGTCCGACGCGGACACCCTGTTCAAGGCGCTGCCGGTGACGCCGGTCATGCTGGCCCACCGCTATCTCACCGAGAACGGGATCAGCCTGCGGGAACTGGCCAGCAAGATCGTCGGCGAGCAGGTCGGGGTGCACGACGCCGGTTTCTACTTCTACAGCCGGGCGGCGGCGGACGCCTACTCGCACTGGGCGACGGCGAACCTGTCGCTGTGGCAGTGCATCGTGGAGGCGCTGGACGACCCGACGGTCACCCAGTTGCTGTCCGCGATCTGAGCCGGCGCCCGGAGACCAGAAGGAGGCGATTCCGATGCCGATGCCGTCCTGCACGCTCGCTCTGGAAGGTCTCATGAAGTGGCATTCGCTCGTTCGTTCCACTGCGCCCGATGCGGCGCGGAGGTCTCGCTGGACGCTCCGGGAACATCCCATCGCAATCACTGCCCCCGCTGCCTGTGGTCGCGACACCTCGATCGCAACAGCCCCGGTGACCGCAAGGCCGAATGTTCGGCCGGCATGGAGCCGATCGCGGTCACGGTGCGCGGCAAGGGCAACTGGTGTCTCATCCACCGCTGCCTGAGCTGTGGGCGGGCTGCGGCTCAACCGCACGGCCGGCAACGACAACCCGCTCCTGCTGCTGCGCCTGGCCGCGCTGCCGCTGACCATGCCGCCGTTCCCGCTGCAACGGCTGCAGGACGACTGACGGTCAGAACGGCCAGCCGAGGACCGGCAGGTGCAGGACGGAGTCGGCGGCCAGCGCGACGAACACCAGCATGAGGTACGTGTTGGAGACGTGGAACAAGGTCATCGGGTTGGCCGCCCGACCGCTGCCCGCACCGCGCCGGACGGCGGCGTGCAGCCGGTGCGCGGTGATCAGGAACCAGACGCCGAACAGGACGGTGAACGTCGTGTACAGCCAACCGGTGGCCGGGACCAGCAGCAGCGTCCAGGCGACCATCACCCACGAGTAGACCAGGATCTGTCGGGACACCCGCTCCTGTGTCGCGATGACCGGCAGCATCGGCACACCGGCCCGCGCGTAGTCGTCCTTGAACTTCATCGCCAGCGCCCAGAAGTGCGGCGGGGTCCAGAAGAACACCACACCGAACATCACCAGCGCCGGCCAGGCCACGGTGCCGGTGACGGCCGCCCAGCTGATCACCACCGGCATGCAGCCGGCGGCACCGCCCCAGACGATGTTCTGTGACGTGCGCCGCTTCAACACCATCGTGTACACGAGGACGTAGAACAGGATGGCGGCGACGGCGAGCACGGCGGCCAGCCAGTTGGTCATCAGGTAGAGCAGCGCGAACGAGCCGCCGCCCAGGGCCAGGCCGAACACCAGCGCGTCGCGCGGCGTCACCTGGTGCCGGACCAGTGGGCGGGCCCTGGTGCGCTTCATCACCGAGTCGATGTCGGCGTCGATGACGCAGTTCAGCGCGTTGGCGCTGCCGGCGGCCATGGTGCCGCCGACCAGCACCGCGAACACCGTCCACGGCGGCGGAAACCCGCGCTCGGCCAGGAACATCGCGGGCAGGGCGGTGACCAGCAGCAGCTCGATGACGCGGGGTTTGATCAGCGCGACGTAGGCCCGCACCACGTCGGCGGGCCGGGCGGAGCGTCGAGTCGGTGCCGGGGTGGTCACGTCGTCGACCGTCACTCCGACGCTCCCCAACGCACGCCACTCACCGGCGACATCTCGCTCCTCAGGCTGTTGTTGCGCCAACGCGATCCGACGCGGGACAGCGGGCCGGACCAGGCTCATCGTAAACACGCGCGGTCCTGATCTCGGCGCCGGGGCGCTCCCGCGGTTCGAGATCACACGCTCCGCGCCACGGCGCTAGGCTGTCCGCGACGAGGGAGTTTCGCGGGTCCGGGCCAGTAATGCGCTCATACGGGATCGATCGAGAGCACATCGGTCGAGACTCACGGAGTCGACGCTGCGACTGGCCCCGCACCGATGCGAGAGTGGGAGCTGCAGTCCGTGCCCGACACCGACGATCTCACCCGACTGACCACCCCGCAGCTGCCGGAGGACTGGACCGACCTCGACCGTCGCGCCGTGGACACGGTCCGGGTACTGGCCGCGGACGCCGTGCAGAAGACCGGCAACGGCCACCCCGGTACCGCGATGAGCCTGGCGCCGACGGCGTACTCGCTGTTCCAGCGCGTGCTGCGGCACGACCCGGCGGATCCGCACTGGGTGGGCAGGGACCGCTTCGTGCTGTCCTGCGGGCACAGCGCGTTGACCCTGTACATCCAGCTGTACCTGTCCGGCTACGGCCTGGCCATGGACGACCTGAAGAAGCTGCGCACCTGGGGCTCGCTGACCCCTGGCCACCCGGAGTACCGCCACACCGCGGGCGTCGAGATGACCACCGGCCCGCTGGGCCAGGGCCTGGGCTCTGCGGTGGGCATGGCGATGGCGTCGCGCCGCGAGCGCGGCCTGTTCGACCCGGACGCGGCACCCGGCGCCAGCCCGTTCGACCACCACATCTTCGTGATCGCCTCCGACGGTGACATCGAGGAGGGCATCACCTCCGAGGCGTCGTCGCTGGCCGGCACGCAGCAGCTGGGCAACCTGGTGCTGATCTACGACAGCAACCAGATCTCCATCGAGGACGACACCACGATCGCGCTGTCCGAGGACACCGGCAAGCGGTACGAGGCGTACGGCTGGCACGTGCAGCACGTGGACGGCGGCGAGAACGTCAGCGGCATCCTGGCGGCGATCGAGGCCGCGAAGGCCGAGACCGAGCGGCCGTCGATCATCGTGCTGCGGACGATCATCGGCTACCCGGCGCCGACCAAGATGAACACCGGCAAGGCGCACGGCGCGGCGCTGGGCGCCGACGAGGTGGCCGGGGTGAAGAAGGCGCTGGGCTTCGACCCGGACGTGGACTTCCCGATTGCCGACGAGGTGCTGGCGCACGCCAGGCAGGTCGCCGACCGGGGCAAGCGGGCGCATGCCGCGTGGCAGGAGACGTTCGACCCGTGGGCGGCGGCCAACCCGGAGCGCAAGGCGCTGTTCGACCGGCTGCACGCGCACGAGCTGCCGGCCGGCTGGACCGACCACCTGCCCACCTGGGAGGTCGGCAAGGCCGTGTCCACCAGGAAGGCGTCCGGCGAGGTGCTCGGTGCGCTGGCCGGTGTGCTGCCCGAGCTGTGGGGCGGCTCGGCCGACCTGGCGGAGAGCAACAACACGACGATGGCCGGCGCCGACTCGTTCGGCCCGGCGGCCATCGCCACCAAGGAGTGGGACGCCCACCCGTACGGGCGGACGCTGCACTTCGGCATCCGCGAGCACGCGATGGGCGCGATCCTCAACGGCATCGCCCTGCACGGCCCGACCCGGCCCTACGGCGGCACGTTCCTGACCTTCAGCGACTACATGCGGCCCCCGGTCCGGCTGGCCGCGCTGATGGCGCTGCCCACCACGTACGTGTGGACGCACGACTCGATCGGCCTGGGCGAGGACGGTCCGACGCACCAGCCGATCGAGCACCTGGCCGCGCTGCGCGCCGTGCCCGGCCTGGCGGTCCTGCGGCCGGGTGATCCGAATGAGGCGGCGGCCGGCTGGCGGGCGGTGCTGAGCCAGCGGGAGATGCCGGTGGGCATGGTGCTCACCCGGCAGAACCTGCCCACCCTGGTCGGGACGGCCGAGCTGGCCATCGAGGGCGTCGCCCGAGGTGGCTACGTGTTGGCCGAGGCAGACGGGGGTAGCCCGGAAGTGGTGTTGATGGCGACCGGTTCCGAGCTGCAGTTGGCGATCGAGGCACGCGCGGCGTTGCAGGCCGACGGCGTGCCGACCAGGGTCGTCTCGATGCCGTGTGTCGAGTGGTTCGCCGCGCAGGACGAGGAGTACCGCAACGGGGTGCTGCCGCCGTCGGTGCGGGTCAGGGTCTCGGTGGAGGCGGGCGTCGCCCAGCCGTGGTACCGCTGGGTCGGCGACGCCGGCCGGATCGTCTCGATCGAACACTTCGGCGCCTCCGCCGACTACCAGACGTTGTTCCGTGAGTTCGGCTTCACGGCGGAGGCGGTCGCCGACGCGGCCCGCTCGGCCCGCCAAGCACAGAAGGGGTAAGGACATGACCGACACACTCGCCGAACTGTCCGCCGCCGGTGTCTCGATCTGGCTGGACGACATGTCCCGGGAGCGCCTGGTCACCGGCAATCTGGCCGGCCTGATCCGGGACCGCCACGTCGTGGGCGTGACCACGAACCCGACGATCTTCCAGAACGCCATCACCCACGGCGACTCCTACAACGAGCAGGTCCGGCAGCTGGCCGCGCGGAGCGCCTCGGTGGACGAAGCCGTGCGCGAGCTGACCACCACGGACGTGCGGGACGCCTGCGACCTGTTCCGGGAGACGTGGGAGCGCACCGACCACGTGGACGGCCGGGTGTCCATCGAGGTGGACCCGAGGCTGGCCAACGACACCGACCGCACGGTGGCCGAGGCGGTCGACCTGTGGAAGACGGTGGACCGGCCGAACCTGATGGTGAAGATCCCGGCGACGGTAGAGGGCCTGCCGGCGATCACCCGGTCGCTGGCCGAGGGCGTCGACGTGAACGTGACGCTGATCTTCTCGGTGCGGCGCTACCGGGGCGTGATGGCCGCGTACCTGGAGGGCCTGCGCCAGGCGAGGGCCAACGGCCACAACCTGGCCGGCATGCACTCCGTCGCGTCGTTCTTCGTGTCCCGTGTGGACACCGAGGTGGACAAGCGGCTGGACGCGCTGGGCACGCCGGAGGCGCTGTCGCTGCGCGGCACGGCGGCGATCGCCAACGCGCGGCTGGCCTACTCGGCGTTCCAGGAGACGTTCGAGGGGCCGGACTGGCTGGCGCTGGCCAAGGACGGCGCCCGGCCGCAGCGGCCGCTGTGGGCGTCCACCGGCACCAAGGACAAGTCCTATTCGGACACTCGCTACATCGACCAGCTCGTGGTGCGCGACGTGGTGAACACCATGCCGGAGAAGACGATGGACGCCTTCCTCGACCACGGCGAGCTGCAGGGTGACACGGTGTCCGGCCGTGGCGAGCAGGCCGCGGAGACCATCGAACTGCTGGGTGGCGTCGGCGTCGACATCGACGACGTCTACCAGACCCTGGAGGACGAGGGCGTGGCGAAGTTCGACACCGCATGGGCCGACGTGCTGAGCAGCGTCGAGGGGCAACTGGCGAAGGCGAAGGGTGCAACCCTGTCGTGACAGAACAGATCGCGGTCCAGGTCCTGGACGGCAAACTCGCGGACGAGGCGGCGACGATCGCCGGCCAGCTGGCCGGCGATCGGGTGGCGTCGAAGCTGGCCGCGCAGGACTCCACGCTGTGGGGTCCGGACGCGGAGTCCGAGGCGGCCATCCGGCTGTCCTGGACCGGCCTGGCCGAGACGTCCAGGCCGCTGGTCGAGCAGATCACCGCGCTGCGCACGGAACTGGCCGCCGAGGGCGTCGGCCGGGTCGTGCTGGCCGGCATGGGCGGATCATCGCTGGCGCCCGAGGTGATCGCCGGCACCGCCGGTGTGCCGCTGGTGGTGCTGGACACCACCGACGCCGGTCAGGTGGCCGACGCGCTGGCCGGCGACCTGGCCAGGACGGTCGTGGTGGTGTCGTCCAAGTCCGGCTCGACGGTGGAGACCGACAGCCACCGGCGGATCTTCCTGGACGCCTTCACCAAGGCCGGCGTCGACGGTGCATCGCGGATCGTGGTGGTCACCGACCCCGGTTCGCCGCTGGCCACGCTGGGCACCGATTCCGGCTACCGCAAGGTCTTCCTGGCCGACCCGCACGTCGGCGGCCGGTACTCGGCGCTCACCGCGTTCGGCCTGGTGCCGGCCGGCCTGGCCGGTGCGGACATCGGCGCCCTGCTGGACGACGCTGCCGCCGCCGCGCCCCTGCTGGCGCAGGACAGCGACACCAACCCGGCGCTGGTGCTGGCCGCCGCGCTGGCCACCCGGCACTCCACCGGCGCGGAGAAGGTCGTGCTGGCCGACTCCGGTTCCGGCATCGCCGGCTTCCCGGACTGGGCGGAGCAGTTGATCGCAGAGTCCACCGGCAAGAACGGCACCGGCCTGCTGCCGGTGGCCGTCGAGGGCGTCTCGGCGCCCGGCTTCGCCGACGCCGGATCGGATGCCACGCCGGTCGCCATCGGCGCCGACGAGGCACCGGCCACGATCGGCACGTCCGGCTCGCTGGGCGGGCAGTTCCTGTTGTGGGAGAACGCGGTCGCGGTGGCCGGGCGGCTGCTCGGCATCAACCCGTTCGACCAGCCAGACGTCGAGGCGGCCAAGGCAGCGGCCCGCACGTTGCTGGACGCGCCCACCGGCGGCACCGAGGCGCCGCCCGCGTTCACCGAGGGCCCGATCGAGGTGCATCCCTCGAACGGCTGGCTGCCGGCCGGCACCGACTCGGTGGCGGCCGCGCTGAACGCGCTGGTCGCCGCGGCGCCGGAGTTCGGCTACGTGGCCGTGCAGGCGTACCTGGACCGGCTGGACGACGCGTCGGCCGCGCTGCTGCGCGCCGAGGTGGCCCGGCGGAGCGGGTTGCAGACCACGTTCGGCTGGGGACCGAGGTTCCTGCACTCCACCGGCCAGTACCACAAGGGCGGCCACCAGAACGGCGTGTTCCTGCAGGTCACCGGCGCGGTGGCCGAGGACATCGCGGTGCCCGACCGGCCGTACACGCTGGGCGTGCTACAGCACGCGCAGGCGCTGGGCGACGGTTCGGTGCTGGCCGACCACGGCCGGCCGGTGCTGCGGCTGCACCTGACCGACCGGGTGGCCGGACTGGCGGAGCTGTTCAAGGCTGTCGCGGAGGTGAGCCGATGACGGCGGCACGCTCGCTGGGGGGCCGCAACCACCGCAACCCGCTGCGCGACGAACGTGACAAGCGCCTGCCCAGGATCGCCGGCCCGTGCGGTGTGGTGATCTTCGGCGTCACCGGTGACCTGTCCCGCAAGAAGCTGATGCCGGCGATATACGACCTGGCCAACCGCGGCCTGCTGCCGCCCGGCTTCGCGCTGACCGGGTTCGCCCGGCGGGACTGGGCGGACGAGGACTTCGGCGAGATCGTGCACGCCGCGGTCCGCGAGCACGCCCGCACGCCGTTCCGCGAGGCCGTGTGGCGGCGGCTGGCCGAGGGCATCCGGTTCGTGCCGGGCAGCTTCGACGACGACAACGCGTTCGACGCGCTGGCAGCCGTGGTCGCCGACCTGGACAGGGTGCGCGGCACCGGCGGTAACCACGCCTTCTACCTGTCCATCCCGCCCGGCGCGTTTCCCGTGGTGCTCAAGCAGTTGAGCCGCTCTGGACTGTCCGCACAGGACGGTGACCAGTGGCGCCGGGTGGTCATCGAGAAGCCGTTCGGGCACGACCTGAAAAGCGCCATCGAGCTCAACGCCACCGTCAACGACGTGTTCCCCGAGGAGTCGGTGTTCCGCATCGACCACTACCTCGGCAAGGAGACGGTGCAGAACATCCTGGCGCTGCGCTTCGCCAACCAGTTGTTCGAGCCGATCTGGAACGCCAACTACGTCGACCACGTGCAGATCACCATGGCCGAGGACATCGGCCTCGGCGGTCGTGCCGGCTACTACGACGGCATCGGCGCGGCCAGGGACGTGATCCAGAACCACCTGCTGCAACTGCTCGCGCTGACCACGATGGAGGAGCCGCTCTCCTTCCATCCCAAGGATCTGCGGTCGGAGAAGGTGAAGGTGCTTTCCGCGACGCGGGCGGTCACCCCGTTCGCCGAGACCACGGCCAGGGGCCAGTACACGTCGGGCTGGCAGGGCGGCCAGAAGGTGCCCGGTCTGCTCGAGGAGGGCGGTTTCCGCAAGGACTCCACCACGGAGACGTTCGCCGCGATCACCCTGGAGGTGGACACCCGCCGCTGGGCCGGGGTGCCGTTCTACCTGCGCACCGGCAAGCGGCTGGGCAGGCGGGTCACCGAGATCGCCGTGGTGTTCAAGCGGGCGCCGCACCTGCCGTTCGACTCCACCCAGACCGACGAGCTCGGCCAGAACGCGCTGGTCGTGCGCGTCCAGCCGGACGAGGGCGTCACGCTGCGGTTCGGCTCCAAGGTGCCGGGCAACAACATGGAGGTCCGGGACGTCACGATGGACTTCGGCTACGGCCACGCGTTCACCGAGTCGTCGCCGGAGGCGTACGAGCGGCTGATCCTGGACATGCTGCTCGGTGAGCCGTCGCTGTTCCCGGTGAACGAGGAGGTCGAGCTGTCCTGGCGGATCCTCGACCCGGTCCTGCGGTCGTGGGGGTCGTCCGGCAAGCCGGACGCGTACAAGGCGGGCGGCTGGGGACCCGCGTCGGCGGACAAGATGTTGGCACGTACCGGCCGTAAGTGGAGGCGCCCGTGATCATCGACCTGCCGTCCACCACGACCGCACAGGTCAACAGCAAGCTCGTCCAGCTGCGCCAGGAAGGTGGCGCGGTCACCTTGGGCCGGGTGCTGACGCTGGTCATCGTCACCGACGACGGCTCGCGGACCGAGGAGGCCATCGACGCCGCCAACGACGCCAGCCGGGAGCACCCGTGCCGGGTGATCGTGGTGGCGCGGGGCGCGAAGAAGGCCGCGCCCCGGCTGGATGCCCAGATCCGGGTCGGCGGGGACGCGGGCGCCAGCGAGGTCGTCGTGCTGCGGCTGTACGGGGCGCTGGCCGACGAGGGTGCCAGTTGCGTCATCCCGCTGCTGCTGCCGGACACACCGGTGGTGGCGTGGTGGCCGTTCGAGGCGCCGGCGGTGCCGGCGAAGGACCCGATCGGCGAGTTGGCGCACCGCAGGATCATGGACGCGGCCAACGAGAAGAACCCGTTGCGCGCCTTGGATCACCGCAAGAGCACCTACGCCGACGGCGACACCGACCTGGCGTGGACGCGGCTGACCAACTGGCGTGCCGTGCTGGCCGCCGCGCTGGACCTGCCGCCGTTCGAGAAGATCGCCGCCGCGTCGGTCACCGGGGAGTCCGACTCGCCGTCGACCGACCTGCTGGCCGCGTGGCTCGCGGCGTGCCTGCGCATCCCGGTGTCGCGCTACAAGGCCACCGACGGCGAGGGCATCGTGAAGGTGGTGCTGGAGCGGCGCACCGGCACGGTGGAGCTGGTCCGGCCGGACGCGAAGGTGGGCACGCTCACCCAGGCCGGCCAGCCCGACCGCAGGGTCGCGTTGCAGCGCCGGTCGGTGCGCGACTGTCTGTCCGAGGAGCTGCGCAGGCTGGACCCGGACGAGATCTACGCGGAGACGCTGAAGGGCCTGACCAAGGTGGTCCGCGGCCGGCCCGCGTCGGCGGCGGCGAAGACCAAGCCGGCGGCCGCGAAGAAGGTCCCGCCGGCCACCGATGAGCCCATTCCCCCGGCCGCGAAGAAGACCGCGCCCGCACCCCGGACGGCGAAGCGGGCGACGCAGTCGTGAGCGAGCCCGAGGTGATCGTCCACGCCGACGCGGACGTGCTCGCCGCGGCGGCGGCCGCCCGGCTGGTGACAGCCGTGGTGGACGCCCAACTGACGCGTGGTCGGGCGGGCGTGGTGCTCACCGGCGGCCGGACCGGCACCGCGGTGCTCGCCCAGCTCGACGCGAGCCCGGCGCGGGAGGCCATCGACTGGCAGCGGGTGGACCTGTACTGGGGTGACGAGCGGTTCCTGCCGGCAGGCGACCCGGAGCGCAACGAAACCCAGGCCAGGCAGGCGCTGCTGGACCACATCCCGGTGCCGGCCGAGCGGGTGCACGTGATGGAGCCCGCGGGCGGCCGGTTCGGCGACGACCCGGACGCGGCCGCCGCCGCCTATGCGGAGTTCCTGGCATCGGTGGCAGAGGACGGACACGTGCCGACGTTCGATGTGTGCCTACTGGGGGTCGGCGAGGAGGGCCACACGGCGTCGGTGTTCCCGGACTCGCCCGCGGTCCACGAGACGACGCGGACGGCGGTCGCGGTCCGCGACTGCCCGAAGCCACCGCCGACCCGGGTTTCGTTGACGCTGCCGGCCATTCGCCGGTCGATGCAGGTGTGGCTGATGACGACGGGCGAGGCCAAGGCCGACGCGATCGCCGCCGCGCTGGGCGGCGCCCGTGAGGTGGACATCCCGGCAGCCGGCGCCCGGGGACAGCACCGCACCCTCTGGCTGCTCGACCGTGCGGCGGCAGCCAAGCTGCCCGGCTAACGCAGGTACCGCCGCTGGGCCAGTTCCGGGATCAGGCCGACGATGCCGGCCAGCAGCGGGCCGACCAGCAGTTCGATCGGGCGGAACGGGGTCGACCCGGCCGCGAGCGAGCCGACGGCCAGCAGCAGCAACAGCGCGGTGCGGGTGACCGTGGCCGGGCCGATCGCGGCCAGTTCGTCCGAGCCGCCGAAGCAGCCGCAGTCGATCGCCAGACCCCTGGCCAGTGCCGACGCCTGGGCCGCCAGGAACACCGCGAGCAACAGGGTCGCCAGGCCGGCGCCCGCCGGTCTGGTCGGTGGCGGCACCAGCAGCACCGTAGTGATCAACTCGGCGCTCACCACGGCCAGCGCGGCCGGCCGCACGAACATCATGGGCAACAGGCGATAGGCCGCGACCTGGCCGACGAACTCCCGGAACCTGCCCAACTTGCCGATGGCAGCCCAGCCCAGCACACAGCTGAGCACCGGGTACGCCGAGTCCAGGACGATCATGTGACTCCAGCAAACGATCATCGATCCCATGTCTGCGCCACTATGGAAACCGTTCCTGGTGGATCGCTCAAGAAGCCGTTCGGTGGCAGCTCTGCGGCCGGACGCGCGGCCACGGCCGGCCGAGGGCGCTGACCTGCGCACGGACCTGATCGTGGCACTGGATCCGGCAATCGTCCGCGGGGTGAACAGTGGCGAAAGTTGCGCGTCAGTACGCTCACCGGGTGCCCAGCCCCTTCGCCGACACGACAGACGGTCCGGCGGAGGACGCCGTCCTCGTCGAGCTGGGCCGGCCGACCAGGATCGCGCTCGGGTGTTTCGGTGGCACCACGGTGTTCCTGGCGTTCGTCGCACTGGCCGCGTTGAGCTACGCCGTGTTCACCTGGCCGGGGCCGGTGACCGCTCCCCCGGCGTTGCGGCCGGTGGCGGCCGTGTTGGGCGTGCTGTTCCTGGCGATGGTGTGCGGGCTGGTCGCGGTGGCGGTGCGGGCGGTGCGGCACCGGCAGGCCCTGGCGTTCGACGCCGCCGCCGTGTGGTGCCGTACCGAGCGGGCCACCGTGCGGCTGCCGTGGTCCGAGCTGGCCGCGGTGCGGGTGGTGGCGCCGATCGTGCCGAAGGGCATGCGGACCAGCGCGCCACGCACGCCGACCGTCGAACTGTGCCCGGCGGCCGAGGCGACGGTCCGCCAACACCCCGAACTGGCCGAATCGGTCACCGGGGGTGCGCCGGTCCGGCCGGACCTGCCGACGTTGCGGTTCGCGTTCCGGCTGTCCTCGGCCGACGACGAACCGGTCGTCGAGGCCGCATTGGACCGATTCGCACCCGACCTGCGTGTGCCTTAGCACATTTCCGTGTCATTCGTCGCTCCGCGCGTCCCACCGGACACGTTCAGCGCTTATTCATGAGTGAGGGGCGACGAGGGCGGACGGGGTACACAAGTGCGGAAACGACCGATGGAGCCACCCGGCGCCCGACACGAACTCGGCCACCGTGGCTACGGCGGCCGGACCGGCAAGTATCGTACGCAGCACGCCAACGTTCCAGGAGGTGCCGCCCTGGCTGTCCAGTCCTCCACAGCGGCAGGGACGGGCGTCCCGCCCGACAACCCGTCGTTGCGCCTGTACTTCGGCTGGACCGGACCGTGGGTGCGCCGGCACCAGGCCATCCTGATCGACGCGCTGGCCGTGCTCGTGGCCGCGCTGGACGTGGCGATGGCGGTGCCGGACGGGTCCGTGGCCACCTACTCGCTCGTGCTGTCCGGGATCTCGGTCGCGGCGCTGGTGTTCCGCCGGCGGTTCCCGTTCGCCACGACCCTGGTGGCGCTGCCCGGGTTCCTGGCCGGCTGGTCAGAACTGGGCGCCATGATCGCGCTGGGCACGCTGGCCTGGAAGCGCGGCTGGAACTGGCGGACGATCGTGGCCGCCGCCGGCGTGTGGGCGTGCCGGTTCCTGATCTGGTCGCCGCCGCCCGCGTCACCGCTGCACGACTTCGCACAGGAGACGTGGCGCCGGCACGTCGAGGACGGCATCTACGCCTGTTTCGTGATCTTCATGCCGATCGCGATCGGGCTGCTGGTGATCGCCCGGCACGACCTGTCGACCCGGATCGTCGAACTGGCCGCCAGCCGGGGCCGGGAGCAGCGGTTGCAGTCCATCGCGATCCGGGCCGACGAGCGGGCCAAGATCGCCAGGGAGATGCACGACGTGGTGTCCCACCAGGTCAGCCTGATCGCCATGCAGGCCGGTGCGTTACAGGTCACCACGGGTGACGACCAGGCCCGCCGCACGGCGGAGACCATCCGGGAGCTGTCCGCGCGCACCCTGGACGAGCTGCGCGACCTGGTCGGCGCGCTGCGGACCGCCACCGACGGCGCCGAGGAACCCGACCTGGAGACCCTGCTGGACCTGGTCCGGGACAGCACGATGGATGTGACGCTGCGGATGGACCTGGACGGCCGCTCGCTGCCCGGGTCGGTGGCGGGCGCTGCCTACCGGACCGTGCAGGAAGCCTTGACGAACGTGCGCAAGCACGCCGCCTACGCGCCGGCCAGTGTTCAGGTCACGGTGTCCGGTGGGGCGTTGGTGGTGCGGGTGGACAACGATCCACCGGGCGCCGGTGCCGTCGCCACTCAGTTGCCGTCGGGCGGGCACGGGCTGCTTGGTCTGCGGGAACGGGCCACGTTGTTGGGTGGGGACTTCCATGCCGGGCCTACCGCTGAGGGTGGCTTCACGGTGCGGACGACGTTCCCGTTGCCGCCGGACTGACACCGCCCGTTCCGCTCGGATCGGCTTTCACCGCCGGCCGCCTGTTCAGCCCAGGATCGCCGGAAGCGAGCAGTGCCGTCCAGCCCAGGACCCCGGCTGTGAGCAGCGCTTTGTTCCCCTCATACCTGGAGCGGGCGAGCCAAGCCCCACCGTAGGAGCCGGACCCGCAGAGCCGACGGTCAGACGTCCTCGCGCTGAGCGCGCAGCTTGGCCAGCGCCTCGGCCAGGATCGCCTCGCCGTCCGCGTCCGAGCGGCGCTCCTTCACGTAGGCGAGGTGCGTCTTGTAGGGCTCGTTGCGCGGTGGGGCCGGGGGCTTCTCCTGGTCCCGGCCACCGGGCAGCCCACAACGCGGGCAGTCCCAGTTGTCCGGCACCTCGGCATCCATCGCGAACGACGGCCGCGACTCATGGCCGTTGGCACACCAGTAGGTCACCCGCCGCCGAGGCGCGGATTCGCCTCGTTCGGATTCACCCATCGGTCCGGCACCGACTCGCGTTCCGCGGATCGCGTTGCCACCCGACATAGCTACTCACACCCCCATCAGGGCAGACGGCGGACACACCGATCGGCCGCGGTACGGCCGCCGGTACGCCGGGAACGTCAACCGACCTTCAGCAGTAGCCCAGTTCCCACGATGCAGATCACCCAGAGCGCGCCGACGAACAGGGTGATGCGGTCGAGGTTCTTCTCCGCGACAGTCGAACCGGAGAGGCTGGACTGCATGCCGCCACCGAACAACGAGGACAAGCCACCTCCCCGGCCACGGTGCAGGAGCACCAGCACGATCAGCACAATGCTGGTCAACGCAAGTCCGATCTGCAGGATCAGTTTCATGTCATCCTCGCCATAGTGCCGTCGGCGTCACAGATTACCGGTTCGCATCGGTTGGTCGTACCTCTGCCCCGCCAACGGCGTAGCGCCACGGTTACGCGACGGTCAGTGTACGGCCGCACCCACCGTGCTCACGGCAGCGGCCCACCGGCAGCCATCGCGCACAGTTTGGCGAACTCGTCTGCGTCCAGGCTCGCCCCGCCGACCAGCGCACCGTCGATGTCGTCCTGCGCCACCAGCTCGCCGATGTTGCCCGACTTCACCGAGCCGCCGTAGAGCACCCGGACCGCCGCACCGGTCTCGGCGCCGTACTTGTCGACCAGCGCCGCCCGGATGGCCGCACACACCTCCTGGGCGTCCGCCGGGGTGGCGACCCGCCCGGTGCCGATCGCCCACACCGGCTCGTAGGCGACCACCACACCGGCCACCTGCTCGGTCTTGAGGCCCTTGAGCCCGCCGATCAGCTGCGCCTGGCAGTGGTCGACATGCGCGCCCGCCTCGCGGACCTCCAGCTTTTCGCCGACGCACAGGATCGGCGTCAGGCCGTGCTTGAGCGCGGCCCGCACCTTCTTGTTGACCAGCTCGTCGCCCTCGTCGTGGTACTCGCGCCGCTCGGAGTGGCCGACCACGACGAAGGTGCAGCCGAGCTTGGCCAGCATCGCGCCGGAGATGTCACCGGTGTAGGCGCCGTTCTCATGGGGCGACAGGTCCTGCGCGCCGAACCCGAGCCGCAGCTTGTCGCCCTCGATCAGGGTCTGCACGCTGCGGATGTGGGTGAACGGCGGCAGGACGACGACCTCCACCTTCTCCAGGTACTTGTCCGGGAGCGCGAACGCGAGGCGCTGGACCAGCCCGATCGCCTCCAGGTGGTTCAGGTTCATCTTCCAGTTGCCGGCGATCAGCGTCTGGCGAGCCACGTGTCAGTCCTCCAACACCGCGATGCCGGGCAGTTCCTTGCCCTCCAGGAACTCCAGCGAGGCGCCGCCACCGGTGGAGATGTGCGAGAAGCCGTCCTCGGGCAGGCCGAGTTGGCGCACCGCGGCCGCCGAGTCGCCGCCGCCGACGACCGAGAACGCCGACGAGTCGATCAACGCCGTCCCCACCGCCTCGGTGCCGCCGGCGAAGTTCGGGAACTCGAACACGCCCATCGGGCCGTTCCAGAACACGGTTCGCGCGTCGGCGAGCTTCTCGGCGAACAGTTCGCGGGTCTTCGGGCCGATGTCCAGGCCCTCCCGCTCGGCCGGGATGGCGTCGGTGGACACGATCCGGATCTCGGCGTCGTTGCTGAACTCGGTCGCGGTGAGCACGTCGACCGGCAGCACCACATCGACACCCTGCCGCTGCGCCTCGTCCAGGAAGCCCAGCACGGTCGGCACCTGGTCGGACTGGAGCAGTGACTTGCCGACCTCGTGGCCCTGGGCCCTGAGGAACGTGTAGGCCATGCCGCCGCCGACGAGCAGCCGGTCGACCTTGGCCAGCAGGTTCGCGATCACGCCGAGCTTGTCCGACACCTTGGCGCCGCCCAGGATCACGACGTAGGGCCGCTCGGTGTCGTCGGTGAGCCTGCGCAGGACCTCGACCTCGGCCACCACCAGCCGGCCGGCGTAGTGCGGCAGCAGCTTCGCCACGTCGTAGACGGACGCCTGCTTGCGGTGCACCACCCCGAAACCGTCGGACACGTACGCGGCCCGCTCCCCCACCAGCCCGGCCAGGTCGGCGGCCAGCGCACCGCGCTCCGCCTCGTCCTTGCTGGTCTCGCGCGGGTCGAAGCGGACGTTCTCCAGCAGCGCCACGCCGCCGTCGGCGAGGCCGGCGACGCATGACCCGGCCGAGTCGCCGACGACGTCGGCGGCCAGCGGCACGGCGGCGCCGAGCAACTCGCCCAGGCGGGCGGCCACCGGCCGCAGCGAGTACTTGTCCTCGGGCGCGCCCGTGGGCCGGCCGAGATGCGCGGTGACGACGACCCTGGCGCCGGCCGAGGTCAGCGCCTGGATGGTCGGGACGGACGCGCGGACCCGCCCGTCGTCGGTGATGCGGGTGCCGTCCAGCGGGACGTTGAGGTCGGCGCGCAGCAGCACGCGCCGGCCCGTGACGCCCTCGGCGAGCAGGTCGTCGAGCGTCTTCATGTGAGCAGGTCCTCCGCCGCTCAGGCCAGCTTGTTGCCGACGAGTGCGGTCAGGTCGACGAGCCGGTTGGAGTAGCCCCACTCGTTGTCGTACCAGCCGAAGATCTTGACCTGGTTGCCGATCACCTTGGTCAGCGGAGCGTCGAGGATGCACGACGCCGGGTCGTTCACGATGTCCGAGGAGACGATCGGGTCGGTGCTGTAGCGCAGGATGCCCTTCAGCGGACCGTCGGCCGCGGCCTTCATCGCGGCGTTGACCTCCTCGACCGTGGTGTCGCGCGACACGTCGGCGGTCAGGTCGGTGATCGAGCCGGTGGGCAGCGGGACACGCAGCGAGAAGCCGTCCAGCTTGCCGTTGAGCTCGGGCAGCACCAGGCCGATCGCCTTCGCGGCACCCGTGGAGGTGGGCACGACGTTGACGGCGGCGGCGCGGGCCCGGCGCAGATCCTTGTGCGGGCCGTCCTGCAGGTTCTGGTCCTGCGTGTAGGCGTGCACGGTGGTCATCAGGCCGCGCTCGATGGTGAACGCCTCGTGCAGCACCTTGGCCATCGGGCCGAGGCAGTTCGTGGTGCAGGACGCGTTCGAGATGATCGTCTGCGAGCCGTCGTAGGCGTCGTCGTTCACGCCCAGCACGACGGTCAGATCGTCGCCCTTGGCGGGCGCGGAGATGATGACCTTCTTCGCGCCGCCCTCGTCGACGTGTTTGCGCGCGTCCTTGGCGTTGGTGAAGAAGCCGGTCGACTCGATGACGACGTCGACGCCCAGGTCGGCCCAGGGCAGCTTGCCCGGGTCGCGCTCGGCGTACGCCTGCAGCGTCTTGCCGTCCACCTCGATGCCCTCGTCGCTGACGCGCACGTCGGCGGGCAGCACACCCTGGACACTGTCGTACTTCAGCAGATGGGCCATCGTGGCCACGTCACCGAGGTCGTTGATGGCCACGATCTCGATGTCCTGGCCGCCGGCGCGGGCGGCCCGCCAGAAGTTGCGACCGATCCGGCCGAAGCCGTTGACACCAACGCGAACCGTCACGATTACGTCTCCTCTTGAACTGTTCCCCGGATCCGTGCGGCGACGTTGCCACAGTGCAACTCTAGCGCCGCGACCGCGGTGAACCTCGACCCTGGTCAGGATGCGGACAGGGATCTCTTTATCGAATCAGTGAGTTGCGTCTCGCAGGTTACACCAGGCCTTGGCGCGCCAACGGCGCGGGAAGGCCCGGTCTGAACCAGTTTCGGCTCAGACTTCGGCCTCCAGCATGTCCGGCGTCACAGCCGACTCCGTGTCCGGCACACCCATGTCCTTGGCGCGCTTGTCCGCCATCGCCAGCAGCCGCCGGATGCGGCCCGCGACCGCGTCCTTGGTCATCGGCGGATCGGACAACTGGCCCAGTTCCTCCAGCGACGCCTGCCGGTTCGCCAGCCGCAACCGGCCCGCCGTCACCAGGTGGGTCGGCGCCTCGGCGCCGAGCAGTTCCAGCGCCCGCTCCACTCTGGCCGCGGCCGCCACCGCCGCGCGCGCCGACCGGCGCAGGTTCGCGTCGTCGAAGTTGGCCAGCCGGTTGGCGGTCGCCCGGACCTCGCGGCGCATCCGCCGCTCCTCCCAGGCCAGCACGCTCGAATGCGCGCCCAGCCGGGTCAGCAGCGCACCGATCGCGTCACCGTCGCGCACCACGACCCGGTCCGCACCACGCACTTCGCGCGACTTCGCCGCCACACCCAGTCGCCGCGCGGCACCGACCAGTGCCAACGCCGCCTCCGGCCCAGGACAGGTGATCTCCAGCGCGCTGGACCGGCCCGGCTCGGTGAGCGAGCCGTGCGCCAGGAACGCGCCCCGCCAGGCGGCCTCCGCGTCGCACACCCCTCCGGACACCACCGGCGCGGGCAACCCACGCACCGGGCGGCCCCTCGGGTCCAGCAACCCGGTCTGCCTGGCCAGGCCCTCGCCGTCGCGGACCACGCGCACCACGTACCGCGTGCCCTTGCGCAGCCCGCCGGAGGTGATCACGTGCACGTCGGCGACGTGCCCGAACAGATCGTGGATCTCCTTGCGCAGCAACCTCGCCACCGCACCGGTGTCCACCTCGGCTTCGACCACCACCCGGCCCGCCACGATGTGCAGACCCCCCGCGAACCGCAGCAGCGACGCCACCAGCGAGCGCCGGCAGCAAGTCTTCGTGACGGTCAACCGGCTCAGCTCGTCCTTGACCTCAGCGGTCATGGCCACCGATGTCTCTCCTCCCCGTTCCCTACGCGCCCGCGCTGTCGAACGCCGCGCGTAGGCACTCCGCCAGCGCCCCCGGGTCGTGCCGCTCCGGTGCCCCGGGCACCGCGACCTTCGCCAGGTACGCCCGCGCCCCGACCGCACCCGCCAGCCGGGTCAGCCGGTCCGGCGTGGGCACCGAATCGACGTCGGCGATCACCGCGTCCACCCGCAGCCGCGGTGCGTGCTGGCAGAGTACGTCCAGATGCTGCTCCGTGGAGAATCCGGCGGTCTCGCCCGGTTGGGGGACCAGATTGAGCACGACCACCTTCCGTGCCGGCGTCACCACCAGCGCCTCGTGCAGTTCGGGGACCAGCAGATGTGGCAGCACGCTGGTGAACCATGATCCAGGACCCAGCAACACGACGTCCGCGCCGAGCACCGCCTCGACCGCGTCCGGGCACGCCGTGGGGATCTCGTTCGGGTGGCCGGCCGGGTGCAGGCGGATGCGTTCCACCCGACCGGGTGTCGTCGCGACGGCGACCTGACCGCGGATCCGGCGCACCGCCTTCGGGTCGTGGTCCAGCCCGACCACGTCCGCCTCGATGTCCAGCGGCTGGTTGCTCATCGGCAGGATGCGGCCCTGGGTGCGCAGCAGGCCGCTCGCCGCGCCCAGCGCCGCCACCGGGTCGCCGAGGATCTCCAGCAGCGCGGCCAGCACCAGGTTGCCCACCGCGTGGCCGGCCAGCGCGCCGTCGCCGCCGAACCGGTGGCCGAACACCGTCGGCCACGGCCCGTCGTCGTCGCCCGCCAGTGCCAGCATCGCCTTGCGCAGGTCACCCGGCGGCAGCCCGCCCAGTTCGCGGCGCAGCCTGCCCGACGAGCCGCCGTCGTCGGCGACCGTGACCACGGCCGTGATGTCCGGCGTGATGTCGCGCAGGGCGGTCAGCGTCGCGTGCAGTCCGTGCCCGCCGCCCAACGCCACGGCCCGGACCGGCCTGTTCGCCTCGGTGGGTCCTGGCGTCACTCCCGCCCCAGGTCCCGGTGCACGACCTTGACCGTCATCCGGTCCTCCGCGGCCAGCCGGCCCGCGAGTTCCTCGGAGATCGCGACACTGCGGTGCTTGCCGCCGGTGCAGCCGACCGCGAGCGTCAGATAGCGCTTGCCCTCGCGCAGGTAGCCTGCGCCGATCAGCCGCAGCAGTTCGTGGTAGCGGTCCAGGAACTCCTCGGCACCCTCCTGGGACAGCACATAGTTGCGCACGTCCGTGTCCAGGCCGGTCAGTTCGCGCAGTTCCGGGATCCAGAACGGGTTGGGCAGGAACCGCACGTCCATCACGAGGTCGGCGTCCATCGGCAGACCGTACTTGTAGCCGAAGGACAGCACCGTCACGCGGGTACGCGCGCTGCCCTCGCTGCCGAACGCGTCCTCGATCTTGGCCCGCAACTGGTGCACCGACAGCGCCGTGGTGTCCAGCACCAGGTCGGCCTGCTCGCGCAACGGCGTCAGCAGATGGCGTTCCGCCTCGATCCCGTCGGCCAGCCGCCCGTCACCCTGCATCGGGTGCGTCCGGCGGACCTGCTCGAACCGGCGGATCAGCACGTCGTCGGTGGCCTCCAGGAACAGCGTCCTCGGCTTGTAGCCGCGCGCGTCCAGGTCCTTGATCACCGACGCCAGATCGTCGGTGAACGCCCTGCTGCGCACGTCCATCACGACCGCCACCCTGGTGATCGCACCACGCGCCTGCGCGCCCAGTTCGACCATGGTCGACACCAGTTCCGGCGGCAGGTTGTCCACCACGAACCAGCCCAGGTCCTCCAGGCACTTGGCCGCCGTGGACCTGCCCGCGCCGGACAGCCCGGTGACGACGGCGACCTCGACCCCCGCGGCAGGCCCCGTCGCGCTACTCATGCTCGCTCACTCCCCGCCTCCCACGTGTTCGTCGGCCCGCGGCGGCGCCGCAGGCCTCGCATCGCCCTCCGCGCGGCCGGCCTTCCCCGCCGACAGCACCGAGTGCACCGCCTCCGCCGTGTGCCTGCCCACGCCGGGCACCTCGCTGATCTCGTCCACACTGGCCGAGGCGAGTCGCTTCAGCGAACCGAAGTGTTTCAGCAAGGCGCTGCGCCGTGCGTGACCGAGTCCCGGCACGTCGTCCAACGCCGAGGTGATCATCCGCTTGGAGCGCTTCTGCCGGTGGTAGGTGATGGCGAACCGGTGAGCCTCGCCCCGCACGCGCTGCAGCAGGTACAGGGCCTCGCTGGTGCGCGGCAGGATCGCCGGGTCAGGGTCGCCGGGCAGCCAGACCTCCTCCAGGCGCTTGGCCAGCCCGATCACCGCGACGTCCTGGATGCCGAGTTCGGCCAGCACGTCCGACGCGACCTCCACCTGCGGGGCGCCGCCGTCGACGACGTACAGGTTGGGCGGATAGGCGAACTTGCGCGGCCGGCCCGTCGTCGGGTCGATGCCGCCGCGTTCCCGCTCCGCCTCGGGCACGCCGCCGTCGTGCGAGTTCTCCTGCTGGTAGCGCAGGAACCGCCGCCGCGTGACCTCGGCGATCGAGCCGACGTCGCCACCCTCCGCGCCCTCGCGGATGGCGAAGCGGCGGTACTCGGACTTGCGGGCGATGCCGTCCTCGAACACCACCAGCGACGCGACGACGTCACTGCCCTGCACGTGGCTGACGTCGACGCACTCGATGCGCAGCGGCGCCGTGTCCAGCCCGAGTGCGTCCTGCAGTTCCTGCAACGCGGCCGAGCGCGCCGTCAGGTCGCCCGCCCTGCGCAGCTTGTGCTGGGCGAACGCCTCGCCGGCGTTGCGGGCCACCGTCTCCAGCAACGCCCGCTTGTCGCCGCGGTGCGGCACCCGCAGGTGCACCCGCGACCCGCGCAGCCCGGACAGCCAGTCGGCCAGTGCGTCCGCGTCCTCGGGCAGCACCGGCACCAGGACCTCGCGCGGCACCGGGCTGCCGCCCGCGTCGGCCTGCTCGGCCAGCGCCGCCTGTTCGCCGTAGAACTGGGCGACGAACTGCGAGACCAGCCACTCCTCGCCCGCGTTCCCGGCGTCGTCCGGATCGGCGGCCGTGTCGATCACCTTGTCGATCACCCAGCCGCGCTGGCCGCGCACCCGGCCCCCGCGCACGTGGAAGACCTGCACGGCCGCTTCGAGTTCGTCCTGTGCGAACGCCACGACGTCCGCGTCGGTGCCGTCGCCGAGCACCACTGCCTGCTTCTCCAACGCCCGCCGCAGCGCGCCGATGTCGTCGCGCAGCCGCGCGGCGCGCTCGAAGGCCAGCTCGTCGCTGGCCACGCGCATCTCCCGTTCCAGCCGCTTGACCATCACGTCGGTCTTGCCGGCGAGGAAGTCGCAGAAGTCCAGCACGATGTCGCGGTGCTCGTCCTCGGTGACCCGGCCGACGCACGGCGCCGAGCACTTCTCGATGTAGCCGAGCAGACACGGCCTGCCCATCTGGCCGTGCCTGCGGAACACGCCGGACGAGCACGTGCGCGCGGGGAACACCCGCAGGAGCAGGTCCAGCGTCTCGCGGATCGCCCAGGCGTGCGCGTACGGACCGAAGTAGCGCACGCCCTTGCGCCTCGGTCCGCGGTAGACGTGCAGCCGGGGGAACTGCTCGTGCAGCGTCACGGCCAGCACCGGATAGGACTTGTCGTCCCGGTAGCGGACGTTGAACCTCGGGTCGAACTCCTTGATCCAGTTGTATTCGAGCTGGAGCGCCTCGACCTCGGTGGTGACGACCGTCCACTCGACGCTGGCCGCCGTGGTGACCATCTGACGCGTGCGCGGATGCAGGCCGGCCAGGTCGGCGAAGTAGGAGTTCAGCCTGCTGCGCAGGCTCTTGGCCTTGCCGACGTAGATGACCCGTCTGCCGGCGTCGCGGAACTTGTACACGCCGGGGGCCTCGGGAATGGTGCCTGGCGCTGGGCGGTAGGTCGACGGGTCGGCCACCTGACAAGCCTACGTCCCTGCTCCGACATGTCGGTGGACGGTGGCACGCTGGGCGGATGGAGACGTCGTCGCTGATCGACGTGCTGCGCGCCCAGGGCACCCTGCTCGGCGACGCGGCCGCGCGGACGGAGCTGACCACACCCGTCCCGACCTGCCCCGGCTGGGCCGTGCGGGACCTGCTGCTGCACGTCGGCGGTGTGCACCGCTGGGCGGCCACCGTGGTGCGCGAGCGTTGCGCTGACCCGATCGACCTGGCACAGCCCTACGACATCGTGGACACGCTGCCCGACGACGACGCGCTGCTGGACTGGTTCCGCGACGGCCACGACGGCCTGGTCCGGACGCTGGCCGAGGCGCCCGCCGACCTGGACTGCTGGTCGTTCCTGCCCGCACCGACCCCGCTGGCGTTCTGGGCCCGCAGGCAGGCGCACGAGACCACGATCCACCGCGTCGACGCCGAGGCCGCGAGCGGTCCACCCGAGGCCGGCCTCGCTCCGGAGGCCGCCGCGGACGGCATCGACGAGCTGCTCACCTGCTTCGTGTCCGGCCGCAGCCGCAGGCTGCGCGGCAAGCCCGAACGCACGATGCTGGTGCACGCCACCGACGTGGACGCCCGCTGGCTGCTGCGGATCGGCGCCGACCTCCCACGCGTCGACCGGGTCGGCGCGGGCACCACGGCCGACGCGTCCGTGGCGGGCCCGGCGGCGACCCTGTTCCCGGCCCTGTGGAACCGGGTGCCGTGGGACGACCTGGACACGACGGGCGGCACCCCGGCCCAGCTCGCCGGCCGCTGGGCAGCGGACGTGCACGTCCGCTGGTCCTGACTCAGACGTGGGTGCGACCGGTGCCCGCGTCCACCAGCGCGCCGCCGCCGACGGGGACGTCGGCCACCTTCGCCAGCACCGCGCCCTGCTTGGCGTTGCCGGGCCCGCCCTCGCGCACCGGCGCGCACGCGCTGAGCACGACGGGGCCGTGAGGCCGATGACCAGTCCGCACAGGATCTGCCGCCGAGTGGGGCCGTCGGTCACCCGGCGGCCTGATCGGTCGCCGAGCCCTCCACGAACTTGCGGTGCAACGCCCGCAGCTCCCGGATCGCCAGCACGGCCCGCTCGCCGTCGGCGGCGTGGATCGCGACCACCGGGACGTACTCGTCGGCGGGCAGTTCCAGCCTCGCCCACGGGGCGCCGTCCGGGAAGCTGACCGCCTTGATCAGCCGCCACGGCACCTTCTGGCCCCACAACGCGTTGCGCACCAGCACGCCCTCGTCGTCGGCGACCACCTTCGGGCGGGCGAACACCAGGGCGCCGCACGCCAGGGCGACACCGATCGCGGCCAGCGAGACCTGGTCGGCGGTGCCGAACCGGACACCGGTCGCGCCGTCCTTGAGGAAGAACGCGACCACCACGAACACGATCACCAGCGCGATCGCCACCGGGACGACGAACAGGCGCACCTTGTGCGGCCGGATCACCAGCGCCGTGGCCGACGTCGTCGTCACGAGAAGCCCCGCTCCGTCCACGGCTGCCGCAGGCCACGCAGCACCAGCGCGGCTTCCAGGGCCGCCACGCACGCCTCGAAACCCTTGTCCTCGTTCGAGTCGGGCAGACCGCAGCGGTCCAGCGCCTGTGCCTCGGTGTCGCAGGTCAGCACACCGTTGCCGACCGGCGTGCACTCGTCCAGCGCGACCCGGGCCAGGCCCGCCGTGAGGGCGTCGCACACGTACTCGAAATGCGGTGTGCCGCCTCGGATCACCGCGCCCAGCGCGACCACGGCGTCGTGGTGCTTGGCCAGTGCCTGCGCGATCACCGGCAGTTCCACCGAGCCCGCCACCCGCACCACCGTGGGCTCCTCGATGCCCGCCTCGTGTGCCGCCACCGCGGCCCTGGCCAGCAGGGCGTCGGTGATCTTCCCGTGCCAGCGGGCCGCCACGATGCCCAATCGCAGGCCTTCGCAGCCGGGCACCTCGGCCGTCTCCGGCCGACCTTCACCGCTCACTGTTCCCGTCTTCTCCTCGTTCGCTCCGGCGGCCGTACACCCCGCGCCGGTCGGGTGCTACTCGTCCACCGCGGACGACTGCCCGGACGTCTGGGCCGCCTCGAAGTCGTCGAGGTTGCTCAGGTCGTGGCCCATGCGGTCGCGCTTGGTGCGCAGGTAACGCAGGTTCTCCGGGTTGGGCGAGATCGGCAACGGTACGCGGTCGACCACGCGCAGCCCGTAGCCCTCGAGGCCGACCCGCTTCGCCGGGTTGTTGGTGAGCAGCCGCATCGACTTGACGCCCAGGTCGCACAGGATCTGCGCGCCCGTGCCGTAGTCGCGGGCGTCGGCGGGCACGCCCAGCGCCAGGTTGGCGTCCACGGTGTCGTGGCCGTTGTCCTGCAACTGGTAGGCCTGCAGCTTGTGCAGCAGGCCGATGCCGCGGCCCTCGTGGCCGCGCACGTACAGCACCACTCCCCTGCCCTCTGCCGCCACCATCGCCATCGCCGCGTCCAGCTGCGGACCGCAGTCGCAGCGCAGCGAACCGAAGACGTCGCCGGTGAGGCATTCCGAGTGCACCCGGACCAGGATGTTCTCGCCGTCGTCGATGTCGCCGAACACCAGCGCGACGTGCTCGATGCCGTCCAGCAGGCTGTCGTAGCCGACGGCCCGGAACGCGCCGTGCGCGGTCGGGATGCGCGCCTCGGCGACCCGGACGACCTGCTTCTCGTTGCGCCGCCGGTAGGCGATCAGGTCGGCGATGGTGACCAGCTCCAAATCGTGGTCGGCGGCGAAGATCCCCAGTTCCTCGCGGCGCGCCATGTCGCCCTCGTCCTTCTGGCTGACGAGTTCGCACAGCACGCCGGCCGGGCGCAGACCGGCCAGCCGGGCCAGGTCGACGGCGGCCTCGGTGTGTCCGGGCCTGCGCAGCACGCCGCCCTCCTTGGCCCGCAACGGAACGACGTGGCCGGGCCGGGTGAAGTCGGACGGGCGCGAGTTCTGGTCGGCCAGGGTGCGCATGGTCAGCGCGCGGTCGGTCGCCGAGATCCCGGTCGACGTGCCCTGCTTCGCGTCCACCGTGACGGTGTACGCAGTGCCCCTGCGGTCCTGGTTCGTGTGGTACATCGGCGGCAGGTCCAGCCGGGCACAGTCGGACTCCAGCAGCGGCACGCAGATGTAGCCGGACGTGTAGCGGACCATGAAGGCGACCAGCTCCGGCGTCGCCTTCTCGGCCGCGAAGATCAGGTCGCCCTCGTTCTCGCGGTCCTCGTCGTCCACGACGACGACCGCCTTGCCCTCGGCTATCGCTTTGATCGCCCGCTCGATGTTGTCGAAGTCACTCACCGGTCGCCTCGCCTCCGTGGCCATTGTCCTCCCCGACACGGGACAGGTGCGGCCCGGCCAGCCGCTCGACGTACTTCGCGAGCACATCGACCTCCAGGTTCACCAGGTCGCCCGGCTCCCGCTCGCCGAGCGTGGTCAGCGACAGCGTGGTCGGAATCAGGGCGACGGAGAACTGGTCGTCGCCCACGGCGACGACGGTCAGCGACACGCCGTCCACCGCCACCGAGCCCTTCTCCACCACGTACCTGGCCAGCCGCTTCGGCAGGGCGAACGTGGTCAGGCCCGCGGTGTCCCTGGACAGGAAGACGCCCGTGCCGTCGACGTGACCCTGCATGAGGTGCCCGCCCAGCCGGTCGCCGACGGCCATCGCGCGTTCCAGGTTGACGTGGTCGCCCACGTGCACCTTGGCCAGGCTCGACCGTTGCAGTGTTTCGTGCACCACATCCACGGTGAAGCGCCCGCCGGCCACCTCGACGACGGTGAGGCAGACCCCGCTCACGGCGATCGAGTCGCCGTGCCGCGCGTCGGCGGTCACCAGCGGTCCGGCCACGGTCAGGCGCGCCGCGTCCGGCAACTGCTCGACCTCGACCACCTCGCCGCGTTCCTCGACGATCCCGGTGAACACGTGACCTCCCTCGTGACCGTGCTAGCGAACCGGAATGGCGGACACTCGCACGTCCTTACCACTCATGGTGGCCTGTTCGACGGTGAATTGGTGAGCGGCAGTGATGGTGAGCACTCCGGCGTAACCAACGGCACACGGTCCACCGCCCAGGAACGACGGCGCCACGTACGCCAGCACGCGATCCACGAGACCCGCCGCGAGGAACGCGCCGGCCAGGGTCGGGCCGCCTTCCAGCAGCACGTCCACCGCGCCGCGTTCGGCGAGCGCGGCGAGCACGTCGGCGGGCTGCCTGCTGCGCACGTGCAGCGTGGGGGCGGCGTCGTCCAGGATGTGTGCGCCCTCGGGCAGGTCGCCGGTGCCGACGACGACCCGCAGCGGCTGGTGCGGCAGGTCGGTGCCGTCGCCGGCGCGGGCGGTCAGCCTCGGGTCGTCGCGCAGCACGGTGCCCCGGCC
>DATATE010000024.1:0-37209 GCA_036268955.1 Pseudonocardiaceae bacterium
GTGGAGTCCTTCGGGCGAAGATCACTTTGGCGAGCGTTCTTCTACCAGGGACTCCACGCCTGTCTTCACATCGGCCCCTCGGCCACCACAGGTCCAGCGCCGTCGGGCCCGACACGACCCGATCTTGGTGAGATCACCTCAATAGGCGTCGTCGCATGCTCCGGCTTGTCGCTCGATCACTATCAGGACGACGGGGCGCTGGCCAGGAAACGCTCGATGTCGGCCGACAAGTCGGCATCTGGCTCCTCGACGGACCCTGCGACCTCGCGCATGGCTGCGAGGAGGCCGGTGTGGCGTTGCCAGTAGGAAGAAGGCTGCTTCAGCACCGCCATCAGTAGGTCCCCCGGATAGAAGTCGCCTTCCAACAACGGGTTCTGCCGCAGCAGGGCGACCGCGCGCGGCACCAGCACGTCAAGGCCGATCTGTTGGCTGATGAGCAGCCGCAGATCTTCGACGGTGAGTGTGCCGATCGGTTTGCGTCGGAGTTCGTGCGCCGTGCGGACCAGTCGGCTCGCGTTCTCGGGCGCGCTGCCCCACGCATCCTGCTCAATCTGCTCCAGCGTCAACGAATGCTGGTCGGACTCGGTTGCCATCGTCTGGATCGCCTCCTTCCGTGCTCGAAGTCTAGTTTCTCGGAACGAACTGTTCAGAGTAGTCCAACAGCTTGCTTGCTTCCGACAGTTCAGAGTTGATGGAGGAGCGATCGGCGTCGGAGATTCGGGAGTCGCCGAGTTGGCGTTTGAGCTGGCTGATCCGGTTCACGAGGCCGCGTTGCGCGTTCTGGACCTCGTCTACGTGGTCCCAAGGTGTGCCGTCGGACTTGGTGGCGACCACTTCCCCGTCCAGTTCGCGTCGCGCGGCGTCCAGGTCACGGTCAGTGAGGTGCTCCTTGAGCCGATCAGTCTTGGTCGGGTCCGGATCACTAGCCACCGCTGTCCGTCAGGTCCAGGACCCCAGACAAGTAGCCGCGACCAATCCGAGGTGCTTCACTCACCCCTAAGCTGGTAAGAGCAGCCCCCTCCCAGCCCGGGGGCGGCGCCCCGCGTCGAGCCTATCGATCTTGTTCGGGGGCGCAAAATGTTGATCACCAGGCTGTGGACAACTTGTTCCGGTGTGGATAAAGGCCGACAACCACTGGACTTCCGGCTGTGACCTGACTCCCTGCCCGGCGCGCCCGTTCGAGAAGTGTCAGGGGCCGGGACTAGTGTTGGGACCTCCGCTCGTGAACGTCCTGGGAGGTCGCTGTCGGTGTCTGACGACTCCTTCGTCCATCTGCATGTGCACTCCGAGTACTCGATGCTGGACGGTGCGGCCAAGATGGCCCCGCTGTTCGACGAGGCGCAGCGCCTTGGCATGCCGGCCGTCGGCCTCACCGACCACGGCAACATGTACGGTGCCGACGAGTTCTACCGCCAGGCGGAGAAGCACGGCATCAAGCCGATCATCGGCATCGAGGCGTACATCGCGCCGGCCAGTCGCTTCAACAAGAAGCCGATTTTCTGGGGTCAGCAGAACCAGCGCAACAGCGACGACAAGGGCATGGGCGGCGACGTCTCCGGTGCTGGTGCCTACACCCACATGACCATGCTCGCCGGCAACACCACCGGCCTACGTAACCTGTTCAAATTGTCCTCTTTGGCAAGTATAGACGGTTATTATCGCAAGCCCCGCTGTTTGCTCCCTGGCCAAGAAATCATGACTCGTGACGGAATGAAGCGGATCGAGGATGTCCGCGTCGGCGATGAGGTGCTGACACACCGGGGCCGCTTCCGTCCGGTTACCGAGCTCATGCGCAACCCGCATGAGGGGGACATCTACGGCGTCCGGCTCAGCGGCCGGTACAACCGGATCACCTGGATGACCGGTGAGCACCCAGTCCTGATCCGGCATCGCGACGGCAGCAGGTCGTGGGTCGAGGCCAAGGAGATCGTGGCCGGGCGGCCAGGAACTGGCACCCGCGAGGCGGTCGACTACTGGAACAGTTGGGTCTGCCTGCCGCGCGTGCGCTCCGACGCTGCGCCGGTGACGTCCGTGCGGACGGCGGAGTACGTCGACTGGTCACCGGTGGACGACACGTCCGATGAGTACTTCCGGATGTCCTCGCGAACCGGTATGGGGCCGACGCGGCATTACGGAACGCTCCAGCGCGAGATCGAGCTGGACTACGACTTCGGATACTTCCTGGGCCTGTATGTCTCGGAAGGATGCGTGGATCGCGGACACACCGTGTCCTGGTACTTCCACGAGGACGAGCGGGACCTCGTCGGGGCCTGTTGCAAGATGATCGAGAAGTACACCGGCAAAGAGGCGACGGTCAGTGGTCGAGTCGACCGGCCCGACTACAAGGGGGTCTCGGTATCGGTCTCCTCTTCGCTGCTGGCCCAGTTGCTGACCGCGCTCTGCGGGAATGGCGCCAACAACAAGCGGGTGCCCTCGTTCGCCTTCGAGGCGCCGCGAACCTTCATGGAGGGCCTGTTCCAGGGTGTCCTGGACGGTGACGGGTCGAAGACACGACTCGACGTGATCAGCTTGGAGCAGACGTCCGAACAACTGCACTGGCAGATGCGGACCCTTGCCACGCGCCTGCGAGCCGACTTCGCCAGCACCTACCTACAGCCGCCGGTCAGCGACCAGCACGCACAATCTTGTCGCGCCAACTACTCGCCGGATATGAAGCCGCTGTACCGCAGGACCCTGTCCGACGAGGACTACGTCTACAAGCCCGTCCTGGATGTCGTCCGTGACACCTATGTTGGCGAGGTCTACAACATCGAGGTCGCGGACGATCACTCGTACGTCACCGATTTCGCTGTGCACAACTGCGACCGGGAACTGATCTCCGAGAACGCCGAAGGCATCATCGCGACCACCGGCTGCCCGTCCGGTGAGGTGCAGACCAGGCTCCGGCTCGGTCAGCCTGACGAGGCCCTCCAGGCGGCCAGCGACTACCGGGACATCTTTGGCAAGGACAACTTCTTCCTTGAGCTGATGGACCACGGCCTGCCGATCGAGCGGTCGGTGCGCGAGGGGCTGCTGGAGATCCGCAACAAGCTCGACCTGCGGCCGCTGGCCACCAACGACAGCCACTACGTCACGAAGGACCAGGCCGAGGCGCACTCCGCGCTGCTGTGCGTGCAGTCCGGCAAGACGCTCAACGACCCGAACCGGTTCAAGTTCGACGGCGACGGCTACTACCTCAAGTCCGCCGACGAGATGCGCGCCTACTGGGACAAGGAGGTACCGGGCGCGGCCGGCAACACGCTGCTGGTCGCCGAGCGGGTCGAGCCCTACACCGAGGTGTACACGCTGGTCGACCGGATGCCGATCTTCCCGGTGCCCGAGGGCGAGTCGCAGCAGAGCTGGCTGGTCAAGGAGGTCAGCGCCGGCCTCGCCCGCCGCTTCCCCGACGGCGTGGCGCCCAACTACACCGAGCGTGCCGAGTTCGAGCTCGGCGTGATCGTGCAGAAGGGCTTCCCCGCGTACTTCCTCGTGGTCGCCGACCTCGTGCAGCATGCCCGCGACGTCGGTATCCGGGTCGGGCCCGGTCGTGGGTCGGCGGCCGGCTCGCTGGTCGCCTACGCGCTGGGGATCACCAATGTCGACCCGATCGAGCACGGGTTGCTGTTCGAGCGGTTCCTGAACCCGGAACGACCGTCCGCGCCCGATGTCGACATGGACTTCGACGACCGTCGGCGCGGCGAGATGATCTCCTACGCGACGAACAAGTACGGCGCGGACAAGGTGGCGCAGGTCATCACGTTCGGCACGATCAAGACCAAGGCCGCGATCAAGGATGCCGCGCGCGTCCTGCACGGCCAGCCGGGCTTCAGTATCGCCGACCGGATCTCCAAGGCGCTGCCACCGCCGGTGATGGCCAAGGACATCCCGCTGTCGGGCATCGTCGACCCGAAGCACGAGCGCTACAACGAGGCCGCCGAGGTCCGCACCCTCATCGAGACCGACCCCGAGGTGTCCAAGATCTTCGACACCGCGCGTGGCCTCGAAGGGCTGATCCGCAATGCCGGTGTGCACGCCTGCGCGGTGATCATGTCCTCGCAGCCGCTGATGGAGACGATCCCGCTCTGGCAGCGCGACGACGGCGCGATCATCACCGGCTGGGACTACCCGTCCTGCGAGGCCATTGGCCTGTTGAAGATGGACTTCCTCGGCCTGCGCAACCTCACCGTGATGGGTGACGCGCTGGAGAACATCAAGGCCAACCGGGGCGAGGACATCGACCTCGACGCGCTGACCCTCGACAACATGGCCACCTACGAGCTGCTGGGCCGGGGCGACACGCTTGGCGTGTTCCAGCTCGATGGTGGTGCCATGCGTGACCTGCTGCGCCGCATGCAGCCGACCGGTTTCGAGGACATCGTCGCGGTCAACGCGCTGTACCGGCCGGGCCCGATGGGCATGAACGCGCACAACGACTACGCCGACCGCAAGAACAAGCGGCAGGAAGTCAAGCCGATCCACCCTGAGCTGGAGGAACCGCTCAAGGAGATCCTCTCCGAGACCTACGGCCTTATCGTCTACCAAGAGCAGATCATGTTCATCGCGCAGAAGGTCGCCGGCTACTCGATGGGTCGAGCGGACGTGCTGCGCAAGGCGATGGGTAAGAAGAAGATCGAGGTCCTTGAGAAGGAGTTCGAGGGTTTCCGGCAGGGCATGCTGGACAACGGCTTCACCGATCCCGCGGTGAAAGCCTTGTGGGACACCATTCTTCCGTTCGCCGGCTACGCGTTCAACAAGTCGCACGCCGCCTGCTACGCCCTGATCGGTTACTGGACCGCCTACCTCAAGGCGAACTACCAGGCCGAGTACATGGCCGCGCTGCTGACCTCGGTCGGTGACAACAAGGACAAGTCCGCGGTCTACCTCTCCGAATGCCGCAGGCTCGGCGCGAAGGTGCTGCCGCCGGACGTCAACGAGTCCTCGCTGCGGTTCTCCGCCGTAGGCACCGACATCCGGTTCGGCCTCGGCGCGATCCGCAACGTCGGCGCGAACGTGGTCGAGTCGATCATCTCGACCCGGCAGAAGAAGGGCCGCTACACCTCCTTCACCGACTTCCTGACCAAGGCGGAAGTGGTGTGCTGCAACAAGAGGGTGATCGAGTCGCTGGTGAAGGCCGGCGCCTTCGACTCCTTCGAGCACACCCGCCGGGCGCTGTGTGAGGTGCACGAGGAAGAGGTCGACGCGGTCATCGGCCTCAAGCGTCAGGAGGCGCTCGGCCAGTTCGACCTCTTCGGCGGCGACGACACCGCGCCGCCCGCCGAGGATTCTTCGCCGCTGGCGCACCTGAAGTTCACCGCGGAGGACTGGCCGCGCAAGCAACAGCTCGCCTTCGAGCGGGAGATGCTCGGCCTGTACGTGTCGGCGCACCCGTTGGACGGCACGGAACGCATTCTGCGCAAGCACGCGCCCAAGCCGATCGCGGTGCTGATCGAGGAGCCGCCGTCCGAGGGTGAGGTGGTCGTCGCCGGGATGATCTCCTCGTTGGAGCGCCGGGTGAACAAGAACGGCGAGCCGTGGGCGATCGCCACCGTCGAGGACCTCGACGCCGCGATCGAGGTGCTGTTCTTCGCCAAGTCGTACTCGGTGTTCGCGCCCGATCTTGTCGAGGACGCCGCGGTCGCGGTGAAGGGCAGGGTGAACTGGCGGGAGGGCAAGATGTCGATCTTCGGATCGGGCATCGTGCCGCTGGACGTCAGCGCGGCCGAGATCAATCCCGGCACCGAGCCCCCGGTCGTGCTGCTGTGCAACGTGGAGAAGCTGACCGAGGACGTCGTCGGCGAACTGAAGCGCACCCTTGCCGTGCACCGTGGTGAGACCCCGGTGCACCTGAAGGTGAAATACCAGCAGCGCACCACGATGCTCGCCATCGACGACTACCCGATCACGGTGACGGCGGCGTTCCTCGGCGAGATCAAGTCGATTCCGGGGATCGCGCTGGCCGGCTGAGCTGTTCGGACCGGCCGGCGCGATCGACGGAGATCAGGCTGTCTCGCGTCGGAAGGTGCGTACGCCGACGGCGACGGCGGCCACCGCGAGCAGCACGGCCAGCAGCGGGCCGAGCCAGATCGTGGTGGCCGACCACTGGCCGGCGACCATGGCTCGCTCCGCGTCGACGACGTAGGACAGCGGGTTGATCCTGGACAGGTCGTGCAGCCAGGTCGGGGCGATGGTCATCGGCAGCAGCACGCCGGACAGCAGCAACAGCGGCAGCGTCGACATGCTCAGCACCGGCGCGAACGCGTACTCCTGGCGCAGTATCAGGGCCAGCGCGTAGGACGCCGAGCCGATGGCGGTGCCCAGCACCGCGAGCAGCAGCAACCCCAGCAGCAGCGGGCCGATGCCGACCCGGAAACCGAAGATCATCGCCAGCGCGGTCAGCAGCACCGCCTGGATGACCAGCCGCAGCACATCGCCGAGGACCCGGCCGAGCAGCAGCGCCGCGCGGCTGACCGGGGTGACACGGAGCCGTTCCAGCGCGCCGGAGCGGATCTCCGGGATCAGCGCGAAGCCCGCGTAGGAGGTGCCGAACAACGCGGTCTGCACCATCATCCCCGGCACGAACCACTGCCAGGAACTCCCGGCACCACCCGCGCCGATCTGGTGCAGCAGCGGACCGAACAGTGCCAGGTACAACAGTGACATCGACATGCCGATCAGCAGCGACACCGGTCGGCGCAAGGTCGGGCGGATCGACCGGACGAACACCAGCCGGATCTCCCGCCACAGTCGCAACCTGGCAGGTTTCACCAGACCGGCGGGGTTGTCGGCGTCGACAGGGGCAACAGTCGTGGAACTCATCGGTACTCGTACTCCGATCGATCAGGCCGCGTCGCGCAGGCTGCGCCCGGTCAGGCTGAGGAAGACGTCATCGAGGGTGGGCCGGTGGGTGGCGACCGAGTCGACCGCGACCTGTGCCCTGTCGAGTTCGCGCAGCAGCGCGGGCAGCACGGTGTCCCCGCGCGGTACCCGGAAGGACACGGTGGCCTCGCCCCTGACCAGTTCGGTACTGCTCGGCACGGCGCCGGCCAGTTCGGCGGCGCGGGCGGTGTCGGAGACGCCGAGCCGGACAAGGTCGCCGGCAACCCGGCTCTTCAGTTCGTCCGGGCTGCCCTCGGCGACGATCCGGCCGTGGTCGATGACGATGATCCGGTCGCACAGCGCGTCGGCCTCGTCGAGGTAGTGCGTGGTCAGGAAGATCGTGGCGCCGTCGTGCTCGCGCAGGTCGCGGACGTGCTGCCAGAGGTCGCCCCGGCTCTGCGGGTCGAGGCCGGCGGATGGTTCGTCGAGGAACACCAGCGCGGGCCGGTGCAGGACACCGAGGGCGATGTCCAGTCGCCGCTTCTGGCCGCCGGAGAGGGTGGCCACCAGGCGGCCGGTGACCTCGGACAGTTCGAAGGTGTCCACCAGCGCCCGCACCCGCTCCCGTGAGCTGGCCGGCGACAGGCCGTAGAGCTGCGCCTGGAGCAGGAGTTCCTGGTCGACCCGCTGGTCGGCGCCGCCGCCGTTGCCCTGGCCGACGTAGCCGATCCGGGCACGTACCCCGGCCGGGTCGGCGAGCAGGTCGACGCCGGCGACGGTCGCACTGCCCCCGGTCGGCCGCAGCAGGGTGGCCAGCATCCGCAGGGTGGTCGTCTTGCCGGCGCCGTTCGGCCCGAGGAAGCCGACGAGTTCACCGGGCGCGACATCGAGGTCGATGCCGCGCACCGCCTCAACGGGATGACCCCGCAACGTGAAGGTGCGCCTCAGCCCGCGTGTCTTGATCACAGCCGTCTCCCGTAATTAGTCAAATTTGACTACCGAGGCAGCAGTATGGGCCAGTCGAGAGCACTAGTCAAGTTTGATTACTTGAGTGGCGGTGGTTGGTCGGCCGCGCCGGGATGGCCGAAATGATCCGGTGAGTCGTCGGCCATCACGTACTCGCCGGCCTCCAGCCGCTCGATGAGCTGCTCGGCCCAGCGCGCCTCGGCCTCTGCCGCGTACTCCCAGTGCCGGAACAGCTCGCGGACGTGCGCGGGCTTGCCCATGTCCGCATTGCCGGCCACCGACCTCCGCGCGTCGTCGAGGCTGGCGCGTACCTGGCTGAGCCGGTAGCCGAGCAGGCCGATGACGTGTGCTCGGGTCAGTGTGGTGAGGAAGGTGGTGGCCGCGAAGATCGACTCGTTACCGGGGTCGGTCGAGGACAGTGCCTTGGTGAGCAACTGGACGAACTCGGTCTCCCCGTCGTGCGTCAGCGCGTAGACCAGCCGATCCGGTCCCGCGTCGCCCTCCTCGCTGGCGACCTCGGCCAGCAGGCCGTCCTTGGCCAGTTTCTTCAGCGCGTGGTAGATCGAGCCGGGCGCCACATTGGCCCAGTGGTCCGCGCCCCAGGACAGCAACTCGCGCCGGACCTGGTATCCGTGAGCCTGTCCGTAGCCGCGCACCACGCCAAGCACCAGCAACCGCGTGGCCGACATGTGCCTCCCTCGTGAACGCCCCGAGCCACCCGATCACGTGCGGTACGCGTCGCGGCGGTGCCGGATGGAGTGGATCTCGACGGTGTGTTTGTCCTCATGAATGCGGTAGACGATTCGATAGGTCCCGCGTCGCGCCGAGTGGTACCCGTCGAACGGCTCGTCCAGCGGTTTGCCGACGCGGTGCGGATTGGTCGCGAGCGGCCCGCCGATCGTTTCCAAGGCCGCGGCGGCGACCTCCAGTGGCAGGTCCTCATTCAGGTTCCGCCTGGCCTGCCGGGTGAAGAGAACGGCGTACCGCGTCGGAGCTTCCCGGTCGAAGGGGTTCTCCCCGCCAGTCACTGCTCTCCTCGCCTGCGCCGCTCGAGTTCACTGCGCACCTCGGCAACGTCAAACATGTCACCAGCGGCGACATCTTCTCGGGACTGCCGCAGGTCGGCGAGCGTCTCGTCATCGCCGAGGACGTCGAGTGTTTCCTGTAGGGAGTCGTATTCGGCGACCGAGATCAACATGACGTCCGCTCGGCCGTTGCGGGTGATGGTGAAGTGATCATGTTCGCGGGCGACCCGGTCGGCCAGTTCCGCGATCCTGGCCTTGGCCTCCGTGATAGGTATGGTCTCCATGCAGGTCAGTATACTGACCGGTCAGAATTATGACCAGAAGGATGGGATCGCCTCCGCACGGTGTGGTGCCTCCCTCGTGAACGCCCCGAGCAGTGCCTCCGTAGGCTAGTTCGACATGAGTGCGCGTGTGTTGACCGCGGTGGCCTGGCCCTACGCCAACGGCCCCCGTCATATCGGTCACGTGAGTGGTTTCGGGGTCCCGTCCGACGTCTTCTCCCGCTACATGCGAATGTCCGGCCACGACGTCCTGATGGTCTCCGGCAGTGACGAGCACGGCACGCCGATCCTGGTCCAGGCGGACAAGGAGGGCCTGACCCCGCAGCAGACCGCGGACAAGTACCACCAGGTCATCGCCAGTGACATGCAGGGCCTCGGCCTCAGCTACGACCTCTACACCCGCACCACCACCGGCAACCACGCCGAGGTCACCCAGCAGATCTTCCAGGCCCTGTACCGCAACGGCTACGTCATCCCGAAGACCACCCAGGGCGCGATCAGCCCGTCCACCGGCCGCACCCTCCCGGACCGCTACATCGAGGGCACCTGCCCGATCTGCGGCTACGACGGTGCCCGCGGCGACCAGTGTGACAACTGCGGTAACCAGCTCGACCCCGCCGACCTGATCAACCCGCACTCGCGGATCAATGGTGAGGTCCCGAAGTTCATCGAGACCGAGCACCTGTTCCTCGATCTGCCGGCGTTCACCGAAACGCTCGGCAAGTGGCTGTCCACCCGCACGGACTGGCGGCCCAACGTGCTGAAGTTCACCCAGAACCTGGTCTCGGACATGCGGCCCCGCCCGATCACCCGCGACCTCGACTGGGGGGTGAAGATCCCGCTGGACGGTTGGCGCGACGAGCCGCTCAAGCGGTTCTACGTCTGGTTCGACGCGGTGATCGGCTACCTGTCGGCCAGTGTCGAGTGGGCGCGGCGCTCCGGTGACCCGGACGCCTGGCAGCGCTACTGGCAGGACCCGGCCGCGCAGAGCGTGTATTTCATGGGCAAGGACAACATCACCTTCCACGCCCAGATCTGGCCCGCCCTGCTGCTCGGCCACAACGGCGCCGGCGACAAGGGTGGCACGCCCGGCAGGTACGGGACGCTCAACCTGCCCACCGAGATCGCCTCCAGCGAGTTCCTGAAGATGAGCGGGTCGAAGTTCTCCACCTCCCGAGGCACGGTCATCTATGTGCGGGACTTCCTGAAGGAGTTCGGGCCGGACAGCCTGCGCTACTTCATCTCCGCTGCCGGTCCGGAAACCCAGGACGTCGACTTCACCTGGGACGAGTTCGTCCGCAGGGTCAACTTCGAACTGGCCAACGAGTGGGGAAACCTGGTCAACCGGTCGGTGTCGATGGCGCACCGCAACGTCGGCGCGGTGCCCAACCCGACCCGGCCGGAGGCGGCCGACGTCGAGCTGAAGGCGTTGTCCGCCAAGGCGTTCGACACCGTCGGCGAGCATCTGGCGCACTCCCGGTTCCGTGCCGGTATCGGTGAGGCGATGCGGGTCGCGTCGGCGGCCAACAAGTACCTCTCCGACCAGGAGCCGTGGAAGCGCAAGGACGACCCTGAGCGGCGCGACACCATTCTGCACACCGCGCTACAGGTGGTGTCGGATGTGAACACGCTGCTCACCCCGTTCCTGCCGCATTCGGCGCAGGCGGTGCACGGAGCGTTGGGCGGCACCGGGATCTGGGCCTCGCAGCCGGAGCTGCGGGAGGTCGAGGATCTGGACATCCCCGGCCGCGAGTACCCGGTCATCACCGGCGACTACAAGGCCGAGCAGGCGCGGTGGGCCTCGACGCCGATCGAGGTCGGCAGGCCGTTGGAGAAGCCGACGCCGCTGTTCACCAAGCTCGACCCGAAACTGGCCGAGACCGGTCCGGATTTCGCGCCCATCGAACAGTGACGTACCCCAACAGTGACCTACCCATCGAACAGTGACGTGACAGTGCCGGGCAAAACAGTGCCGGGCAAAGCGAGTGACGAAGGCGGGAATCGGCACGAGCCACCACCGGTACCGGAAGCTCTTCCGGCGCCGGTGGTGGACGCGCACACCCATCTGGACGCCTGCGGGGCAAAGGACCCGGAATCGGTGCGCGCCATGCTCGACCGCGCCGAACGGGCCGGGGTGACCCGCGTGGTCACCGTCGCCGACGACATGCCGTCCGCGCGCTGGGCCGCGCAGGCGGCCACCTGGGACCCTCGGGTGTTCGCCGCGGTCGCCGTGCATCCCACCCGGACGGCGAAATTCGCCGACTCGGCCCGGCACGCGCTCAAGGAGCTGGCGCGGCAGCCGCGCGTCGTCGCCATCGGTGAGACCGGTTTGGACTACTACTGGGACTACTCGCCGCCAAGCGTGCAGCAGGCCGCTTTCCGTTGGCACATCGAGCTTTCCAAGCAGGCCGGCAAACCGCTGATGATCCACGACAGGGATGCGCACGAGGACGTTCTGTCTATTTTGGACGAGGAGGGCGCGCCGGAGAAGGTGATCTTCCACTGCTTCTCCGGCGACGCGGAGATGGCTCGCCGCTGTGTCGAGGCGGGCTACTTCCTGTCCTTCGCTGGCCCGGTGACCTTCCGAAACGCGGTGCCGTTGCAGGAGGCCGCGCGGATCGTCCCGGCCGGACAGTTGCTGGTGGAGACCGACGCGCCGTTCCTGACGCCGCATCCCTTCCGTGGCCGTCCCAATGAGCCGTACTGCGTCGCCTACACGGTTCGTTCGCTGGCGGAACTACGCGGGGTGAGCGTTAGCGAGCTAGCGAGCACGGTCGAGGCGAATGCGGAGCGCATTTTTGGTCTAGGCCACTTGGAGCAAAGTTGACCAGCGGTGTCGAATTGTTCTCACTCGGTAGTGTGATGAGCGACACGGAATTTCGCCGAGGTGTTTGCGCAACCTCTCAGAGTCCGTTACGGTCCCGTGATCGATGCCCCTAGGGGGAAAACCCTGGGGACACACCCGAAGCAGTCAGGATTGCGTGTGTCGGGGCTCGAACGCCGAATGGTGTTTGGGTACACGCTTGCTACGGGAGCTGGAGCACCATCATCACGAGTTTCGCGCAGAAGGAGATCGGTTCGAGGACATCAACGCTGATGGATTCGATCCGAACACCTGCGCGGACGCGTCTGGAGGTATCGGCCCTGTGACCGCGAGCGGTGACTATCGCACTACCCGCAGTAGCTCAACCAGATCTACCAGCACTACCGGCGTGCTGACCGGGAACACGGCAGGCAGCATGTCGGGCACCACCGCCGGCACCATGTCCGGCGAGGTCGACTGGTTCCACCCGAGCGTCCCCGGCTTCCGCCCGGTGGCCCGCCCGCAGGCCGCACCCGCCCAGCACCCGAGCATGCCGCGAATGGCGCCGGTGTACGGGACGGGCACCGCCCTGCAGGACCGACCGGTCGCCGCCGCCCCCTACGGCATCACCACCCAGGAAGTCCTGGAAGTCCTCGGCCCGGACGCCGAGGAGCTGCTCAACACCGCGCACCTGAACGTCGATGAACTCATCTCGATGATTCACGCGGAGACCATGCTGATCCCCAGGATCGACGAGGAGCTCGAAGAGCTGCTCGCCGAGGAGGATCGCAGGGCGAAGTCCTCGGCGCTCGCGGGCGAAGAGCCGGAGCCGATGCAGCAGCTGGTCGAGACGGCCGGCAAGCGCTGGAAGAAGCGGTTCCTCAAGGCCACCATCGCGGCGATCCTGCTCTCCGCGACCGGCGGCAGCGCCATGGCGATGGCCATGGACAAAGACGTCAACGTCGATGTCGATGGCGTCAACCAGCACATCAGGACCTACTCCAGCACCGTCGGCCAGGTCCTCAAGGACGACGGCATCACGCTGGGCGCGCACGACTCGGTCAGTCCGTCGCCGACCGCGCCGATCGCCGACGGCGGCACGATCATGCTGGAGCGGGGTCGCCTGCTCAAGGTCACCGTCGACGGCGTCGAGACCGACCACTGGACCCGCTCGACCACGCTGTCGGCCGCGTTCAACGAGCTGGGCATCAGCACCAAGGGCGCCTGGGTCTCGGCGTCCGGCGGCGTGGCCGTCCCGCTGCAGGGCATGAGCGTGTCGATCAGGACCCCGAAGACGGTCACCCTGATCGACGGCGCAGCGGCCCCGCAGGCCATCACCACCACCGACGCGACCGTCGGCGACATCCTGGCCGATCACCACATCAGCGTCGGCAACCAGGACTCGGTGAACCCCGGTCTCAACGACCAGGTCACCCAGGGCATGCAGATCTCGATCAGCCGCACCGGCACCCAGGTCGTCACGGTGACGCAGAGCGTCCCGTTCCAGGTGCAGCAGATCCAGGACCCGACCATGAACGAGGGCACCCAGCAGGTCACCACGCCGGGAGTCAACGGCAGCGAGCAGGTCACCTACCGGATCACCTCGGTCAACGGCAGGCAGACCGCCAAGGTCCAGCTCTCGGTCAACGTCACCACCCAGCCGGTCGCCGAGGTCGAGCACGTCGGCACCGCCCCGCTGCCCGGCGACGCGATCTGGGACGAGATCGCCAAGTGCGAGTCCGGCGGTAACTGGAGCATCGACTCCGGTAACGGCTACTACGGCGGCCTCCAGTTCAACGAGGCGACCTGGGACTCCAACGGCGGCCAGGCCTACGCCCCGCGCGCCGACCTGGCCAGCAAGGCCGACCAGATCGCCGTGGCCGACAAGGTCCGCGCCGCCCGTGGGTACGAGCCCTGGCAGTGCGCTGGAGAACTCGGCATCTCCTGACCCCTCCCCGAACCCCCGCCAGCACCATCCGCCAGCACCGCGTCCGCGCGGTGCTGGCACCATGTTCGGCGATGGACAGAATGGACAACGTGCCCGGCGCCGCCGAACCGGCCCTGCCCGCCGAAGCGGCCGGCGCCGACGACACGCTGCCCGACCTCCAGGTGGGCGAACCCCGGCCCTCCGGTGCACAGCTGCTCGGGCCCGCCGAGATCCGCGCGCTGGCCGCCGAGCTGGACATCCGGCCGACCAAGAAGCTCGGCCAGAACTTCGTGCACGACGCCAACACGGTGCGCCGCATCGTGGCCGCCGCGAACCTCCGGCCCGACGATGTCGTGCTGGAGGTCGGCCCCGGTCTCGGCTCGCTGACCCTGGCCCTGCTGCCCGCCTGCCGGGCCGTGCTCGCCGTCGAGATCGACCCGATTCTCGCCGGCCGACTCCCGGTGACGGTCAGTGACCGCGCGCCCGGTCTCGCCGACCGGCTACACGTGCTGCCCGCTGACGCACTGCGACTGCGCGCCGAGGACCTCGCCGGCCTGCCGGGGCCCACCGCGCTGGTCGCCAACCTCCCGTACAACGTGGCCGTCCCGGTCGTACTGCACCTGTTGAGTGAACTTCCCGCGTTGGCCACCGGCCTGGTGATGGTCCAGGCCGAGGTCGCCGACCGGTTGGCCGCACCCCCCGGCAGCCGCACCTACGGGGTGCCGAGCATCAAGGGCGCCTGGTACGCGCAGATGCGCAGGGCCGGTTCGGTGTCGCGTTCGGTCTTCTGGCCGGTACCCGGTGTCGACTCGGCACTGGTCGCCTTCACCCGCCGACCCGCACCGTCCACTGTGGTCAGAGAACTGGTCTTCTCGTTGGTGGACGCCGCTTTCGCGCAACGCCGCAAAACCCTGCGGGCCGCGCTCGCCGGCTGGGCCGGTTCGCCGACCGCCGCGCAGGAACTGCTCGAAGCCGCCGGACTGTCCAGCACGGCGCGCGGTGAAGCACTGTCGGTCGAGGACTTCGCCCGGCTCGCCACGGCCGCCGTCGACACCGGCCTCAGGCCCGCATAAGGGCCCCCTTACCGCAGCCTCGGCGCTTACCTCAATTCTGAGCAAACACTGTGACCTGCGGCATTCGCCCAGTTAGCCGCTTGCTATCCCGGTCCGCTTCGGCTGTACTGGCTGTACCCATCCCGAGCGGCTGAGAGACCTGGCTCGCTGAAGCCGCAGCAACCACCCCCAACGGGGAAGGTGCTACCGCCAGGACCGATGGAGGAATCGTGGACCTCACCCGCCGCAGGACGGTAGACCTCTGCCGCCGCACCGTCACGGGTTGTCGTAGCTCGCGCGTAGCCGCCTGAAAGACAACAACACCTGTCTTTTCGCCGCCCTACTCGGGCGATTTTCTCTCACCTTCAAGGCCGCCGTAACCCGGCGCCTAGTGTGCTGCCACGGGAGCAAACGTGATCACCGTCGAAAACCTGACCAAGTCCTTCACCAGCCGAAATGGCACCGTCGTCGCACTCGACGACGTCACCCTCGACGTGCCGGAAGGCACCTTGTGCGGGCTGGTCGGCCCCGCGGGCGCCGGTAAGTCCACCTTGGCCAGGTGCGTCACCCTCCAGGAACGACCCGACCGGGGCACCATCCGCGTCGGCGGCACGAACCTGCTCGCGCTGGGCAACAACCAGCTGCGGCTGCTGCGCCGCCAGATCGCCGTCGTGCCGCCGGAGGGTTCGCTGCTCTCCCAGCGCACCGTCGCCGGCAACATCGCGCTCCCGCTGGAACAGGCCGGAGTGGACGGTCCACACCGCAGGGCGCGGGTGGCCGAACTGCTCGATCTCGCCGGCCTCACCGAGCGCGCCGCCAACCAGCCCGACGCCCTGTCCGCCGGCGCCCGCCAGCGCGTCGCCGTGGCCCGTGCACTGGCCAGTGGCCCCTCGGTGCTGCTCGCCGACGAGCCCACCACTGGTCTGGACCACGGCGAGACCACCGCGGTGCTCACCGTCCTCGACCGCGCCCGCGCCGAGCTTGGCGTGACCGTGTTGTTGGTCACCAAGGAGGCCGACGTGATCCGCCGGATCTGTGACGACGTCGCCGTTCTCGACGGCGGTCGGCTGGTGGAACACGGCAAGCTGCTGGACCTCGCGCTGGACCTGGACAGCTGGACCTCCTCGGCCATCCTGCCGCCCGCGCACGCCGATCTCCCGCCCGCGCTGCGTGCCTCGCTGGCCGCCCCGCACGACCGGGTCGCCGACGTGGTGCTCATCGGCTTCGCCTCGGTCGGCGCGCTGTTGCCCGAGGCCGGGGCCCGCTTCGACGTGGACGTCGCGGTCCTCGGCGGCGGCCAGACCCGGCTCGGCGACACGCCGGTGGCCCGCTTCTCCATCGGCGTCAGCGGCGAACGCGCCGACAGCGCGCTGGCCTGGATCGCCGACCGGGGTGCCATCGTGCAGCGCGGCACGACCGGTCCGCAGGGTGTCGCGGCCTGACCAGCCCGCAGATCGTGATCAGCCGGGTCGTTCTGACGATCACCGGTGGCCGGATTCGAGCCGGCGGCACCATCCGCGCCCGTAGTTCCGTAGGCTCGGGTACGTGCTTGCCGTAGTCCCGCCACCGGTGACCGTCCGCGTCCCCGCAAAGGTCAACCTGCATCTAGCCGTCGGTGAGCTACGTGCCGACGGCTACCACGACCTGAACACGGTGTTCCAGGCCCTGTCGCTGACCGATGAGGTCTCCGTGGCGCCCACCGAGGAACCCGGTATCGAGATCCACGGCGAAGGTGCCGCCTCGGTCCCCGCCGACACGACCAACCTGGCCTGGCGCGCCGCCGAGGCACTGGCCGCGCATGTCGGCAGGGACCTCGCCGAGAGCAAGATCCGGATCGTCATCCGCAAGGGCATCCCGGTCGCGGGCGGGATGGCCGGCGGCAGCGCGGACGCCGCGGCGACCCTGGTCGCCCTGTCCTCGCTGTGGAAGCTGGAACTCTCCCGCGACGAGCTGGCCGGCATCGCCGCCACCCTCGGCAGTGACGTCCCGTTCATGCTCTACGGCGGCACCGCGCTGGGCACCGCCCGAGGTGAACAGCTCGTCCCCGTCCTCACCCGGCACACCTTCCACTGGGCGATCGGGCTGGACCGCGCCGGCCTGAGCACGCCGGTGGTCTACGGCGAGATCGACCGGCTGCGCGCGGCAGGCCGCCAACAGCGCCTCGGCGCGGTCGAACCACTGCTGGAAGCCCTCGCCGCCGGCGACCCCCGGCAACTGGCGCTGCTGCTGGGCAACGACCTGCAGGCCGCCTCGGTATCACTGCGCCCCGGCCTGCGCCGCACCCTGCGCGCCGGGGTCGACGCTGGCGCGCTGGCCGGCATCGTCTGCGGCTCCGGCCCCAGCTGTGCGTTCCTCTGCGCCGACGCCGAATCGGCCGTCCGGGTCGCCGCCGAACTCGCCGGAGCCGGCGTCTGCCGAACCGTCCGCGCCGCCTGCGGCCCGGTGCCCGGTGCCCGCGTCATCACCGGCGAGGACCAGCCCCGCCCGGTACCCCCCGAAGTCCACGCCTGACCAGTCGGCGTCCATCCCGGTTCTCGTCACGAGCAAAGGCAACGCATCCCCATGGCCAACCTGGTCAATCTCGAAGCCGTCGACAAGAGCTACGGCGTCCGGCCGCTGCTCGACGGGGTCTCGCTCGGGGTGGGCGAGGGCGACCGGATCGGCGTCGTCGGCCTCAACGGTGGCGGCAAGACGACCCTGCTGGAAGTCCTGGCCGGGATCGAACCGCCGGATGCCGGCCGCGTCTCGCGCACCCGCGGCACCCGGATGGCAGTGGTCACCCAGCGCACCGAACTCCTCGGCGCCCGCACCGTCCGGGAAGCCGTGATCGACCCGCTCGGCACCTCCGCCGAACACGAATGGGCGGCCGACGCGCGGGTCCGTTCCGTCCTCGACGGTCTCGGCATCAGCGGGTTCGGCCTCGACGGCCTTGGTCTCGACGCCGAGGTCGCCACCATGTCCGGTGGCGAACGCCGCCGCGTCGCGCTGGCCGCCGCCCTCATCCAGGACCTCGACCTGCTCGTCCTCGACGAGCCGACCAACCATCTCGACGTGCAGGGCGTCCGCTGGCTGGCCAACCACCTGCTGGCCAGCCGCGTCGCGCTGGTCGTCGTCACCCACGATCGCTGGTTCCTGGACACCGTCTGCACCAGGACCTGGGAGGTCGTTGGCGGCGAGGTCCAGCAGTACGAGGGCGGCTACGCCGACTGGGTCTTCGCCCGCGCCGAACGCGCCCGGCTCAACGACGTGCTTGAGGAGCGGCGCCGAAACCTCGCCCGCAAGGAACTGGCCTGGCTGCGTCGAGGCGCCCCGGCCCGCACCTCCAAGCCGCGCTACCGCATCCAGGCCGCCGAGGAACTCATCGCCGACGTGCCGCAACCGCGCGACACCATCGAGCTGACCTCCTTCGCCCGCCGCCGACTCGGCAAGACCGTGCTGGAACTCGAAGGCGTGACCGCGTCCATCGGCTCGCGGAAGCTGCTCGACGACGTGACCTGGCGGGTGGGGCCGGGGGAGCGGGTCGGCCTGGTCGGCATCAACGGCTCCGGCAAGACCAGCCTGCTGCGCGTGCTGACCGGCGACAAGGAGATCGACGGCGGCAAGCGCGTCGAAGGGCTGACCGTCCGGCTGGCGCACCTCACCCAGGAACTGCACGACCTGCCCGGCAACCTGCGGGTACTGGAGGCCGTCGAACAGATCGCCGGCCGGGTCACCCTCGGCAAACTCGAACTGTCCGCCTCCCAGTTGGCCGAACGGTTCGGGTTCGGCTCCGACAAGCAGTGGACCCCGGTCGCGGACCTCTCCGGTGGTGAGCGCCGTCGCCTGCAACTGGCCCGGCTGCTGATGGACGAGCCGAACGTGCTGCTGCTCGACGAGCCCACCAACGACCTGGACATCGACACTCTGCAACAGCTCGAAGACCTGCTCGACTCCTGGCCTGGCACCATGGTCGTGGTCTCCCACGACCGCTATCTCGTCGAGCGGATCTGCGACAACGTGGTGGCGCTGTTCGGTGACGGCAAGATCACCCAGCTCACCGGCGGCATCGACGAGTACCTCGCCCGCCTCGACCGGCTCGCGGCCACCGCCGCGCCCGCCGCGCCGAAACCGCCCGCCCGCGTCGCGTCCGGCCCCGCAGGCCCCAGTGCGGCCGAAGCGCGCATCGCGCAGAAGAACCTGGCTCGGCTGGAGCGGCGGATGAACACCCTCAGCACCCGCGAGGCCACCCTCAACAACCAGATGGCCGAGGCCGGCGCGGACACCGACCGGCTGATCGAACTCGACACCCAGCTGCGCACCGTCCGCGCGGAAATGGAAGAAGTCGAGGCCCAATGGCTTGCGGCCGCCGAAATCGCCGGGTGACCCACCGCCCGAGCACCGCACACTAAGCTCACCCGCATGAGTCGGTTCGTTGACACGCTGTTGGCCACCGCCAACAGTTCGACCAGGGGTTTCAACACCGGGGAACCCGCGGCGCCGCACCGCAGCACCTGGGGTGAGGTGCACGAACAGGCCGCGAAAATGGCCGGCGCGCTGGTATCGAGCGGTCTCGCCCCGGAATCCGCGGTCGCCGTCCTCGCCGGCGAACCGGCGCTCATCGGGCCGGTGGTGCAGGCCATCTGGCTGGCCGGTGGCAGCGTGACCATGCTGCACCAGCCGACCCCGCGCACCGACCTCGCGGTCTGGTCGACCGACACCGTCGCGGTGCTGGACATGATCGGTTCGAAACTCGTCGTGCTCGGGTCCCCGTTCGAGGCACTCGGCCCGGTGCTCACCGAACACGGCATCCGCTTCCTGCTGCTCACCGACCTGGCCAACGGTGACCCGCTCGCCGAACCGGTCCCCTCCGACGGCGCCGCACCGGCGCTGTTGCAGCTCACCAGCGGTTCGACGGCCGACCCGAAAGCCGTCCGGATCACCCACGACAACCTGATCGCCAACATTCACTCGATGGCACGAGCCGCCGCGCTCGATCCCGTTGCCGACACGATGGTTTCCTGGCTGCCGCTGTTCCACGACATGGGCATGGTCGGCTTCCTCACCGTCCCGATGACGCTCGGCATCGAACTGGTCAAGGTCACCCCGGTCGACTTCCTGTCCGGCCCGCTGCTGTGGCCGACGCTGATCAGCAAGTACCAGGGCACCATCACGGCCGCGCCGAACTTCGCCTACGCCATGGTCGGCCGCAGGATGGCCAGGGTCGACGAGGACGACGCCTACGACCTGTCCCGGCTGCGGATCGCGCTCAACGGCGCAGAACCGATCGACGTCGCCGCGGTGCGCAACTTCACCGAGGCCGGCGCCCGTTTCAAGATGCCGCCGGAATGCGTCCTCGCCGCCTACGGCATGGCCGAGGCCACCCTCGCGGTGTCCTTCGCGCCGCTGTTCACCGGCCTGTCCATCGACACCATCGACACGGTTGAACTCGAACAGCACGCCCGCGCTGTCTCAGTCTCCTCTTCCGAGGCCGCCGCCGAAGGTGATGCGGCCGCTGATGCGGCGACCCGGTCGTTCTCCCTGCTCGGACCACCGCTGCCCGGCCTTGAGGTCGACGTCGTCGACGAGTCCGGCGCCGTGCTCGGCGAACGCCAGGTCGGTGAGCTGCGGGTGCGCGGCGAGGCGGTCACCCCCGGCTACCTGACCATGAACGGTCCGCTGGCCACCCAGAACGCCGACGGCTGGCTGGCCACCGGCGACCTCGGGTACCTGGTCGGCGATCAGGTCGTGGTGTGCGGGCGCCGCAAGGACGTGATCATCATGGGTGGCCGCAACATCTACCCGACCGACATCGAGCGCGCTGCCCTGTCCGTCGACGGTGTCCGGGCCGGCAACGCGGTCGCCGTTCGGCTCGACGCCGGTACCCGCCGGGAGCGCTTCGCGGTCGTCGTCGAGTCCAAAATGGCCGGTGATAAGGACGCGGAACGCTTGCTGGACAAGCAGATCACCGCGCGCGTGATGGACGCGGTCGGTGCCCGACCGGTCGGCGTGTTCGTGCTCGGGCCGGGCAGTCTGCCCAAAACCCCCTCCGGCAAGCTCCGCAGGGCCGCCGCCGGCGAATGGGTCGCCGAGCGCATGGCCGAGCGCGCCGCCAAGTAGTTCGTGGTTGCCGGGCCGGCTCATAGGGCCGGTCCACACCACGGTGCAACGCACCCAATGGCACGATCACCGGGTGTCCACTCGTTCGCGCCGTCGCCGCCTGCTGCCGCTCGTCTGCCTGTCCGCCGCGTTGCTCGCCGCCGTAGCGGCCTGTACCGGCGTGCCCGGTTCGCCCTCGGCGCAGACCCCGCCGACCACCGAACGGCATCCACCGTCGGGTCCGGTCCCGGCCGGTCTGGACAGCTTCTACAACCAGGCCCTGACCTGGGGCGGCTGCCAGTCCTACGCCACCGACGACCAGGGTAGCCAGCTGTTCGGCGCGGCGGACCTCCAGTGCGCGCGGCTGACCGTCCCGTTGGACTACAGCCAGCCGAAGGGCAAGACGATCACCATCGGCGTGCTGCGGATCAAGGCGACCGATCAGGGCAAGCGCATCGGCTCCCTGCTGATGAACCCCGGCGGTCCTGGCGGTTCCGGCATGGAAGCCGCCGCCGGGATGACGCAGACCTGGTCGAGTTCCCCGCTGTCCCAACGGTTCGACCTTGTCGGTTTCGACCCGCGCGGGATCGGCGCCAGCCAGCCTGCGGTGCGCTGCCTCACCGGAGCGCAGACCGACGCCGAGCGCGTCTCCGATCTCGACGACGATCCGTCCCCGCAGGGCGTCGCGGAATACCAGGCGCAGCAGAAGGCCTACGCGAACGACTGCGTCACCAACACCCCGGACGGCACCGCGATGCTGGCCAACGTCGGCACCGTCGACGCCGCGAAGGACCTCGACGTCCTGCGGTCCGTGCTCGGTGACAAGCAGCTCACCTACCTCGGCTACTCCTACGGCACCCTGCTCGGCACCACCTACGCCGAGCAGTTCCCGAAGAATGTCCGCGCGATGATCCTGGACGGCGCGGTCGACCCCACCGAGAGCCCGGTCGCGCAGCTCGTCGGCCAGGGCAAAGGTTTCCAGACCGCGTTCAACCAGTTCGCCATCTGGTGCGCCAAGCAGTCCAGCTGCGCGCTGGGCACCAACCCGGCCAACGCCACCCAGACCTTCCGCAACCTGGTCAACCCGCTGCTCGTCAAGTCCGTCCCGGTCGGCGACGGCCGGCAACTCGCCTACGACGACGCGACAACCGGCGTCGTGCAGGCCCTGTACTCCGAGACGCTCTGGAACGACCTGAACGCCGGCCTGCTGCAACTCAAACAGGACAACGGCCTGATCCTGATGGAACTTGCCGACAACTACAACGGCCGCAACGCCAACGGCAGCTACTCCAACGAACAGGACGCGTTCACCGCGATCCGCTGCGTCGACGGCCCCCCGGTGACCGACCCGACCACCCTGCTCGCCGAATCCCAGCAATACCGCCAGGCAGCCCCCTTCCTCGACGACGGCCGGCCCCCTGTCGCCGAACAGGACGCCTGCTCGTACTGGCCGGTCCCGCCCACCGACCAACCGCATCTGCCAAACGTCCCCGGTCTCGCGCCGACGTTGGTAATCTCCACCACCAACGACCCCGCGACGCCGTACCAGTCCGGGGTGAACCTGGCCAACGCGTTGCACGGTGGTCTGCTGACCTACGAAAGCACGCAACACACCGCGTTCCTGCAAGGCAACGCGTGTGTGGACAAATGGGGGGCGAACTACCTGATGAACCTGAAGCTGCCACCGGCCGGCACCCGCTGCTCGTCATGACCGGACCCGCTCGCCGCCGCGTCGCCCTGATCGGCGCGGCGGCTTTACTGGTCACCGGTTGCGGCACCGTGATCTCCGGCACTCCCGTCGCCGAAGGCTATGTGCCGCCCGGTCTTGAGCGCTTCTACGACCAGACGCCGAACTGGGGTCCCTGCGAGCCCTACGCCACCGACGACGAGAGCCGGCAGGTCTACGACCGCACCGACATCCGGTGCGCCCGGCTGACCGTGCCGATGGACTACAGCAAGCCCGACGGCGCCGTGATCACCCTCGGCCTGCTGAAGGTCGGCGCGCTGGACCCGGATCGCCGGATCGGTTCGCTGATCATGAATCCCGGTGGTCCCGGCGAGTCCGGCATGCTCGAAGCCGTCGACATCGGCAACCAGATCGCCGACACCGACCTCGCCGCGCGGTTCGACCTCATCGGCTTCGACCCGCGCGGCGTCGGCGCCAGCCAGCCGGAGGTGCACTGCCTCACCGACGCCGAACAGGACGCCCAACGGCTGGAGGTCCCGCTCGACGACGACCAGAAAGAGGCCGACCGCGAGCAGGTCGAGAACCAGCAGTACGCGCAGGACTGCGCGAAACGCACCGGCGACGCGATGCTGGCGAACGTCGGCACCCGTGACGTCGCCAAGGACCTCGACGTGCTGCGTGCCGCGCTCGGCGACTCCCAGCTCACCTATCTCGGCTTCTCCTACGGAACCGCGATCGGCACCCAGTACGCGGTGGACTTCCCGAAGAATGTCCGCGCGATGATCCTGGACGGTGCCGTCGACCCGGACCAGAGCGACACCGATGCCGGCCTCGCCCAGAACTCCGGCTTCGACGACGCCTTCGATGCCTTCGCGACCTGGTGCGCGAAACAGAAGACTTGCGGCATCGGCACCGACCCGACCAATGACCAGGACGCGCTGGACAAGCTCACCGAACCGCTGAAGACCACTCCGGTCGCCGTCGGCGGACGCAAACTGTCCTATCAGGACGTTCAAACCGCGGTGTCCGCCGCGCTCTACAGCGAGGACGACTGGCCAACGCTCAACCAGGGCCTGATCGAACTGGGGCAGGGCAAGGGAGACACCCTCCTACAACTGGCCGACGGCTACCTCGGCCGCGACCCCGACGGCCAGTACTCCAACTCCAACGACGTCTTCAACGCGGTGCACTGCGCCGACTATCCACCGGTGAAGGACCGCCAGGTCCTGGTTCAGCAGGACCACGCCTATGACAAGAGCATCGGCGAGGACCCCGCCCAGGACACCTACGTGCCGCCGCTGGGCATCTGCGCGTACTGGCCGGTGCCCAACACCAGCCAGCCCTACGTGCCCAACGCGCCCGGCCTGCCGCAGGTCCTGGTCATCTCGACCACCCACGACCCGGCAACCCCGTACCAGCAAGGCGTCAACCTCGCCAAGGATCTCAACGCGCGCCTGCTGACCTTCGACGGCACCCAGCACACCGCGTTCCTGTCCGGCAGCGACTGCATCGACAAATGGGGCATCAACTACCTGGTCGACCTCACCCTCCCGCCGGCCGGCACCACCTGCTCGTCCTAGCGATCTTCCGTCCTAGCAGTCCTCGTCATCGCGGTCTTCGCCATCGCGGTCTTCGGCATCCTCGATGCCGAACCCGGCCGGCACCCGCGATGTCGAGCCTGCCGGTAGCTCGTTGTGCTCTCCGCCATCCACCAGCGGTGTGATCGACGGATACCGCAGCAGCTGTAGTTCGGCGGCACCGCCGCACAGCCGCTCGGCCAGCGAAAGCGCCCGGTACGCGTCGTCGTGCACACTGAAGATCGTCCGGCCGCTGCTCGGATCGCGACGGAACGTCACCGCGTCCTCGCCGGTGTCGATCCCGTAACTGAACACCTTCGTGTCGTCGTCGGCCAGCACGATCGCGAACATCTGCGCTTCCATCTCGGTCCTCCACTCGTTGTCTTCCCTGCTCAACGAGTGTGCCGACTGGGACCTGTCGATCCGATGCCCGCTCGGCGTGGGTTTCCCAGGAGTGGGTTCCCACCTGAGATCATCGAGCGTCGGGCACCAGGGAGGAATCAGATGGCCACGAAGAGTAGCCCGACGCTGCTGCGTCGCCGGGTGGCTCGGAAACTGCGCCGCATGCGCGAGGCCGCCAACCTGACCCTCGCCGAAGCCGCGCCGCTGCTCGACAAGACCCGCAGTGCCCTCGGCCGGATCGAGAACGCGGAAACCGTCGCCGATGTGCACCTGGTGCGCAGCATGATGGACCTCTACGACCAGTTCGACACCGACCTGCTCGACCTCGTCCGGCAGGCCATGCGCCCCGGTTGGTGGGTGGCGTACGGCGTCCGCGACCGAGGCTTCATCGGCCTCGAAACCGAAGCCTCGACGTCACTCGACTTCCAGCTCATGTACGTCCCCGGCCTTCTCCAAACCGAGGCATACATGCGCGCGGTCTTCAGCACCGGCAAGGTTGGGTGGAGTCGCAAGGAACTTGAGAATCAGATAACGGCTCGCCTGATCCGCCAGAAGCGACTCATGGACGACACAACACCCCTGGCACTGACCGCGATTGTCGATGAAGCAGTCCTCCGCAAGCCCGTCGATGGCTCCCCGGTGATGCGAGCCCAGTTGCACCACCTCTTCAAGGCCAGCCAATTGGAGACAGTGACCCTCCAAGTCTTGCCGGACTCGCTCGGCGCCCATCTCGGGATGGATGGCGCCTTCACCATCCTGGAGTTCGCCGACGAGGAGTACCCCAGTCTGCTTTATGTCGAGTACCCGACTGGCGGCGTCCACGTAGAAAGACCAGCCGAGGTGCGGGAAGCTAAGCTCATCTTCGACAAGCTGCGCTCGGCAGCGCTGCCACCACAAGAGTCGGCGGCGTTCATCGAGCGAACGGCCGATGAGCGGTATCCCTCGTGAGGACGGCGATCTTTATGTCCGCTGTGAATTTGACTGGCGCGGTGTGGCGTAAGAGCACCTACAGCGGCAATGGCGGCAACAGCAACTGCGTCGAAGTTGCCTGGCGCAAGAGCAGCTACAGCGGTGATGGCAGTAACGGCAACTGCGTCGAAGTCGCGTTCCTCGGTCCGGCCATCGCCGTCCGCGACTCCAAGAACCCGGCCGCCGGTACCCTCGTCCTTCCGCAGCAGGCCTGGACCGCCCTCCGTGCAGCCATCTGACATTCGGGCTGAGTTGTCCACACTCCGCACAGTTATCCACAGCAACCCGAATTTTCCGCGCCCAACCCGCTGACCTGGGTAGACTGGCCAGGGGCCGTCCCCCCGGTGGAGTGGTGGGGGCTGAGATTTTGCGGGGACATGCCCCATTCGCCCAGTTCAGCGGCCTAGCCTGAGCGGCCCGGACACACGCCACCCGCGCCCCCGGATTCCACGCCGCGAATGCCCGGATCTCCACCCGCCCGACGGTCCATCTCGTTACGCTGACGCGACGACCGAAGGAGAGGTCGATGCGACGGGGCAAGTGGGTGTTCGGCGGTGTGGTCGTCGTGCTGCTGGTCGTCTTCGCCGGCCGCTACGGCTATCACCGCGACGAGCTGTACTTCCTCGCCAGCGGTGCGCACCTCTCCTGGGGCTACGCCGACCAGGGCCCGCTCGTACCGCTGATCGCCCGCCTGATGAGCGCGATCGCGCCGAACTCGCTGACCGTGTTGCGGCTGCCATCGGCTTTCGCGGCCGGTGGCATCGTCGTATTGACCGGCGTGCTCGCCAGGGAACTCGGCGGCGGGCCGAAGGCCGAGTTCATCGCATCGGCCTGCGCTGCCATGTCCAGCCTCGTGCTCTTCGACGGGCATCTGCTCGAAACGTCAACCTTCGACCTGCTGATCTGGACCGGCGCCGGCTGCCTGATCGTGCGCGCGATCCGGACCGAGACCGACTGGCTGTGGCTGCTGGTCGGCGTCCTGCTCGGCGTCGGTCTGTTGAACAAGCTGCTGCCCGCGTTTCTCGGCGTCGCGGTGCTGGTCGGCGTCGCGATCGTCGGCCCTCGGCGGGTGCTGCGCAGCCCGTACCCGTGGCTCGGCGCGGTCATCGCGGTACTGATCGGCCTGCCCTGGCTGCTCTGGCAGGCCGGGCACGGCTGGCCGGAACTCGCGGTGGCCGGTTCGATCGCGGGCGGCGGGTCGACCAGTTCGCAGCCGTGGTGGCTGGTGGTGCCGTTCCAGTTCCTGCTGGCCAGTCCGGTACTCGCGCCGCTGCTGGTCATCGGGCTGGTTCGGCTGTTCCGGTCGCCGATGCGTCCACTGGGCGTCGCCTGGGTCGTGCTCGCGGTGATGTTCATGGTCACCGGCGGAAAGCCGTACTACCTCGCCGGCCTGCTACCGCTGCTGCTCGCCTCCGGCGCGGAAACCGCCGCGAACTGGCGGGCTTGGCGATTCTGGCCGTGGGTCGCGGTCGGGGCCGCGATCAACCTGATCATCTCGCTGCCCATCCTGCCGGCCGCCGACACCGGTCTGGTCATCGCGCTCAACCCCGATGTCGGCGAGACCATCGGCTGGCCCGACTTCGTGCACACCGTCACCGAGGTCCGCGACCGGCTACCCGCGAACTCCCCGGTCGTCATCCTGACCAGCAACTACGGCGAAGCCGGTGCACTGCAACACTTCGGTGTGTCAAATGTCTACAGTGGACATAACTCTTACGGCTACTGGGGTCCGCCGCCGGAGGGCAGCGCGCCGGTGATCGCGGTCGGCAAGGATCTCAGCCAGTTCCTGCGCGGCTGCACGCAGGCCGCGCGCATCAGCAACAGCGCGGGCGTGCACAACGAGGAGTACGGCGTGCCGGTGCTGATCTGCCAGGGCCCGAAACAGTCCTGGTCACAGGAATGGCCGCGGATCCGACATCTGGGTTGACAGGTCTGCTCACCCGCGTCTGGTTCGTCCGATGAAACCCGCGAGAACCGCGCCGAGAACACAGATCACCGCGGTGACCAGGAAAATCTGCCGGTACTCCGACAGCAGCGCGGCCCGGATCGCCTGCTCGTAGGCGGCCAGCTCCTGATGGAACTTCGCCGAGGTGACGCCGAACGGCAGCGGCGTGTCCAGGTTCGCGGTCAGCGTCTGGAACCTGTGCAGCCCCCACGCGGACAGCGCGGAGACCCCGATCAGCATCCCGGTCATCCGCGCCACCACCACCGATGCCGACGCGACGCCGTGTTGTTCGGCCGGCACCACCCGCAGCACCGCCCCGGACAGCGGCGCGATCACCAGCCCGAGCCCCAGCCCCGCGATCACCAGGTCGGTCGGCAACACCGGCAGGCCCAACACATACCGGGCGCTCAGCACGTCGAGCGGCCACCGTGAGATCAGCAGATAGCCGACAGCCGCGACGGCCATCCCGACACAGCCGATCACCGCGTCACCGAGCCGCGAGGCCAGGAACCCGCCGACCACCGCGCCGACCGGCAACGCGCCGAGGAACCACACCAGCAACACCGCAGTCTGCCCTGAGCCGTAACCGAGCAGCGTCTGCGCGAACAGTTCGACATCCACCAGCGTGACCAGCAGCGCCGCGCCGGCCATCAAGCTCGCGCCGAGCACACACAGCAGCACCGGCATCCGCACCCCGGCCGGATCGAGCAGCCGGGTCCGCGACCGCGCCTCCCACATCAGGAACGCGACCAACGCGACCGCCGCCCCACCCAGCACCGGCCAACCCCAGCTCGGCAGTACCGACACCGAAGGGTCCGGGTTGTACAGCGCGACGACCACCAGCCCCAGCACCACCGCCAACAGCGCGCCGCCGACGAAATCCGGCCGATGCGCCCGCGCCGGCCGACCGCCCGGTATCGCCAGCTGCACCACGACCATCGCCACCGCGGCCAACGGCACGTTCACCCAGAACAGCCCGCGCCAGCCGATCAGCGCGGCCAAGCCGACCCCGTACAGGGGCCCGAGCACACTGCCCAACTCCTGCGCGGCCCCGACCGCGCCCAGCACACCCGACCGCCGCTGCTCCGCCCACAAGTCGCCGACCAGCGCCAACGTCACCGGCAGCAGCGCGCCACCGGAAACGCCCTGCACCACCCGACCGGCGACCAGCTCGGTCAGCCCGACACTGGACGCGGTGATCACCGACCCGATCCCGAACACCGCGAGGCAGGCCTGCAACAGCACCCGCCGACCGAGCACATCCGACAGCTGGCCGAGCAGCGGCATGGCCGCGACGTAGCCGAGCAGGTAACCGGTCACCACCGGAGTGGCCTGCTCAAGGTGATTGATCGGCACGCCCTCGTCGCGCACGATGTCGGTCAGGATGCCGACGACCACGTAGGCGTCCAGCGCGGCGAGCAGCACCGCGAGGCCGCCTGCCCCGATCGCGATCCGCCGGCGAGGGCGCGAAGGGGCCGGGGGAGCGGAGGTGATCATCCGGTCGGCGCGCTCACCGACACCGGCTGGTTGTAGTTCGACAGCGTCACATCGACCGTCGCACTACTGTTGCTTACCACCGCCGGCACCGTGAACTCCGCCTTCACCGGCAGCGCCTTCGCATCGGTGGCCAGCCACAGCGTCGCGGTCACGTCTCCAGTGACGCCAGGCACGATCGGGTCCACCACCGAGCCGTCCACCTTCCCGGTGATCTTGTCCGTGGTCGTCCCGTTCACCGACGCGGTGCCCTCCGAGCGTGGGTTCTGGATATGGGCCAGCACGTTCGCCACGCCCCGGTTCGGGTCGAGGATCGCCGTCGGGTCGAACAGCGACTTGGCGTCGGTGGCCGAGAGCTTCTGATATCCGCCGGTCGGGCCCTTCAGGTAGAAGGTGTCCCCGGTCAACACGAACTCGACCTCGACAAGCTGCCCGAACTCCGACAGATCGGCGTTGCCCTTGGCCTGACCGGCCGCGTTCAGGCTGCCGTTCGCACTGTGTATCGGCACCGCCGGCAGGTTGCCGGCGATCGTCAGGTTGAACTGCACGCTGGTCACGCCCCGCATCGACGCGCTCGACGTGTGCAGCAACGCGGCGGCGCTCGGCGGCGTCTTCGCGCTGGCGGCGGTCGGCGAGGTGTCACTTCCGCTCTGGCAGCCAGCAGCCAGCGTGCCGGCCACGGCGAGCGCGGCACAGAGAACCAGAATCCGACGGATGCGCATGCTCTGGATGGTATGGCTCCGATGAACCAACCGGCGCACGCCGAGGAAGAAACCGGTCACAACCCGGCCAAGAAAACCCGGACACGAAAAACCCGGCCACCCATACGGGTGACCGGGCCAGGAAAAACGCCGGTAGCGGCTGCTGCGATCGTCAGCCGGTACCCGTTGTCGCGGGTGCGGTGCTGGCGACCGTGCCGAACTGGATGCCCTTGGCTTCCTTGCCGAAGAAGCTCAGCAACACCACCGCGATCAACACCGGCACGATCGTCACCGTCAACGCGAACGGATAGCCGTGCGAGGCGGCCAGCGCCTGCTGGATCGGCAGGTTGAACGCGGCGAGGCAGTTGCCGAGCTGGTAGGTCACGCCGGGGTAGAAGCCGCGGATCGCGTCCGGCGACATCTCGGTCAGGTGGGCCGGGATGACACCCCAGGCACCCTGCACCGCCAGCTGCATCAGGAACGAGCCGAGGCACAGCATCGCGGCCGTGGTCGAGTACGCGAACAGCGGAATGATCGGCAGGCCCAGCACCGCGCAGAAGATGATCGTGTACCGGCGGCCGAACCGCTCGGAGAGGGTGCCGAAGATCAACCCGCCCGCGATCGCGCCCACGTTGTAGACCACCGCGATCCAGGTCGCCGTCGTCGCCGAGAGCGCGGCGCCCTGGTGGTCGGTCGCGGTCAAGAAGGTCGGGTAGACGTCCTGGGTGCCGTGACTCATCCAGTTGAACGCGGTCATCAGCAGGATCAGGTAGATGAACCGGCGGACGATCTTCCCGTTGAGCAGGATGTCCTTCATCGAGGTCTTGGTCACCTTGAGCTGCTCCTGCGCTTTCTCCCAGACCTCCGACTCCTTCACCCGCGACCGGATGATCAGGCTGATCAGCGCCGGGATGATGCTCAGCGCGAACAGCCAGCGCCAGGACAGTCCCCACTCGGTGATCACCAGCAGCGAGGCGAGCGAGGCGAGCAGATAACCGAAGGAGTAGCCCTCCTGCAACAGGCCGGAGAAGAACCCGCGCCGGCTGGTCGGGATCTTCTCCATGGCCAGCGCGGCGCCGAGGCCCCACTCACCGCCCATCCCGATGCCGTACAGCAGGCGCAGGATGACCAACACCGTGAAGTTCGGCGCGAACGCGCACAGGAACCCGACCACCGAGTAGAAGCACACGTCCACGATCAGTGGTCGCCGCCTGCCGACCCGGTCGGCCCACAACCCGAAGATCAACGCACCGACCGGCCGCATGAGCAGCGTGGCCGTGGTCACGAAGGCGACCGTGGTCAGTGTGATGTGGAAGTCCTTGGCGATGTCCTTGTAGACGAATACGACGATGAAGTAGTCGAAGGCGTCCATCGTCCAGCCGAGGACCGCTGCGAGAAACGCGTTTCGCTGGTCAGAACTGAGTCGCTGCCTAGGTTGCCTGGACGCGGCTGCGCTGTTGGTCACGGCGGTCCTTCCCTTGACCTGTTGTCGAGCCTGCGGTGACCGCGCGTGTGGAGCCGGTAACGCGATCACCGTTGAGGGCTGCGCCGTTCGTACACCGAGAGCCAGCTACCAGGCAACTGTTCACCAGATCACGAACAGATGACGGCGCCGCCCGGTCCCACCAGCCGCAACCACCCGAACCGGGGCGTCTCCGGCGAGCCGGAAACATGCCGTTAACGCAGCCTGCCTACCCTGCGGGTATGGATCGTCAGCGGGAGTTCGTGCTGCGCACCCTCGAGGAGCGCGACATCCGGTTCGTCCGGCTCTGGTTCACCGATGTGCTCGGCTTCCTCAAGTCGGTCGCGGTCGCGCCCGCCGAACTGGAAGGCGCGTTCGCCGAGGGCATCGGTTTCGACGGCTCGGCCATCGAGGGCTTCTCCCGGGTGTACGAGTCCGACATGATCGCCAAGCCGGACCCCTCGACCTTCCAGGTGCTGCCCTGGGAGACCGACGGCGGCGAGCACTACTCGGCACGGATGTTCTGCGACATCGCCATGCCGGACGGGTCCCCGTCCTGGGCCGACCCCCGGCACGTGCTGCGCCGCACCCTCGCCAAGGCCACCGAGGCCGGCTTCACCTGCTACGTGCACCCGGAGATCGAGTTCTTCCTGCTCGCCAACCTCACCGACGACGGCAGCGAACCCGAACCGGCCGACAACGGCGGCTACTTCGACCAGGCCAGCCACGCCATGGCCACCCACTTCCGCCGGCACGCCATCGAAGCCCTGGAAGCCATGGGCATCTCGGTGGAGTTCAGCCACCACGAGGGCGCACCCGGCCAGCAGGAGATCGACCTGCGCTACGCCGACGCGCTGACCATGGCCGACAACGTGATGACCTTCCGCTACCTCATCAAAGAAGTGGCGATCACCCAGGGCGTGCGCGCGTCCTTCATGCCGAAACCGTTCACCAAACAGCCCGGCTCCGGCATGCACACCCACGTCAGCCTGTTCGAGGGCGACCGCAACGCCTTCTACGACAGCGAGGACCCCTACGAGCTGTCGAAGACCGGCAAGGCCTTTGTCGCGGGACTCCTGCGGCACGCCCGCGAGATCAGCGCGGTGACCAACCAATGGGTGAATTCCTACAAGCGGCTGATCGTCGGCGGTGAAGCCCCGACCGCGGTCTGCTGGGGGCATGCCAACAGGTCGGCGCTGGTCCGCGTGCCGCTCTACTCCAAGGGCAAGGCGTCCTCCCGTCGGGTGGAAATCCGCAGCCCCGACTCGGCCTGCAACCCCTACCTCGCCTATGCGGTGATCATGGCCGCCGGCCTCAAGGGCGTCGAGCAGAACTACGAGCTGCCGCCGGCCACCGAGGACGACGTCTGGTCACTGTCGGACGCCGAACGGAAGGCGGCAGGCTACGGCAGCCTCCCGCAGAACCTCGGTGAGGCCCTGCACGAACTGGAGAACTCCGAACTGGTCGCGGAAGCCCTCGGCGAACACGTCTACGACTTCTTCCTGCGCAACAAGCGGCGGGAATGGGACGGCTACCGCAGCGAGGTCACCCCCTACGAGCTACGCACCGGACTGCCCATCCTCTAGCGCCGGAACCGACACGCCGAGGTCACCTCGGCGTGTCGGTGCGCTGGGCAGGACGGGTGCTTGCCTTGGTGCGTCGGCGGGTTACGTTTCTCTGGTGAACGCCGAGGTCCCCACCGCGTCAGTCACGGCATGCACCGCGGCCACGGTCGCGCAACTGCCCGCTGTCCGGGTACTGCTGAAATCCTTCCTCGACCACCATCCGGGCGCACGGTTTCACGTGCTGCTGGTCGACTCCGACGACCCGACCGGTGTCGCGGTACCGGAAGGCCCCGTCGAGTTCCTGCACCCCTCCGTGATCGGTGTCGACGACGAGCAGCTCGCCCGGCTGCGCACCGCATACCGCAGCGACGAACTCGGCGCCGTGCTGCGCCCGACCCTGATGCGCTGGCTGGTCGCGGCCACCGACACCAGCGGCCCCGTGCTCTACCTCGACCCGGCTGTCCTGATCCTGGGCTCGATCATCGAACCCGTCCTCGACGGCCTCGTCGAACCCGGCGGGGGCGGGCAGCAGGCAGCGGGTCGGAAAAAACACAGCGTCGTCCTCCTGCCGCGCGTGCTCAAACCGCTCCCCGAGGACAACCGCAGGCCCGACGCCGCCGACCTGCACACCGAAGGCCTCTTCGATCCGGCGCTGATCGCCGTCAACCGGGGCGCGGAAGACTTCCTCCGGGCCTGGTCGGACAACACGCTGCACAGCCAGGACGGCGCCTTCCTCGACGGCGCCTCGGTCCTCGTCGACCACCACGTCCTGCGCGACCCCGGCATCGGCCTTTCCGTGTTCAACGCTGGCCAGCGCGCGCTGCGTGCCGACGAGAACGGCGCGGTCACCGTCGACGGGGCACCGCTGCGCTCGGTGCACTTCGCGGGCTTCGATCCCACCCGCCCCTGGCTGCTGTCGGCCGGCTACGCCGACCGCCCCCGCGTCCTGCTGTCCGAACACCGCCTGCTGGCCAGGCTCTGCGCGGGCTACGTCGCCGCGCTCAGCTCGGCGGTCGACTCCGGTGAACCCGCCGCCATCGAGCAGCGCATCGGCTCGGCCCGGCCCCCGGCCGCGCTGCGTGCTGCCTACCGCGCCGCCTGGCAGGCCGCCGATCGCGACGGCGAACTCCCGCCACCACCGTGGATCGGCGCGGGTGCCGAGTTCGCCGAATGGGCCTTCGCCCAGGTGGACGCGCACCCGGTCAGCACCAGGTGGGCGACCGCGCTCTGGCACGACGACCCCGACCTGCGCCGCCGCTTCCCCCATCCCCTCGACGCCGACGCGGCCGCCTTCCGCGAATGGTGCGCGGGCGTCGGCGTCCCCAGCGGCGTCCTACCCGCCGACGCGGTACCGCCGGCCCCCGACGACACCGCCCCGCTGACCGACCAACTCGGTGTCTCCGTGCTGGGCACCGGCCGCGTCGCGACCCTGATACGCGCCGCGGCGACCGCCTCCGGCCTGCCCGTCTCCGACCGCCCCGACTATCCGGTCCTGCTCTGCTGCGAACCCGCGGCGCTGCCGCCCGCGCTCGCCGACGCCCGCTACATCGTCGCCGTCCCCAGCACACCGTCCGACCTGTCCGCCTTCCCCGGCGTCGACGAGGTCTGGTCGCTGTCCAACGCCGGCAAGGCCGGACTCGACGGCGTCACCAAGTCGGCCGTGCACGCGATGACCCTGCCGATCCTCGACGCGGGCGAACGTGACGTGCCCGCCATGGAGGAGGCCCGCCAGAAACTCGGCTGGCCGACCGCGACCGACGCCGATCCGGTTGACCTGATCGTGTTCGCCGGCATCGCCGACCATGCCTACGAACGGGTGGACAACGCGCTCGGCTCGGTCGCCGCGTTCCGCGCCGCCTTTCCCGGTACCGAGGACGTACGGCTCGTACTGTTGCTCAGCGGTGTCGCCGACCATCCGGAAATCGCGGAACGGCTGCGTCTGGCCGTTGCCTTCGACGACCGAATCCGGCTCGTCGAGGACCCGGAACCCGCCGAGCGGGCCCTCTGGCTGGACACCGCGAACTGCCTGGTTTCCCTGCACAGGGACGATCACAGCGGGCACGATCACAGCGGCGCCGAACGGGTGATGCTCACCCTCGCCGAACCAGCGGCCCGAGGAATTCCGTTGGTATGCGCGGAATACGGCGCGGCAGCGGAACTGCTCGCCGCCGGCGGCGCCCTGCTGGTGTCCGGTGGAATCGGTGCGGTGGAAGCGGATTCCACGGCGGCCGTCGAGGCATTGCGCGCCGCCGCAAGCGATATCGACGCCGCCGAACAACTCGGCAGGCTGGGCCGACTCGAACTCCTGCGCACCCACGCCGTCGGCGTGGCCGGGGAACAGCTGCGCAACCGCGTCGAACAGGCCTATCACGCCTGGCGGGCCCGCCGCAGCGCCGAACGACCCGAACCGCTGTCCGATCCGCTGCGCCCGCTGCGCTCCGCCCGCCACGTCCTGCTGCGCGAGCCGGACGTCGGCGCCAGCCACAAGGTGCCGATGGCCCCAGCGCTGCGCAAAGCCGTGCTCCGCGTGCTCAACCACTACGACGTGCACCTGCGCTCCATGCTCGGCACCCTGATGGACGGGGTCGAACGAACCAGCGAGGAACTGCTGCGCAGGCAGGACGCCGCGGCAGGCGGTGAACCGGCCGAGGTCGCCATGCTCAGGGACCGCCTCGACCGCCTCACCGAGCGAACCAGCCGCCTCGACGAAGCCCAGTCCGGCACCGACGACGGTGTGCTGCGTGCACGGGCCGACATCGCAGGCCAGTCCCGACGGCTCGACGAGCTGGAAGACGCGGTCGTCGGGGAGGCCGGCAAACGCGGCAAACACCTCCAGATCATCGCCGACCGACTCGACCGGCTCACCGAGGCGCTGGACCGGACCCTCGACCGGATCGACGAACTCGAATCCCGAACCGGCGCCGTCCTCGACGAGCAACAGGGTCGCAGCCAGGTCACCGTCCGCGCGGCGAGTCAGGCCCTGCGCGCCTCCGACGCGCTGCGCAGAGTGGTGCTGCGCGAATACGAACGCCGCGCCGAACAAGAACCACCGGACTCCGCGCTCGCCGCCGCCGCGAGTTCGCTCGTGCTCTGCGACGCGGGCCTGCTACGGCTGCCGGCCGACGACGGCGTGATGCTGCCCTTGTTGTCCAGCAACGGAGTCTGGGAACCGGAACTGTCCACTTTGATCGACTCGCTGGTCGAACCGGGCGGCATCTTCGTCGATATCGGTGCCTACGTCGGCTATCACACGCTGCGCGTGCTCAGCCGCCTTGGCACCAGCGGCGCGGTGGTGGCCGTCGAGCCGCATACCGAGGCCACGGTCCTGTTGCGGCACAACATATCCATGAACGTCGCCGAAGCCGTCGGCGAACGCCTGACCGTGATCGAGGCCGCCGCCTGGGACAGCCCCGGCACCCTGCGCACCGAACCCGCGATGACCGGCGGCTTCGCCGTCTTCCCCGGCGAACCGGACCCCGAATCGACCTCCGGCGCGTCGCAGGCCGCGTCATCGAGCACCTCATCGGCTACGTCATCGGCGACCTCATCGGGCAGGTCGGAGGAACCGACCGAGGAGACCCGACCGGCCGATTCGGTGCCGGCCGTCCGCCTCGACCGCGAGCTGGAAGCGGTCACCGCCCTACAGGGCATGCCGCTGTCCGTGGTGAAGGTCGACGCACCGGGAAGGGGCCACCGAGCACTCGGCGGACTGGTCCGCCTCCTGCGCAGGGACCGGCCCAACGTGTTCTGCGCGTTCTCGGCCAGCCAGACCAGCGCCGTCGGTGACGACCCGACGGCCGTCCTCCGTGAGTTCGACACCTGGGGCTTCGACGTCGTCCTCCTCGGCGACGACCAGCCGGCCACCCCGGCGGAGGTCATCGAGCGAGCCGACGGCCAGCACAGCATCACGCTCTGGCTACGACCGCGCTCCCGAACCACCCAGTGATCGACTCCGACCAGGCCCGCTGATCAAAAAAAGTGCCCCTGACCAGACGATTTGACTCTTGCTGCGTCGGTGAGTAACTTTTTCCATGTCGCAAGGAACACCGGACGGAACGGGACGAAAAAGCCCGGCGGAGACGGTGAAGTAGCTGAAGCGCCGGTGAGTTACACTCAGTGGTGTGGATGACCTCGGCCTCACAGTTTGACACTGTGGATCGAGTCGGCTACGATACTGCGGCACTCCTCAGAACGGAGCAAGGTTCTTCCAGTCCTTCGCGGGCCGGATCAACCGGAACTCCACCCCTGGGAAAAGCTTGAAAACCAATGCAGTACGATGGAATGACGCCCCGGTCGCAGGACGCGAAAGTGTTGAGCGAGGGTGTGCGTGTGTTCTTTGAGAACTCAACAGCGTGCCGATAATGCCAGTAGAGCATTGTTTTACCTCGTCTGAGGTAATTTCTTTGAGCGCACCTTTTGGGTGCTGCCATGGAGTCAAATTCATTGTTGGAGAGTTTGATCC
>DATATE010000025.1:0-20678 GCA_036268955.1 Pseudonocardiaceae bacterium
GCTCGTCGATCTCCCCGGTTGTTCGCGCACTGGCGGTTGGGCGCGCGTCCTGATGGTTGGGCGATGGGAGCCGGATGAGCCGAGAGGTTCAAGTCCGGTTCTGCGAGAGCCGGGCGGTGCGATCCCGCCCGGCTACTCACCGGGTGGTCCCCCGTTCGGGCAAAGTGTCGGGGCAGGTGCGCGCGTTCAATCTGACGTTGACGTGTCCGATGGTTCTGGACGAACGCTCGCTGTGGCGCTATCTGCGCCATACTGCGTGCACCATAAGGCTTGCTGTTACGGACGTACGGGAGCGGTCTGGGCGCATCGTCCGGCCGGTTTTTGGCTAGTGCCTGCGAACTTGCGACACTGCCTTGCGCGCATTCGATGCAACAGGTGACGCGGGCAGCAAGTTATATGATCAGGGCACCTGATCGTTGTCGCGGCTGGCGAGCCGCGACAACGGTGCGTGACGGTTGCCGGTCACGTATCGTGGTCATCACCAGTGGACGCGGGGGCGCGGCCACGCGACGCTCCGGGGGGAGCGCGTCATGGGTGATGGCCATCGGCGGCGGCAGCGGCGAGTGGACGGTGGCTCGCCGATCCGGATCAACGTCCGTACCACTTCCGACACCTATCTCAGGTTGGTGATCGCCGCGACGCTCGCGGGTTTGACGGTGCCGCGCTATCTGATCGAGTCCGCGTTGCAGGAGTCCGCTGGCGGCTGGAGTCTGCGGGAGCAACGCTGGTGGACCGAACGCCTGGACGTCGTCGAGACGCGCCTGATCCGTATCGGCGTCAACCTCAACCAGATGGCCGCCGCGACCAACGCGACCGGCGAACTCCCGGCCGGCCTCGCAGACGCACTCGCGTACTTCAGCGAGACCCTGGAACGGCACCGGGAGATCCTTGACGCGATCGACCCGGCCGACCGATCACGTCGCCGAAGGTCGTGATCGCGAAAGCTCCCGAGCATGGTCGACGCGGCGGCGATACCCACGGGCTGCTGCGTTACCTCTTCGGGCCCGGCAAAGCCAACGAACATAGCACCAGCATGTGGTGGCCGGTTGGGATCCGGAGTGGATCGAGACCGCCGCACCGGCGCGCCGCGAGCGGGGATGGATTGCCAGGTTGGCGCGGGAGGTCGACGCGGCGATGGTCGGGCACGACCTCACGTTGTCGGGTGGGCACGTCTATCACGTCGTGTTGGCGATTCCGGAGCGCGATGGCGCGCTGGGTGACGCCACTTGGCGGGAACTGGTGGATGACGCGGTGCACAGGATGGGGTTCGGTGCTGATGCTGAGGGGCGGGGTGGGTGCCGGTGGGTCGCGGTGCACCACGGCCGCAGCACGGAGGGCAACGATCACGTCCACCTCGTGGTGAACCTCGTTCGCGGTGACGGGACCGTGGCCGACACTTACCGGGACTGGCCGCGCTGGCGGGCGTGGTGCCTGGACACCGAACGGCGCCTCGGGCTGACGGCGACCTCGCCTGCCAACAAGACCGCACCTCGCCGACCGACCCGCGCAGAGAAGGAGAAGGCGGCGCGCCTGGGTCGGGAGCGGACCAGCCGCGAACAGCTACGCGACGAGGTGCGGGCTGCCGCCTCCCGTGCCAGCTCCGCCGCCGAGTTCCTCCAACTGCTCACCAGCGAGTCCCGGATCAAGATCGACGTTCAACCGCGATGGACCGCTGATGGCGTTCTCACCGGGTACAAGGTGGGACTGCCGATCGACTACAGCACATCGTCTCCAGACGGGAGAGTGTGGTTTGGTGGCAGCACGCTCGCCCGCGACCTCTCTGCCCCGAAACTGATGCAACGCTGGGCCAGCGCACCCGCTCCACCACCCTCGCTGCCCCACCGCGACGGCGAACACCCCGCCCTTGTCAGCGCCAGCTTCGCCGAACGCAGGGCCGCACTTGCCGATGCCCACGCCGCTGCGACGCGCGCGGGCCAAGCCCTCGCCGCGCACATCGCCCACGGCACCGGAGATGACGGCAACGGCGATGTCATCTCCTGGCCCAGTGTCGATCACCTCGGGTTGACCAGCGTTGACCACGGCGACGGGATCGCGCATGCAGCCCTGGACCTGATGGTCGCCACTGGCCGGGCAATGGGAAACGACGCGAGCCGAGTAGCCACCGCGGCGACGATCTACGAGCGCGCTGCCGCCACGGCATACCTCGTCCAGCCAACCCGATGGGCACCGGTCGCCGCCGAACTACGCAGGGCCGCACGGCGGCTGTCCAGGGCCGGTGTCCAGGGCGCGAGAGGCAACACCGGTGTCGCCGTTGTCGCGCTGCTTATGGCTCTCGCCAGCCTGCTAACCGAGATAGCTTCCTGGCGAGACCAGACCCGGCAGCCAGCGCAGGCCGACGCCGCACGCACCGCCGCCGCTGCCGTGACTGCCGAAGCAGACGCACTCGTTCGCGACCACTCTTCGATACGCCTCAAGCTCGCCGCTCGGCGCGAACCAGCCCCAGCACTCAGCACGCACGAACCGTCGTCAACGCCGCGACGACGAGCGAATCCCACGTCGTCACGCCCCAATGTGCCGCAGCCGACGCCGAAAAACGAGGACAGCGGCCGGAAACGCTGAGTCAACTCGATCAAGGCCGGCGCCCATCTGACCGAGATCGAGGCTGGCTAAACGCACCAGTTCCGGCGTTGGGCATACGGCCGCAGCGGCGTCGCGGAAGTCCTTGTCATCGATCTTCGGTTGGCGGACACTCGCCTAATAAACCTGTCGGGCGGCTACGAAGAGTCGTCTGCGGATCGAGGTGAAGTACTGGTCAGATCGTGGTTGCGGGTGCACGCGGCATTCGTGAACCGTGTTCGGCTCCCGGGTGACGTGCCTGCCCGCTGGCGAGGTGGCCAGCAGGAGGTAGCCCATGACGCGGCCCAGTGGATTCACCAAGCGCGAGTGGGACCAGTTCGTTGCCAACGGACGCGAGTTGGTCCGGCGCAAGACCGAAGCCCAGTTCGCCCTCGGCGATCTGTTGCTGACCAAACTTCCTTACGACCATGGCAAGAGCGACGGGCACGTCAACGACGTTCTTGACGCCTACGCCGATGAACTCGGACTGGCACCGTCCACGCTGAAGACATACCGCGTGGTGGCGCACGCTTGGCCCATCGAGAAACGGGTGCTGACGGAGTCCTGGAGGATTCACCAGATATTTGCTCCGCAACCCAACCGGTTCCGCAAGATCAAGAATCCGCCAGACGGTTTTGAGCATTGGACGACCAACGAGGCGCTACGAGCGGCCTCCCTGAAGCCTGACCGTCCGGTCACCAGAGAGGAACGGGCGGAGCGGGTTCGGGAGTTGTTGTCAACCGACGAGGACGCGGCGGCGGTGGTCGCGACGATCCTGCGGAAGCCTGAAGTCGCCAAGCGCGTCGTGGGTGATGCCTCGACCCGGCACACCCTGCACCGTGCCGAGCTGTCGCATTACGAAGAACGACGCGAACAGGAGCGACAGGCACCCACGCCCGCCAGCTCAGGCACCACCAAGCGGCAACGTGCGACGGAAGCTCCTCGGGAGATCCTGGAGCTACTGGGGATCTGTACATCCTTCTACACCCAGATGCAGCGCGCGTTGCCGCGACTGCACGTCGTGGACTACGACGAGAAGGCCAAGCACACCGTGCTCGACAGCATCGCGCGTGTCCGCGCTGCCGCCGACTGGTGCGAGACGGTGATCAATACCGGTGACACCTCAATGGATGAGGCGCTCGCCAGATTGTTGGAAGGTGATGCGTGATGGCTGTGCGCGATCCAATGTCCAAGTTCCTCGCGGCCGAGAAGGTATGGAACGCGGTCGCTGCTGCCGGTGAGAACGGCATCAGCGGGCAGGAGGTGATGGACCAGACCGGGTTGACACGCAGCCAGTTCGAGAACGGGAAGGCACACATCCGGGATTGCGTCGCCAAGGACATGGGTCAGAGCTTCTTATATGACGGCGACGTTTATGTCGCGACCACGGAACCCGGCCGCTGCGCACTCGGTTTGGTAATCCGGCTCAGTGCCGTTGACGCGCAGCTCAAGCGAACCTTCGAGTCCATCTGTGCCCCGCTCGGCGATGCCGCGGACAGCCACCCAACGGTGAAGTACCTCCGGGATCAGCTCGTGGCGATGCGCGGGAATCTCGATATGGCGCGGGAGTTGGGATTCCTTCCCAACTCACCCAAACTCCGCGCCAACTCCGGACGAGCCAAGTAACTTCGCCACCGTTGGCCGCCGCCTGGACAAGCAAGGTGCATGGTTGCGCTCACGGTTGCGGCCATCAGACGATGCCGGAGTCGACCTCGACCCTGTTGCGGCCAGAGTTCTTGGCTCGGTAGAGCGCGGCGTCGGCGGCCCGGACGACGTGGTCTATCCCGGCACCCGCGCCAGGGTAGATCGCGACGCCGATCGAAGCCGACAACCCCGACAACGAGACGGTCTGGTCGCCATCGGAGATCGAGATCGTCAGTTCCGTGATCGCCCGCCGGACGCGCTCGGCGATCGACACCACATCGGGACGGGTGATGCCTGGCAGTAGCACCACGAATTCCTCGCCGCCGAACCTACCAACGGAGTCATAGTCGCGCACCGAGTCGGTGATGGCCGTGGCAACGGCCTTCAGGACTGTGTCCCCAGCCAGGTGGCCGTAGTCGTCGTTGACGCGTTTGAAGTGGTCCAGGTCGACCATGACCACCGCCAGGCTCGATTGCAGGCGGCTGGCCCGATCCAGCGCACGTTCGGCGGCATCGTTCCAGGCCACCGAGTTCAGCAGCCCAGTTTTCTGATCGGTGGCGGCCAGCACCTCGAACTGTTTGACCAGCACGCTGCGATGTAGGACGAACATGGGCAAGAACAACAGCAACAGCGCAATCGGCTCGCTGATCAGAACCAGGCCGGCAAGACCGCCCAGGCAGATGGTGGCCAGTTCCAGCGTGTTGTCATCCACCGACCCGATCAGATCCCGCAACGGACGCCGGGTACCTGCGGGCAGGGGGTGGTCGAGGATCAGTGTGGCGGCGATGATCACGGCGTCGGCGGCGAAGAACACGCCAGCCGCAGCGATAATGGCGAGGATCGTGCTGGGAAGAAGAGGGTGTTGGCCGTCGGCCATCGGAGGCACGTGCGCAGCGTGGAGGACGGCTCGGGCTCCCCAGGCTGCGAGCACCATGGCGGCAGCGTTCATCACCTGCCGGTGGGCTCGGCTCCGCGCGACGTCGTAACTGCGGAGCACGACGTGGCAGGCGGTCAGTGCGGTGATCACGCCGACCCAGCCGATTGGCAGCGTGATCACGGCGGCGAACACCCACACCGACATCATGTTGATGTGCACCGTTCCCGCGATGACGCGGCGGGCGCGTTCGATGCGTCGGGATGCCTCGGCCTGCGCTACCGCAGCGAGCATGATCAGGGCCGCTGTGGCGGCCGTGGCGCGCGTGGTCGGTGTGGTGGCCAGCGACGTTGTGACCACGGCGAGGGCGGCGACGTCGAGAGCCAAGATCAGCAGAATCGATGCAGACGGGCGCGACCACAGCATCCATGACCGGAGAGGGCGCAGGAGGGCAACGCGGTCGTGACGTCTGACCGGCTCGTCCTGGTTTATTCTGGTCACAGGCACCCCCTCGGGTGTCTCAGGGTAAGTGGCCGGCAGCGGAGGGTTCTGAATAGCAGCTCAGGACCACCCGGTTAGAGCAACGGAGGGCATGTCATGCGAGGTAGGACGACCTGAGTCCCGGAATCTGACTACGAGGTTCGCCCACGGAGCCAGAGGGACATCGCCCAATGGCTTCGTGCGCATTTCATGTTTTCTCCAGCTGCGCAGCCAACTCGTCATAGGGGCGGGCCACCCGTCGCCAGCTACCAGCCAGGCCCAATGCCAGCAGGACGCCCAGCGCTCCCGCTGCGCCGATCCCGCCGGCCGGCGTAAACGCGGCGCCCAGCACCCCGGCTAGGAGTGCGCCGATGCCCTGGACGGACTGGATGATCGCCGAGCCGAACCCCAGGCCCTGCGCTCGGACGGGATCGGGCAACAGCCGGGCCGTCGCCGTCATGGCCTGAATCGTGTAGATCGTTGCCGCCGTTCCGCTCATCGCGAACAGCAGCAGCGCGAGCAGCAACGGCGGTCGCAACGCGCACACCGCCAGCGGCAGGCCCGCCGCGATACCGAGCAGCGCCACCGACTTGAGTCGGGTGGATTCCGACAAGCGTCCGAACACCAAGGCCCCGACGACGCCACCTACCGGGTCTGCGGCCATGAGCAACCCCACGGCGGCAGTTCCCATCTTCAATTGCGCCGCATAGGGCGCGGCCAGGGCCTCCGGCGCGATGTAGAACAACGCCAGACCGCCGATCGCGATCAGGGTACGCGTTCTACGGTCGCGCCAGATCGCCCAGAAACCCGTCAGCAGCGATCGGGCACCGTCGCCCGCGTCGTCGCCTTCGGAAGCTGCCGAGGCTGGCCGTCGCTGTACTCCCACCCGCAGCAGCACGGCCGATGCGGCAAAGGTCGCCGCGTCCAGCGCCAGACCGACGTTGGGGTTGAGCACGGCAATGAGGAGACCGCCACCCGCGAACCCGACCAACTGCGACGAGTAGGTGGTGACATTGCGGATGGACATCGCCGTGACGTAACGCTGCCCGGTGAGCATGTCCGGAAGCAGCGCCAACTGGGCAGCATTGAATGGCCCGGTGGCCAGCACGGAGAAGAACAACAACACACACAGCAGCCACAGGGGCGCCCCTGGCACCGCCATGGCGCCGATCAAGACGGCTTGCGCGAGATTCGCGGCGACCATGACTTCGCGCCGGGGATATCGGTCCCCAAGGCTCGACAGAAACAGGCCCCCTGCGAGCATCGGGAGATAGGTCAGGGCGAACGTCAGTCCCGTCAAGACTGTCGATCCGGTGTTGCGGAACACCAATACGGCCAAGGCGACTCGGGCCACCTGATCACCGAGGGTGGACACCAATTCGGCCGACCACAGTGCGCGGAATTCACCGACCGCGAATACTGCTCTGAACTTCACCCGTTCTTGTGGCGTCGCCACGTATTCCCCCGACGGTTACTGGCTGATGTTGGTTGACGACCCCCCGTCGCCGTTCCGCCACGGTAGCGGGTGAGCACGCCGGATACCAGGGAAACGGTAGGAAACCAGACTCGACTTCGCGCAGGCATACAGCAGCCCTACCGGACATAAGCATCGACTTTTAACCGGCGCCGACTTGGCCTGTTCATTGGCGGTGCTCGCGGGCACTGACCAAGCTCGGCGACCGCGCAACGGCCCCGATTGCTAGCCTGAGTTTCCCCCCTACGTGATTGATCGGCGTGTCTTCCGTTGTGGTGCTTGGGTTCGGTGCCTCCATCATGTATTGCCTAAATATGCCATCCATCGTAGGTAAACGCCAGGGCGGGAAGACCTACTACTACCTGGTGGAGTCGGCCAGGGTGGACGGCAAACCCCGGATCGTGTCCCAGCAGTACCTGGGCAGCGCCGCAGAGGTGATGGCGAAACTGAGCGGAGCTACGGAGAGCCATCCGGTCCGCAGCCAGCACAAACAGTTCGGGGACCTGGCCGCGGTGTGGTCGATGCTGGAACGGGTGAACCTGGCCGGGGTGGTTGATCAGGTCGTCCCACGCCGATCGGATGCCGACGCCTCGGTGGGCACCTACATGGCGTTGGCGACGGCTAACCGGGTGGTGGCACCGTGCTCGAAGGCGGCGTTCGTCGACTGGTGGGCCACTACCGCCGGCCCACGCTGGGTCAAGCTGCCGGATACGGCGCTGGACCATCGCCGATTCTGGAAGGCCATGGATCGCCTCGAGGAGGCTGATCTGCGCACCATCGAGACCGAACTGGGACGGCGGATAGTCGCCGAGTTCGGACTGGACCTGTCCGGGTTGGTGTTGGACATGACAAACTTCGCCACGTTCATCGACTCCGGTAACGTGGCGGCACCGATCGCGCAACGCGGCAAGGCCAAGCAGAAACGCGTCGACCTGCGGTTGGTCGGGTTGGGTCTGGTCATCACCCGCGACGGCGGCATCCCGATCGTGTCTCACGCCTACCCCGGCGACCGACCCGATGTCACCCAGTTCTCCACCGTCATCGACGAACTCCTGTCCCGCTACCGGGCCTTGAACACCCAGGTCGAGTCCCTGACCGTGGTCTATGACGCCGGGCAGAACTCGGCCACCAACCATGAGCAGGTCGAAGCGTCCGGGATCGGATTCGTCGGGTCGCTGCCACCCAGCGACCACCTGACACTGCTGGCGATCGGCAAGACCCGCTACACCCCGGTGGACATCGACCGTTTCCCTGGGCTGACCTGCGTGGACACTATTGTGACCGCGCTCGGGGTGACCCGGCGCGCGGTGCTGACCCACTCACCGACCCTGCATGCCGCCCAATCACGCGGGTTCGATCAAACACTGGCCAAGGCCCGTCGCCGGTTGACCGAGCTGCAAACCCTGCTGGCACGCGGGAAAACCCGACGCGACCGGGCCGCTGTCGAAGCCGAGATCGCCACGATCTGCCGGCCCCGCTGGGTCAACGAGGTGATCACCACGACCCTGACCGGCGAGGTTCCCGCCGAGTTCCGGCTGTCCTGGCGCACCGACCAGAATGCCCGACGTCGCCTGGAAAACCGAGTGTTCGGCAAACGGATCTTGTTTACCAACCGCGATACCTGGCCGGTCACCGATGTGGTCGCCGCTTACCGATCCCAGTCCGAGATCGAAGCCGGGTTCCGGCAGATGAAAGACCCGCACGTGGTGTCGTTCTCCCCGATGCACCACTGGACCGACTCCAAGATCCGGGTGCACGTGTTCTACTGCGTTCTCGCCCTGGCCGTTGCCCATCTGATGCGCCGCCACGCTGAACAAGCCGGTCTGCGTCTGTCGGTCCGTGAACTGTTGGGTGAACTGGCCGGCATCGGGGAAACTGTGCTGCTGCACCATGACGGCGGGAAGGGCCGGCCCCGCGCCCAGCGCATCCTCACCGACATGACCCCACTCCAGCAGCGCCTGGCCGACATGTTCGACATCCACCGCTACGCGCCGACTCGCTGACCAGGGTGGTAGCAGAGTTAGGTAATACACCTGACCTGCCCTGAAACCTATCCTGACCAGCACAAACACCACGCAAGATCGAACTAGCGGGGAAACTCAGGCTAGTCTCGTCAGCCCAACGAGATCGAGTGCACCTCGGTCCACTCGTACGACTTCCGGTCTCGGTTCAGATCGATCAACGACACGGTGTCCACGGTGACCTCGGCGACGTGCTCGCCGTGAGCAGTCAGCGCGGCGGCGACCGGTTCGGCTGGGCCAGCGGCGTTGGCATACCCGAGCGAGACGTGTGGGCGCCACCCGTCGGCCTGCTCGGGCACGTTGCTGTGCCCCCAGACGTCGCCGATGGCGTCGCGGATGGCTTGGCGCGCAGCGGCCAGTGGCTTGATCGGGTGTACTGGCATCTGGATCGTCTCGGGGTCGATGTGGGCTGGCCCGATCGTCACGGTGAACGGTTCGAGTCCGGCGCAGCGTTCCTGAGCTGCGGAAACGATCCGATCCACGTCGCTGCGGGCTATCTCGTCGGTGAAGCCGATGCCTTGCGTGGTCAGGTGTAGCCACCGCAACGGCACGGGGTCGAGAATGGGAAGTTCGGCGAGCGCGGTGGCGTAGTCGGCAACGAGGCGGGCGGCCTCGGGTTGGTCGGCGAAGGTGAAATGCCAGGTGTAGAAGCTACGTCCGACTCGCCATCCGGGCCGCCACCACCAATGGTCCCGCATGGGCTCGATCTCGGCCAATCCCCTGCCCCTCTCGCGTCCGTCAGGCGGTTAGCTCAGCGACAACCGGGTGCTGGCCGAATTCGGCGATGCCGGCCAGCATCGTGTCCGCAACCGGCGCCTGGTGGCCCGACTGAGCGACCAGCGCGCCGACCTCGCCAACGCGATGCAGAAGCGGGCGAACGCGATGCTCGGGCGCGGTGGCCAGCACCGGCGACAGGGCTTCGGCGGCGCCGTCGAGGTCGCCGCCTGCCAGGTGTGCCTTGGCGACCTGGATACGCGTCATCCGCTCACTGCCCAGGTTCCGGCTCTCGGCAGGTGCGGCCTCGAACCGGGCGACGGCGCGCTGCGCGATCGTGAGTGCGGCGCTGGCCTCGCCGAGCGCGAGGTAGGTGTCTGACCAAAGCGATCCCGCCCGGTCGGTCGGGCAGGTGAACGGTCCACCCAACTCGTCTGGCTCCGGTTCGGCGGTCTGGGCGATCTCCTGCGCGCGTTGAAGCAGGAGCCGGGCACGCGGTGCCTCGCCGGCCCGCGCGAGGTCCAGGGCGTGGGCGCTGGCCAGGAACGTCGCGGCGGTACCCGTGGCGTAGCGCTGGCCGTCCTCGGCGTAGCCGGCGGCGCGCTGGTAGTCGTCTTGCCAGAACGCGGCGGTGTGCTGAGTTGCGCGTACCCACGCTCGCAGGCCTGCGTGGTCGGCGTTGTCGGCACAGGCCCAGGCGGCGCGGGCATGGTCCTCGGCGGCGTCGGGCTTGCCGAGGTCGACCGAGATCCAGGCGAGCACGGTGAGGGCCCAGCCGGCGGCGGCGTAGAGGTCGCGGGTCTGGTGCGGCCGTTGCCGACCGGCCAACAGGGTAAACGCCCGATCTCGAAGGGCTCTTGTTCGAGCGAACAGCGGCAGAGTCGGCACTTTGAGATAGGCGTGGGCGATTCGGCGCACGTCGGTGTGGAGTTGTTCAACGGTCAGCTCGCCGACGTTGCTGGCTTCGGCGATCTCCAGGAACCGAGCCGACTCTCCAGCCGCGTCCATCAGGACCGCCTCCAGTTCTGGCCCAGTGCCCCGGTCGGCCGTGCTCCCTGCCATCGTGGCGACGGGAGCCACACTGGTCTCGCCAAAGCCGAGTTCGGCATCCGTGCACACGCCGAGCACGTGTCGCAGGCCAGACCGGTACGGCGGGCGCGGCCACCGAACGACACCACGTTCGTACCGGGCGATCGTGTGCCTGTCCAAGTCGTAGCGGGCCTGCGTGGTCTGCCACAACCATTCGCAGACGGCCTCGGCCAGCTCAGCGCGGCCCATCGATTCGCCGGGCGCACGGCGCGACGGGGTGCGTTCGCGGGCGGCGCGCAAGAACTTGTTCGGCTCGACCACCCGTCGCCCCTTTCCGGTCATCCGGCTCGCCGAGTGTAGCCGTGCTATCACGGCTAGCCATATGCCCCGACCTGCCCCGGAAAGCCCCGGCGGATGCCCTCCCCGCGCTGGCGCAGGTGACCGAAGCTGCTGTCATGACGCAGTGTGCGATGTGGTTCACCAGCGCAGATGGAACCGACCATGCCGTGGCCGACGATGCGATGGAGGCTGGTCTCGCCGGCGGTAACGGCCAGTTCGTCGCCGTCTGCGGTGCCGAGATCTGGGCAGCGCCGTTGGCCCAACCACCCGGCCCCAGATGTACAGAGTGCGTGGTGTTCGTGCGTGCCCGCGAAACCCTGCGCGACCTGCCGGCCAGGCTCCAGAAAACCCGCCCCGGCCTACTCGCCCGGTTGCTGCGTCACCACCACACCCCGGCGGACTTGGGCTGTAAGGCCTCCGATGCGTCCGTGTCCGCCGGTTCCACCGCCCACCGCGGGCGACACGCAGCGTGAGTGTCGACGCGGCGGCATTCGCGGAGTTCCCCGAACTACGCAGGCTGATCGACCTCCGCGACGGCGGATGGATCTTCGTTCCCCGGCGAGTCGACGGCGAACTCGACCGTCTGGACGCCGTGCGCACCTGGCCCGATGGCACAGCCGACGCAATCATGATCAACTATGTCACCGATGCCGCCGCACTGCGTGTCGATCCCAGCGGTGGCCTGGTCTGGATGCGCGAAGGATCTCTCGCCGAGGTCGCCGACGCGCTACTGATCTTGCCGCCGCCCGGAAGCCCGAATGCCCCGCGCTTCGTACGCGGCATCGCGCCTCCGCTGTGAACAGCACCGGATGAACGGCGCGCCGAACAACCCCACCACAAGGAAGGAACCATCGTGGTTGAGTCTTTCCCCCGCCAACCCACTGACCTCTGGGTCCTCACCGCAGTGAAAACGATCCGCAACGGACTCGGCGAAGACAGCCTGATTCCCTTCGACGAAGCCAATAAGTGGCTCAACGCACTGAAGGCCGCCACGCTGGACGCCTTGCAGGCATTGGACCACATCGAGGCCGTCATCACGGCGGCAACGTCGGACTCCGAGTCGCGGAGCGGGCTGCCGGAAAAGCACGGACTCGCTGCCGTGGAAAGACTGTCAGACGGTCTGTGAGATCTCGCTCAGCATGCTGCCGAGGTCGGCGCCCAGCGATGCGGGTGTGGCCGGCGCGGCGATGAGCCAGGACTGTCCGCCTGAGTTCCGCTGCTCCCGAAACGACATCCGCCCGGCCTCAAGATCGAGGTAGGTCAACGGTTTTTCGCTCTGGCGTCGCCGTGCCATCCGATCACGGGTGGCGACGTAGAAGCGGCCGCCACCACGACGCCGTCCGGCCAGCAACGTTCTGAACGCGGCGACATCCCGCTCCACGGTCGTGGTCGCCTCGACCTTCACCATGTAACTGTCGCCGTGCCGAACACTTCCTGTGGATTGTTCGTAGGCGTCCCGGGGAACGGTAATCGAGCGCCGTGCGGCGGGCCGGCAGCGCGGCAGCAGCTCCAGCACCGACTCAACCAGCTTGCGCGGCTCAATCGGGTCCAAGTAGAGGCCGTCGGGATCAGCCACCGCCCGCACGGCCAACTCACCATCCGTCGCGGCGACGACGCCTATTTCGACGTGGTTGTGCAGGCCGATCCATCCGTGGACCTCACGACGCGGTGCGGCTAGCAGGTTCAGGACGTCGACGAACTCGGTGCTGATTCGCTGGTTGTGCGCCAGCCACGTCCGCTCTAGATCAGTGAAGGCGTCCGCGACAACGCGCGGGTCGCTCCGGTCGTCGAGCGGTATGTAGGGCACATGCAGCACCGGATGCTGTACCTCGACGCCAGCTCGCTGCCGCGCGACACCCCATGCCGTGCGCGACACCGACGCGCCCCCCGGCAAGTACGTCACCGAACCCCCTCCGCCTCCGAAGCCGCCTCCGGACCGTTCACTCGCCGATCACGCGCGGGGAGACCGGGTCGAAGTCGCCCACTATGAGGCTGCCGTTGTCTTCGTTGGTCAGGTACGAGGCGGTCTTGTGCTCGTCGTCCTCGCCACCACGACCACCGCGGCCACCCATGCCACCGCCCATGCCCGAGGCACCTGACCGGCCAGCGGCGCCCGCTGCGCCACCTTCCATCTCGGCTTCCTCGCCAATGCCGGCTGTGCTCCCCACACCCGAGCGCGCACTACCGGCACCAGACCCGCCGGCACCGGGTTCGCCACTTCCTGTGGGGCCAAAGCCACCCCGACCGAGGGAGCTGCCGCTCCCGCCACCGAGGGAACCTCCACCCAGCGACCCGCCGCCACCCGTGGAGAAGTCACCGCCAGCTCCGCCGAGCGGACCGATCACCGAGCCTGGCCCACTGCCGCCGAACTGACCGCCACCCGTTCCACCCGGCCCGTCGCCGACTCCGATCGGCATCCCGCCGCCTGGAGTGCCTATTCCAGAACCACTGCCAGGATTCGAGGGCGGCGGTGTCCACCCGGATGTCGAGGTCTGGCCCGGCGGAATCGCCCCACTACCAGAACCCGACGGCGGCGGTGACGACTGTGAGGTCCCGGACGGTGGCGCGACATAACCGCTCTGCCCGCCAGCCGTGTACCGGGAATTCGAAACGGACCCAGACGAACCACGACCACCCGATCCGGAACCAGACGAACCGGCGGAACCAGACGGCGACCCCACTGTCTTACTGCCGCCCTGCTGAGCTACTGAAAACGTCCCAAAGCCCGACGTGGCTGTGGGAGCAGGCTGGACGTAGCCGAGATTGCCGCTCGTGTCGCTGCCGTAGGCGTTGTAAGCAGCCTCGTTTGTGGAGTCGATCTGTGAGTTCTGGTTGACCGCGTTGTCATGGTCCGTGCTGAACGGGTCAATCGCCTCGTAGAACGGAGCCGCCGGCACTGGAACCTGGTTTGCGATCTTCGCCTGCGCCGTGGCGAAGCTTTCGGCCTGAAAGCTAGTCGACAATGCTGCGCTGCCCGCGAAGTTTGCGCCATCGTTGAACGAATCAGCCAACGGAGTGAACGCGTCACTCATCGCATCGGCAGCGTTGCCTGTATAGGTTGTCTTGATCCCGCTCAATGCCTGCGTCAGGTTGTCACGAACGTTTTCGTAAGTCGTTTGCAGTCTGTTAAGCGAATCGGTCGCGTTGTTCAATGGCCCAACGCCCTTGACACTGGTGTGGAACTGATCATAAAGGGTATTGCCCATCAGGCGCTCCCTGACTTGATGTTCTGGATCAACTCCGCCATCAACGCCTCAGAAGGAGCGCAGGGCTGATTGTAGTACTGCCCAGACGGTTCGGTGTCTGTAAACTCGATATGGAGGCTTTGTGTGGCATTGACGGCTACATCGGTGGCGCAGTCGCCTGTGGGTGGGCCGTTTCCTTGAGAAGCGTTCACGGCTGGGTAACCAGCAATGGGACTGATCTTCTGGCGCCAGGGAAAAGACGATTGTGCCTCGTACAGCAGTTCCTGCGTCGGTGTCGCGATATTCACAACGCCAACTCCCAATGTCGGCTTGCTGATGTCCGTCGGCAGGACTGAGCACACTGGGCCGTTGTTGGTCTGTTGTACCTTTGTTGTGCCCACTGTGGCCAGGTACGGCGCAACCTGAGTAGCGGTCAGGCCGTTACAAACGTTGGCCGAGAATTTCGTGAGGTCCAGTGGGTCAGAAATCTCTGATTTCGGACTGGTAGACGTCGTTGGGGTGGAATCGTTGCTCGTAGGTCCAGCTGTCGGCGTACCTGATGAGGCGCAACCAGCAGCAAGCGTCAACGTAACAAGCGCAGACGCAGCCGTTGCCACAAACCTAGCTCGCACCCCGGCCTCCGCCTTTACCAAGATCGTCCGTGCTCGATGCATCGGTGTCAGTAGCGTTCCACTGGATTGTGTTTTCAGTCTCAGCGATCCCGTACTGCTGCAAGATTCCAGTCAGGTTCTGGGTCATGGTTTGCAGGTGCTGAACCTGGCCGAAGTACCAATCTTTGTGCTTGTTGACCGCGTCCGCAGTCATCGAGCCAGAATAGGTATGGCTATGCCCATCGTTGCCCGGAGGTGGGATCTCCAGGTTCTGACCGTCAGCAGCCCACGCTTCCTGGAGCTGGTGGACGGCATCCTGCATCGCGTGCACGAACGTCCAGCCATCGGCCAGGTCGATCGTGTAGCCGTTACCGAGGTTCAAGTCTGACACGTCAACACCCGCCCCTACTCGTAGTCACGACTTGACACCATACCGTCGCACCATGGCCGAGTGCAGCAGATGACGGGAAGTCCCACTGCCATGAATCTCGCAGATCCAGTTTGTATCTACTCGCCAGTAGCGGCATCCCCGTCCTCGTTCTTCTCGGCCACAGGCCCATTCGGGATGAGCGCGATGTGGAATTCGGTGGCGGCGCCGTAGTCGGCGTACGCCTCGGGGTCCTCGGGGCCGCCGTGGGCTAGCATGCGATCCCAGGCCACCGCCTGCGCAGCGCTGAGCGAACTCAACAGCTTCATCCGTTGAGCACCCTCGTCGAACCCACTCAGCAGATCATCCAAAGGCGGTCCTTGGATTGCTACATCGTCGTCCGTACTTGGACGTGCCAGGCGGTTGAAAACCTCTGAGATTTGGCGCCGGCCCTGGTCAAGCGTTTCGGCGAGACTCGCACGGGATGCTGCTTGGAAGCGGGCGTAGTCGCCGAAGTCCTCAAACTGGCGCGCCGCATTGTCCGCTGGGTCGCGGTCGTTGTCGCTGCGTTCGTCAGGCATCGAACCAGCCTGCCATACCTGGGTGATCTCGACTGCGCCACGCGAGGACGCCGCTGTTCGACCGACGACCTCGCCTGCGACTGTCGTATTCCGGTCCATTAAACATGCAGGGGGCTTGGTACGGCGTGCTGGTCGCACCACTGCTGGAGACGTACCCGTGCGGCGTACTCCCCGAGGTAGTAGCGCTGGAACGCGCAGATGAAGAACACGATGAACCAGCCAAAATTGGCAACGACGCTGATGGCCAGCAGTGCCCCGGACAAGGCCGAACCCATCACCGCCGCCGTGCCCCTGGCCGTACCCGCCATACCGGCCCGCCGTCGCTCGCGCGGACTGCTCCTATCGCCGGCAGCCTCGGCGAGGGTCATCGGGTGCGTACCGCGATTGCTTCGCCCGACTAGGATGAACGCCGACCACGCCTTGATCGAACTACGCACGATCGCCGCGAGGATGACCAGAAACAGCACGAGTCGCACAAGCAGCGGTAGACCCGACCGCCATAGGCCGTATCCGAGGCCACCGGTCATGACGCAACCAACAGCGAGCATGAAGGTCAGCAACCACGCGGCCATGAACCGGATGATCCAGTACGCCACTCCGCGTTTCAGCCACGTTCTCCCCAAGCCGGGGACTCGCTCGATCGGCGGTGTCAGCACCTGCACCTGATGTTCGACCGGGCGTGGTGTACCGACCGGCGGCTTCCGTGGTGGCTTTCGCTTGCTGTTCATCTCAGAAGACGTCGTTCCATAGGCTTTTGACCCCGTCATAGACATCCTCGCCCATGTGCGCTACGTCCTTACCCACGTTTGTAAACACGTGCCCGGTTCCGGCTAGGGTGCCTCCCCAAAATCCGCCGTGTTGAGCGTCGTCTTCGCTCCAGTTCTCCTGAAACGCTTGGTACGCGATGTCGCCGACGCCGACAACGGCGATACCGGCCCCAGTCACTGTTCCCCACGCTGGCGCCGAGGCCAGCAATGCTGTTGCGCCGACACCAGCCCCGATCCCGATGGCGGCCGCACCAAAATCGGCTCCGGCCGCGTGAGCTGACGACCAACCCTTGTCCTGGTCGTCCTTGTACTGGAAGGCGGCGGCCACACCTGATGCAGCGATATCAACGACCGGGATGTCCTTGATGGCGTCGACCAGTCCGCTGAGCTTGCTGAATCTGCTCAGGACGGGGATCTCTGTGGCGATGTCTCCGAGCTTGGTGTTGAGGAATTTGTTCAACGGCAACTCACCGTCGCCGGCCTGCGCGCTCGCCAGACTGGTCTTCAGATCGTCCAGTTCGGTCAGGGATTTGCTGTGTGCAACGCTGGCATCGCTGCTACTGGGCAGCTTCAGTCCCTTGGCCTGGTAGACGGCCTTGGCTGCCTTGAGGTCCTTGCGCGCCTGTTTCATGGTGTTCTCGGCGTTCTGAATGTCCGTGTCACTGATCTTCTTCAGGATTCTGCGGTTCGACTCATTCGGGACGGTATACAAGCCCCGTAGGTAGTCGCCGATGGTGACCCACTGATCCGGTTTACTCTCCGAATCGCCGCTATCCGGACCGACCTGGCCATAGAGATCGGACAGGCTCGACGCTGCGTTCAGTCGGTACCCCTGCGCCATCTGCAACGCGGCTGTGTACTCCTGCGCGTACGTTTTTGCCGCTGCGAGCGCGGCCGAGCCCAGCTCCGTCGGGGGAACGGTGCCATTGGCCCCGATGGGCACGCCCTGTTTCGCAGCTTCGCCCGCAGCGTCATGCAACGCGTTCTCGACCTGCTGCAACTTGGCGGCGAGGTCGCTGATGATGGAGCCGACCTGGCCCGTCACATCGGCCAAGCCGCCCGCGGTGATGGCATCAGCGCTCCACTTCTTGCGGAAACTGTCCGCCGCGTCTCCCTGCCAGCCCGCGTCGTTGACCACGGAGTCGACCTTGGCGCTCAGCGCGCCCACGACGGCCTTCACGTCAGCCGGCGCGGGACTCAAGGTCGTACCCATCGTGGTGAGCCCGGCGATGTCGCCGCCCACCCAGCTTTGTGACGCCATCTCGCTCACCAGTCTTCCGGCATGAGGTCGTTGTAGAGGCCGTGGATGTCGGTCTCGTTCTTCTGGTAGGCGTCTCGTGCGGAACTCAGGTTGGTGGCGTGCTCGTCGATGCTCTCGGCCATTTTGCCCTGGAGGTAGAACAACACGCTCATCATGGACTTCATGACCTCGTTGAGGCTGTTGTCGCCGGAGTCCGCGACCGGTGGGTTCAGTTTTGCGCTGATTGCCTGATACGTGGCGACTTCGCTGGTGAAGGCACCGGCCATGGCGTCAAGATCGCTCAGGATGACTTGGAATCCTGCCGCCATTACGGCCTCCCCACGAATTGTCGCAGCTGTTGCATGTCGATGCGCCGTAGTGACGCGTCGATCTGCGGGTCGACGATCACTTCTCGAACACCGATCGCCCCGATGAATGTCTGGAACTTCTCCTGGGAGACACCTACCCAGGGTTGAAAGCGCCCCAACGAGTCAACGAGTTTGGCCTTCGACGTGAACGCGACCGCGACAACATCACCTGCTGCCGACGTGCGCAATTCGAAGACGATGTCCTGCCGGCCACCCTCGGTATGTGGATACGCCGGCACGTACAGGAGGGTTGGTGCCTGTACGTCGGACGGTTCACGCGTCACCGGTACCGCAGCCGACGATGGCGCGACGGCGGGAGGCGAGCCAGTTTGGTTAGTACGAAACGGGGCATTCTGTACAGCAGGGGGTACCTGTGTCCGATCGACTGGGGCATGGCGAGCGACCGGTGGCCTGCCTCGCCTCTCTTGCGCCGGCTCGTCGTCGCCGAAGTCGAACTTGATCTCCTCAGGACGGCCTCGACTGCGCTTGGGCGAACCCGAATCGGGCATGGTCACGGCATCCCCTCGTCACGGTGCGCGCCCCGCCTGGCTGCGCCTCCCCAGTTCATCAGAGTAGCGGCCGATAAACTCAGTGTCAGCGAAACGCGACAAGCCGCTGTGGATCGGGCTGGCCCGCACGCTGCGCAGCCCCCGGACCGGCGGCTAGGGGGGAAGCCGGGTCGCAGGGGCTGCGCGTTCATCCCGACGCGTGGAGCGGGGGGTCTCCACTGTCGCGACCGACTTAGGATACGACGAATCGCGTAACCGTGGAAGCGCGGACAGTAACATCGGGCCTATGGCCGGCTAAGCGTTCGGCGGCTCTCGTGAGGCTCGCCTGTCATGCTTGTTGGCGTGACCGGAGCCACAGCCCGAGCCGTCTGAGTCGCCGGAGCCTGCCGGGTATGGCGCTGACGATGCGGCCGAGCAGCCCAACATTCACCAGGCACATGCCGCCGTGTTCACCGACCTTGCCGAGGGATTCGCGGACATGGCCGCCGACTTGGCGCGGACATTCGACAACGCCAAGCCCGTCTTCACCGGGCCAGCGCCGAGCAGGCCCAGCGAGCACACGAAGCGATGGCAGTGTCGATGCCCAGGCACACGAAAACGCTGGCCGACCAACTGCGGCTCGCCGGGCAAGCGCGTGCGGCGATGTCGTTCGCGTACGAGGAGCTCATGGCCTCCGGCGGCCCGGACAACCCCGAAGCGCTGGCCCGCTGCCAGGAAGCCGATCGTTGGTACCGCGACTTGCTGACCGCTGAGCCGCCCGAGGGTGACATTTCACCGCTGTCCTGACCAGGTGAGCGGTGCCGACGGATAGAGATTTCGCCGCTATCGCCAGTCGAACAGGCGCCGGCCGAGCCGCAGGCGGCGGCCGGTGCCCGAGCAGCGCGGGCAGTTGCGGAAGGCTCGACCGGACGGCGAGGGACGCTTGCCGGAGCCGGAACAGCGCGAGCACGCCGAATAGGGCCACACGGCACAGGCGACGGCGTAGACGCCGAGGAACGCCAAGCCGAGCAGGATCATTTCGCCGATCATCGTGGATGCCTTCCGGTCGCTCAAAAGATCATTTCGAGGGTCGGATCATGTGGAGCGGATGACGGAGCAGACGGCTTGTCGCGGAGCACGTGCTCCGCTGCCTGCTCCGCCCTGTGCTATAGGTGTGACCTGCGATGGAGCAGAGAACGGCCCTGGAGCAGGCGGCCTGCCCAGGGCAGCCCCAGGGCCGTTCTCGGCGCTATGGGCGGGGGTCGTCGACCTGCTCCGTCTGCGCGGCGAGCACGTCATCGGCGGCGAGGTAGCGCTGGCCAGCCTCGCCGTCGACCCGGCCCTGTCGGATGGCCACGCCGACGTCACCGAGGGCGGCAGCGAACTGCTGCGCCGACCACAGCCCGTACGAGTCGGGCCACCGCTCGCCGAGCTGGCCCAACGCATCCTTGGATCGCATCCGGTCGGCACCCGCGAGCACGGTGCGCAGGTCGCTGAGCAGATCCCGAGCCGGCTCGGGATCGGTCACGGTGTGCCGGACGCCGCGCCTGCCCTTGGCGCGGTCGGCGACCTCGGCGGCGACCTCGCCGTCGACGAAGTGCGTGCGGATGGTGATCGAGGACTGGCCGGGCGGCAGCGGCACGCCGTCGCCAGCGACCACGAGCGTGCCCTTATCGAGGCCCTGGCGCAGCTTGTGCGGCGCCGCACCACCGTCGATTGCCTTGTCTCCCAACGCCATCCGAGCCTGCTCCTCGGTACCGACAACCAGTGACGCCCGAATGTGCGCGCCTTCGCGGATCAGCTTCGGCAGGTTCTGATCGGTCGGGTCCTGGGTGCCTTCCCACAGCAGGACGTTGACCGCGCGTCCCTGGTTGTGGATCTTGCGGGCTGCCATGAAGTAGCGGCTGGTTGCCTTCGTT
>DATATE010000026.1:0-55279 GCA_036268955.1 Pseudonocardiaceae bacterium
CAAGGGAGCCAGAACTCTTCGCGCACTGGGTATGGATGCGCGCGTACCGATGGAGAGGATGAGAAGAGCGGAATGACCGGAGACGGTCACGTTCCGTTCCGTGGGAGCCTCGGGGTGAAATTCCCCGGGGCGACCCGACTCCTCGATGAATCTGTGAACGTTGTGAATCAGGCTTAAGCCGACAGCTCCAAGGCTTGCGAGTCCAGCTACCGCGCTGATAGCGGCTACGGATGTGTCGAATGCGGAAGCAGGCAATGCCACACTTCCAAACGCGGCACCCGCTAAATCCACCTTGCGCCTTTGCCATAATTTTCGAAGAACGTACTGCCGTGTTTTGCCGGGGTCTCCTCGCTCCACTACCTCTGATACGAGTTTGTCTGGCTGCGACCATAGTGCTTGGTCGACAGCCCCTAAGGTATCAAAGTATAATTCAGTAAAGGAAACCCATTCCGAACTCTCACGGATTGCCCGTACGACATGCAGCATTGATGGTCCAGAAGGTGCTGCGAGCGCGAGACATGCGGGCCCAAATAGCTGCGTCATCACGCCCCAAAACACTTCATCGTCGTATGGATTTACTACAGTGCCCAAATATAGTTTAGATGTAGCTGGGATTAGAGTGTCTTCATCTTTGTCGGCGTATGTCTTGTAGTAAAGGCTAAGGAGGCGGCTCCTAAGCGTATTACTTTTTTCGATGTCGGGGAACCCTTGATTGTATATGCTCGCCAACACTGTGTCGACTGAAACCAATTCATTCTGTCTCACGAATTCTCGCATTGACTCTGCGAGTTGGAGCCCCTCGCCGCCACCCCCTTTGCCGGGCACTATCGCGCCAAGTTGCGCAGCAAGAGAAGTTTGATCTAGGTCCGTTGCTCCTAGATCACGGGAGAGCAAGTCACGGAACCGGAGGTCTCTCTTGTTCGATGACACGTTCCGAGAAACTGCAGTGTTGAACCTGATGCTGAGATTCTTCGCTTCAGCAACCAAGGCGGAACCGTACGTCTCGTATTCCCTAAGCTCGCGGGTGGACTGCCCAGACCGACGCAGGCGTTCGATCCGCTTTACCATGTACTCGTCAATGCTGTCATGCTGACCAAGCTCAAGTTGCGTGAACGGTGGCCTAAGCAGCTCCTGGGCCGAGCTGTGAATGAGATGGTGTGACTCTTTCGATTGCCATATATATGCAGGATGAACTACGAGGCTTGGAGCAAGCAAAAAATAGCAAACTGTTCGCTGAAGCAATGCATCCCGCGACAAACTGCGAAGCTCTTGATAGTCGTCATCGAGCTCAGCGAAAAATATCGCCTTCCCGCCTATGTTTGCCACGGTATTACCCCTTATTTTCTAACTAATTCAGGTAGGTTGCTAAGAAACCATGAGCGCAACTGTGCATGGTTGTGAACAGATAGCATAGATGTTGTCGCTGCAATTTCCGATTTCGGCGCAATCGACCGCGACAGTGTGGTTACGTGTTCGTCCATGGCAAACTGAACCAGATTCAGAGTGGGAAAAATACGGCTGGCCGACACGAGATTTACTTGCCGATTGTCGACATATGTCGTTAGTTGAATGTCCGGTTGGCTTTGGGAAAGCTTTCGCCAATAGGCAGAAGATGCCTTAGTCGCTTGCGCATTACTAGACGAGAAGACAATCGCTGGTTGGACAATACCGAGAGTCTCCAGCTTAAATTTGACGACCCAACTCGTGGCATCTGTGACTATTCCGATCGCGAATCCACGCTTAATGAGTAGCGCAAGTGTTTGTTGTGCCCCAGGAACTATTGACAGCAGGTTAGACGCGCGCTCATGTGCGTTCTTTACGACCGATTGACCATCGACTCCTAGTCGATCGCAGTGGTATGCATAGTCGTACCAAAAGGGACTTCCTTTGGTGTCGCGGAGATCTTGTTCCCAGTTTTCCTTGGCTTCGACCACGGAAAAATTCGACTCCTTCGCGATGGTTTCAATCACAATGCTAGTAACCCGTCGTTCGAAACGGCGGTTGTCGACTATTACGCCATCGCAGTCGAGCAGTACAAGTGGTAGCGAGGTCAACCTAATCACATCCTTCCGCAAGGTTACATTTTTACTTCGAGTCTACCATGTTTTACTCTAATTTGGCAATTGGATCGGGTGGCGTTGGAGAATTGGGTACCTGATGATTCGTGGGTTTGTTGAAGAAATGTGGTTCGTTGTTCACTGAACTTGGCGTCAGCTCGTAGCCGTGGATTTCTAGCGCATCGCTGTTGATCTCGATTGGCCCCATGGGGCGCGTATCCGCTAGCGCGGAGTGGTCGGATCTGGCGGAAGGCATCCACATCTTGCTACGACCGCCTTAGCTGCGGGTTAGTGCCAGCTGTTGGTTCGCAGCGTACGGGACACATGTTACTTCGCTGTGGTTTGTCACTAGAACGTAGTAAGGTTGCCGCGGCCGCGGTAACCGACGGAGCACGTTTTATTCGAGCGCCGCGTGGGCAGTGGGGTCAGGTGTATGCCAGTCGGGTCTATTCGAATCCGTTCGCTCGATGACTTGATCATGCTACTGAACTGCCTAAACGGGTGGAAACGTGATCAATATTCGTGACGGCCGGCGTTAGTGAATGGCTTGACTTGAGAACGTTGACCCGTCAATTGATCTTGCGTGGACATGACGGCAGGCTGGTCCACGTACGTCGAATACGGGGGCCCACGGCTTGTCAACCAGGCGTGTTCGTCCCCGCTCTATCTATAGAGGACGGCCGGAAGCTGTGGCGGATTGCCCGAGCTGCGAAGGATTGGGTCCGGTCGGATTGTGCTGGCGACCGTCGTGTTGATGTCTGGACAAGGCGAAGCCGTCCAGGACACCACCTCATTTATGCAGGTCAGTTGGGACCACATACGCGTTCGACGTCGTATTCAGGGTCGCCACTCATTGTGGCCGGAATGTGTGTTATCCCAGGAGTAGGCATGGGATTTGGGCAGGTGTCGCCCTGCCGTACTAGTTCACTGTGCGTCATTGCCTGTTGACGTTCAGTCGCAGTCGGGCTGACTTACGCAGTATCGTCGGGGCGACATGGTTCTTCGCCAGCCCTCTCGCGGAACGAGCGCAAACCCTGCAAGCTGAACTAGTCGATACCGAGGGACGCCATTGTACGAATCGTCGTCAGGACGAATGGCCGCCTGTTCGCGGTCTGTTGAAGTTTATCTGGATTGCGCATCGCTAGGCGGCGTCCGTGGCCGCCGGTATACTGCCGCTGGTAGAACGGCGGCGGCCCACCCCCAGCTGGGCTCTGCGGAGAGGCGTCGAAGATGGCGGGAGCGGTGGTGTACGTCCTCGGCGACTCTACCGTCCGGGGAACTGGCCTCTCCCTCGACGCCGAGGCGGCCCAGGAAGTCGCGGCTAGGGTCAGATCGATCCTCCGTGACGATACTGGCATCAATGAGGCGCGCGAGGCCGTCGCGGACCTGGTGACGACAGATTTCGCCAGCGTGACGCTGGAGAACGTGTTGGCCGCTCCGGACGTGTTCGAGGAATGGCGGGTGGGAGAGGCACTGGCAGAGGAGCACTTGACTCGTGCCAAGAGTTGCTCCTTCCCGTGGCCAGACAATCGATCGACTAGGAATCCTGGCAGTAGCGGAGGGGGAGTTGACCTCATTGGGTTCCACTGCGGCGAGCGGGCGCGCTTCGTCCTGGCCGAGGTCAAGACAAGTCATCAACAGGCATGGCCACCATCCGTGGTGACAAGCAGAAGTCACGGGCTGCGTGGCCAGCTATCGGGGCTCTCAGCGGGGGACAGCCGGTGTGAATGGGCGATCCGATATTTGATGATGAACGGGAACGGGCGCCCCTGGTTCACTGACTTCCGGGCTGCCCTCAAGACGTACCTCACGGACAAGCTCGATGTAGCCATCTTTGGTGTGCTCGTCCATGTGAGCGAGCCAAACCAGGCCGACATCAGTGCCCTGTCTCAACGGCTCTGTGAGGCTCGGACAGATCCGACGACTGTGGAACTCGTCGCCATCTATCTGTCCGCGGAGCTCCTTGCGCTTATCGCAGACGCGCGCGTGGTGTTGGAGACAGCTGCATGACCATCTCCCGAGACGCTCTCACTCGCCTTTCCGAACACTGGGCCATCATTGCCGTTGGCTCAGAGAAGGTCGTGGCTGCACGTCGGACCGCGGCCGAGATCTATGTTGACGTGAACTTGGGGCGACAACTTCATCGGCAGGACATGCCAGATGACAACGCCTACGAGCTGATTCGGGACGTTGCGTTCGCGTATGAAATTGTCGCGAGCGAGGGGATCGATGACCTCGCGCGAGTGGCGAACTTGACTGCCGGGAGTAACACTGAACTTGCAGAAGCGGCCGCACACGAGGCGTTCTCCCTGCTGCGGTCATTGCCGCTGAGGTCGGACTCCACTGAAGGCCTTATTCAGCAAGTGCTCCAGCTCGGAGCGCTGGCGTATTGCTCGGATCGCTGGGCCGAGTTTCGCACCTGGATGCGTGAGCGTGAGGTCACACCTGAGCGTTTCCAGTCCGGTGATGCGTGGGACTCCAGGGTGCTCAGTGACCTCGCGCAGGTCTGGACTCGATTGCTTCGTAAGGACGGCTGGGCTGACCTAGAAGGTGTAGCCGTTACAGTTGCGCGGCTCAGAGAGGATCAGCAGACGAACGAGGAGGCGCTGTTCCTCGCCCAGGGTCGACCTGAGAGTGCCCAGGCGGCGGGATGGCGCTTGGTCGCTCTGTATCACTGGGCACGATTGTCCGAGCTGGTCGCAACATTCCTGATGCAGGGCGACCCGGTCGACATTGCGACAGAACTCGACTTCCACTTCGATCGTGCTACTGCTGCTGCGCAGCAGTCTGGCGACCCGGCTTTCGTCGTGGTCCTTCGATGGCAGCGAGTCATGGCGCAGCGCATGGTGGCCGGTGCGTTGTGGTCGGTCACTCGGATCGGCCCGGAGATTCGAAACGTCGTGGCCACCGCGACACGCAGTCGGTCGATGTTCGAGATGCTCCCGCCTCAGCGGATGGCGATCCAGGAGCAGGGTCTTCTAGATCCTGCGAGCGCTGCGGTGGTAGTTGACCTCCCGACCAGCGCTGGCAAGACACTCCTCGCTGAGTTCAAGATTGTTCAAGCGATTGGTCAGTTTAAGCAGGACCACGGCTGGGTTGCGTACGTTGCACCGACTCGCGCGTTGGTGGCTCAGATTGCGAGACGCCTGCGTCGCGACCTTGGACCCAGTGGGGTCCGCGTTGAGGAGCTGACGTCTGCTGTCGAGATCGACGAGATTGAGTCAGCGATGCTAAGTGAACCTTCGTTCGATGTGCTTGTCGCAACGCCAGAGAAACTCAATCTTACGATCCGCAGTGGCGCGATTGACCGGACACTGGCTCTGCTGGTGCTCGACGAGGCTCATAACATCGAGGACAGTGACCGGGGTATTCGCATTGAACTGCTTCTCGCGACAGTCAAGCGTGACTGCCCTCAGGCGAATTTCTTGCTGCTTATGCCGTACGTGCCGAATGGGAACGACCTTGCGCGCTGGTTGGCACCGCAAACCGGCAAGAGTATCAGCCTCGCTTCGACACCTTGGCAGCCAAACGACCGAATGATCGGACTTGTCTCCGCAGCAGCACCGACAAGCGGGCGTGGCCGCAATTGGTCAATTGACTTCGATCCGTTGATCACGAGTGCATCCTCGATGCGAGTGTCGGGCACCTACAAGGTTGGTGACGGACCACAATTGAATCACCCGTTCTCTAAGATCAAGAATGATCTTGGGCGAATGGCGGGCGCCGCGGCTCTCACGCTCTCGGAGCGGGGTACGTCTATCGTCATTTGTACTCGTATCGACAGCGTCTGGACGGTGGCAGCTGAAGTCGCGGAGCAACTCCCGCAGTCAGAGGATGCCGAGATTGCACTCGTGCAGCGCTATCTCGCGACGGAGATTAGCGAGGATTACGCGCTCATCGAGCTCCTGTCTCATCGTGTTGGAGTTCACCATGCTGGGCTGTCCGATGAGACTCGTTCCTTGATGGAGTGGCTTGCTGAACAGGGAAAGTTGCGTGTTCTTGTCGCAACGACCGGACTTTCACAAGGATTGAACTTCCCAGTCTCGTCGATCCTGCTCGCGAGTCGGAACCTGCCCAGCGGTCGCGTCAGCCGACCGATGAGTCCGCGGGAGTTCTGGAACCTTGCGGGGCGTGCGGGCCGCGTGGATCAGGACAGCATCGGCGTCGTCGGGTTGTCCTGCAAGCCGGGCGAGCGTGAATCGTTGACTGACTTTGTGTCTGAGCAGGCGAGCGATTTGGTGTCACGTCTCATTGTTTTGCTAGATGAGCTTGAGGGCGCCGGCCTTCTCCTGAACCTGGAGCGGTCAATCCACAATGATCAGTGGGCGGACTTTCGGAGCTATGTGGCACATCTTTTTGCGCAGAAGAAGAACTTGGATGCCGTGCTCGCCGAGACTGAGCTCCTACTTCGAAATACCTTTGGGTATTCGACGCTTGCTGAGTCGACCCCAGCGCAGCGGCGGAAAGGTTTCAGGCTTCTAGAAGCCACAAGGTCCTACGCCGCTGAACTCGCACAACAGGTGGAAACCGCAACACTCGCCGACAGTACTGGTTTCACCCCGGAGGGGATCCGGGCTGCTATGCACGGGATGCGGCAGATGGGCACCTCCCTTGACGCCGAGGACTGGCAACCAGGGAGTTTGTTTGGGGATGTCTCGACGAGCGCACTGCCGGACTTGATGCGCGTGATGCTGCAATTGCCGCAGATACGCAAGAGCATTGACGAGCTTGCTGGAATCGGGGCCGGAGTTGGGGACCGAGGTGCGCGCATCGCGAGTGACTGGGTTGCTGGCGTACCGATCAAGGAGATTGCCGAACGCTACTTCGGTGAAGCCACCAACCCGACTGCTGCACTCACTGAGGCAAGCAAGGCCATCTATCGTAACCTGGCAACTGCGGGGACTTGGGGACTGAGCGCGCTGTCGAAACTGCCAACTAGCGGCATAGATTTCGACGCAGTCCCTGAAGCCGAGCTGCGGAACATCAACCTGCTTGGAGCAATGCTCTACCACGGTGTGAACACCGAGGCCGGCGTCGTGATGAGGATGACCTCGGTGCCGCGAACAGCGGCGAACTCGCTCGGTGCGGAGTATGTTCGCGAACACACGGCGGAACAGCTGCGGCCTTCGCAGGTACGGGAATACCTTGCTGGCCTGGGCGAAGCGGATTGGGGTCGGCACCTCCCGACAGAGGCTTCGATCGATGGTGGCGACCTGAGTAAACTGTGGCGTGTCCTATCTGGCACCGGCCCAGCCCTTCCGCCCGGAACGGCTCGTGAAGACAACTAATTGATCGCTGATCATCAGGATACCCCTAGCGGTGGTGCGCACGAGGTGTCCACGGTGGTTCTGTGGAGCGGGCAGCAATCGCACCAGCGGGCTCACAGACCAGAGACAGCGATCAAAACCTTGGGCTCTGCCCCTCGCATACGGGTCTCGTACCTGAGCTCCAGGCTTATTCGCAGCGTGGCCGGTAGCTGTCCACAGCTGTGGATAAGTGGGGCGCCCTGCGGCGTGGTGCGCCTCTCGACGATGCGTTGCAACCCCACCTTCTCGCCGACAACTGCTGTTCGCCTGGACAGCCGGCTGCGGTGAACGTCAGTCGGAACGGCTGGGACAAGCAAGTCTTCCAGTTCGCCCGCGAAGTTGAGCAGCTGCTGCTCGGCATGGCCGCGAAGCCGTGATGACGGCCGGTGGTCACCATGTACTGCAATCCCGGCCGGTGAGACTGCAAGACCGCATACGTCACCGCAGTGGTTGAGCACGATGACTGCGGGCCGGCGGGGGTTTTCTCACGCCCGCACATGTTCATCTTCAAGACCGCCATCATGCTCATTTCCAATAGCAGGTGGAACAGACGAGACTGTGTGTGTCGCTGTGTGCATCGCCCCACGCCCTGTGGCATTCTGACCTTCAGAAAGGTGGCGTATGGCGAGCGGGATGCCGGCCTCAGGTCGGCTTCGCCCGATGCTGTCCGCACGCGACCGTGCAATGGTCGAACTGGTCGGGCGGTTCCGGCAGTTGACGGCAAGCCAACTCGGCGTTGCCCTGTTCGCCGGGCAAGCTTCCAAGACGCCCCTTGACCGCACCCTGAAGCGCCTCGTGGAGCGCCGCTACCTGGCACGGCTTGCCCGCCCGGTTGGTGGTGACGGCGGCGGCTCAGCGCAGTACGTCTACCAACTCGGGCGTGCAGGTTGGCGGTTGCTCGGGACCAGGGGGAAGTACTGGCCGTTCCGGGCAGTGAACTTGCACGCCCTGGCGGTGGCTGACTGCTTCACCAGCCTGGCCGCTGCCGACCGTGCTGGTGAGTGTGCGCTCCTGAGGTTCGACCCTGAGCCCGCCTGCCATGTGGCGGTCGGTGCCGTGACTCTGACTCCGGATGCCTATGTTGAAGTCGGCTACCGTCACCGCGGCGTCAAGCTGTCGGTCTGGCTGGAGGTTGATCGCGGTACTGAACACCGCGAGACGATCAAGGAGAAGTGTGTCCGCTACTGGCGGGCGTACCAGCAATGGGAGAGCGAGGTCTTCCCGTCCGTGGTGTTCGTCGTACCGGACGAGCAGCGGGCGCGCCAGATCGAGCAGATCATTGCCGGCGGCCCTGCCGAAGCACAGGCCATCTTCGACACCGGGCTGTTTTCCACCTTTACCGAGGTTATCCGTGGTATTGCCGACCGTTCGCCGTAGCCTGATGTCGGTCGAGCGGTATCTATGCGATCTTGTGTTCGAGCCGGCGGAGGCGTTTGTCCATATCTCGGACTTGCTCAGTGACATCGAGTGCGTCGGTTATCTGCGTCATGGCATCACCAACAGCGGCTTGAACTTGGTCGATCTTGTGGTCAAGGCCGTCGATGCGGTGGGTCAGCCGTTGCTCCACGCCGTCGATCTTTTGGTCGAGGCGCGTAATGTCTTCCTTGGTGGCTAACCCGGAAGTCTGCTGCGCAACCGTGGCAGTAATAAATTGTTTGAGGTCGTCAAATAGTTGTTCGTTAGTCATAGCTACTTCAAGTATATATCAACTGGAGTTGGCGTCAAGGCACGATAGTGGCGGCCTGTCATGGTCCCCCGGGAAGGTTATCCACAAGATTGCGTGAAAACAGAGGACAAAATTGTTGATCAACAGCGGTGGAAGAGGTAAAATAATAGTAGTCGGAAGTATCGAAATTCTGGCTGCAAATACAAATTTAGAGCCCCGTTCGTGGCAGGGCTCCATGAGACTTTGACTAGCTCTCGTAGCCAAAGCTCAACTGCTATTAATAGCACCTCCTGTCGTCCTGGGCAAGGAGGTATTTATGCAAGAAAACTTGAGTCCGGGCTTCTGCCGGATAGGCCCCGAACAGACGATTGCTGACCTGGGCGGCCGAGGGGTGGGTAGCGCACTGGCTTACGTGGGGACCCGAAAAATCTTCCATAGCGAAACTGAACTGCGGCTGCATATAGGCGGCAAGCCCGGCTGGCGGTACGTCATCAGCATCACGGTTAATGCTGATTGCCTGTACGACATCGAACTATGGGCAATGCGTGGCGTGAACAAGAAGTCGCTCGGTACGCGAGGGTACGTCTACGCCCATGAGCTGCAGGAGACGATTGAGTCTCTCTATGACCAAGTAATGGGCGACGATGGACTTCTAGTATGAAGTACGTGGTACAGGTCATCGACGCCGAGACTGGCGAAGTCATGGTTGCGCAGTCCCGGCGGCTCACGGCTCATTATGGTCAAGTTCGGCGCGCTAGGCAGTCTTCTCCGCAGCGCACGGCTCGGTCGGCTCGGTCGGCTTGGCGGAAATCACGCAACCGTTCCGATCTTCGGCTATTGGTTGTTCTGGTCGTCAGTGTGGTTGTCGTGCTGTGGGTTGCTGGTAAATGATAGGCTGGTCGATAGATAGATAGCCTCCCTTTTTGTAAAATGCTATACTGATTTAGGTAAATGGTTTCGATTATTCATGCGGCAGAAGCAAGTCAAAATTAAGGAATGGGTAAAGCGATCGCGTCGTCGTCAGGGTCTGCCGCCGGAGGTTAGAGACGCAGCTACCTTGTCGCGATTAGCTGACCTGCTCATACTTTCCAGACGATCTCGACGTCGTCAGGATTGAAGTGAAAACCGCGCCAGGTTGCACTCCGAGGATGACCGGGGTGCACGATCACCCTCTCGACAACGAGCTTGATGACGATTCGCTGCCAGGCGATATCGGCTTTCCAGTACGTCTCGCGCAGTGAGCTGCCACTGGGGAGGTTCAGTGATGCTCGCTGGCGTTGGATGGCCGCCAACTCCGCCGTGGTCTGATCGAGGGCGGTCTGCGCGACTTGCTTCGCGAGGACCAGGTCATCGCGCGACAAGACGCCGGCTCCGTAGTCAACGACCAACTGCTTGAGGTGTAGTTGCTGTTTGGTGTGTAGGTCGACGAGCTCCCGAGTCCGCTCGCGGTCTTCCGGGGGAGCGAGCGCGGTCATTACCTCCGGAGAGTCGAGCGCCGCCAGAACGGCCTCGCCGACCCATAGATCGAGCGGTGCTGCGAGGCGGTACGTCTTCGACCCGGGGATCGGTTTTCCGTAATCATCTTGTGACCGGCAACCGTATCGCCGGATATATGTCCCGTCGCGCTGCTTGCGCCCTTTGCCGTACATCGGGCCGTGATCGTGATGGGTACAGCAGGCGATACCGCTCAGTAGATACTGTCGGCCATTGGCGAGTCCGCTCTTCCGGCCAGTGCCGCTAAGCCTCATGGAGGCCGCCATCAGCTCGTAGTCCTCGCGGGAGATGACGGCATCCCAGATGGCTTGGTACTCCTGCCCCTTGTGGACGCGGGTGCCCCTGCCGGGGAACTCATCGAACGCAACATCCCGTTTGCGGAGCATCGTCCGTTTGAAGTTGGCAGGGCGCCACTTGCCGCCATCGGGAGCGGATACGCCTCGCTCGTTGAAGTCGCGAACGATGCTGATCTCTTGCTCGCCGGCAATGAGCCTCCGAACGCCTTCGCGCCGGGCCTCGGCCTCCGCCTCGATGATCGCGACGCCAACTCTGCCCGGGTTGAGCAGTCGACCTCTTATCTCTGTCCCGTCGGGCGTTGCAAGCTTCTCGTAGATGGCGCCCTCATATGCCCACGGGCGCTGACCACCATGGAAGGCACCGGCTGCGGCCTGGACGTTCTTCCGCCTGCCCTGTCGGGTGGAGGTCTGATCGCTCTCGAACTCGGCATCACTAACGGCCTCGCGGAACGACTTGCGGCCGCGGGGTGTTTGGAGGTCGTAGACCATACCGTCGGTCGTGCGGATGTATCGGAGCGCTGTGGACTTGCTGAGCCGGATGAGTTCCAGTGCCTCTTCGCTCTGTCGGCAGAGACGGGGGACTTCTGTGATGATTATCTCATTCGCCAGGTTGCGCATGATATGGGCGAGCAGGTCGATGTAGCCGTCTCGTGGCTTCGTTCCGTACTCGGATGCGCTGATGTTGTTGTCTTGAAGATGCCCTACCACTGGTTCGCCGGTTTCCGCCGCACAGTCGTCAATCTCGGCCCTCTGGATGGCCACACTGATGCCACGGAGGGCGCGATCGTTGCTCAGGCGCTCGTATCCCCAGCGACCCCTATATAGAGGTGTCATCTCTCCCGTGGATGACGGCTGGGTGGCGATAGTTGCTTGCGTTGAGCTGACCTGCATCATTCGTATCCCTTATGCCTGAATTATACCTAATTAGGGATGAATGATCAATCTCACGTCGAGGCCTGTGAGTTCGGTCCGCAGCGCCTGGACGCATTGCGCACCGCGCTGGAGGAAGGCGAGGTCCGGCATGCCCGGCGAGACGGCATCGTGCGCTATCCGGCGCGGTTCCAGCTCGTCCTCGCGACGAATCCCTGTCCCTGTGCGCCGGCCAAAGAGGTCGACTGCATCTGCACGCCCAGATCCCGGCGTCAGTACTTCGGCCGTCTCTCCGGCCCACTGCTGGATCGGGTCGACCTGCGGGTTCGGATGCGACCGATCCTGGCGATGAGCCTCAACGCCGGGGACAAACCAGAGGGCAGCGCCGTGGTGCGGGCGCGGGTCAGCCAGGCACGGGAACGTGCGGCTCGCCGCTGGTCCGAGCACGGCTGGCAGACCAATGCCGACGTTCCCGGCCCAACACTGCGCCGGGAGTACCGACTGCCGGCGCACGCCACTGAGTTGCTCGACAGGGCCCTGGCGAAAGGCACCGTCACCGCGCGAGGCGCCGACCGGTGCGTTCGGGTTGCCTGGACGCTTGCCGACCTGGCTCAACTGGACCATCCCGACGTCGAGCAGGTCGCTACCGCGCTCGACTTCCGAGATCGGCGATCAGCATGAGCGCCATCTCCTCCGCCCTCAACCGACCGGACCACCCCACCACGGCCGACACCAGCCCAACACGGTCGTCGGCGACCACCCAACCCGCACCCCGACCCCAGGAGGCCAACCACCACGTCCCCGATATCGGCGACGCCGACGAACCGACGAACCGAACCACCACATCCGCCGCCGACCTCGACGCGGTTCGACTCGCGCGGGCCTACCTGCTCCGCGTCGCCGAGCCACCGGCGCCGGCATTGGCCGCCTTCGTCGCCACGGTCGGTGCCGTGACAGCAGCCGAGCTGGTTCGAGCCGGCACCGCACCACCCGCCGTGCTCGACGTGACCGTGGCCCGCAAGGAGATCGATCTCGCCGAAGAAGATCTCGTCGCGGCGGCAGGCGTCGGTGCCCGGCTGCTGATCCCGGAGGACGACGAGTGGCCGGCCTGGCCGTTCGTCGCGCTGGACCTGGCAAGCGCCCGAGGAGTGCGCTGGGCCGGTCATCCCATCGCGCTCTGGGCCCGCGGTACCGGTCATCTCGGCGAGTTCACCGAACGTGCCGTCGCGGTGGTCGGCGCACGCGCGGCGACCGGCTACGGCGACCATCTCGCCACCGAGTTCGGCTACGAACTGGCCGGCAACGGTCTCACCGTCGTGTCCGGCGCCGCCTACGGCATCGACGGCGCCGCGCACCGAGGCGCGATCGCCGCAGGTGGCCGCACGATCGCGGTCCTCGGTTGCGGAGTCGACCAGCCGTACCCACTCGGCCACGCCACCTTGCTGGACACCATCGCCGAACACGGCCTCGTGCTCAGCGAGTACCCGCCGGCAACACCACCGGCACGGCACCGGTTCCTGGTCAGGAACCGGTTGATCGCGGCCAGCGCCGCAGGCACCGTCGTGATCGAGGCCGGCCGACGCAGTGGCGCCCGCAACACCGCCGCCACCGCGCAGGCACTGGGCCGAGTCGTGCTCGCCGTACCGGGCCCGGTCACGTCGGCAATGTCGGTCGGCTGCCACGAACTGCTCAGGTCCGGCGACGCCTACCTGGTCAGCAATGCTGCGGAGGTAATGGAGTCGATCGGCCCGGTGGGTATCGACCTCGTCGAGCCGGTGCGCGCCGAGACCAGGCCAACCGACCGGCTCGACGACCAACAGCTGCGGGTACACGAGGCCTTGAGCCGTAGCGAGGCTCTCAGCCCGGAGCAGATATCCGCAGGCTCAGGCGTGCCGTTGGAGCGGGTCCGGGCGGCCCTACCGCTACTCGAACTCGTCGACCTCGCCGAACACACCGAATCGGGTTGGCGTCAGCTCACCCGAGGAAAGCGAGGTGAGGAAACCATGCGATGACGACAACGACAGCCACAACGATGACGGCAACGCATCCCCGATCGGCGACCGACGACGGTTCGACCGGCCGGACCGCCGACAACGCGTAGCTGTGAAGGTGCGTGGCGATACTTGACCGATCCGTGATCCTGGCGCAGCGTTGCTCGACATGGCAGCCAACCGGTCACCGCGGCGCAGCCTCCTGCACGCACGGTCGGAACTGCCAGCGGCCAGCGCGCACGCGGTCGATTGCTTCGAGCGGCACCTGCGGTTTGAACGCGACCTGTCCGAACACTCCGTGCGGGCTTACGCGGGCGACGTCGTATCGCTGCTCACGCACCTGTCCGGCGCGGAGTTGGTCGAGCTGGATTTGGCAGCGTTGCGGTCGTGGTTGGCGGTGTTGCGCGCTGAGGGCGTCAGCCGCAGCACGCTGGCCCGTCGATCGGCCGCTGCGCGGACCTTCACGGCTTGGGCGGCACGCACCGGGCTCTTGCGGGTGGATCCGGGGCAGCGGTTGGTGGCACCTCGGCAGCATCGAACCCTGCCGGCGGTGCTGCGGCCGGAGCAGGCAGCACAGGCGTTGGCCGCCGCTGAACTCGGCGCCCAACAGGCCGACCCGGTTGCGCTGCGTGATCAGGCGGCCCTCGAGTTGCTGTATGCGACCGGCGTTCGGGTGTCCGAACTGTGCGGGTTGGACATCGACGACCTCGACTACTCCCGTCGGGTGATCCGCGTGCTCGGCAAGGGGCGCCGGGAGCGGACCGTTCCGTTCGGGATACCGGCCGAGCGGGCACTGCGGCGTTGGCAGGCCGAGGGGCGGCCGCTGCTGCTGGCTCCGACCTCGGGAGCAGCGTTTTTCCTGGGTAGCCGGGGTGGGCGACTCGACCAGCGAACGGCAAGACGCACTGTGCATGATGCAATCGGTACGGTTGCCGGCGCCGCGGACATTGGTCCACATGGGTTACGGCACAGTGCCGCTACGCATTTGCTCGAAGGCGGGGCGGACCTACGCAGCGTCCAAGAATTGCTTGGTCACGCTACGCTCGCCACCACGCAGCTCTACACCCATGTCACTGTCGAGCGGTTGAAGGCGATTCATGACCAGACCCATCCCCGGTCCCGGTGAGGCTCGGGTGGGTACGCCGACACCGCCAACACACTGGGCGGCCCTGGCCCCGGCCGCCTTGGTCGCACCGTCGGAGGCGCATCCACTCGTGGACCATTCCGAGCCTGTCGAAGCCGCTTCGGCACCCTCGCCGGCCTCGGCGCGCGCCGAGGCTACCGGCAACGGTCAGCTGACCCCGTTCGGGCTCGGCCAACCGGATGGTGTGTTGCCGGGGGACCATCGCAGTGCGGACGAGGTCGAGGCCGGCATTGTCGCGCTGTGGCGAAGCTACGGTGCCGATCGCGCGCGGGCGTTGCGTGATCGGCTCATGTTGCACTATTCACCGCTGGTCAAATACGTCGCCGGCCGAGTCGGTACCGGGCTGCCCGCGCACATCGACATCGCGGATCTCGTCCAGTCCGGGATCTTCGGGCTGGTGGATGCGATCGAGAAGTTCGAGCCGGAACGCGGCCTGAAGTTCGAGACCTACGCGATGCAGCGGATCCGCGGCGCGATCCTCGACGAGTTGCGCTCCCAGGACTGGGTGCCGCGCTCGATCCGCGGTCGCGCGCGTGATGTCGAGCGGGCGCTTGAGCGGCTCGGCAACCAATTACAGCGGACCCCGACCGACGTCGAGCTGGCTGCCGAGCTGCAGATCGGCGTCAGTGACTTGCGGGATCTCTACGCCCAGTTCCAGCTGACCAGCGTCGTGGCACTCGACGAGCTGACCGTCGGTGGCACCGGCACGGTGTCCTTGGCTGAAATTCTGCCGGACGACACCGTTGATGATCCGGTCGCCAAGCTCGTCGACCAGGACAACCGCCGGCAGCTCGCGGACGCCATCGCACAGTTGGTTGAGCGGGACCGGATCGTGGTCACCCTGTACTACTTCGAAAATCTGACCCTCGCCGAGATCGGCCGGGTCCTCGGCGTCACCGAGTCCCGAGTGTGCCAGTTGCACACCAGGGCCGTGCTGCGGCTGCGCACCAAGCTCGTCGAGCAGGTCGACGCCTGACCGGCTCGGTCCGGGCGTCTTGGGCGAGGTCGGGTCCGTCCTCCGTTCGTCGGGTGGGGATGTCAGGGGTTGTCGCCTGGCCAGGGGAGTAGGCGGATGTCGCCGGTTTCCACGAGGCGTGTCGGGTCGAGGTAGTCGCGGTCCCGGTGCACACCCCAGTACAGGAAGACCGGCGGGCCGCTGCCGGTGTTGCCGACCTCCTCCGGACACCCCGGCGCAGCCGCGAGCAGCGAACCGATCACCTGCCTGCGTTGGACCTCCTGCCCGACCCGCACTGTCGGGGCGACCGGTGTGTAGGTGGTGCGTAGTCCACCGGGATGCTCGATGGATATCAGGTCGCAGCCGAACAGCGGACCCGCGAAGAGCACGAGGCCGTCGCCGGCCGCGAGGACCGGCTCACCGATCGAGCCGCCGAGGTCGACGCCGCGATGGCCGGGACCGTAGGGCGTTGCCGGTGGCTGGAAGGGGCGCAACACCGGGTGCGGCGGCGGTAAGGGCCAGGAGAAGTGGGCTGTCGGGCCGGTCAGGCTGGACGGCGGGGTCGAGGTCGGCGACCGTGCGTTGCGGCCGGCGACGGGCGGACCGCTGCGGTCGTTGGCGGCCGCGGCGGGGGTGGGGTTGGCCGTGATGACGACTGCCAGGACGGCGAGGGTGGCGAGGGCCAGTCGCAATGGGCCGCGAGGCGGCGGTGGGGCCGGCGAGCGGGCTGCCTGCGGTGTGGATCGAGGACCGGGCGGCCAGCACCCGACCGACCAACGGCCGACCGACCAACGGTCAACCCATCGGCGGCTGACCGTCCAGCCCCCGTCCAGCCAACGGTTGACCGGCCAGCCCCCGTCCGGCCAACGGTTGACCGGCCAACCCTCGTCCAACCAATGGTTGATCGGCCAACCCCCTTCCGGCCAACGGTTGACCGGCCAGCGCCCAACCAACCAATGGCTTACTGGCCGACCCCCGTCGAGCCAATGGTCGACCGGCCTGCACTTGGCCAACCAGCAACTGCCCAACCAGCAACTGCCCAACCAGGATCTGGCCCAGCTGCGGCTGACCGGCCGGCGGCTTCGTGGCCAAAGACTGGGTAGTCGAAGGCTGGGCAACCGGGGATTGGGCAACCGGGGATTGGGCAGCTGAGGGCTGGGCAGCCGAGGGTTGCGGGCCTTCGGACGGACCAGGCCAGGCGCGCACCGGCTGGGCGTTAGCAGCAGGCGCAGGAACGACCACAGGGTGAGCGGGGCGGGCGGTGGCCGCAGTGGGCGGGGGATGGCGCGGGGGATTGTGATGGCTTCGAGCGGGTCGGTGTGGGCGCAGCCGGAGTTGACCGTCGGCCAGCGGAGCAGGAACGGGCTCGGCAGGACGCGGGGCTGCTGCGCGGGAGGTCGCCGGGCGGACGGCGTGGAGGCGGCGGATTGCGGGTCGGCGGTCGGTATCTCGTACATGTGTCAACCGTGCCCAACCGGCCGGCCCCTTGTCGCCGAATAAGCGTCAGCTGTGGACAACCATCCGGGTTGTGGATAACTGGGGCCTGGCGGTGGGCACCGAATGCCGGATGTCCCGGTAAACCGGCTACACTGTTTGCGCGACCCGTGTGCGCACGGGACGACTTCGCGTGCCAGTGCGATCCCACTCTGGTGGGTACGTCGCCTCGCGGTCCCGACAGTGGCTTGACAGTGTCGGGTTGAGGCGTCGGCACGGCACCAGGGCGGCAGGTCAACCGACCTTCCGTGACAACCGAACCGCGGGCCGGCAGAGCCGGTACGCCCGATAGACGAGGTGCGAAACCGGCCATGGCCGTCGTCACCATGAAACAGCTGCTCGACTCCGGCGTGCACTTCGGGCATCAGACCCGGCGCTGGAACCCGAAGATGAAGCGTTACATCTTCACCGAGCGTAACGGCATTTACATCATTGACCTGCAGCAGACGCTGTCCTACATCGACCGCGCCTACGAGTTCGTCAAGGAGACGGTCGCGCACGGCGGCTCGGTGCTGTTCGTCGGCACCAAGAAGCAGGCGCAGGAAGCGATCGCCAGCGAGGCGCTGCGGGTGGGCATGCCCTACGTCAACCAGCGTTGGCTGGGCGGCATGCTGACCAACTTCTCCACCGTGCACAAGCGTCTCCAGCGCCTCAAGGAGCTGGAGTCGATGGAGCAGACCGGTGGCTTCCAGGGTCTGACCAAAAAAGAGATCCTGATGCTCACCCGTGAGAAGGACAAGCTGGCGCGCACCCTCGGTGGTATCCGCGACATGCAGAAGGTGCCCAGCGCGGTGTGGATCGTGGACACCAAGAAGGAGCACATCGCCGTCGGCGAGGCGCGCAAGCTGAACATCCCGGTCGTCGCGATCCTGGACACCAACTGTGACCCGGACGAGGTCGACTTCCCGATTCCGGGCAACGACGACGCGATCCGCTCGGCCGCGCTGCTGACCAAGGTGGTGGCCGAGGCCGCCGCCGCCGGTCTGATGTCGCGCGCCGGTTCCCGTCGGGACGCCGCGGAGGGCGAGGACAAGCCGGAGCCGGGCATCGCCGCCGACGAGCCGCTTGCCGAGTGGGAGCTGGAGCAGCTCACCAGTGGTGACGCCGCGCCGGCCGCCGCCGCTGAGGCCGCCCCGGTCGCGGCCGCCCCGGTCGTGGCTGAGCCGGTCGCGCCGGCCGCCGAGCCCTCGGCCTGATCGAACCGAATTGCTCCGGCAGGGTCGGAAACGACCCTGCCGGAGCACGCCGTAACCAGAGATACCGACCCGCGCGTATACCGCGGAAGGAACGGATAACGCACGATGGCGAACTACACCGCGGCCGAAGTGAAGCGGCTGCGCGAGATCACCGGCTCCGGCATGATGGACTGCAAGAAGGCGCTGGAGGAGACCGACGGCGACCTTGACAAGGCAGTCGAGCTGCTGCGGATCAAGGGTGCCAAGGATGTCGGCAAGCGCGCCGAGCGGGCCACCGCCAACGGGCTTGTCATCGCCGAGGACGGCGTGATGGTCGAGCTGAACTGCGAGACCGACTTCGTGGCCAAGAGCGCTGACTTCGTCGCGCTCGCGGAGCAGATCGTCAAGGTGGCCAAGGCCGACAAGCTGGACACCGTCGAGGCGCTCAAGGCCGCCACGCTGGCCGACGGCAAGACCGTGGACGCCTCCCTGCTGGAACTCTCGGCCAAGATCGGCGAGAAGCTGGAGCTGCGTCGCATCGTCGTCTTCGACGGCACCGTCAGCACCTACCTGCACCGCCGCGCCTCCGACCTGCCGCCGGCCGTCGGCGTGCTGGTCGAGTACACCGGTGACAACAGCGAGGCAGCCCGCGCGGCCGCCATGCAGATCGCCGCGATGAAGCCCAAGTTCGTGACCCGCGACGAGGTGCCCGCCGACCTGGTGGCCACCGAGCGTCGGATCGCCGAGGAGACCGCGCGTGAGGAGGGCAAGCCGGAAAAGGCCCTGCCCAAGATCATCGACGGTCGGCTCAACGGCTTCTTCAAGGATGTCGTCCTGCTGGAGCAGTCCTCCGTGCAGGAGTCGAAGAAGACCGTGAAGGCCGTGCTCGAGGACGCCGGCGTCACGGTCACCCGGTTTGCTCGATTCGAGGTTGGGCAGTCCTGAGTCATGACTGATGGCGGGGTCCTACCGCGGAGCTGCGAACTCCGCGGTGACCCCGCTTCGTCATGTTCGCTGGCTGTCGGGCGTGCTGGGTTGAGGTTGTGAGCTCGGCCGACAGGTACGAGGCCGCAGCGCTACCAGGCCAATGGGTACGAGAGGTAGCCGCGTCGGTCGGCGCCCGGACGGGCACCGCCAGAGCGGCACAGGCGCAGGGATTGGCGAGGGAGAGGCCGTGACCACAGCACAACAGCAGACCAAACCAGTAGCGGCGACGCACACCGACCACGATCGCGTTCCGGCTGTCGGCTATCACCGGGTGCTGCTCAAGCTGGGCGGCGAGATGTTCGGCGGTGGCTCGGTCGGCGTCGACCCGAATGTCGTGCAGACGGTGGCTCGCCAGGTCGCCGACGTGGTGCGCGGTGGCGTGCAGATGGCCGTGGTCATCGGCGGCGGCAACTTCTTCCGGGGCGCCGAACTGGAGCAGCGCGGCATGGACCGGTCCCGGTCGGACTACATGGGCATGCTCGGCACCGTGATGAACTGCCTTGCCCTGCAGGACTTCCTCGAACGCGAACACGGCATCGACACCCGTGTGCAGACCGCGATCACCATGGGCCAGGTCGCCGAGCCCTACATTCCCCGGCGCGCCATGCGGCACCTGGAAAAGGGCAGGGTGGTCATCTTCGGTGGCGGTATGGGCATGCCCTACTTCTCCACCGACACCCCGGCCGCCCAGCGTGCGCTGGAGATCGGCTGCGAGGTCGTGCTGATGGGCAAGGCGGTCGAGGGTGTCTACACCGCCGACCCGAGGACCGACCCGACCGCGACGCTGCTGACCGAGATCAGCCACCGCGAGGCACTCGAACGGGGGTTGAAGGTCGCCGACGCGACCGCGTTCAGCCTCTGCATGGACAACAACATGCCGATGATCGTGTTCAATTTGCTCACCGAGGGGAACATCGCCCGCGCGGTCCGTGGTGAGAAGATCGGCACGTTCGTCGGTACCCCTGGCAGTCGACGCAGCGCGTAGGCCTGCTGGGATCATGGCCGGCGGCAGTCGCACCCGGCAAGCGCACACCAAGGAGTAGCCGTGATCGACGAGACTCTCTTCGACGCCGAGGAGAAGATGGAAAAAGCGGTGTCCGTCGCCAAGGACGACCTGAGCGCGGTGCGTACCGGACGTGCGACTCCGGCCATGTTCGCCCGCATCCACGTCGAGTACTACGGCTCGATGACACCGCTGAACCAGATGGCCGCGATCAACATCCCGGAAGCGCGGATGGCGATCGTCAAGCCGTTCGACAACAGCCAGCTCAACGCCATCGAGAAGGCCATTCGCGACTCCGATCTCGGCGTCAACCCCGGCAACGACGGCACGATCATCCGGGTGGTGTTCCCGCAGCTGTCCGAGGAGCGCCGCCGGGAAATGGTCAAGCTGGCCAAGACCAAGGGCGAGGACGCGAAGGTCTCCATCCGCAACGTCCGGCGCAAGGCCAAGGAAGAGCTGGACCGCATCCAGAAGGACGGCGAAGCGGGCGAGGACGAGGTCGGGCGCGCCGAGAAGGAACTGCAGAACATCACGGACCGTTATGTCGCGCAGGTCGACGAGCTGATGAAGCACAAGGAAGCGGAGCTGCTCGAGGTCTGAGCGGCACGCGTGGGCATGGCGAGCAGTGAACATTGAGAGTCTGATGGGCAACGCGGCTCCCGACGGACGGGACCCTGGGGATTCGGCGTCCGCCGAGGAGCCCGTTACAGCGGCACCGGAAAAGTCCGACGACGCGCCGGAGGCACCCCGGAACGGGGATCGGCCCAACGGCGTTGTGGGTGCCGACCTGTTGCCCGAGATGGCCGATACCGGTCGCTCGGCCGAGGCGGCGGGCGCCAACGGTCGGCCTGCGGGGGAACCCGGCACAGCGGCCGGCGGGGAACCCGGCACAGCGGCGGGCGGCACGGCGGCGGGCGGCACGGCGGCCGGCGATGACGGCCGGCCGGGCAACGATACGGGCCAGGGTGAGGGCAAAGCCGAAGGCGAGGCCGCGCCCTCGGGCAAGGTGTCCAAGGCCGGGCGGGATCTGCGGGCCGCGATCGCGGTCGGGGTCGTGCTCGGCGCGGTGGTGCTGATCTCGCTGCTGACCGTGCGGCAGATCTTCATCGGCATCGTCGCCGCCGCCGTCGTCGTCTCGACCATCGAACTCGCCGGTGCGCTGCGCAAGGCGGCCAAGATCGAGGTGGCGCTGGTACCGGTGCTCATCGGTGGCCAGGCGATGATCTGGCTGTCCTGGCCATGGCACCAGAACGGCATTTTCGTCGCGTTCGTGCTCACCGTGCTCGGCTGCCTCGGCTGGCGCTTCCGTGGCGGCAGCGCGAACTACCTGCGCGATGTCACCGCGTCGATCTTCACCCTGACCTATGTCGCGGTGTTCGCCTCGTTCGCGGTGATGCTGGTCGAGCCGCGTGACGGCACCGCTCGGGTGCTGTGCTTCCTGATCGTGGTGGTGTGCTCGGATACCGGCGGCTACGTGGCCGGGGTGCTGTTCGGCAGGCATCCGATGGCGCCGTCGATCAGTCCGAAGAAGTCCTGGGAAGGGCTGGGCGGTTCGCTGTTCGCCGGCATCCTCGGCGGCGCGCTGTCGGTCTATCTGCTGTTGCACGGGCACTGGTATCTCGGGGTGCCCTTCGGTGCCGCGCTGGTGGCCACGGCGACCGGCGGTGACCTGGTCGAGTCGTTGATCAAGCGCGATCTCGGCATCAAGGACATGGGCAACCTGCTACCCGGCCACGGTGGGCTGATGGACCGGATGGATTCGCTGCTGCCCTCGGCCGTTGCCGCGTGGATGCTGCTGACCCTGTTCGTGCCGGCCTGAGCGGTGCGGTTGCGCGACACCGACGCGACGACACGGCCCAGTCCGAACATCTGGTACTGGCCCTCGGTCTACGAGATCGAGAACAAGGCGCAGGACGTGACCGGCGCGATCTGGTCGGCCCTGGCCGAGGAGTTCGACTGGGCCGGCCGGGATGTGCTCGATGTCGGCTGTGGCGACGGTTTCCACCTGCCGAGGTTCGCGGCCACCGCGCGCAGCGTCATCGGTGTCGAACCGCATCAGCCGCTGGTGCGCAGGGCCCGCGAGCGAGTGGCCGGTCTGGATCGCATCACGGTGGCGTCCGGTGGGGCGCAGCGGCTCCCGCTACCGGATGCCAGCGTCGACCTCGTGCACGCGCGTACCGCGTACTTCTTCGGGCGGGGCGCCGAACCGGGGATGGCGGAGGCGGACCGGGTGCTGCGGCCGGGCGGCGCGCTGGTCATCGTGGATCTCGATGTCCGATGCCAGCCCTACGGCGGGTGGATGCGCGCCGACCTGCCCGACTACGACCCGGCCGATGTGGAGAGTTTCTTTGCCGAGCAAGGGTTCCGCTGTCGGCGGGTGCGCACCGAATGGTGCTTCGCCGACGCGCGGAGCCTCGCCTCGGTACTGCGGATCGAGTTTTCCGAACAGGTGGCCGAGCGGGCGATCGCCGAGACCAGCGGGTTGAGCATTCCGGTCGGCTATCGGATTCATGTCCGGGACAAGCCGACCGGTCTCCTCCTACCCGGTTAGGCAGCGGAAGGCTCAGGCTTCGTCGGTCTCTTCGGAGTCCTCGGTCGCCGTGGTTTCGCCGGTGCCGTACGGGTCGGCGTCGGCCAGGATCAGGTACAGCTCACGGCGGGTGTCGGTGAGGATCTTGGTCGCCTTGGTCTTCAGTTCCGGACCGGCGACGCTGGCCACCTGCCGCGCGGCGTCCATCAGGCTGACCAGTGCTTCGCGCAGTGCGACATCACCGGCGTCGACGTCGTCGGCGGCCTGCTCCCACGGTGGGGTCTTGTCCTGCTTGGCGGCCTCGGTCTTGCCCTCCTCGGTGATCGAGTAGAGGCGCTTGGCGGTGCCGTCCTGCTGTTCGGTGGTGATCAGGCCCTCGTCGGCGAGCAACTGCAGGGTCGGGTACACCGAGCCGGGGCTCGGCCGCCACCAGCCGCCGCTGCGCTTGGCGATTTCCTGGATGATCTCGTAGCCGTGCATCGGCCGTTCGGCCAGCAGGATCAGCACGGCGCTGCGCACGTTGCCGCGCCGGGCGCGACCACGGGTGTGTCCGGGTCCGCCACGCCGACCGCCACGTCCGCCACCTCGGCCGAAGCCGGGACCGAAACCAGGGCCGAAACCGAAACCGCCGCCGGGCGGGAAGCCGGGGCCGAAACCGCCGGGTCCGCGACCGCCGAAGCCGGGTCCACCTGGTCCGCCGGGGAAACCTGGGAAGCCGGGTACGCCCTCGGGGCCCACCGGGCCGCTGTGCCGATGGTCGTGCTCGCCGAAGTCGCCGCCGGGGAAACCGGGGCCACCGTGGTCGCCGAAGCCGCCGTGCCGGCGGCGTTGCCGCTCGCCGTGTACTCGGCGGCGGATGGCCCGGTGCAGGTCACCGAGCTGGTCGTCCCAGCGCCCTGCGCCGGAAGAATCGAATGGGTTCTGCATCGTAAGTCTCCTTCTCGTCGTCGCCACGCTGGTCGTAGCGACTGCGTTAACGATATATCGGAATCTATCGCGATGCAACGTTGCCGATAGGGTGACGTACGGCACCGGCCCGCCCGGCAAGGCCGGACGGGCCAGTGTGCGAGGTAGAACCGCAGGTCAGCGGAAGGCGCTCAAGCCGGTGACGGCCTGGCCGATGGTCAGCGCGTGTACCTCCTCGGTGCCCTCGTAGGTGAGCACCGTCTCCAGGTTGGCGGCGTGCCGCATGACCGGATAGTCCAGGGTGATCCCGTTTGCCCCGAGGATCGTGCGGGCGCTGCGGGCGACCTCGATGGCGCTGCGCACGTTCGCCAGCTTGCCGAGGCTGACCTGGGTCGGATGCAGCTCGCCGGCGTCCTTGAGCTTGCCGAGGCGCAAGGCGAGCAGGCCGGACCGGTTGACCTCGACGACCATGTCGGCCAGCTTGCGCTGGGTCAGCTGGAAACCGGCGATCGGCTTGCCGAACTGTTCACGGGTGCCCGCGTAGTCCAGCGCGGCCTCGTAGCAGGCCCGCGCCGCGCCGACCACGCCCCAGGCAATGCCGAACCGGGCCTCGTTCAGGCAGCTCAGCGGCCCCTTCAGCCCGCGAACCTCGGGGAAGGCCGCCTCCGCCGGCAGTCGGAGGTTCTCGAAGACCAGTTCGGCGGTCACCGAGGCGCGCAGCGACAGCTTGTGCGGCACCTCGCGGGCGCTGAAGCCCGGTGTGTTCGTCGGTACCACGAAGCCGCGAATGCCATCGTCGGTGCCGGCCCAGACGACCGCGATATCGGCCAGGGTGCCATTGGTGATCCACATCTTGCCGCCGTCGAGCACCCAGCCCGAGCCGTCCCTGCGGGCCTTGGTGCGCATCGAACCGGGGTCGCTGCCCGAATCCGACTCGGTGAGGCCGAAACAGCCCAGCGCCTCACCGGTGGCCATCTTCGGCAGCCAATCGGTGCGCTGCGCCTCGGTTCCCCAGCGGTGGATGGCGAACATCGCCAGTGAACCCTGCACCGACACGAAGCTGCGCAGCCCGGAGTCGACCGCCTCCAGCTCCCGGCAGGCGATGCCATAGGCAACCGCGCTCATCCCCGCGCAGCCGTAGCCCTCCAGGTGCATGCCGAAGACGCCCAGCTCGCCGAGGCCCTTGGCGATGTCCCTCGGCAGGCTGCCGGCCTCGAACCACTCCGCGATGTGCGGGGCGAGTTCGGCACGGACGTAGCGGCGCACCGCGTCCCGGACGTCCCGCTCCGCATCGTCGAGTTCGGCGTCCAGCGCCAGGAAGTCCATCGGGTCCGGTCGTGCCGTCATATTTCCTCCGCGCTGAGGGTCGCTGGGTTCGTCTGGTGATTCTCGCAGCTCGCCGCCGGCCTCCTGTGCTGTCGGTTTGCTCACGTTCGCCGCAGGTGGCCGGCCCGAGGACCGGTGCGACTCGCCGGACATGGGACAATGGGAAGACTATGTCCTCGCTCCCCCTGGTGTTCGACGCTCCCAAGCGTGGCCTGCCGCCGCGTCACCTCGCCGACCTCTCCGCGGCGCAGCGCCGCGAAGTCGTCGCCACCCTTGGTGAGCAGCCGTTTCGCGCCAAACAGCTCTCGAACCACTACTTCGCGCGGCTGAGCACCGACCCGGCCGAGATGACCGACATCCCGGCCGTCAGCCGTGCCAGGCTCGCCGAGGAGTTGTTGCCGCCGCTGCTGACCACGGTCCGGCACATTGCCTGCGACGACGGAAGCACCCGCAAGACGCTCTGGCGGGCGCACGACGGCACCCTGCTGGAGAGCGTGCTGATGCGCTACCCGGACCGGGCGACCGTGTGCGTGTCCAGTCAGGCCGGTTGCGGAATGGCCTGCCCGTTCTGCGCGACGGGCCAGGGTGGTCTCCAGCGCAACCTGTCCACCGCTGAGATCGTGGAGCAGGTCCGCGCCGCCGCCGCTGCCATGCGCGACGGTGAGCTGCCCGGTCCGGACGGTTCACCCGGCCGACTGTCCAATGTGGTCTTCATGGGTATGGGCGAGCCGCTGGCCAACTACCGCCGCGTGCTCGACGCCGTGCACCGGATCTGCGACCCGGCCCCTGACGGCCTCGGGATCTCCCAGCGTTCGGTCACCGTGTCGACCGTCGGCCTTGTGCCGGCCATTCACAAGCTGGCCGAGGAAGACCTCCAGGTGCGGCTCGCGGTCTCGCTGCACACCCCGGACGACGAGCTGCGCGACACCCTGGTCCCGGTGAACAGCCGGTGGAAGGTCGCCGAGGTGCTCGAAGCGGCCCAGCACTACGCCAGGACCACCGGGCGGCGGGTGTCGATCGAGTACGCGCTGATCCGCGAGGTCAACGACCAGCCGTGGCGGGCCGACCTGCTCGGCAAGCTGCTGCACCGTTATCTCGGCCCGCTAGTGCACGTGAACGTCATCCCGCTGAACCCGACTCCGGGCAGTGAATGGGATGCCAGCCCGAAGCCGGTCGAACGGGAGTTCGTCCGCAGGGTCAACGAGCAGGGCGTCGCCTGTACGGTCCGCGACACCCGAGGCCGGGAGATCGCCGCCGCCTGCGGCCAGCTCGCCGCGGAAGGCTGAGTGGGCCGCGGCCCGGATGGTTCAGCGGTTCCAGGGGTTACGGCGCTTGGTGACGTTGCGGATCAGCAGGATGATCGCGACGACACCGGTGATCGCGAGGTAGAAGTCCTCGACGTGGCCGATCTGGTTGCCGATGAACAGCAGGAAGCTGATGACGGCGACGAAGGTGAGCCAGAGCAGGGTGCCCTTGCGCAGGCTGCCGTGCCATCCCCATTCGGCGGACGGTTCGTCCGCCGGGTCGACAGTGCTCTTGGCGAGCGCGTGCCCGGTGTCCGTTCCGGAAACCTTCTCCAGGTCCGAGGCCACGGCTGCCACGCTCCCTCACCTTCAACTGCCGATCTCTGTCCACCTCATGGTCGCATATCCGGGGCTGCCCGCCGCATGGAGGGCGGGCAGCCCCGGATCAGGCCGACCCGAGGCGGTGGCCGGGAGGGATGACTAGCGGCGAACGGCTCGGCCCCGGCCGGAGACGAGCCGGTAGACACCCAGCACCACGATGGCGCCGACCAGGGCCAACAGCCAGGTCCGCAGGTTGAAGAAGCCGCCGAGGTCGGTGTGGAAGACGTACTTTCCGATGATGCCGCCGACGAAGCCGCCGATGACGCCGAGCAGCATGGTCAGGATCAGGCCGCCGCCGTCCCGACCAGGCATGATCATCTTGGCGAGGGCGCCGACTATCAGGCCGAGCACGATCCAGCCGATGATGCCCATGATCAAACACACCTTCCCGTTGCTTGTCACCCGTCCCGTCCGGGATGGCCCGCGGACGAGGTCGATGACGTCTCGGTGAAGACATACCCAGTGTGCGCGGCGGCATGCGTCGTTACCGATCTGCAACTTTCTGTTCGCCTACCGGCCGCCTCACTCGAACAGCAGCCAACTTCACCAGCGATCCCGCCCAACTTTCCGCCGGCGCCCCTTACGCTCTGTTGAGGTTGTTCGGGAACAATGGAGCGCAATGAAACTCGCCACCTCAGTCGACCCGGTCCCCGCCGACGTCGCGAACGCCCCGGCCCCGACCCGGCGCACCGTGCTGGTCCTCGGCTCTACCGGCTCCATCGGTACCCAGGCCCTCGATGTGATCGAGGTCAACCCGGATGGTCTCGGCGTCGCCGGTATCGCGGCCGGTGGTCGTGACCTCGCCCTGATCGCCAACCAGGTACTCAGCCACGCCGTCCCGGCCGTCGCGATCAGCCGGGCCGGCAGCGCCGAGGACTTCCTGGCCGCGCTGACCGCCGAGGCGGACCGCCGCGGCCTCAGCTCGGCCGACTACCGCAGGCCACGGGTGCTGGTCGGGCCGGAGGCGGTGCGGGAGCTGATCGAGTCCACCCCGGCCGACATCGTGCTCAACGGCATCGACGGCGACCAGGGGCTCGCCGCGACGCTGACCGGGCTGGCCACCGGGGCACGGCTGGCGCTGGCGAACAAGGAGTCGCTGATCGCCGGCGGCCCGCTGGTGCTGCGCGCCGCGGCACCGGGACAGCTCGTGCCGGTCGACTCCGAGCACTCCGCACTGGCCCAGTGCCTGCGTGGCGGGCGGGCCGAGGAGGTCGCCAAGCTCACCCTGACCGCGTCCGGCGGCCCGTTCCGCGGCCGGACCAAGGCCGAGCTGGCCGGGGTCACCGTCGCCGACGCGCTGGCCCACCCGACCTGGTCGATGGGGCAGCTGGTCACCATCAACTCGGCCACCCTCGTCAACAAGGGGCTTGAGGTGATCGAGGCCCATCTGCTCTTCGGGGTCCCCTACGAGCGGCTCGGCGTCGTGGTGCACCCGCAGTCCATCGTGCACTCGATGGTGACCTTCCACGATGGGTCCACGTTGGCCCAGGCCAGCCCGCCGACCATGAAGATCCCGATCGCGCTCGCGCTGAGCTGGCCGGACCGGCTCGTCGACATCGCGCCGGCCTGCGATTTCAGCCAGGCCCAGTCCTGGACGTTCGAACCGCTGGATCAGGAGACCTTCCCCGCGGTGTCGCTGGCGATCGCCGCCGGCAGTGCCGGTGGCAGCCTGCCAGCGGTGTTCAACGCGGCCAACGAGGAGGCCGTCGGCGCGTTCGTGGCCGGCTCGCTGCCTTTCACCGGCATCGTGGACACCATCCGCGCGGTGGTCGACGATGCCGCCGCCGAATGGGGCGGCGAACCGGCCGATGTGGACGAGGTTCTCGCCGCGCTGCGGTGGGCACGAGCCAGGACGCGGGAACGGGTCGCCACGGCGGCCACCGACGGAAACGCCCGCTGAGCGGCCGGAAAGACTGACAGGAAAGGAATCACGTGCTCGCCTACATCATCGGTGTGGTGCTGTTCGCCCTTGGTATCGGTTTGGCGGTAGCGCTGCACGAGGCAGGGCACATGCTCACCGCGAAGATGTTCGGGATGAAGGTCCGCCGGTACTTCATCGGCTTCGGCCCGAAGATCTTCTCCTTCCGTCGCGGTGAGACCGAATACGGCCTGAAGGTCATTCCGGCCGGCGGGTTCTGCGACATCGCCGGCATGACCGCGCTGGACGAGGTCACCCCGGACGAGGCGCCGAGGGCGATGTGGCGCTATCCGGTGTGGAAGCGGTTCATCGTGCTGGTCGCCGGCTCGGTGACGCACTTCATCCTGGGATTCATCATCCTGTACCTGATGGCCATCACTACCGGCCTGATCAACGTGCAGGACACCTCGGTGGTCAGCGGCGTCGCCAACTGCGCGCAGAGCATCTCCAACGTGCACACCACGCCGGTGACCTACGCCCCGTGCAAACCGGGCCAGGCCGCGCCCGCGAAGGACGCCGGTCTACTGCCCGGTGACGTGATCGTGTCCGTCGCCGGCAAGCCGACGCCGACCTGGACCGATGTGTCCGCCGCCGTGCAGAAGCTGCGCGGCACCGTGCCCTTCGTCGTCCAGCGCAACGGCAACGACCTGACTCTCCAGGTGCATGTGGCCACCGTGCTCAGCATCCCGGCCGACCAGCAGCAGTCGGCCAATCCGAAGCTGGCGCAGGTGGGTGCGATCGGCGTCACACACTCCTCGTACATCACCTACGGTCCACTCGGTGCGATCGGTGGCACCTTCGGCTACACCGGACAGATGTTCGTCGGGGTCTGGGACGGGATCAAGGAACTGCCCGGCATGATCCCCAACCTGGTCACCTCGATCGGTGGCGGCCAGCGCAATCCCAATGGTGTGATGAGTGTGGTCGGCGCGGCCCGGCTCGGCGGGCAGACCGTCGAGGACGGTGCCTGGTCGGTATTCTGGCTGCTGCTGGCCAGCCTTCAGTTCTTTTTCGGAGCATTCAACCTATTGCCGCTGTTGCCACTAGACGGCGGGCATATCGCGGTCGCATTCTACGAGCGAATCCGCAACTGGCTGCGCGCCCTGCGCGGCCGGCCACTGGGCAACCCGGTGGACTACACGAAGCTGGCGCCGTTGACCGTGCTCGTCGTGGTGGTGTTCGGCGCCATGGTGCTGTTGAGCGTGACCGCGGATATCGTGAACCCGATACGGCTCGGTGGCTGACGTCGCCGGGTTTGTGACAACGGTGGAGGAAAAGCGATGGCCGCCGATGGCGTCCTGTTGGGTATGCCGGCACTGCCCGCCCCGGTGCTCTCCGAGCGCCGTAAGACCCGCCAGCTGATGGTTGGTTCGGTCGGGGTGGGTAGCGATCATCCGATCTCGGTTCAGTCGATGACCACCACGTTGACCGCTGATGTCAACGCGACCTTGCAACAGATCGCCGAGCTGACCGCGGCCGGCTGCGACATCGTTCGGGTGGCGTGTCCGAGTGCCGACGACGCGGAGGCGTTGCCGGCGATCGCCCGGAAGTCGCAGATTCCGGTGATCGCCGACATTCATTTCCAACCGAAGTACGTGTTCGCCGCGATCGAGGCCGGGTGTGCGGCCGTTCGGGTGAATCCGGGCAACATCAAGAAGTTCGACGACAAGGTCAAGGAGATCGCGCAGGCCGCGAAGGACCACGGCACGCCGATCCGGATCGGCGTGAACGCCGGTTCGCTCGACCCCCGGCTACTGGCGAAGTACGGGAAGGCGACGCCGGAAGCGCTGGTCGAGTCCGCGCTGTGGGAAGCAAGCCTGTTCGCCGAGCACGATTTCCACGACATCAAGATCTCGGTGAAGCACAACGACCCGGTCGTGATGATCCGGGCCTACGAACTGCTGGCCGAGCAGTCGGACTATCCGCTGCACCTTGGCGTTACCGAGGCCGGTCCGGCGTTCCAGGGCACGATCAAGTCCGGAGTGGCGTTCGGCGCGCTGCTGCGGCAGGGCATCGGCGACACCATCCGGGTCTCGCTCTCGGCCCCGCCGGTGGAAGAGGTGAAGGTCGGCAGCCAGATCCTGCAGTCGCTGAACCTGCGCCCCCGGAAGCTGGAGATCGTGTCGTGCCCGTCCTGCGGGCGGGCGCAGGTGGACGTGTACAAGCTGGCCGAGGAGGTCACCGCGGGCCTTGAGGGCATGGAGGTGCCGCTGCGGGTCGCGGTGATGGGCTGTGTCGTGAACGGGCCTGGTGAGGCCCGTGAGGCGGATCTGGGTGTCGCCTCGGGCAACGGCAAGGGCCAGATCTTCGTGCACGGTGAGGTGATCAAGACCGTGCCGGAGCACCAGATCGTGGAAACCCTCATCGAGGAGGCCATGCGCATCGCAGAAGGCATGGAGGAGTCCGGCGACGGCGTTGCCGGCAGCCCCGTGGTCAGCGTGTCCTGAGCGCCCGGTCGACAGCGAACGTGGCCGAGGTCGGACGGGACGCTGCCCGTCCGACCTCGTTCGGCCCGGCCTCGGTCCAGGTTTGCCTCACCCGATTGGGCGCAGACCGCGCCCGCGCGTGGTCTGTCAACAGAAGATGCGGTTTTCGCGGCGATCTGCCGTGCGCGAACGGCCCCTGGTCTGGCACTCTGAAATGGTGCTGAGGCTCGGCGGTGCGCGTCTTCTCGATGATCGTGACCTGTTCGCGGTCCGCACCGTGCTGGACACCGACCCCGTTGCCTCCTGCATGGTGGCCTGCCGGGTCGAAGCTGCGGGCCTGCAACCCTGGCGGCTCGGCGGGGAGATGTGGGGCACCGACAACCGGCCGATTCGCGGCAGCCGCCTCGACGGTCTGTGTTTCGCCGGGCCGAACCTGGTACCGCTGCGCGGCAATCGCGCGGCGCTGCGGGTGTTCGCCGACCGGGCGGTGCGCCGGGGCCGGATGTGTTCCTCCCTGGTCGGCCCGGCCGAACAGGTCCTCGGCCTGTGGGAGGAACTGACCCTGGACTGGGGCCCCGCCCGTGAGGTGCGCGCCGACCAGCCGCTGATGGCGATGACCACCGCGCCTGCCGTGCCGATCGATCCGCTGGTCAGGATGGTTCGGCCGGACGAGCTGGACCGGTACTTGCCGGCGGCGATCGCCATGTTCATCGAGGAGATCGGCATCGACCCGTGCGCCGAGGACGGCGGTGCCAGCTACCGGGCCCGCGTCGCCGAACTCATCGCGGCCGGCCGCGCCTTCGCCCGGTTCGAGAACAACGAGGTCGTGTTCAAGGCCGAGATCGGCTCGCTGTGCCGCAAGGTCGGGCAGATCCAGGGCGTGTGGGTGCATCCGTCGAGGCGCGGCAAGGGCCTCGCCACCCATGGCACCGCGACCGTGGTGGATCGGCTGGTCAGGGGGATGGGCCGCAAGGCCAGCCTCTACCTCAACGCCTACAACGCGCCGGCCAAAGCGGCCTACCTGCGGGTCGGCTTCGTCGAGGTCGGCCGCTACGCGACGGTCCTGTTCTGACCGTGTGCGCTGGTCTCCGTTGACCCGCCCCGCACCGGCCTTGCTGTGATGCCGCTCACCCGAGGGTGGGTCGTAGGCTGGTCGCATGCCCGTTCGTGCCGCGCTGAAACCAGGCCAACAGTCCCCTCGCCGCCCCGTGCCGGGCACCATCGTGCGCCCGGAGTACGTGGACAAGCCGAACCCGCAGCGGGACACCAGTGACGGCATCCGCACCCCCGAGATCATCGAGGCCATGCGCGTGGCCGGCCGGCTCGCGGCGCAGGCGCTGGCCGAGGGCGGCAAGCGCGTCGCGCCGGGGGTCACCACCGACGAGGTCGACGCGGTCGTGCACGAGTTCCTCTGCGACCACGGCGCCTACCCCTCGACGCTGGGCTACCGGCATTTCCCCAAGTCGTGCTGCACCTCGCTCAACGAGGTCATCTGCCACGGCATCCCGGACTCGACGGTGATCGAGGACGGCGACATCTGCAATATCGACGTCACCGCCTACATCGGCGGCGTGCACGGCGACACCAACGCGACCTACCTGGCCGGCGAGGTCAGCGAGGACGCCCGGCTGCTGGTCGAGCGCACGCACGAGGCGACCATGCGGGCGATCAAGGCGGTCCGTCCCGGCCGACAGCTCAACGTCATCGGCAGGGTCATCGAGGCCTACGCCAAGCGGTTCGACTACGGCGTCGTCCGCGACTTCACCGGGCACGGCGTCGGCCCCTACTTCCACGGCACACCAACGGTTCTGCACTACGACGAGCCCTCGGTCACCATGGAGATCAAGCCGGGGATGACCTTCACCATCGAGCCGATGATCACCCTCGGCACCGTCGACTACGACGTGTGGGAAGACGGCTGGACGGTCACCACCAAGGACAAGAAGCTCACCGCGCAGTTCGAGCACACCCTGGTGGTCACCGAGGACGGCGCCGAGATCCTCACCCTGCCGTGATCCGTACCCTGCCATGATTCGCACACAGCCATGATCCGCACACTGTCGTGACCGAGATCCGCGCCCCGCGGTGAACGCGATCCTCGTCGCCGGCACATCCTCGGACGCCGGCAAGAGCATGGTGGTCACCGGGCTGTGCCGGTGGCTGGCGCGCAAGGGCGTGAAAGTGGCGCCGTTCAAGGCGCAGAACATGTCCAACAACTCGGTGGTCACCGCCGATGGTGGCGAGATCGGTCGGGCCCAGGCCGCGCAGGCGGCAGCGGCCGGCCTCGCGCCGAGTGTGCGGTTCAACCCGGTGCTGCTGAAACCCGGCGGCGACCGCAGCTCGCAGGTCGTCGTGCTCGGCACGGTCGTCGGCGAGGTCAGCGCACTGTCCTACCGGGACCGCAAAGTCGCCCTACTGGACACTGTTCTGTCCACATTGGATGATCTGCGAGCCGAGTACGAGGTGGTGATCTGCGAGGGCGCGGGTTCGCCGACCGAGATCAATCTTCGTGCGACCGACATCGCCAATATGGGCCTTGCCAGGGCAGCCGGATTGCCGGTACTCGTGGTCGGCGACATCGACAGGGGTGGCGTGTTCGCGCACCTGTTCGGCACCCTCGCCCTGCTCGAACCGGCCGACCAGGCGCTGATCGCCGGGTTCGTGATCAACAAGTTTCGCGGCGACCCCGCCCTGCTCGCGCCCGGTGTCGACCAGTTGACCGCGCTCACCGGCCGGCCGACCCTCGGCGTGCTGCCCTGGCGGGAGGGCTTGTGGCTGGACGCGGAGGACTCGCTCGGCTACACCCCGGACGGCCTTGTCGGGCACCCCCGACCCCCGGTCGGATCACAGTGGCTGCGGGTGGCCGTGATCCGGTTGCCGAGGATCTCCAACGGCACCGACGCCGAAGCGCTCGCCGTCGAACCGGGCGTCAGCGTCCGGCTGGTCAGCGAACCCTCCCGGCTCGCCGATGCCGACCTGGTGGTGATTCCGGGCAGCAAGGCGACCGTCGCCGACCTGGAATGGTTGCGCGCCAACGGATTGGCCGACGCGATCACCGCGCACGTCGCGGCAGGCAAACCGCTGCTGGGCATCTGCGGCGGATTCCAACTGCTCGCCACGACCATCCTCGACGAGGTGGAATCCAGGGCCGGGGAAGTGGCCGGCCTCGGCCTGCTCGACCTCGACGTGGAGTTCGAACCCGCGAAGACGCTGGACAACCCGACCGGAACGGCTTTCGGCGCGCCCGCGCGCGGCTACGAGATCCACCACGGCCGGATCAGCCGCCGTGGCCCGAACCTGCCCGGCCTGATCACGTTGCCGGACGGCGCGGTCGAAGGCGCGTTGACCGGCTGCGTCGCCGGCACGCACTGGCACGGCCTGCTGGAGAACGACGAGGTGCGCGGGCAGCTGCTGCGCTGGGCCGCGACCACCGCCGGCCGAGCCGGCTTCACCCCGGCCGCCGAGGTGTCCTTCGCCGCCGCGCGGACCGCCCAGCTCGATCTGATCGCCGACCTCATCGACGAACACCTCGACACCTCGGCCGTACTCGATCTGCTCGCCACCGGTGCCCCGGCCGGCCTGCCGATCCTGCCGCCCGGCGCGCCGGCCTGAGCGGCTATTCCGGCCGGCCGTAGTGGTCGATCAGGTCCTGGAAGAAGTTGCCCGCCTGTTCGGCCGCCCGGTCCGGGTCGCGGTTCGCGATAGCCGAGAGCAGGCCGGTGTGCTCGATCTTGTGGCCGGGTCCGTCCCCGTCCAGAGTGCTCGCCACGCTCGCCCTCACCGTTTCGGTCAGGCCGAGATACAGCTCGATCAGCAGGCCGTTGTGCGAGCAGGTGACCACCAGCCGGTGAAACCGGGTGTCCGCGTCGAGCACGGTCTCCAGGTCCTCATCGAGGATGGCCCGATCCCGCTCGGCCAGCGTCTCGGTCAGCTCGCGCAGTTCCTCCTCGGTCCGCTCACACGCGGCCAGCCGCGCGCCCTCCACCTCCATGATCCGCCGCACCTGGAGGACCTCGCGCAGCCGCGAACCGTAGAGCCTGCGTAGCGCACCGGAGATCTCGCTGGTGGCCCGCACGAACGTGCCGTCGCCCTGCCGGACGTCGAGCAGGCCGGCGTGGGAGAGGGCACGGACGGCCTCGCGGACCGTGTTGCGGCCGACCCCCAGCGCGCTGACCAGCTCAGGTTCGGGTGGAATGCGCTGGTCGACGGGCCAGTCGCCCCGGCTGATCGCGCCGCGCATCTGCTCGATGACCTGGTCGACAAGGCCCGTGCGGCGGGTCGCGGTCAATGGCGACGCTGCCGGGGATGGTGCGGCCTGCTGGCCCGCAGGCGTGTTCAGCGACACCCGGAAAACCTTTCGTCCTAACATCCTACGTCTGTCATAGTAGACGGGTGACAGTCGAGGCCGTGAATGGTGACGACCGTCGGCGGCAGGCCCCCGGCGGCGAATCGGTCGGTACCCAGTGTGCCGGTCCGCTGGTGGGTACGCGGACCCAATCGACTAACGGGACCGAGCCCACACCGGGCCAGACAGACCAATCGGCACCGGAACAGTCGGCGCCGGACCCGTCGTTGGCGCGTCGGCCGGGAGCGAGCAGCGCAGCGCCGCGCGACTGCGCAATCCGCTGGTGCCCAGCGCCTTGCTGGTGGTCGCCATCCTGCTCGTCGCGGCCAATCTGCGGCCCGCCGTCACCGGCCTCGGCCCCATCCTCGACCAGGTACGGGTCGGCTCGGGGATGCCGACCGGTCTGGTCAGCGTCCTCACCGCGCTGCCGACCATCTGTTTCGGCGCGGTCGGCTTCCTGGCTCCCGCGCTGACCCGCCGCTTCGGCGTGGCGCGGGCGATCGGGGCGGGCATCGCGCTGCTGACCGTCGGCGTCTTCGTACGGGTGCTGTCCGGGTCGATGGTGCTGCTGGTCGGCACCTTGTTGGCAGGTGGCGGCATCGCGGTGTGCAACGTGCTGCTGCCGGTCGTGGTCAAGGAGTCCTACGGGCATCGGATCGGCCTGATCACCGGCCTGTACACCGCCGTGCTCCAGGGCGTCGCCGCCCTCGCCTCCGCCATTGCCACGCCGCTGTTCACCACCTTCGGTGGCTGGCGGCCCACGCTCGGCTTCTGGGCGCTGCCGGCGCTGCTGGGTTTCCTGCTCTGGCTGTTCGTCGCGCGCCACCACAAGACCGGCCCCGCCCCGGCCCAACCGGATCCGGCTCTGCCGGCCCCCATCAGTACCGGGATGTTCCGGCGCCCGTTCGCCTGGCTGGTCACCGTGTTCTTCGGGTTGCAGGCGATGTCCGCGTACGCGGTGATGGGCTGGCTGCCGCAGATCCTGATGTCCGCCGGTGTCGGCCGAGGCACCGCGGGCCTGATGGCGGCGCTGATCAGCGTCCTGGGTGTGCCGATCAGCCTGATCATCGTGCCGATCGCGGCGCGGGCCCGTTCCCAGTCCGCCTGGACGGCCGGGCTGTGCCTGGTCGGTGTCGTCGGCGTGCTCGGCATCCTGATCGCGCCGGCCGCCGCGCCGTGGTTGTGGTCGCTGTGTATCGGCGTCGGGATGGGTGTGTTCGCGCTCGCGGTCGCGCTGATCTCGCTGCGCTCCCGTTCGGCCGAGGACACCAAGGCGCTGTCCACGATGACGCAGAGCGTCGGCTACCTGATCGCCGCCCTCGGCCCGCTGTGCTTCGGCATCCTGCATGCCGTCACCGGCGGCTGGACGGTGTCGCTGATCGCGCTGCTCGCCGTTGTCCTCGCCGAGGTCGTCATCGGCTATCTGGTCGGCCGCCCGCGCTACGTCTGAAACCCCCGGAAACTGTGCGCCGTTATTTGTCGTAGTGATAGCGACAGGTGGCAATCCGGATCTCGTCATCGACGATCTTGTAGACCAGTCGGTGCTCGTCGGTGAGCCGGCGTGACCAGAAGCCCCTGAAACTGTGTTTCAGAGCTTCCGGTTTGCCGATGCCCTCGTTGCCGTTGCGTTCGACGTCCTGGATCAGGGCGTTGATCCGCTTGAGGATCTTGCGATCCTGGACCTGCCACCAGACGTAGTCCTCCCAGGCGGACTCGTCCCAAACCAGCTTCATTCGGCGAGTTCGTGATGCGTGCCGTGGCCTTCTTCGAGCCGCTCGATCGAGGCGATCAGTCGGCGGGCGTTGGCGGGGCTGCGCAGCAGATAGGCGGCCTCTTTCAACGATTCGTAGTCATCCAGTGAGACGATGACCACGGGTTCATGCCCGGCACGGGTGATGACGACTTCCTCGCGGTCGTTCACGACCGAATCGAGTGTCTCGGCATACCTCGCGCGAGATTCCGAGTAGCTCATGGTCTTCATGGACACCTCCAGTCGTACGTACAGATTATTGTACGTACGACTGGAGGCATGGGCAAGCACATGATCGTCGTCAGTCGTCGAGGGGCAGGTTGAGCAGCGCGTTCTCGATCAGCTCCGGCATTGCCGGGTGGACCCAGTACTGGCCGCGGGCCATGCTGCGCGCGTCGAGGCCGAAGCTCATCGCCTGGATCAGCGGCTGGATCAGGGTCGAGGCCTGCGGGCCGATGATGTGCGCGCCGAGCAGTTGGCCGGTGGCCGGGTCGGCGATCAGTTTGGCGAAGCCGGTGGTGTCCTCCATCGCCCAGCCGTAGGCGATGCCGGCGTAGTCCTGGTGCGAGGTGACGTACCGGACACCGCGCCTACGTGCCTCCTGCTCGTTGAGGCCGACGGAGGCGATCTGCGGGGAGGTGAACACCGCGTGCGGCACGAACCGGTGGTCGGCGGCGATCCGGGCGTCCGGGTGCAGCAGGTTGTGCTGCACGACCCGCGCCTCGTGGTTGGCGACGTGCTTGAGTTCGTAGGGCGATGAGATGTCGCCGAGCGCGTAGATGCCCTCGACCGAGGTCTGCTGGTACTCGTCGACCTCGACGTAGCCGTCCGTGCCGACCCGGACGCCGGTGGCGTCCAGGTCGAGCAGGTCGGAGTTGGGACGGCGGCCGGTCGCGATCAGCAGTAGGTCACCGGTCACGGTTTCCGCGCCGTTCGGGCCTTCCAGGTGCAGGGCGATGCCCTCGCCGGTCTTCTCCGCGCGGACGGTCTTGGAGTTGGTGCGGACGTCCCAGCGCGCGCGGGCCAGTTCGGTGAAGCGCTCGCTGATCGACTCGTCCTCCCCGCCGCGCAGCAGCCGTTCGGACCGGCTGACCACCGTGACCTCGACGCCGAAGGAGGAGAACACGTGCGCGAACTCGGCGCTGATGAACCCACCGCCGAGGATGATCATCCGCTTCGGGAGGTCCTCAAGCCGCATGATCGTGTCGCTGGTGTGGTAGTCGACGCCGTCGAGGCCCGCGATCTCCGGGATGACCGCACGACCGCCGGCGGCGAGTACGAACCGGTCCGCGGTGATCGTCTCGGCCTCTTCGCCCTCGCCGACCTGGAGCGTCTTCGGGCCGACGAACCGGGCCTGCGCCTGGTAGACGGTGACGTTCTTGTTGTCGGGGTGGTCGATGCGGTACTGCCGGCCGCCTTCGGCGATCGGGTCGATCCGACCGAAGATCCGGTTCCGGATCTCGCGCCAGCGCACCCCGTGCAGTTCACTGTCGACGCCGTAGCGCGGCCCGTTCGTGGCGCCGGACGCGAGGTCGGCGGTGTACACGAACATTTTGGTCGGGATACAGCCAACGTTGAGGCAGGTGCCACCGAAAACACCCTTTTCCACGATGGCGACGCGCTGGTCGGCGAATCGCGAGTCGGGAATCGAGTTACCGGAGCCGGTGCCGATGATCACCAGGTCGTAGTGCCGCACGTTGTTCATCCTCATTCGCGGGGTCAGCAGTTCGGTCGGAACGGTCACGGTCGGAATGGTCGCCAGATGCAATCCATCGGAACAACGGGCGACCACACCGCAGGATTCCCGTATCCCGCCCAGCGCCGCGTCATCCCGCTCAGCGCCGCGTCGCGGTGATCAGCGACACCGGTCAACCAGGACGAAGCGGGACGAGGGCGGGAAGAACCGGGGCCAGGGCGAGACGAAGCGGGACCAGGTCGGGAAGCAGCGCGGGCCGCCGCGAGCTTCCGCAGCGGCCCGCGTGGTCCGGGCTTGTCTCAGCGGGCGTAGGTCGGGGTGATGGTCGCCCTTGCCAGGGTGTGGAAGGCCAGGTTGAAGCCGACGATGGCCGGCGCGACATCGCCGTCGACACCGAGTTTCTCCTGGTCGACGGCGTGCACCACGAAGTAGTAGCGGTGCGGGCGGTCACCCTCGGGCGGTGCGGCACCGCCGAAGGCCTTCGTGCCGAAGTCGGCGCGGACGTGGAACGCGCCCGCCGGCAGGCTCGCGTCGTCCTTGCCGGCGCCGGTCGCGAGTTCGGTCACCGAGGCCGGGATGTCCACCGCGACCCAGTGCCAGAAGCCGGAGGCGGTCGGCGCGTCCGGGTCGTAGCAGGTGACCACGTAGCTCTTGGTGCCCTCCGGCGCGCCACTCCAACTCAGCTGCGGGGAGACGTTCTGCCCGCCGGCGCCCATGCCGTCGAACACCTGCGCGTTCGGCAGTGGCTGCCCGTCCTGGATATCGTTGGAGGTGACCGTGAACGACGCGACGGCCGGCAACTGGCTGTACGGGTCCGGGGGCACCGGTCGGTCAAGGCTCATGGTGTTCCTTCCACTCCTGCTGTCTGTCCTACTGCGCTGAGACCTGTGCTGAGACTGTGCTGAGACGATCTTCCCGCCCATCTTGCGCTCTGGGGCGTACCCCGCGCTCGTACCACGCGCTGGCGGCGCCGAAACCGATGCTAACCACTGAACCGATGATGTCCAGTTAGGCATCGCTGCGCATCGGTTTGCTGGCCTGCAGTGACGGTACGTACCAATTGCGCACTGAACGGTTCATCAGATCGGGTGTGTGTCACCCTGTTGGCGGTACACGACAGCGGGAATGTCCTGGGGCTTGGCGACCGGGTCCTCGATAGTGGGGCGGAACAACCTGTTCGAGCAGGAGGAACCTTGGCATGGAACGACCCGACCGGCCCACGCCCAGACGGCCTTTTGACAAGGTCGACGTCGATCGGCCCTCATCGGCTCGGATCTACGACTACTTCCTCGGCGGCGCGCACAACTTCGAGGTCGACCGAGACGCCGCCCAGTCCCTGCAACGCGCGCACCCGGCGATCGGCCTCGGTATGCGGGCCAACCGCTCCTACCTGCGCCGCGCGGTGTCCTTCCTGACCAACGCCGGCATCGACCAGTTCCTCGACCTCGGCTCCGGCATCCCGACCGTCGGCAACGTGCACGAGATCGCGCAGCGAACCAACTTCGAGGCGCACGTCGTCTACGTCGACCTGGAACCGATCGCGGTGACGCACAGCAACACCATCCTGGCCGGCAACGACCGGGCATCCGCGATCCACGCGGATCTGCGCAGGCCGGACGAGGTGCTCGAACACCCGGACACCAAGGCCATGCTCGACCTCGAACGGCCGGTCGCGCTGATCCTCGCCGGCGTCCTGCAGTACGTCGCCGACACCGACGACCCGGCCGGCATCATCGCCGGCTACCTCGAACGGCTCGTGCCCGGCAGCTACCTGGCCATGTCACATCCCTCCCAGGATGATCTGACTCACGAACGCAAGGCCGGCACCAGCACCGTCGGCGCGGTCTACAACCGCACCGACACCCCCTTCACCTACCGGACCAAGGCCCAGTTCGAAGCCTTGTTCGCCGGCCTCGACCTGGTCGAACCCGGTGTTGTGCACATGTGGTCCTGGCGCTCGGACTCCGATGGCGAGGACTACGAGCTGGATGGCCGAATCACCGGATTCGCCGGAGTCGCCCGCCGCCCCTGATCGTTAGCGGCCGTTAGCATGACCACGAAGTAGCTTGCGGCACCGGGGAATCCGGGCCGTCGTCCGGGTTCGCCAAGCGGGCCCAGGAAGGAACCTCGTGGCCACGCGCGTTCTGCTGCTCTCCACCGCCGACACCGACCTGCTCGCGGCACGCGACTGCGGTGCCGACTACCGGGTCGCCAACCCGGCCAGGGTCGGTCCGGACGCGGTGCCCGCCCTGGTCGCCGACGTGGACCTCGTGGTGGTCCGGCTGTTGGGCGGCCGGCGAGCCTGGGAAGCGGGCCTTGACGCGGTACTGAGCGCAGGCCTGCCCACCGTCTGCCTCGGCGGCGAGTCGGTCGCCGACCCCGAGCTGATGTCGGCCTCCACCGTGCCGGTCGGCGTGGCCACCCAGGCGCTGGCATACCTGGTCGAGGGCGGCGCCGACAACCTGCGCGCGCTGGCCGACTTCCTGTCCGACACGGTGTTGCTCACCGGTGAGGGCTTCGCCCCGCCCCGCCCGATGCCGGCCTACGGCGTGCACGGCGATCCAGTGATCGACCCGGACCGGCCGACCGTCGGCGTCGTCTTCTACCGGGCGCACGAACTCGCCGGCAACACCGCGTTCATCGACGCGCTGAGTGCCGCCGTCGAAGCGGCCGGCGCCAATGCGCTGCCGGTCTTCTGCGGCTCCCTGCGCGGCCTCGACAACGACCAGGCCGCCGACCTGCGCGGCCTGTTGGCTCGCTGCGACACGCTGATCGCGACCGTCCTCGCCGCCGGTGGGGCGGTCGCGGCGTCCGCCAGCGCAGGAGGAGCCGAGGACTCCTGGGACGCGGGCGCCCTCGCCGACCTGGACATCCCGGTCCTGCAAGGCCTCGTGCTCACCTCCTCCCGCCCGGACTGGCTGGCCTCGGACGCCGCGCTGTCGCCGATGGACGCCGGTATGCAGGTCGCCATCCCGGAATTCGACGGCCGGCTGATCGGCGTTCCGTTCTCATTCAAGGAAACCGGCTCCGACGGCATCGCGACCTACGTCGCCGACCCGGAACGCGCGGCCCGCGTCGCCGGTATCGCCACCCGGCTCGCCGCGCTGCGTAAGGTGCCGAACGCCGAGAAGCGCCTCGCCATCGTGCTGTCCTCCTACCCGACCAAGCACTCCAGGGTCGGCAACGCGGTCGGCCTCGACACCCCCGCCTCGGCGGTCGCGCTGTTCCACGCGCTGGCCGAAGCAGGCTACGACCTCGGCGACCTCGATCCCTCCACAGTAGATGGTGACGCGCTGGTGCACCGGCTGATCGCCTCCGGTGGACACGACGTCGAATGGCTCACCGAGGACCAGATGGCCCAGGCCGCCATCCGCATCCCGGCCGCCGACTACCGGGCGTTGTTCGCCGAACTGCCGGAAACGCTGCGGGAGAGCATGGTGGCGCACTGGGGTCCGCCGCCCGGCGAGCTGTACGTCTCCGACGAGAAGATCTACGTCGCGGCACTGCGGTTCGGCAACATCATGCTGATGATCCAGCCGCCGCGCGGTTTCGGCGAGAACCCGATCGCCATCTACCACGACCCCGACCTGCCGCCCAGCCACCAGTACCTGGCGGCCTACCGTTGGCTGAACAACACCTTCGGCGTGCACGCGGTCATCCACCTCGGCAAGCACGGCACGCTGGAATGGTTGCCCGGCAAGGGTTTGGGCCTGGCCACCGACAGCGCGCCGGATGCAGTCCTCGAAGACACCCCGCTGATCTACCCGTTCATCGTCAACGACCCCGGCGAAGGCACCCAGGCCAAGCGGCGCGGCCACGCCGTCGTCGTCGACCACCTCATTCCGCCGATGGCCCGCGCCGACACCTACGGCGACCTGGCCAAACTCGAACAGCTGCTCGACGAGTACGCCACCGTCGCCGCGCTGGACCCCGACAAGCTGCCGACGCTGCGCGCGCAGGTCTGGGAACTGGTGACCGCCGCGCAACTGCACCACGACCTGCACACCGAGGAGGCGCCCGAGGCCGACGCCTTCGACGACTTCGTGCTGCACATCGACGGCTACCTGTGCGAGATCAAGGATGTGCAGATCCGCGACGGCCTGCACATCCTCGGCAGGGCACCGCAGGGCGAGGAGTTGGTCAACGACGTACTCGCAGTGCTCCGCGCCCGCCAGGTCTTCGGCGGCACCGTCGGCGCGCTGCCGGGCCTGCGGGCCGCACTGGCCGCGCACTTCGGCCTCGACGAACAGGAACTCCTCGCCGAGCCGGGAGCCGTGGCCGGTGCACCAGCGGCACTGACCGCGCTCATCGACGGCCCGGCACACACCGGTGCCGACGTCATCGACCTGATCGAACGCCTCGCCAGCGCGCTGGTCACCGGTCTGGCAGAACACGACTGGACGGCTGCCGCGATTCCGACGGTCCTGGCGGATGTCCTCGCCGCACAGGTACCCCAGGTTCATGAGGTCCTGGCTTTCGCCTGCACAGAGGTGGTTCCGAGGCTGGCTCGCACCACCGACGAGGTGCGCAACGTCCTGCACGCGCTGTCCGGCGGTTTCGTGCCGCCCGGCCCGTCCGGTTCGCCGACGCGCGGGTTGGTCTCGGTGTTGCCGACCGGCCGCAACTTCTACTCGGTCGACCCGAAGGCCATCCCGTCCCGCAACTCCTTCGAGGTCGGCGCGGCGCTGGCCGATTCGCTGCTGGCCCGGCACCGCGCCGACACCGGAACCTGGCCGCGCAGCGTCGGTCTCACGGTCTGGGGCACCTCGGCCATGCGCACCCAGGGCGACGACATCGCCGAACTGATGTGGCTGATCGGCACCCGGCCGAAGTGGGATGATGCCTCTCGCCGAGTAACGGGTTTCGAGGTGATACCCGTTACCGAGCTAGGACGACCTAGGGTCGATGTCGTCATCCGGATTTCCGGTTTCTTCCGGGACGCCTTCCCTCATGTCGTCGCGCTCCTCGACGAAGCGGTCGGCACGGTCGCCAGGCTTGATGAGTCCGATGAGGACAATTACCTCGCCGCCGCCTACCGCGCCGACCTCGCCGGCCACGGTGACGAACGCCGCGCCAGCACCAGGATCTTCGGCTCGAAGCCGGGCGCGTACGGCGCTGGCCTGCTGCCGTTGATCGACGCACGGAACTGGCGCGACGACGCCGACCTCGCCGAGGTCTACGCGACCTGGGGCGGTTACGCCTACGGCGCCGGCCTCGACGGCCGGGAGGCCCGCGCCGACATGGAGACCGCGTTCGCGCGCATCCAGGTCGCCGCGAAGAACGTGGACACCCGCGAGCACGACATCGCCGACTCCGACGACTACTTCCAGTATCACGGCGGAATGGTCGCCATGGTCCGCACGCTGACCGGCAAGAACCCGGCCGCCTACATCGGCGACTCGGCCGTCCCGCATGCCGTGAAGACGCGAACCCTCGGCGAGGAGACCAAGCGCGTCTTCCGCGCCAGGGTGGTCAATCCGCGCTGGATCGCGGCCATGCAGCGGCACGGTTACAAGGGTGCCTTCGAACTGGCCGCGACCGTCGACTACCTGTTCGGCTTCGACGCGACCGCAGGCGTGGTCGACGACTGGATGTACGCGAAACTCGCCGAGTCCTACGTTTTCGACGAGGAAGTCCGCAAGTTCATGCGCCAGTCCAACCCCTGGGCGCTGCGCGGGGTCACCGAGCGCCTGCTGGAAGCCGCCGACCGGGGCCTGTGGGCCGAACCGGACCAGGCCATGCTCGACGGCCTCCGCGCGGTCTACCTCGAACTGGAAGGCGAACTGGAGGACTGAATTTTCTTCTTCGCCTTCTTCTTCGCCGCCTTCAGTTCGACGCGAGGAACGTCCGCCAGTCCGAGACGGCAAACGTCAGCATCGGGCCGGCGGCGTTCTTCGAATCCCGCAACGCCACGCCGTCCTCGCCGACCGCGACCTCGACGCAGTTGCCGTGTTCGGTGGCGCCGCTATAGCTGCTCTTGCGCCAGGCTACTTCGACACAGTCACCGTGTTCGGTGCCGCCGCTATAGCTGCTCTTGCGCCAGTCGGTGTACGTCTGGCTCTGCCGACCATGCCGGTCCATCGTCACCCTCGTCCACTCGGTCGTACTCGCTTGCCAGCCGGGCAAGGAACTCCCGAGAGTGTCCCTCGTCCAGCGCAACCCGACCGATCATACCGAGCACGGTGCGGTAGACATCGACGTCTTTTTTCTCCTCCAGGAACAGGCTTGCGGTCTGGGTTTCGACATAGATCACCGGCTTGTGCTCCGCGTAATGCATGATTCGGAACGCATTACGGGCCTGTCCGTAGCCGGCTGCCGAACTCGGCACGACCCGGACCGAGCAGTGCCGCCGGCCGTCCAAGAACAGCAGGTGCAGTACCTGCTCGTGCATCACGCGCGGCCCACTGACGGGCAACCGAAGTGCCTGTTCATGCACGTAGAGTTCGCATTCCGGGGGTTCGGATCGCTTGAGCAGACTCTGTCGATCCATCCGGGTACGCACCGCTCGCTCGACCCGATTCCCCGCGAGACCGCTTTCCCGGAACAGCGCGCGTGCGTAATCCTCGGTCTGCGCAAGGCCCGGTACGTAGGTCGACTCGAACTGCTGAATCAGCACCGCCGATGCTTCCTCGATGACCAGCGTTCGCAGTTCTTCGGGCAGCTTTTCGCCGTGCGACTGAAGTCGGTAGCCGGTCTCGACTTCGCTTGCCAGATTCACCAGGTCGTTGAGTTCATCGCCAAGGATGCCGCAGAACACCAGGTAGGTCGTCACATCGACCTCGGACACGGTGGTGTGGCCGGTTTCCAACCGGGAAATCCGGCTGTCCGACCAGCCGAGCCGGATGGCCAGTTCGTGCCCGTTGTAACCGGCTACTTCCCGGATCCGGCGCAATTCGGTGCCCAGCTCTCGACCACGTGTCGTGGTTGTCTCCCGCATGCGAACCACGGTAGGGCCGGTTTTGGCGGAAACCACCGAGCACCACGCGGATTCCACTCCAAAGCAGCACGTGAACGCCCCTGCTGTCCCCGCTGGCAACACGAGCCGGCTGCCCTTTGACAAAGAGTGATCACGCGATCACGAGATGTCGCGCATCGTGCAACGAGGGGCGTACTGCCGCCCATGCCGTCGAGCGCCCTGGCGAGCCCAAAGTTGCAGGTCAGGGCCTTCTTTGGGTAAAGCTTCATGTCGCCGCTGATCTCGCGATACGCTCTATGGCGCAGCGGAGACATGCCTGGGTGGCAATGGACGAGGAACGGGGCTCGGACATGAGTGGCGGTTTCGGGGTACAAGAGGAAGCGATCCAGACGGCCATCGGCCATCTGACTGCGCTGTTCAATGAGGTTCAGACGAACAACGACAAGATCACTCAGCTGCAGCACATCCGACAGCCGGGAGGGGCCAAGGAAACGGCGGCGTTCCAGACAAAAGCCACCGCCTCAGCTGCAAGCCTGCTTACCGAACACCAGAGCTTTCTGAGTTCGATTCAGACGCAAATTGACAAGCTGCAGACCACCTTGAAGCGATATCAGGCGGGCGAGGACGCGGCCAAATACGGATTTGGAAACTGAGGAACCTTCAGTGCGACGAAGCTTGATCACCGCTGGCGTGGCCGTCATTGCGATGTGCGCGGTTGCTGGCTGCACAACGACCGGTTCGGGCACACCGAGCACAACCACTGCCCCCGGAAGCACAAGTACGGCGGCTTCGTCGCCCGCAAATCTCAATGGCGCGCCGCCTGTCACTGATCCGTTGGACACGTCCAAATATCAGGGCGATCCATGCAGCTCGATTACGTCCAGCCAGCTTGCTACGTTCAATATCGGTACGACATCCAGCCCGAGTAACACTGGTGGTCCGACATGTGATTGGTCCAGCAACACGGACATAACCATGTCGCATGCTGAGGTCGGGTATCTCGCCGGTCAGGGTGGGTTGTCGACCATCTTTGGGCAGAAGGGCAATTACGCGGTATTGACTACGTTGCCATCGATCGACGGCTATCCGGCCGTGCTTGCGCTCGTAGTCGACCAGCGCGCGCAGGGAAACTGCGACATCACGGTGGGCGCCTCCAACAGCCTGGCCATCGACATCCAACTGAACGTCAACAGTGGGCCGCAGAAGGCTGATCCGTGTACATCTGATCAACAGTTGGCTGCGGACGTGATTTCGAATATCAAGAACGGGGGTTCGTGATGGGGTTCGGCAGCTTTATCAGCAGCGGTCTGCGCGATATCAGCAGTGGCCTGCACGACGTCAAAAACTTCTTTGACCCGGACACCTCCGTACCGCCGGGCACCGACCCCGCCGCGATCTACGGCTGGTTTCACAACGGGCCAGGAACAGCGTCGTATTCCTCGGCTGCTACCGCGCTACACCCTGCGGTTCAGAGCATGCAGGGTTACACGAAGTATCTGTCGCAGGCGCAGCAGGCGCTTTCGGCTGGTTGGACGGGCTCGGCTGCCGATGCCGCTCAACAGTCGTTCACACCGCTCAACCAGTCCGCGCAACAGGTGTCCACGCACGCCAGCGATCTGAATACACACCTGAACGCGCAGGTCACCCAGTTCAACGACACCAAGAGCAAGGTCGTGAATGTGCCGACCACGCCGCCTTCCGGGCCTGGGCTCGGCGACTACATCTCCATGGTGAACCCGGTAACGATGCCGGCGGGTGCGGTCGGTATTACCTCGGCCGACATGTCGGTGTCGGACTATCAGAACAACGCGCACGGGAACCAGCAGGCGTACAGCGGCTATCAGGGACCGACGAAGTCCCAGGCGGCAGCCTTGCCGCAAGGTGGAAACACGACCGCTCCGCCGCCTCCGCCCAACCAGCCGGTCACGGCGCCGCCGTCGGGGAATCCGGTGCATCTCAGCGGTGGCGTTCCGTCGGCGCACGGGACGTACGGATCGAGTCAGGGTTCGCAGTACTCGGGTAGTTACCAGGGCAGCAACGGGATGAATACCAATCCTGGCGCCAACCCGAATATGCCGTCGCTCGGCTCGAACAATCCGACCAATCTCGGCTCTGGCACGACCAGCGCGCAGGGTTACACCCCGCCGAACGTCAGCAACCCGCCCGGCACGAATCCGTATGGCGGCGGCTCTGGTGGCTATTCGCCCGGCGGCGGCGGGTTCGGTGGTGTTGGCGGCGCTGGTGGTGGATCGTCGGCGGCTGGTGGTTTTGCCGGTGGATTCGGCGCGGGCGGGCTCGGGTCCGGCGGCGGCTATGGCGGTTCGGGCGGATACGGAAGCAGCAGCGGTGCGGGCGGCCGATCCGGGGCCGGCGGCATGGGTGCCGAGGAAGAAGAGGCCGGCGGGTTCGGTTCGGCGGCTGCTGGGGCCAAGGGCTCGACCGGAGCCACCGGCATGGGCGGCGCGGGTCGCGGTGGCAAGGGCCAGGGCGACACCGAACACAAGACCGCCAGCTACCTGCAGGAGAACGACCCGAACGCGATCTTCGGCACCGATGAGAAGACCGTGCCGCCGGTAATCGGCGGATGACCCACTGACGAAACCATTTCCGGGGGACGCAGATGTTGAAGGGCGCGGTGCGGCTGTCCGCGGCCACGTTTGAGCTGGTCTGGCAGTACTCACGCCTTGGCGACCTGCCGACTCCGCTGTTCGTGCCGTCAGCGGGTGCGACGGTTGCCGAGCGGGAGGCGGTCGGGCGTGCGGCGCTGGACGAACTGGCCGGCAACGGTCTGATCGTCGGTCGGGACGACGTGCACGAAGACCTCGTCGAGGCCCTGCGGCTGTTGGCGCGGCCGACCGACGAGTTCTACGGCTGGTTCGTGCGCGCCGACGGGTCGGTGCTGTCCGGGCTGGTCGGGGTGCATCAGCAGAAGGCTGTGCTCGCCGTACTTGAGAACGACCGCGTGTGGCTGTCGCCGGTCGCGCCGGGCACGCCCGCACAGGCGTTGGTCGGTGTCGCGCCGCGCGTCGCGCCGGTTCACGCGAAGTCGATTACCGTGCCGGCCAACGAGTTCGCGTTGCCGAAGGAGCCGGTTCGGGGTCGACGGCGGGACGATTTCGAGGCGAGCGGGTCGTTGCTGCAGGGTGGCATGCCCTCCGGCCTACAGGTCGACGTCGAGAAGCTGCGGGCCCTCGTCAGCGAACCGGACCAGGGGCGCGCGCAGTTGTTCGCGGCGGTCCGGGATCGCAACGGCCGGCGGCGCAAGTCGGATCGGCCGATCTATTACCTGGACAACCAGGACGGTCGCTGGATGCTGCATTTCACCACTCAGCAGGGCGGCGAACCCTGGTTGACGGCGGCTGCGGGATCACCGGAGGCGTTGACCCACGCTCTCTACGACGCCCGACGTGACCTGTTGAACTAAGGTCGCGGCGGGTATCCGCGATCGCCTTTGCCGTTGTCGCCGGTCAGATTCGTACTACCTGATGGGCGAGGACCAGGACGGCGAACCGGGCAGCAAAACCGGTCAGCTCTGGGTGACGGCGGTGTTGTAGAGGTTGCGGATGTCGTCGTCGAAATAGCTTGAGTAGGACACCTGTGGGGTGTCGCCACCTTCTTCGTAGCCGCCGATCACCCCGACCACCGTGCCGAGTCCGGTCTGCGGGTCGATGTCGGTGACCCAGGGGCTGCCGCTGGTACCGCTGGGGAAGCCGTCACAGTCGAACCGCATCTGGTAGGTGTCCGCCTGCGAACTGGTCGTCGAGCAGGTGACCGGTTCGCTCGCGCCGTCCGGATAGCCGGTGACCTGGACGGGGAGGTCGAAGCCCATGCTGGTGCCCAGTTGGTTGGCGCCGGTGACGCTTTGCAGGGAGGCTCCGGTGCTGGAGGGGCGCACGACCATGAAACCGAAGTCGAGGTCCTGGTCGGAGTCGCTGATCCACCTCGGGTCGACGATCAGCTGGCTCGGCACCCACACGCCGTAGGGCTCCTGGCCGTCGTGGTAGTCCGGGATGAACACGATGTCGGTGTCGTAGTCGCCCTCGGTGGGGTCGTAGATGCAGTGCGCAGCGGTGAGCACCAGGTCGCCCTGCGGGCTGTTGACCACGCTGGCCGAGCAGAAGTGGCCGTCGTCGCCCTGGTCGTCGGTGGCGAACAGGGCCCCGACGGTCGGGGCGCCGTTGGACGTCGTCGCGGCCGACTGGTCGGGTTGATCGGGTTGGTCGGTCGTCGTGGGCGCGGGGGGCGCGGTCGGTGACGGGGACGTGGTGGTCACCGGTGGCGGCGCGGTGGTCGTCTTCGGTGCCGTTGCGGTCCGTTCGTCGGGACGCGGGTGAGTCGCCCAGTACTGGGTGGCCGCGGCGTTCTCCTGTTCGGAGACCGGTCGGATGCCACTGATCGTCGAGGTGATGTTCCATGGCGAGGCCACGCTGGCCGTCACACCGATCGCCACCAGCGCGAGGACCGGGACGAGGATGAGGAGGCGACGACGCATCTGCCGCTCCCTTCCGTTCCGATCCGGCGAACCGTTCTGATCCGGCGAATCACGATGAATCGCGACGAATCGCGATGGTGATCGGGGCGAGCAGTCCGCCCGATATCCACATGACCACAACAGCAGCCGGTTCGCACTGTCCAGAGTGCCGCTTTTAACGACTTTTCAGGGACTCTTCAGCCGCCTCATCGCTTACCGAACGTGTCGAGCCGAGCGGTTTCGGTAATTCGCGCCCGTTATGTCGGTAGCCGGGCATACGGTTCCGCAGTGGAAACCAATGAGCCAGGAACCGAACTGGAGCGAGTGTCCGCCGGCCGGATTCGCCTGCCCCAGATCGATCCTCGGGCCTATGAGCACCCGGCCGACCGGGGCGCACTGTCCACCCTCCGCACGGTGCCCCAGTTCGCCGCGATGCTCAAGGCTGTCTCCGGTGCGTTCGCCGAGCGGGGCGAACGGCTGTTGTCGCTGGCATCCTCGATCCGGGTGGGCGAGAAGCAGTATTCGCGGATCAACCGACTGCGGCTCGAATGCGCCAGCATCCTGGACATCGACCCCGTCCCCGAGGTCTTCGTCACCCGCGATCCGGTCGCCAATGCGATGACCATCGGGTTGGACGCCCCGTTCATCGTGCTCAACACGGGCCTCGTCGAGATCATGGACACCGACACCCTGCGGTTCGCCATCGGTCACGAGATGGGCCATGCCCTCTCCGGTCATGCGGTGTACCGCACGATGCTGGCCCGGCTGCTGCGGATGATGAACGGGATGTCCTGGCTGCCCGGCGGTTACTGGGGTATCCGGGCGATCGTGGCCGCGCTCCTGGAGTGGTACCGCAAGGCCGAACTGTCGGCGGACCGGGCCGGGCTGCTGTGCTGCCAGGACCCGCAGGCCGCGATGCAGGCGCACATCCGGCTGGCCGGGGCCGTCGAGCCCGGCGACGTGGACACAGCGGAATTCCTCAAGCAGGCCAGGGACTACGAGTCCAACGGCGATGTCCGGGACAGCGTGCTGAAACTGCTCAACACCCTGGACCTCAGTCATCCGCTGGCCGTTGTCCGCGCCGCCGAGTTGCAGCGTTGGGCGGCCACCGAGGAGTACCGCGACATCCTCGCCGGCGACTATCCGCGCCGGGGCAGCCAGCCGCACACCACCTGGACCAAGGACGTCAAGGACGCCGCGAAGTCGTACAAGGATTCCTTCACCGCGTCCACCGACCCGTTGGCGAAGGTGTTCAACGAGGTCGGCGGCGCCATCTCGGGTGCGGCCGGCAAGGTGTGGCAGCGCTTCAACGGCAACGCCGCACCCGCCGACGGCGACACCGACAGCGAAACCGATCAGCCGCACCAGACCGATCAGCCGCACCAGACCGATCAGCCGCACCAGGCCGATCAGCCGCACCAGGCTGATCAGGTCGAGCGGTCGGAGAACTCCGACCGCGCCGAGTCGGCCGATTCCTCGGGCACGGACTGATCGGTCGGAGCGGGGCTGCCGCGATGAGTTGATCATGATCGCGGCGCTGCCGGCGGATCCCTTCGCACACGCGCCTGTATCGCAGGCGCCTGGGCCGCGACGTGTTCGGTACGAGGGTGCGGGTTGGGACGACCGGACTCCACTCACAGCTTGGTTTCGGCGATTTACGACATTGCGGCGCCCATCGTTGACCAGAAGGACGTCCCCAGAGCGAGAAGGCGGCGACAAGGATTGACCAGACCCAGTAAGAGCCGATGAGGACCAGGAGAACCGGGAGGACTCAGTGGCCGGTCGCGGTGAAGTGCATCAGGTCCTTGGGCGAGGTCCACGAACCGCCCCATTTCCAGCCGATCGAGGCGAACGCCCGCACGGTCGCGTCACCGGGCAGCACCATGCCGGGCCGTACGTTCGAGCGGTTCAGATAGGCGGAGGCGAGTTCGGGCACGACGAGACTGCCCTCCCGGTAGGGGTTGCAGAACGGGTTGAGGTCGATGGCGAGGCCGTAGGCGTGCACCGACCAGGTGGTCAGGCCGACGGTCGGCCGGCAGACGAACGAGGTGGTGTCGTTGCCGTCGCCGGTGGGGTGCGCGGTGACGTCGGCGACGCTGGCCACCCGCATCTCCTCGATCGGGAAATGCGCCGCGTACAGCTTCGCGAACACGGTCGGCACGGCCGAGGCGACCTGCGCGTTGACGATCATCTCACCGGTGTGCGGGCGCCCGTCGAAACCCCAGAACGACATGGTCAGATAGCGCAGTTGGGCGGCGGTGACCGGGCAACTGGCCTGCCAGGTGCTGCGAGCCAGTACCGCGGCCGGCACCGGTGACTCGGTCGAGTGGAACCGGCCGTCCTTCGGCGGCGGCAGGAAGTCCACGGTGGGCAGCCTGCGGTCGACGAGTTGGGCCGGGGTCGGTTCGATCTCGCCGTAGCCGTCCGAGCGCAGCGGCAGCGGCTTCGCGCCGACCTTCCAGTTCGAGAAACCGATCGTGGGGCGCGTCGCCGAGGAGGTGGCCGGCGAGGCCGGGGACGGGGACGGCGTCGTGCTGATCGACGGGCCGCCCGCCGCGCTGTTCCCGGCCGGCCGGGTGGACCCGCAGGCCGCGATACCGAACGTGCCGAGGCCGCCGAGGCCGAGCACGGCGAGGGCCGCGACCAGCCGTCGGCCACGGAAACCTGCTTGCCGTGTCGTCACGCATTCCTCCATGTCCTGGCCCTCATGTCCTAGCAGGACGCGGCATCGTGGCTCGGGTTGCGCGGCAAGTGTGGTATCCCACGATCGGCTGATGTGATATCCAACTTCGATGAGCGTGCATCAGCTGTCAGCGACCCTGCGCAGAGCCTGGGCTGCCGACCTCACACCGGCCCGCCTCTACGCGTTGCTCCGGTTGCGGGTGGAGATCTTCGTCGTCGAGCAGAAGTGCCCGTATCCAGAGCTGGACGGGCAGGATCTCGACGAGACGACCCGGCATTTCTGGCTGGAGTCCGACGCGGTCGAGGGCCGCGCGGCCGACGAGCCGATCGCCTGCCTTCGGTTGCTTGAGGACCGGTCGGGTGGATTCCGGATCGGCCGGGTGTGCACGATCGGCGCGGCTCGCGGCAACGGTCTTTCGCGCCGGTTGATGGCGGCCGCCCTTGCCGAGGTCGGCGACTCGCCGTGCACGCTGGACGCCCAGGTGCGGGCGAGGGGTTTCTATGAGACCTTCGGCTTCAGGCCCGAGGGTGCGGAGTTCCTCGAAGACGGCATTCCGCACGTCACCATGCGCCGCCCCGCCCGCTGACAACCGACCGGCACCAGATGCCCGTCCCGAGCCTTGGGCCCAACCCGAGCTTGTAGACCCAACCTTCCCCGCACATCCCGTCGACGCCCGATCCGCCGCTGGCCAGTGTCGCTCAGCGGCGTGCGTTCGCGGGCGCGCTGGCGGTGATCGTCTCCACCGCCCGGTCGATGTCGGCCTCGGTCAGGTCGGCACGCACGGTCAACCGCAGGCGGGACACCTTGTCCGGCACCGACGGCGGCCGGAAACAGCCGACGATGACACCGGCGGCGCGGCACTGCTCGGCCCATTCCACCGCGGCTTCCGGGCTCGGCACCCGCACCGAGATCACCGCGGCAGCAGGTGTGCAGGCCGCGAAACCCGCTGCCGACAACCGCCCGGCGAGTTCGGTCGCGTTGGCCCTTACCCGCTCGGCCCGCTCCGGTTCCTCCTTCAACACCCGCAACGCGGTCAACGCCGCCGCCACCGACGACGGGGCCAGCCCGGTGTCGAAGATGAAGGTGCGCGCGGTGTTGAGCACATGGTGGATGACCCGCCGGGGTCCGAGCACCACACCGCCCTGCGCACCGAGCGATTTGGACAGCGTCATGGTGGTCACCACGTCCGGCGCACCCTGCAACCCGGCCTCGGCCACCGCGCCGCGACCACCTTCGCCGAGGACACCGAGACCGTGCGCGTCGTCGACGAGCAGGGCCGCGCCCTGGCGCCGGCAGACGGCGGCCAGTTCGGGCAGCGGGGCGAGATCGCCGTCCACGGAGAACACCGAATCGGTGATCACCAGGGCGCGCTGGCGATCCCTGGTCGACAGGGCCCGCTCGATCGCGGCGGGGTCGGCGTGTTCGGCGACCGAGACCGCTGCCTTGGCCAGCCGGGTGCCGTCGATCAGCGAGGCGTGGATGTAACGGTCCGCGACGATCGCGGCCTCCGGCCCGGACAGCGTGACGGCCGCCGCGACGTTCGCCAGGTAGCCGGAGGAGAACACCAGCGCGGCCTGCGCGCCGCAGAACGACGCGAGTTCGAGTTCCAGCTCGGTGTGCAGCTCGGTCGAGCCGGTGACAAGGCGCGAACCGGTCGCCCCCGCTCCCCAGCGCAGCGCCGCGGCGGCCGCTGCGCCGGCCACTCGCTTGTCCCTGGTCAGGCCCAGGTAGTCGTTGCCGGCGAGGTCCAGGACGGCCGAGGCGGCCGGCCGGGGCCGCAGCTGGCGTTTGAGCCCGGCCCGCTGGCGATCCTCGGCATACGCGTCGACCCAGTCGAAGACATGCTCCGGTTCGAGACGAGCGGCGTTCGGCGCGACTGAAGTACTCACACCGGTTAGTCTGGCATCCGCCCGGCAGCGGTAGGCATGCCCAGGTCCGGCGCGGACGGTTTCGTCACTGAGCGTCGCCGCGATCGTGGGTACCGGTGGTTGTGCCCCGGCCGAGTGCCGTTCCAGAATATGGATACCGAAAATCCAGAAACGAACGCCGATAAATGTCGCTTCCGGTGGTCGATCGACTACTAAGCGGGAATTCGTTCATGGTCGCCAACCCAGGGGAATTTCAAAGTCGGTTTGTGCTGGTAGCGGCCGCGATGATCGGGAAAATCAGACGACGATCAGCGGCGATCCGTTGGACCGTACGGGTGATCTCGGTGATCCCAGCCAGGCGTAACAGACCCAGCGCGAGAT
>DATATE010000027.1:0-1904 GCA_036268955.1 Pseudonocardiaceae bacterium
ACAGCGTGGTTCGGTGGTCAGGGCCGCCCCTTGCTGGCGGCCTCACCCCTACTACGAACACCACCGCCCCGATCCGACACCGCCGCCCGGACTTCTTTCCCAGCACCTCGCGGCGACAGCGCTCCACCGCCCACGCACCCCTTCCGAACAGCTGTTTTGGCTGGTCGGAGGCCGGTCCACTAAGCTGTCCGGCGGAGGATTCGCATAGTGGCCTAGTGCGCACGATTGGAAATAGTGCGCCGCGCTCCGTCTGTTTTCAAGAATTGCTCGGGTCCGTGACCGCTGTGCAAGCATGGCGAACGCCGAGGCCGGTGTCAATTGCGGAGCCCGGAATCGTGGGGACTCGATCGGGTGGTCTGCGACGATGATCAACGGGCGCGGCAACGTCGCAGGTCGGACTACGTGCGGACGTGGCTCCGGGTGGGACGCTACACAACGTCCCACCCGGATCAAATCCCTTGTTTGGAACTCTTGCTCGTTATGGCCCGACCGCGGGGCCGGGTATGTTGCAACCGTCGCCATCGTATTCGGCACTGATGATGCGCCATTGGCTGTCGCCTTGGTCGAGTGAGTGGACGCCAGGGGTGACGCAGTCGTAGGTGGTTTGCCAGAAGAAATGGTGAACTCTGATCACGACGTCGGTTCTGCCGCAGTGGTTGTACAACGGTTGTTCACCGCCGTGGAAGCCGTCATAACCACACGGATATTGCGTGGCCGTGACTGTGCTGGTGGCCGCAGCGGACTGGCCGGTGCAGGCAAGGGTGAACGCCGCGGCGAGGATTCCGGGAATGATGACGGTGCGATACATGAGGGTTCCTCTCTTGTTATGCGGGTGATGCGTGGCGACGGCGGTTCTCGTAGACCGCATGTGCGTGACGGCAGGCTGGGCAGCGGCAGCCGTGCTTGGCGTAGCGAGCGCGGAACCCGTGCGCCGGCAGCGCGATAGGTGCCGATAGGCCGGTCAGATCGGCCAGCGCGGCGCGTTCGTCCGGGTCGAGACCACCCCAGATGCCCCACGGCTCCGCGTGCACCAGGGCGAAGGTCAGGCACGTCAGGCGGACTGGACAGCCCGCGCACACGGCCCGGCACTGGTCGGCCTGGCCGGGGGAGGGGTCGATCCAGTCCAGGTCAGGCCACAGGTCGAGGCAGGCCGCGTGGTGTGTCCAGTCCGGTGGTCTGGTCCGGCGAGGCTCCGGGGTCATCGTGGGCTCCGGGCCGGCGGGTCAAACGTGACCGCGCATCCCGCAACGGCGTTGACCACGGCGCAGATGACGCGGACAGCGGCCTTCGCCGTGGCCGTGTCGGGCTGTCCACACTGGTAGCGCGGATCAGGTAGGGGAATGCTGGCCAGAGGGACAGCGATCCGCGCGACGGTGAGCGAGTCGTCGGCCCCGTGCCAGCAGTCGAGCTCGCCACACCAGCGCTGTGACGTGCAGGGGGATTCGGCGGCGTCGGGTTCCGACGACATCGCAAGGTCGACCGACACCGTGGGGCACCGCTCGTCGTCCAGGTGGACCTGGGTGTCCCGCACAAGGCCGTGAACTCGCACGTAGCCGGGGGACATGATCGGCGGCAGGGCAATCCGCCAAGCGGCAGCGGCGAACCTCTCAGCATCGGCGGTAGGCAGGCCGCCCTCGGCGAACCAGGCCGCATAGCGGTCCAGGTAAGCGTCGTATCGGGACACGCCGTCGCTGGCGCAGATCCGGTCGTACTCGTCATCCGGTTCGAACACAGGTTGGTGGGCCACGGAATCCCCCTCGATGACGTCGCAGGCAGTGCATGCTGCGCGGACGCCTTCCAGGCTCGGCCGTGGCCGAGATTCCCGAATGCGTAAAAACGCCGAGGTCGTTACCGATTTCGCGATTACCGATCGGCTTCTTGGCCCACCAAACAGGTACAACGAG
>DATATE010000028.1:0-11147 GCA_036268955.1 Pseudonocardiaceae bacterium
TTCGTAGAGGCTGCTGCCGCACACCTCGGCCGAGGACTTGCCGAACTGTTGGAAGAAGTCGTCGGTCGCGGCGACCACGCTCAGCTCGGTGTCCAGGCTCGCCAGACAGTGGTGCGCCGACCAGTCGGGTGATCGGGGCAGGTCTCCGCTCGCCGGCTGCAACGGAATGAGCATTTCCACCGCGTTCGACAACAGTTCACAACGAGGCTCCATCGTCATATCTCCACTTTCTTGGCGCCATTGCCACAGTGAATCGGATTTGTCGAGCCGTCCGATTCGCCGGCTCTCCGAATTCTCCATACCGGTTGTCATATGGTTGACGTTCGCGTCACGACATTCGCCTCCATCAGACTTGCTGTCACGCAGTGGCCAGTTCATATGCTTGTTGTGGACCATCGGCTGCTTGGTACCTGCTCGGCCGGGGCCTCGCGCCGTCGCCGCCCTGCCCTCGGCGCCGACACCGAGGGCGACGGCATGGGCAGTCGTCCAGGTAGAACCTGTTTCGAAGCGTGTCATCGGCGCTACACGACGCCCGTGCGCAAGGCGTAGGCGACGGCGTGGGCGCGACTGCTGAACTTGTACCGAGCCATCAGGCCGTACAGGGTGTACTTCACGGTCCGTTCCGAATATGCCAGTTCGGTGGCGATCGCGGTGGTGCTCAACCCGTCGGCGAGTAGTCGCAGGATGTCCTGTTCCCGAGCGGTGATCCCGCACATCGTCAGCCCGTTGGGTTCCAGCACCTGCCGCTGCACCTGCTGGAGCTGTTTGAGCAGGTCGCCCTGTAGCGCGGGCGGCAGCTGCGCCAGCCCCCTGCTGGCGGCCAGCACGGCCGGCGCGAGCTGGGTCAGCTTCAGCTCACGCCGCGGCAGCACGATCGACACGCCGGTACTGACCACGGTGGCCGTGTTCATCATCCGGTAGTCGTCGGCGACCAGTACGCAGGGTGGTGCCTTGTCGGCCGAGGACTCGTTCCGGACCTTACGCAACCAGCCCAGCGTGGCCGGCCCGACGACCTCCGCAACGGCCACGGTGACGTCCGCCTGTCCGAGGTCGGCCTCCTCGAGCACGGTGAGCCCAGGTTCCTGGTCGAGCACACTGAGCACGCCGAGGCTGCAGATCGGGTCCGGTGAGTGGACGACCACCTTGACGGTGTCGGGATTTGCCGACACCCCCTGGTCACGCTGCGGTTGGTCCATGTGACGAAGTATGGAAGCGGTCACTTCACGTTGGATCCACCGAGCTCGCTCGTGGAACGATCGTGAAGTCACGCGGGCCAGACTCGGACTCCAGGGGCGAGTCGATGGGAGACGTCTGATGCTTCCGGTTCCGGCGCAGCTGCGATCCGTGGCCGTATCGGTCCATGCGGCCGATGCGATAAGTTATGCGGGTATTGTCAGATATTTTGTGATACACGGCGGTGTCGAGGTACTGCCGTTCGAGCGACGCGGCGAGGCCGACGTCGTGATCCTCTCGCCCGGCCGCATCACCGCGCCGGCACTGCCCGCCCCCGCCATGCGCGAACTGGCCCGGCAGTGCACCCAACCGGCTGTACTGCTGGTCAACGCGACCGACGAGGCCGACGCGGTGTCCGCCGTCGAGGGCCGGGGCGTTGCCGTGTTGCCCAGGTCCGCGGTCTCGGACGAACGGCTCCTGCGGACCACCCTCGCGGCAGCGGGCAAGCAGGTCATGCCGATGGAGCTGACTCGTGAGTTGTCAACGCAGATCGAACGCTTTCGCGCCGAGGGGTTGGACGCGTGCTGTTTCGAGGCCGCCAAACCAAGCCCACGCGAGGTCGAGGTGCTCCGGCTGATCTCCAAGGGCCTGGACACCGCGGAGATCGCCCGCCAGCTGAGCTACTCAGAACGGACAATAAAGAACATCTTCTATCACTTCGCGAACAAGCGCAAACTACGCAATCGTTCGCATGCGGTAGCGTACGCGGTGCGATCCGGCCTCATCTGACGGCGCCGAACGGCGCGGACGTCATATATCCGATCTTCCGGGCATTGTCAGCCGTCATAGACTCTGTGTATGCGCGCTGCCGGGGCCTCGTCCAAGGCACTCCTGCGAATTCAACTGTTGGGCCCGGTCCGGGCCTGGCACTGCTACGATGAGGTCGAACTGGGCAGCGCGCGTCGCCGTGCGGTGTTCGCGATGCTCGCGCTACGGGCCAATGAGACCGTGTCGCTGGCCGAACTGGTGGACGGGATCTGGGGTGACAAACCGCCGGCCAGGGCGGTCGGCATCCTGCACACCTACGTCTACGACCTGCGCCGCGCCCTCGCTCCGGTCTGTGACCAGCTGCTGGCCACCGTCGAGTCCAGTTACTCGCTCCGGCTGCCGCCCGAACAACTTGACGAGTACCAGTTCGGCCAGCACTACCAGGCGGCGCAACGATCGCTGGCGGTCGGTGATCCGGCCACCGCGCTGCGCGAGGTCGACGCCGCGCTCGAACTGTGGCACGGCACCGCGCTGGCCGGGCTGTCCGGGCCGTTCGCCGAGCGGCACCGGGGTCGCCTCGACGAACTGCGCGTCGCCACCATCGAACAGCGCGGCGCGCTGCTGCTCGCCCGTGGCAACCACGCGGACGTCATCGCCGGACTGTCCACGTTCGTCGCCGCCCACCCGTTCCGGGAGACCGCCCGCAGCCTGCTGATGATCGCGCTGTACAAAGAGGGGCGGCGGGCCGAGGCGCTGAGCCTGTACCAGACGGCCGAACAGGCGCTGATCAATGAGCTGGGCATCGAACCCGGTCCGGCATTGCGCCGCGTCCACGAGCTGATCATCGACGAAAAGCCGGTGTCCGCGGACGATCTGCACCCTGGGATGCCGGCGCGACCGGGCGGGGCCACGCCCGACGGGCTCTCGGAAATCCAGCCGCCTGCCCCGCCGGCGGTGCTCGTCGGCCGGGAAACGGAAACCACGTGGCTGCGGGCGCTGGTAGCAGATCTTCTTACCGGGCGGGGCGGTTGCGTGTGGGTCGAGGGTGCACCGGGCATCGGCAAGACGGCGGTACTGGCCCGCGCGTTCGCCGAACAGCCGGCCGACCATCGGGTCGTCTGGGGCCTGCCGAACGTGGTCGCGGGCGAAGCTGATCAAGCGACACTCGATCAGGCGGCCGATCTGGTGGAGCGGCTGTGCGCCGAGAGGCCGCTGATCCTAGTCGCGGACGATCTGTCCGCCGCCGATCCCACCAGGCTGGCGGTGTGGCGGCGGCTTTCCCGCTTGACCGAACGACTTCCGCTGCTCCTGTTCGGGGTGTGCCGGACGTTCGCCGGAACCGACGATCTGCGGCGGTTGCGCAATGCGGTGGGCGGCCGGGTGATGGCCGTCGGTCCCCTGCACTCCCTGGACATTGCCGCGCTCGCGGAGCAGACCCTCGGTGTCGCGCCCGGCTCGGTACTCCGTGACGCACTGCGGCTGGCCGCCGGGAACCCGTCGTACGCGATGGACCTGCTCACCGCGGCACGCGAGATCGGGACGCTGGACCCTGCCGCCGACCACGCCGATCTCGATGCGCGGCACAAGGAGCAGTTCGACGAGGTGCTGACCGGTGTTGCCCGGCGCAGGCTGGCCTCGCTCACTCCGGGGACGCACGAGGTGTTGCGGTCGGCGTCACTGCTCGGCATGGAGTTCGATCCCGGTGATCTCGCGGTGGTACTGCGGGTGTCGGCCGCCGAGCTGATGGAGGCGGTGAACGAGGCCACCGAGGCCAGGGTGCTGTTGGACAGCGATCGCGACCTGGCCTTCCGCGACGAACTCCTGCGGCAGGCACTGCTCGACGAGCGGCCGTCGACGGTCCGGGTCGCGCTGCACCGGGAGGTGGCCCTCGCGCTGGCCGAGGCGAACGCACCGGTCGAGCGGATCGCCAACCAACTGGTGGCCACCCCGCTGGTCGACGACTGGGCGATCGGCTGGCTGCTGGACAACGTCGACACTCTCGGTGGCCGTGATCCAGCCGCCGCGATAGCCCTGCTTGAGCACACGGCGGATGATCCTCGGCTCACCGACCAGGCTCGTGAGGAGTTCGCGGTGCGCCGGGTCCGGCTGGCGTTCCGGCTGGGTCGCCTGCCGGAAACCGAGGCGAGATCGGTACTCGGTACGACGACCAATCCGGAGTACTCCGGTGAGATGTCGTGGATTCTGGCGCACCTCGAATTCCGCGCCGGTAGGGTCCTGCAGGCCGTCGCCGAGTTGCGGGCCGCCGAGGGCGACGCCAGGATTCCGGCGTTCTGGCGAGCCAGGTGCCAGATGCTGCGGGCGGAGTACGAGCGTGCCGGGCTCGGTGACCTGGACACCGCCGCGCTGACCGCGGACGCCGCCCTCGGCACCGCGGCCGACGCCGCCGACGCCCTGGCCTCGGCAGGCGCCTTCGTCGAGCTGTGGTACATCTCGACCGTGCGGCGCGACCACGCCGCAGCGTTGTCCTATGTGGACAGGGCACTGCGCGTGGTCGGGACGGTGCCGGAGCTGACGCAGCGGCGGCTGAACCTGCTCGACAACCGCGCGTTCAGCCTGCAGAACCTGGACCGGCTGGACGAGGCGTCGGAAACACTGGCCGGTATGTGCGCCATCGGCGCGCGCATGCAGCCGCCCGCCGGACGTCCGCACGTGGTGCTCGCCGTGCACTACTACTGGCTCGGGCGGTGGGACGAGGCGCTTGCCGAACTCGCGCTCGTCGCCGAGGACGAGGAGGACACCCGGTTCTACGACCTGCGGCTGCAAGCACCGTTGCTGCAGCACGGAGTGGGGGCACTGATCTCGGCCCGCCGCGGTGACCACGAAGCGTTGCACACGCATCTGCGGGCCGCCGACGCCTATCCGCTGATCACCAGCGAGGATCACGAGAACAGCGACTTCCTGCTCGCCGCGCGGGCCATCGACGCCGGTGACCGGTCCCGGCGACAAGCCGAGCTGAGCATCATGGATCCATTGCTGGACCTGGATTACGGCCGTACCACGCTGCGCCACCAGTGGCTGCCCTGGTTGCTGCGGCTCGCGCTCGACGCTGGCGACGACGAGCGCGCCCGCGCCGCCGTTCGGGTGTGCGAGACCGAGGCGGAGCAGGAGTCCGCGCCGGCGCGGGCGGTCGCCGCCGCCGCATGGTGCCGGGGGTTGCTGACCAGGGACTCTGCGGCGCTCACCGCGATCGCCGGCCACTACCACGGCGTCGGGCGGCGTGTCGACCTGGCGGACGCGCTGGTCGACACGGCGGTGATACTCGCCGAGCGGCACCAGACCGATCCGGCCCGGCAGAAGTTCCGGGCCGCGCTGGCCGTGTTCGCCGAGTTCGGCGCGACCGCCGACATGGACAGGGCGGCCGCACGGCTACACGAGTTCGGCATCGACGAGGCCGCGCCACCGACGCAGCGGCCGCTCGCCGGCTGGCAGGCGCTGTCGGAACGTCAACAGCGGATCGCCGAACTGGTCGGCGCCGGGAAGTCGACCCCGGAGATCGCCGCTGAACTCGGGTTGGCCAGGCGGGATGTGCAGTCGCGCCTGTTCCAGGTCATGCGCGACCTCGGCGCCACCTCGCGGACCGAACTGGCGGACAAACTGGCCAAGGCGCCGCCCGGCGCCTGAACCGACGCTCTGTGCGCATGGAGCTGTCGCGGTGATCGTTGTGCTGCCCGGCTGTGGTTGGCACGATTGGGCATGGACATGGCACCGTCGTGACTCGGCGGAGCGGAAGGAGAATTGTGGCGGCACCTCCGCAGAACCTTCGGGTGGATGTGCTCGGCCCGATCCGGACCTGGCGCGGCGACGCGGAGATCCGGCTCGGCCCTACCCGGCAGCGCGCCCTGTTCGCGGTGCTGGCCTTGCACCACGGCCGCACGGCGACCCGCGAGCAGCTGATCCGGGCGGTGTGGGGTGACGAGCCACCCACCACGGCGGAGGGCAGCGTCCACACCTACGTCTCGGGGCTGCGCCGGGCGCTTGAGCCGAACCGGTCGAGCAGGGCGGCGAGCACCGTGCTGCTGTCCGAGGACGCCGGCTATCGGCTGGCCCTCGACGACGACGGGCTGGACGCCGTCGTGTTCGAGACGCTCGCGGCGCGCGCGGCGGACGCCGTGGCACGCGGCGATGCGCGCGACGCCGTCGACCTGGCCGACCAGGCGCTGGCGCTGTGGCGCGGCGAGCCGCTGACCGGGTTGCCCGGCCCGTTCCTCGCGGCGCAGCGCGACCGGCTGGTGGCCGCGCGACTGGACCTGTTGGAGACAAGGGCCGCGGCCGCGCTGCTGGCGGGCCGGCACGCTGACCTGGTTGCCGAGCTGACCGCGCTGGTCGGGGAGAACCCGCTGCACGAAGGCTTGCGCGGGCTGCTGATGATCGCGCTGTACCGGTGCGGCCGGCAGGCCGAGGCGCTTGGCCAGTTCCGGCTGGCGAGGCTGACGCTCGCCGAGGAGCTGGGCGCCAAACCGGGCGCTCGGCTCGCCGAGATCCACCAGCAGGTGCTGGTCAACGATCCTGCCCTCGCCGCGCCAGCACCCGAACCGGGTGCGGGCGCGGGCGCCCGGCGCACCCGGCGGGCGGCCCGGCCCCGGCAACGGGCCATCCAGTTCGTCGGTCGCAACCAGGAGCTGGATGAGCTGAGCGCGGCCGTGGCCGCGCTCGCCGAGGGCAAGGGGCAGGCGGTCTGGCTGGAGGGCGAGCCGGGTATCGGCAAGTCCGAGCTGCTCACCGCCGGGCTGGCCGGTCTTGACGACGCGGACGTCGAGGTGTGCTGGGGTGCCGGCGACGAGCTGGCCCAGCGCTTCACGCTGCGCGTCATCCGGGAATGTCTCGCCGTCGCGCCCGAGTCCGCCGACCCTCGGCGAGCCAGGCTTGCCGAGCTGATGTTGCGCAGCTCGGCTCGTGACGAGGTGCTCGGCCGTGCGACCACGGCCGTGTCGCTGGTCGACGAGGTCGTCGCCCTGGTTCGCCAGCTGTGCCAGGACCGTCCGCTCGCGCTGGTCGTGGACGACGTGCAGTGGGTCGACGAGGCCAGCATGCTGGCCTGGAGCAGGCTGGCAAGGGCAACCGACCAACTGCCGTTGCTGGTGATCGGCGCGTGCCGGCCGCTGCCAAGGTCGGGCCAGCTGCAGAGCATGCGGGAGACGGCGGCCCGGCGTGGCGGGATCATGCTGGGCCTCGACCGGCTGCCCGACCCCGCCGTCGGTGAGCTACTGCACGCGATCGTCAGGGCCATTCCCGGTCCTGGGTTGCGCCGACTCGCCGAACGCGCCGCTGGCAACCCGCTCTACCTGCAAGAACTGGTGGACGCGCTGGTGCGGGAGGAAACGGTGGAGATCACCGCCGACGGCACCGCGGATGTCGCGTCGTCCGCGGACGTGACCGCGCCGACCTCGCTGGCCTCGGCGTTGGCACGCCGCCTCGGGTTCCTGAGCCAGGCCACGGTGGACGTGCTGCGTCGGGCGGCGCTGTTCGGTACCGAGTTCCGGCTCGACGAGCTGGCCGCGGTACTGGTCAGGCCGGCGAGCGAGCTCATCGGCGCGGTCGGTGAATCGACGACGGCCAGGGTGCTGACAGCCGACGGCGACCGGCTCGCGTTCCGGCACCCGCTGATCCGGCAGGCGCTCTACGAGGGCATGGGACACGCGGTGCGCGCCGCGCTGCACCGGCAGGCCGCCGAACGGCTGGACAGGGCCGGGGCCTCGATGGACATCGTCGCCGCTCAACTCGCCGCGGCACCGGACACCGTGGACGGCTGGACCATCGGCTGGGTCGCCGAGCACGGCGAGCACCTGGCCGGACAGGCACCGGGCGTCGGTCTTGAGCTGTTGCAGCGGGTCGTCACCGCGAGCGATCCCGCCGAACCCCGGTTGCTGGAGCTGACCGCGAGCCTTGCCCGAATCAGGAACTGGCTGGGCGGATCGTCGGAGCAGGAGGTGCGCGCGGTACTCGCGGCGACCCGCGACCCCGACCTGGCCGGCGAGATGTACTGGCTTCTCAGCAGCGAGTTCTACCGCCGTGGGATGGACCGCGAGTCGGTCGACGCGTTGCGCGTCGCGGTCGAATCGCCCAGGGTCTCCGGCGTGTGGCAGGCCCGATGCAGGGCACTGCTGTCCGTGCGGGAGTTCCACTTCCTCGGCCGGGACCCGGAACACACCGCACGGGAAGCGATCCGCGACGCCGAGCGCGTCGACGACCCTTTTGCCAAGGCGTATGCGTTGCAGGTCCTGTGGCTGTTCCGTTCCATCGAGCGGGATCACGCGGTCGGGCTGGGGTTGGTCGAGGAGGCGCTGAGCACTTTGGACGCCGTTCTCGCCACGGGGACCGACGACTCGTCCCTGATCCACCTGCGGCTGAGCCTGTTGGACAACCAGGTGTTCAGCCTGCAGAACCTGGACCGGCTCGCCGATGCGCACCTCACGCTGGAGGCGGCCGACGACATGGTGCGCCGGTACCAGCTGCCGGCCGGTCTCACCGTTCCCCGCGCGGTGAACGACTACTGGGAGGGCCGCTGGAACGAGGCGGTCGCCGCGCTGTCGGTCGAGGCTGACGCGCGAGAACTGGACATGGCCTTCCGCGGACTGCGCGAGAGCGGGCCGATGTTGTTGCTGCTGCACGGGGTGGCCGCGCTGATCGCGGTCCTGCGCGACCACGAGGCCGAGGCGAACGCGCACCTTGCCGCAGCGGACGAACTGCCGCTGATCACCTCGGGCGACCGGGAGAACTGCGACTTCCTGGTGATCGCCGAGGCGCTCGCCGCCGAGCGCGACGGCCGGCGGGACGCGGCGCTGATCGCGCTGACCCCGGTTCTCGACGAGCGGTACTCGCCGATGATGCTGCGCCACCAGTGGCTGCCGGACGCCGCGCGGATCGCCGTCGAAGCCGGCGACACCGCCATGGCGGCCCGTGCGCTGGAAGTGTGCGAGGCGGAGGCGCGACGGGAGAAACAGCCGGCCCGCGCCACGGCGGCGGCGGCCCGTTGCCGTGCCTTGGTGCACGATGACCCGGCCGGCGCGCTGGAGGCCGCCAAGCACTACGCCGAGGTGGGCAGGCTGGTCGAACTGGCTCATGCGCTCGAAGACGCCGCCGTGCTGCTCGCCAGAGCCGGGCGAGCGGACGAGGCGCGCCAGCAACATGCCGCGGCGGTGCGCGGCTACCGGCAGCTCGGCGCGAACTGGGGAATCCGCCGAGCGAACGCCCGGCTGACCGAGGCCGGCGTGACCCCGACGAGTTACGCCCTGCGTTCCGGTGACGGCGGGACCACCCACGGCGGGGTCCGCCGTGTCGACATCGAGGGCGGCACCGATCCCACGACGCTCACCTCGAACGGATGAACCACGAGAGGGCGCAGGTCAGGACGGTCGTCGTCTGGTCGGCCCGATCTTTTCGGGCATCTTCGGCCGGTTCGCCCGACGAGCGTCGTGTCCCGCCCGTCGAACGACCCGGTCGAGCACGTCGGTCAGCTCGCGCGCGTTGGCCTTGACGGTAGCCGCGCTGGGTGGTGGCGGACCGGTGACGTTCGTACAGTCGGGTTGCGCCAAGGGGCACTGAATCTCACAGACGATTGCCCGCCGGTCCGGTGATCGCCTAACTTCGATCCGACAGCAGCATCCGGCCAGGGAGACTGGGCACGGCGAAAGGCATTATGTGGACCCCCAGGGTAATCACTCGAATCGTCTGAACTTCCCAGCTGGTTTCCTCTGGGGGACGGCAACCGCGGCTTATCAGGTCGAGGGTGCGACGCAGGAGGACGGGCGCGGCCCTTCGATCTGGGATACCTTTTCCGCCATTCCAGGCAATGTGGTCGAAAACCACACCGGTGAGCAGGCCTGCGATCACTTTCACCGCTGGCGTGAGGACTTCGGCCTGCTGACGCGGCTGGGCATTCCGAATTACCGGTTCTCCATCTCGTGGCCACGCGTACAACCGGACGGAAAGACGCTGGAACCGCGTGGGCTCGACTTCTACGACCGCTTGGTCGAGGGACTGCTCGAACGCGACGTCACCCCGATGGTGACGCTGTATCACTGGGATCTGCCGCAAGCCCTGCAGGACGACGGTGGCTGGACCAACCGGGACACCGTTGCTCGGTTCGTCGACTACGCCGAGGTTGTCTTCAGCAGGTTGTCGGACCGGGTGCCGTACTGGATGGCCGTCAACGAACCGTTCTGTTCCGCATTCTTCGGATATGGCAACGGCGTACACGCACCGGGTATTTCCGATCATCGCCAGGCGCTGCGGTCGATGCACCACCTGCTGCTCGCCCATGGCCTCGGCGTCGAGCGGATGCGTGAGCTGGCCGACGACGGGAACAGCTTCGGCATCGCGCTGAACTTCGCCCCCGCCGTCGTCGAGACCGACGACCCGGCCCATGAGGAGGCGGCCCGCAAGTTCGACGCCGTGCAGAACCGAATCTGTCTCGACGCGGTGACCGGCCGGGGCTATCCCGAGGACTACCTCGGCGATGTCGCCCACCTGGACGCGCTGGCACCGGCCGTCCAGGACGGCGACATGGCGAGCATCGCGGCACCGTTGGACTGGCTCGGCGTCAACTACTACGCCCCGTGCCGGCCTGCGCCGCGCGGTGCGGGCGACGAAGGGTGCGGCCTCCCAGGGCTCGACGACGTCCGAATGTTGCCGGCTCCGCCGCCGGTGACCTCCATGGGCTGGGAACAGGCACCCGGCCAACTGACCGAACTGCTGGTGTGGCTGGCGAAACGGTGCCCGACCCTGCCGCTCATCGTCGCGGAGAACGGCGCAGCGTTCGCCGACACCGTCGGCGATGGTGGACGTATTCACGACACCGAACGGATGCGCTACTACACCGAGCATCTGGCCGCGGTCAGGGCCGCCATCGACGCAGGCGCTGATGTCCGGGGCTATTACGCCTGGTCGCTGCTTGACAACTTCGAATGGGGAATGGGCTACGGCCAACGTTTCGGCGTCGTGCACGTGGACTTCGACACGCAGGAGCGTCGGATCAAGGACAGTGGTTGGTTGCTCGCCAACGCGATCGAAACCAACTCGGTGCCCCAAGGCGAGATCCCTCTTCCCTAGGGCGTGTCTCCTAATTCCGGGAAACGGTGCGGGAGATGAGGATCGTGCTCGCGAGTAGGACACCACCCAGGAAGGTCAACGCGTACTTGTCATAGCGTGTGGCCACTCCACGCCACTGCTTCAACCGGTTAAACGCC
>DATATE010000029.1:0-3324 GCA_036268955.1 Pseudonocardiaceae bacterium
TCCGGTCTCCGGTCTCCGGTCTCCGGTCTCCGGTCTCCGGTCTCCGGTCTCCGGTCTCCGGTCTCCGGTCTCCGGTCTCCGGTCTCCGGTCTCCGGTCTCCGGTCTCCGGTCTCCGGTCTCCGGGTGAAATCTTACTGTACCCTACGCCGTGTTCGAGGATGACGAGTGGTCCGGTAACTTCGGTCAGCCCGCCGTGATTTGCCGCGACGACCAAATCGAATTCGGTCGTGATTGCCTGCTGCCAGGGGATGGTGACCACCCCCAGATTGTCCAGGTACTGGTCGAGTCCGTGGGTGAAGGGATCAGATCCGTTGCAGCTGAATACGAGCTGAATTCGCGGGTCGGAGTCGAAAACGGGAAGTACGTCGAGCAGCCGCACGAGAGATGTGATGTGGTGAGTGACAACGAGCACGCGTCGTTGCGGGCGCACGGTGTTCCAATGTCGGGCCTGCGGCCCGATCGGGACTTTGACGAACGGCCTTGGCACGGTGCTCTCCGGGCTGCTTGGTGACGCGGTGCTGGCCAGCAACCGTAACCGATCGGCCGGGTTCGGGAGTTCGAGCCAGGGGGCCAGCTGTGCCAACATCTCCCGCACGGCCGCAGGGTGATCGAACTCCCGCAACGCCAGCTGCCGAGCGCGTCGGATCATTCGGAATCGATCAACCGCGTCCATGGCCAGGGCGGCGGCCAATGCTTCGGCCAGTTCCTCCGGTGCGCGTGGGGGACAGCTGAACCCGATCGATCTGTCGATCATCTGACTTGCGAGGCCATGTGCTGTGGTAGTGATCACAGGCCCGGCGCCGGCGACGAATGCCTCCATGGGGATACGTCCAAAGGGCTCCGCCCGCGAGGGCACGACGACCGCGCGCACGCCGGGATGGCGCAGAATGCCGGCGACCGCTGGGGTGAACTCGTGCAGCATGACCGCATTGACGTTGAGCCGGACGATGCGGTCGGCCAGGTGCTGTTGGTGTTGGTTGTGTCGCGTCTCCGTAGTGGCGGCAATGACAAGCGGGGGAGCATCGACACCGCTGTGATTCAGTCTGGAATAGGCGGTGAGCAGATCGTCGAAACCCTTGTACGGTTCGGCCCGACCGAGCGTGAGCACGAATTCCACAGGCAGTTTGGCCATCGAAGGGTCGGGTTTCCACGGAATCGACAGTCGTGTCCAATCATCGTTGGCGAGTCCATCGGCGATATGGACCAACGACGTCGATGCCACACCATAATCGCGTCGTAGATGTAGGCCCATGAACCGCGAAATCACCCCGATGCGGGTGCCATCGTTCAGTCCGGCCAGCATGCTGTCACGTTCCCATTCGACCCGCTCGCGGTCCGATGGTTGGTGGATGAGCGCGCTCGACCTCGGAACCAGGATCAGCCGTGCGCGCAGTTCGGTCGGCAGTAGCTTGGCGATACCCAGAAAGGGCACGTCGAACGCGATGATCATCAGTGGCTGCGCAGCAGGCCAGATGTCGCGACGAATCGTGACCGCGGTCTCCTGGGACAGCCGACGGAAGTTCTCCAGCTTCCCCCACCGGTCCTGGCCGCTGGTGCCGTTGCCGACCGGATGTATCGATACGTGACGGCGGCGGCTGAGCAGCGCCCGCACCTTTGCCAGCCATGCCGGACGTCGCTGCGGGCTGGTCTTACCCAACCACAGTGGCACAACAGCGAGGTGGATGTGGTCGGGCAGCAGATCGACCAGGGTTTCCAGGAAACCGTAGTTCGCGTAGCCCGCGCCGGTGCCGCAGCCGTAGAAGCCGTCGTGGACCGCGATCGCGATGGTGGGATGGCGTGTCATCGGAGGTGAGATCCAGTCGGTCGAGGCCGGGAATGCCGGCGGCCGGCGGGTAGGACTGCGTCACCGGGCAGGTTGTCTCGGTCGAAGAAAAACTGTGTGCACGTCACCAGTATTGCCGTCAGCTCTGGGTTTGGGACCGTCCATCGCCTGGTGTGTCAGGACTTCTTGGCCACGTTGGCCGAGCGCGCGGCCGGACCGGTCGTCGGGATGCGGCGCGACGTGGTCGTCGGTCCGTGCGGAAGGCACTTTCGCTGCCAGCACGTCGATCGAGCTGCTACGTGACGGGCGTGGCCGGTATCGGAACGTTGAGGTCCAGCAGGGCGCAGTCGTCCTCGCGCAGCCGCACCGTGGTCAGCGCGCAGTTGCGTAGCTCGGGGAACACGTGTCGGTAGCGGCTGAGTTGGATGCCGAGCAGTTGGCACAGGCCCAGTCGCAACAGCGTGCTGTGCGCGATCGCGAGCACGGTCGCGAGCACGGTCGCGCCGTCCAACTCGGCGGCCAGGGCGGTCAGGGCGCGCACGCACCGGCCGGCGGCGTGCTCGGGTGGCTCGCCACCGGGGAAGAAGTGTGCGGCCGGGTCGGCGCGGAATGCCTCGACGACCTGGGGCGGCAGCTCGTCGATGGTGCGGCCTTCTGCGCTGCCGAAGTCGATCTCGCGCAGCGCCGACACGATCCGGGGCGTGCTGCCGAGGGTGGCGGCGGCCGGGGCGGCGGTGTCGCGGGCGCGGCGCGTCGGGGAGCAGACCAGAGTGTCGGGGCGGGCGGCAGCGGCCCAGGTGGCGAGGGTGCGGGCCTGGCGGTGGCCTTCGTCGGTGAGGCCGATGTCGCTGCTCCCGGTGTAGCGGTTCTCGCGGTGCCAGACGGTCTGGCCGTGCCGGACGAGAATCAGCGTCGTTCATGCCGCCGCCAGCCAGCCTCGGTCGGCCAGCGCCGTACACAGCCGCGCATAGGGCTCGGCGAACCGGGCGCCGCGGACCGGGTCGGGGTCGAAGCGACGCGCCGGACGGATCATGCGCGCGCAGGTGTCGGCGAGCCGGCCCGGCGGCGAGCACGGCCATGCCGATCGCGGCCTCGGTACTCGCGGTGAGCACGGTCGGGTGGCCGAGGATGTCGGCGCGCAGCTGGTTCCATGCGGTGTTGCGTGATCTACGGCATCCTGCTGGCTGGGTTCGTGCCGCTGACCGCGCTGATGCCGTCCATGGCCCAGCACAAGGACAAGGGCGCCGCACTGGCCATCCCCGACACCGGCGCGGGTGGCGCCGCGTTCATCGGGCCGGTCATCGTGACCGCGCTCTACCCGGTGTTCGGCGGCGACGGGGTCGGCATCGCCTACTGCCTGCTCTACGCGCTGGTGGCCATCCTGTCGGCGAACGGAGAGCTGCCCCGATCACCCGACTGGTCGGCGCACCACTGTCTGGCGAGCCTGGACACCGAGCTGAGCGTGGTCGCCGCGACCGACGACTTCTTCCAACAGTTCGGCAAGTCCTCGGCCGAGGTGTGCGGCAGCAGCCTCTACGAA
>DATATE010000030.1:0-128464 GCA_036268955.1 Pseudonocardiaceae bacterium
TTCGCAGGCGGATGTTCGCGAACGTGCCGCGGATCATCACCTCGTGGTTGCCGCGCCGGGAGCCGTATGAGTTGAAGTCGCGGACCTCGACGCCGGCCTCGATCAGCCACCGCCCGGCCGGGCTGTCCTTCTTGATCGCGCCGGCCGGGGAGATGTGGTCAGTCGTAACCGAGTCGCCGAGGAGCGCGAGGACGCGGGCGCCCGTGATCGGCTCGATCGCGGAGGGCTCGGCGTCCATCCCGTCGAAGTAGGGAGGCTTGCGGACGTAGGTCGAGTCGGACCATTCGTACCGGTCGCCCTCCGGCGTGTCGAGCCCGCGCCAGCGATCGTCGCCGGAGAACACGTCCGCGTAGTTCGTGCGGTACATGTCGGAGCGGATCGCCTCGGCCACCGTCTCCTTGATCTCCTCGGAGCTGGGCCAGATGTCGCGGAGGTAGACGGGTTCGCCGTCCGAGCCCTCGCCGAGCGGGTCGTTCAGGAGGTCGATGTCCATCCGCCCCGCCAACGCGTAGGCGACGCACAGCGGTGGCGAGGCCAGGTAGTTGTTGCGGACGTCCTGCTGGATCCGCCCCTCGAAGTTGCGGTTCCCCGACAGCACCGCGCAGACGACTAGCTCGTGATCGTTGACCGCCGCCGAGATCGCGTCCGGCAGCGGGCCGGAGTTGCCGATGCAGGTCGTGCACCCGTAGCCGACCAGGTTGAAGCCAAGCTTGTCGAGGTCGTCGGTGAGCCCGGCACGGTCGAGATAGTCGGTGACGACCATCGACCCGGGGGCGAGCGAGGTCTTCACCCACGGCTTGCTGGCCAGGCCCTTCTCGACGGCCTTCTTGGCCAGCAGGGCGGCGCCGATCATCACGTACGGGTTGGAGGTGTTGGTGCAGGAGGTGATGGCGGCGATGACGACGTGACCGTGGTCCAGGGTCGTCTCGGTGCCGTTCCCCATGGTCACCTTGACCTGGTGGGTGGGACGGATGTCGTCGTTCTCGGACGGGTCGGACGCCGGGAACGAGCCGTTGCCGTCGCCGCCGGTGTAGGCGGGCAGCGCGTCGCGGAAGGCGGGCTTGGCCCCGGACAGCTCGATGCGGTCCTGCGGGCGCTTGGGGCCGGCGATGGAGGGCACCACGGTGGCCAGGTCGAGGGTGAGCTCTTCGGAGAAGCGCAGCTCACGCGACGGGTCGTGCCACAGGCCCTGGGCCTTGGCGTACTTCTCCACCAGGTCGATCTGGTCCTCGGGTCGGCCGGTGAGCCGCAGGTACTCGATGGTTCCCTCGTCGATCGGGAAGATCGCGCAGGTCGAGCCGAACTCGGGCGACATGTTGCCGATGGTGGCCCGGTTGGCCACCGGCACCCGGCTCACGCCCTCGCCGTGGAACTCGACGAACTTGCCGACCACGCCGTGCTTGCGCAGCATCTCGGTGATGGTCAGCACCAGGTCGGTCGCGGTGGCGCCGGCGGGCAGCTCACCGTGCAGCTTGAAGCCGACCACGCGCGGGATGAGCATGGACACCGGCTGGCCGAGCATGGCCGCCTCGGCCTCGATGCCGCCGACGCCCCAGCCGAGTACGCCGAGGCCGTTGACCATGGTGGTGTGGCTGTCGGTGCCGACCAGCGTGTCGGGGTAGGCCTGGCTGACCCGGCCTCCAGTGCCGGCAGGCACGTCGCGGACCATCACGACGCGGGCCAGGTGCTCGATGTTGACCTGGTGCACGATGCCGGTGCCGGGCGGGACGACCTTGAACTCGTCGAAGGCGGTCTGGCCCCAGCGCAGGAACTGGTAGCGCTCCCTGTTGCGCTGGTACTCCAGGTCGACGTTGCGCTCGAAGGCGTCCGGCCGGCCGAAGATGTCCGCGATGACCGAGTGGTCGATGACCAGTTCGGCCGGGGCGAGCGGGTTCACCTTGTCCGCGTCGCCGCCGAGTTCGGTCACCGCCTCGCGCATGGTGGCCAGGTCGACGATGCACGGCACCCCGGTGAAGTCCTGCATGACCACCCGGCCGGGGGTGAACTGGATCTCCACCGAAGGCTGCGCGCTCGGATCCCAGCTGCCCAGCGCCCGCACGTGGTCGGCGGTGATGTTCAGGCCGTCCTCGGTGCGCAGCAGGTTCTCCAGCAGGATCTTCAGGCTGTAGGGCAGGCGCTCGGCGCCATCGACGGCCCGCAGCCGGAACACCTCGTAGGAGGCGTCGCCGACGTTCAGGGTGCCGCGGGCACCGAAGCTGTCCTTGCTCTCTGGCGAGGTCACGTCTCACTCCATCCACATCACGGCGCAGATCAGTTCGGTTGAGCAGAGCTGTTGGGCTGTCGGGCCGGCCCTGTTGGTCAGTTGGTGACCGACCCGTGGGGCCGAGTCTCGCGCACTCGGTGTTGACGTGCCCGGAACCCATCCACTCCAAACAGTACGCGTGTCCTATATAGTTCGGCAAACCGGGGTGCCGCTGTATCGCTAAGGTGGCCGAGGGGGTCTTGACGACGCTTTGGGGGCACGACCACGTGATCGTTCTCGATCGGGTGAGCAAGCACTACCGGCGGGGTGTGCCGGTGCTGACCGACATCGACCTCGAACTGTCGACCGGAGTGCCGACGGTGATCAGCGGCGGCAACGGCAGCGGCAGCGGCAAGTCCACCCTGTTGCGCATCGTGGCCGGGGTGCTGCGGCCGAGCAGGGGCGCGGTGCGCGACCGGCCGCGTTCGGTCGGCTATCTGCCCTCCCCGTTTCCCGCCGAACTGCGCCTGTCCACCACCGCCTACCTGCGCCAGTTGGCCGCGGTGCGCGGGCTGGGGCGCGAGCGGGCGACCGGTTACGCCGAGGGACTGCTGGCCCGCCTCGGGTTCGCCGGTGACGCGAGCGCGCCGATCCGCACCCTGTCCAAGGGCAACATGCACAAGGTCGGCCTTGCCCAGGCCCTGCTGCCCACCGACGGTCTCGTCGTGCTCGACGAACCATGGTCCGGGTTGGACTTCGCGGCCCAGCGGACCCTGGACGAGCTGATCGGAGAACTGGTCGCCGACGGCCGCTCGGTGCTCATCACCGACCACGTCGGCCACGCGCTGCGGCTGCCTCGGCGCCGCGTACTGGCGCTGACCAGCGGCAGGCTCGGCGAGCAGCCCGGCACGTCCAGCAAGGTCGTCACGATCGAACTGACCGGTTCCGCCGACGTCCTCGATACGATCGGGCGGTTCATCGGGGTAGGCGAGCGCGAACCCGTCGCGGGCGGTCTACGGCTGCGGGTCGACGCGGCCGGCAGCGATGCGCTGCTGGCCGAGGCGCTGCGGCTGGGCGCCTCGGTGCGCACCGTGCACTCACCGCAGGCCGGCGCGGCGTCCAGTTCAGCCGAACAGGTGACCGGATGATCGCGCTGGTGAAGTACCTGACCGCCGATGTGCTGCGCTCACACCGGTTCTTCCCGCCGTTGTTCCTGTACCTCATCATCTCCGGCGTTTTCGACGCACGCGGCGACGCCGGCCCCGCGCTCGCCGCCTACGGCGCCTCCGCGCTGGTGCTCTACCCCGTCGGTGCCTGGCTCGCGGTCGCGGTGGCCAACGCGGAGGACAGCACCCAGCGCGGCATCACCGTGACCGCGGCGGGCAGTTGGGCCAAGCTGACCGGGGCGGTGGCCATCCTGTCCGCGCTCGGGGTCGTCCTCCTCGTGCTGGTCAGCACGGTCTGGCCGGCGCTGACCACGGCAAGGCCCTACGACTTTCCGGAGATCGCGGTCGGTTTCGCCGCGCAGCTGGCCTGCGGCTGGACCGGGGTCGCGGTGGGTGTGCTGTTCGCCCGGCCGCTGCTGCGCAAGATCGGCTGGACCGCGCTGGCCGTCGCGATCGTGGTCGTGCTGACCTACCAGTTCGGCCGGATTCCACCGGTCGGCTCGATGATCAGCCTGCTCGCCACGAACCCGCCCGACCTGGCCAGCGCGAGCGCGACCGTGCTCAGCAGCCTGGTCATCGCGATCCTGCTGATCGTCGGGGTGACCATCGGAGTGTCCGAAGTGGCCAAACGACGCGGCTGAGCCGGGCCGTCCCCGGCCGTCTCTCAGGCGAAGGCGTCCACTCCGGTCAGTTCGGCGGACAGGGCCCACAGCCGCGCGGCCTGCTCCTTGTCGGTCGCGTACTCGCGGACGCCGACCCGGACCGGGCTGTCAGCGGGCGTGATCTCGGCGATGTCGCAGTCCTCGCAGTACACCCCGCCAAGACCGGCGAGCTTGGGCGAGGTCGCCGCCCACACCTCGGTCGCCGCGCCCTGTTCCGGCGTCTTGAAACCGGTCGCGGTCAGGTTGCCCGCCGCGTCGATCCAGCCGAGGGCGACCATCTCCTCCCTCGGCAGATGCCGCTGCAAGGGGGTGAGGATGCCGCCGGGGTGCACCGAGAAGGCCCGCACGCCCGAGTCCTTGGCCAGCGCGTCCAACCGCACCGCGAACAGCGCGTTCGCGGTCTTGGCCTGACCGTAGGCGACCCACTTGTCGTAGTCGCGGGTCAGCTGCACGTCGTCCCAGACGATGCCGTTGCGGCGGTGCGCGATGGACGACAGCGCGACCACCCGGCCCTGCCCTCGGGCGATCGCCGGCCAGAGCCGGTTGACCAGCGCGTAGTGACCGAGGTGATTGGTGGCGAACTGCGCCTCCCAGCCGGGGCCGATCCGGGTTTCCGGGCAGGCCATGATCCCGGCGTTGTTGATCACGAAGTCGATATCGCGGCCCGATGCGAGGAACCGCTCGGCGAAACCGCGCACGCTGTCGAGGTCACCGAGGTCCAACTCGTCGACCTCGACCCTCTCGATACCGGCAACGGCTTCCCTGGCCGCCGCCGGCCGCCGCGCCGGGACGACCACCTGCGCGCCTGCCTCGGTCAATGCCCTGGTCGCCTCGATGCCGATGCCCGAGTAGCCACCGGTGATCACCACGAGCCTGCCGGTCAGGTCGATGCCGCTCAGCACGTCCGCCGCCGTGCTCTGGGCACCGAACCCGGAGCCGATCTTGTGCTGTTGCGTTGTCTGTGTCGTCATGTCCGCCACGCTATGACCTGGAGTCCGCTCCAGGTCAAATCGGCCTGCCACCGGTCCCGCCAGCATGCCCGGCTGATCCAGCCGGAACCGGCCAGATCAGGCGACCGCTGCCCGCCATGCCGCCCGCCGCGCCCGCTGGTCGGCCGGGTCGGTCACCGGCGCCGAGGTGATCAGCCGGTGGGTGTAGGGATGCAGGGGAGCGGCCAGCACCGCCTCGGTCGGCCCCTGCTCGACGATGTGGCCCCGGTGCATCACCGCGACCCGGCCGGCGACCTCCTCGATCACCGCGAGATCGTGCGAGATGAACAGGCAGGCGAAGCGCAGTTCGGTTTGCAGGGTACGGAACAGCTCCAGGATGCGGGCCTGCACCGACACGTCCAGCGCGCTGGTGGGTTCGTCGGCGATGAGCAGGACCGGGTTGAGCGCGATCGCGCGGGCGATGCCCACCCGCTGCCGCTGTCCACCGGAGAGTTCGTGCGGATACCGGCCGTCCAGCGCGCTCGGCAGCGACACCGCGTCCAGCAGCTCACGCACCCGCGTGTCGAGGGCGGCGCCGCGCAGCGAGCCGTGCAGCCGCAGCGGTTCGGCCACGCTCGCGCCGATGGTGGCGCGCGGGTTCAATGACGAACCCGGATCCTGGAACACCACGCCGATCCGCCCGAGTGCCGCCCGCCGGGCTTTTCCGCGCAGCGCGGCCATGTCCTTGCCGGCCAACTCGATCCGGCCCTCGGTCGGTGTGACCAGCCCCACGATCGAGGAGGCCAGCGTGCTCTTGCCGGAGCCCGACTCGCCGACGAGGCCGAGTACCTCGCCCGGCTCGACATGCACACTCACCTTGTCCACCGCGCGCAGCGAGAAGGACCGGAACCGGCCGCCGTAGACGACCGAGAGGTCGCTGATCCGCAACACCGGCTCGGTCGATGAACTGTCCACAACGGACCGCACCGCCGGATGACCGACCACGGCGACCTGGGCGCCGCGTTCGACGACCTCGCCGGAGCCCGCGGCCGGCGGCGCGAGGGGAGTGCCGGCCAGCGACACCACCGAACCGAGCAACTGCTTGGTGTAGTCGCGTTTCGGCCGCGCGAAGACGTCCGCGACGGTACCCTGTTCGACGACCCGACCGGCGTTCATCACCACTACCCGGTCGGCGAGGTCCGCGACGACCCCCATGTCGTGGGTGATCAGCAGGATGCCGACGCCGAGCCGGGATTGCAGGTCCCGCAACAGTTCCAGGATCTCGGCCTGCACGGTGACGTCCAGCGCGGTGGTCGGTTCGTCGGCGATCAGCAGCGCCGGCTCGTTCGCCACCGCCATCGCGATCACCACCCGCTGCAGCTGCCCACCGGAGAGTTCGTGCGGATACGCCCGCACCGCGCGCCTCGGATCGGGCAGGCCGACGAGACCGAGCAGTTCCAGGGTGCGGGCCTTCGCCTGTGCGGAGGGCACCTTGCGGTGCGCGGTGATGGCCTCGCTGAGCTGGCTGCCGATGGTGAACACCGGGTTCAGCGCGTTCATCGGCTCCTGGAAGATGAACCCGACCCGGTTGCCCCGGATCGCGCGCAGCCGCTCGCGGTCGAGTTCGAAAAGGTTGGTGCCGTCGAGAAAGGCCGCACCGGTCACCGTCGCGGTCGGCGGCAGCAGGCCGAGCAGCGACATCGCGGTCACCGTCTTGCCGGAACCCGATTCGCCGACGACGGCCAGCACCTCACCGGCCGCCACCGAGTAGCTCACCTCGTCGGCGGCCGGGGTCGCGCCACCAGCGGTGGAGAAGGTCACCGAGACCTTCTCCACCGACAACAGTGCCGGTGAGGTCACTGACTGATGCCGATCGTCAGGTAGTTCGGGTAGGCAGGGAAGTCCGGCACCGTGAAGTCGTCCACCTTGGAGCCGTGCAGGAACGAGTTGCGGGTGTAGATCAACGGCACGACCGGGGAGTCCTGCATGATCCGCTTGTCCACCGCGGCCCACTTCGTACCGGCCTCGGTCGGGTCGACGGTCTGCTGCGCGTCGGCGATCATGCTGTCGACCTGGGCGTTGCTGTAGCGGGCGAGGTTGTAGCCGCCGTTGCCGATCTCCGCCGAGTCATACAGCGGCTGGATGTTCGCGTTGGCGCTGGGGAAGTCCGGCTGCCAGCTGGACACCGTGAGGTCGTAGCTGACCTGGTTGGCGGTCACATCGGCCTGGTAGGTGTCATCGTCCAGCGGTTGGAGGACGACCTTGATGTTCGCCCGCGCCAGTGCCGCGACCACCGCCTGGGCCAGGTTCGCGCCATTGTCGGCGGTGGTGACGAGCATGGTCAGTCCGGAAAGGCCGTTCGGGTAGCCCGCCGCCGCGAGCAGCTGCTTGGCCTTTGCCGGGTCGCCGCCGGGCGCGGTCGGGTAGAGGTCGTAGACCTCGCGGCCCGCGATACCCGGCGTGATCAGCGTGGTCGCGATCGGGCCCGCCAGCCCTGGCGTGCCGGCGGTGGCGACCTGGAAGGCCGTCTTGTCCACCGCGTACTGGAAGGCCTTGCGCACCGCCGGATTGGTCAGCGGACCCCGTTGGGTGTTCAGCGCGAGGAAGGCGACCGCACCCGCGTCGGAGGTGACCAGCCGCTGCTTGGCCGACGGGTTGCTCTGCAACTGCGCCAGCTGGGCCGGATCGACGAACGAGGCCCCGATCGCGGACTGGTCGTTGCCGGAGTTGGCGACCAGACGCTGGGAGATCACCGAATCGTCCTGGGAGAGCTGGAAGACGATCTGGTTCGGCAGCCCGGTACGCACCTTGTCGGTGGCCCTGTTCCAGTGCGGGTTGCGGGACAGGGTCGTGGAGACGCCGGTGCTGTAGGAGGCGACCTGGTAGGGGCCGGAGGTGATCGGGTGCTGGTCGTAGCTCGCGTCGGTGCCCTTGCCGTTGGGTACCGGCGAACAGGAGACCAGGCTGGCGATCCACGGCCAGTCGCCGTAGGGCCGGACCAGGTGGAACACGATGGTCTTGGCGTTCGGGGTCTGGATCGAGTCAAGGCCCTGGCCGCTGAACGGACCGGTGTAGCTCGGTCCACCGACCAGCAGGGTCTTGTGATATGACAGGCCGGAGGAGAAGGCGGCCGCGAAGGTGCGCTCGATGCCCCACTTGATGTCGGCGGAGGTGATCGGCGACCCGTCGGAAAAGGCGAGGCCGTCTTTGAGCGTGTAGGTCCAGGTGGCGCCGTTGTCGCTGGCACGACCGGTGTCGGTGGCCAGGTCGGGCACGACCTTCGCGGTCGCACCGCTGAGATCCCAGGCGGTCAGCCTGCGGTGCACAAGGCCGTTGGTGGTGGTGGCGAGGCCCTGCGTCTTCGCGGGATCGAAGTGCACGCTGGAGGTGTCGTCCAGGATGTACAGCGTGCCGCCGGGGGTGCTGGTGTTGCCGGACGCCGAAGCACCCTGCGTCGGATTGGCATTGCAGGCGACCAACAGCGTACCGGCCCCCGTCGCCACCCCCGCGGCGCCGACCAGGCGCAGGAAACCTCTCCGGTCCATCTTCGAAACCCCTCTTCTTTACTGTCAGGTCAGGCGTGCTCGGGGATCGAGCACGCCGTAGATCAGGTCGACCAGGAAATTCGCGATCACGATCAGGAACGCCGCGAACAGGGTGCAGCCCAGCAGCAACGGCAGGTCCAGTTGGCTCACCGCGCCGATCAGCAGCGCGCCGAGACCGGGCATCGAGAACACCTTCTCGGTGATGATCGCCCCACCGAGCAGGGCACCGAGGTCAAGACCGAACACGGTGACGACGGGCAGCAGCACATTGCGCAGCGCGTGCCGGCCGATGACCTTCCGCTCGGTGAGGCCCTTGGCGCGCGCGGTGCGGATGAAGTCCTCGTTGAGCACGTCCAGCATCTGCGTCCTGGTCAGCCGCACGTAGATCGCGGCGCTGATGAACGCCAACACCAGCCAGGGCGCGACAAGATGCCAGGCCCAGCCGACCGGATCGCTGGTCAGCGGCACGTAGCCGTTGACAGGCACGATGTTCAGGCTGAACCCGAAGATCAGGATGGCCAGCAGGCCGACCACCGAGGCCGGCGCGGACACCCCGGCGATCGCGCCGGCCATGGTGATCCGGTCCAGCGCGGTACCCCGGCGCAGCGCGGAGAAGACGCCGATGGCGACCCCGAGCACCAGCCAGATGATCGCCGCGCCGATGGCCAGCGAGAAGGTCACCGGGATACGGCTGGTGATCAGGCTGAGCACTGTCTGGTTCTGCTGGAAGGAGTAGCCGAAACACGGTGCGGTGCAATGGATCGCGGTGACCCCGGAGCCGTAGGTGCGGCCGACGAAGATCGCGGCGATGAACTGGAGGTACTGCACCACCCAGGGATGGTTGAACCCCATGTACGCGCGAGCGGTGGCAAGACCCTGTGGCGTGCACGGCCGACCGCAGGACAGCTGAGCGGGATCGGAGGGCAGCAGGTAGAACATCGCGTAGGTGGCGAAGCTGATCACCAGCAGCACGATGACCATGGACACCAGCCGACCACCGACGAACCGAGCCAACCTGGTCACCGGCGCACCGCCAGCCGAGGGTCCAGCGCGTCGCGCAGCCCGTCCCCGAACACGTTGAACGACCAGGTGGCCAGGAACAGCGCGACACCGGGGAAGATCAGGAACATCGGATCGGTGCTGATCCAGCCCGCTGCGTCGGAAATGGACCGGCCCCAGCTCGGGGTGGGGGGCGGGACGCCGGCACCGAGGAAGGACAGCGCCGCCTCGAAACCGATGTTCGTCGGGATGTTCAGGGTGGCGACCACGATGACCGGCGCCCACAGGTTCGGCAGCAGTTCGGTCCTGATCACATGCCACGGTCCGGCGCCCATCGCGCGGGCGGAGGAGACGAACTTGCGGTCCCGCAAGGAGAGGGTCTGCGAGCGCACGATGCGGGTGATGCTCGGCCAGCCGAAGAAGCCGATCACCGAGATCAGCAGCAGCGGACGCGGAATGCTGGCCGGTGCGATCGCGCCGAGGGCGATCATGAAGACCAGGTACGGGAAGCCGAGCAGGACATCGGTCACCCAGGTGATCATCCGGTTGAACCAGCCACCGAGGTAACCGGCGGTGGTGCCCAGGAGAGTGCCGACCACCACCGACACCACGGCGGCGCCGACGCCGATCAGGAAGGAGGTCCGGGCGCCGTAGCAGACGATCGCGAACAGGTCCCGGCCGGTCAACGGCTCGACCCCGAACCAGTGCGTGCCACTGATCCCGCCGAGCGTGCCGGCCGGCAAACCGCTGTTCGGGTTGAGCGCGTCGATGTGATAGGTGTACGGGTCCTGGCCCTCGATGGCGGCCAGCAGCGGCGCGGCCAGCGCGACCACGACCAGCACGACGACGGTTATCGCGCCCGCCAGCGCCCACCTGTCGGTGCGCAGGGTGCGCAGCAGCGCGGCCGGCAACGAGCGAGGTGCGCCAACCGGTGAAACCGCAACCACCTGGACCTGCCCCGATCGGGTGAGTGGAACTCGCACACCCTAGGACTTTGTCAAGCGGATACTCCAGCCGCCGAAAGTCGGATCATATGCTGGGAATCGGCTGGCAGTCGGGTTGGTGCAGGTCGCGGCGGTGCGCCTGGCGAAGATCGGGACTCGCCTCGCGGTGCCGGCGGAGCGTGATTCGACAGAACCAGAGGGTGACCCGGTGCGTCCACGACGGTGGCCCGGTCGCCGTCGGGGGCGTCCGGGCCACTGTCGTGGATCGCGTGCCGTAGCTACGGCACCTCGTGTTCGGGTCGCTCGGCGCCTGCCGAGTTGCCTGCCTCAGTTGCCTGTCTCAGAGACGTGCCTCAGGGACCTGACTCAGTGGCCGCCGAGGTCTATCAGCGACTTCAGGTCGCCGGGCTGCAGCGAGGCCAGAATGTTGACCCCGAACTGGCCGAAGCTGCGTACCGGCGAGACGTACCACTTGTTGGCGTACTCGGTGGCGACAAGGCCGACGCCCGAGCCGAGTATGCCGTTGGACAGGTGCTGGAACAGTTGCAGCACATCGGGCGGCAGCGCGCCGAGCCCGTCTGCCATGCTGCCGGCCAGGTCACTGCCGCACAGCCGCTTCTGCTTGCCGACGGTCGTGTCGGTGACCTGGTAGCAGGACCCGGCCTTGGTCAGGCTGAACTGGTCGCCCTGGATCTCCAGTTGCGCACTCTGCAACACCGTGTCGACGCCGCCACTCACCTGTTTGTCGGTGAACTTCGCGCTCTCGATCTTGGCGCCGGTCGGTGAGGTCTTGCCGACCGCGTTCACCACGGCCTCGCCGGCATCGTGCAGCGCGGCCATCTCGTTCGGGTCGGTCAGCTTGATCGCGTTGGTGACGTTGACGTCCAACAGCGCCTGGGTGAACTGCTGCACCGCGGCGTCCGGCGAAGGAGCACCGTTGGTCGGCAGCGAGAAGGTCGGCCAGCTGATGTGCGCGGCCTGTAGGGCGTAGTCGGCCACCGTGTAGAACAGGCTGGTGTACCAGCCACCGCCGTCGACCTTCACGGTGGCGATCCGGATCGGCTGGCCGGTCTGGGCCACCACGTCCGCGATGTTCACCGTGCCGCCCTGGCCGGTCTGCGGTACGCCGTTGGGGAACACCGAGTTGAGGAACTGCTGGGTCAGCACCGAGGTGTCGACCTTCGGCGAGATCGTGATGGTGCCGCTGACCAGCTTGTTGATCGTCAGGTGGTCGTTGATGGTCTGGGCGGCGTTGCTGTCGAAGGTCAGGCCCTTCGCGCTGAGGCCGAGGCTGTTGTTCAGCGCGGGGGCCTGGGCGTTGTAGTTCGGGCTGACGATCTGCAGCCGCTTGAGCTGGGTCACGCTGTCGGTCCCGATGTCCTTCAACGCCGAGATCTCGGCGGGCGCGATATCGCTTTCCACCCCGACCACATCGCCGTTGCTGACATCCGCGGCGAGCTTGGTGACCGCGGCCTGCGGGCTGGCCGCACCGGCCTGGTCACTGCTGCGGTTGAGCGCCCACACCGTCGCGCCCGCGCCACCGGCGACGACCACCACCGCGACCACGATGCCGATGATCATGCCCTTGCGGCCGCGCTTGGGCGTGCCCGGCTGGGCGTAGCCCGCGCTGTAGGCCGACTGGCCGGGCTGGAACTGCCCGGCCGGGAACTGGCTGGTCGGCTGGGGTCCGGTCGGCTGGGGCCCGGTGGGATAGCCGCCCTGCTGGTAGCCGGGATCGCCCTGCGGGTAGCCGCCGGGCGGCGTCTGCTGCGGGTAACCACCGGTCGGGGTCGGCTGCTGCGGATATCCCTGCTGTGGCGGATAACCCTGCTGAGGCGGGTAGCCGGGCTGCTGCGGGTAGCCCTGTTGCGGGTAGCCCTGCTGCCCTGGCTGCTGACCGGGTGCCCAGCCGCCCCCCTGCTGCGGATTCTGGTCAGGTTGCCACGGGCCACCCGAGCCTGGATAAGTCACAGTTCCCCTCCTGAAGTACTGACCTCGCGAGCGCGCGGCTCGCGAATGACGATGATCCCACCGATGAGCGCCAACGCCGCGCCGGCCAGGGTCACAGTTGGGCCGATCGGCGAAAAACCGACGGACCCGCTCGCGTCGGGCCGGGTCATCGCGATGATCGAGGCGACGACGACCAGCAACGATGCCAGGCACGCGACAACGGCGGACGGACGGCGCAGGTTCAACGCGTAGAGCGCGATACAGATGGCGCACAGCGGAATCACCGCGAGCCAACTGTAGAGGAGTGCGTTCTCCGCGCCGGTCGGCGGTGACGGGAGTCCGCGCAGCGCGCTGACCGACTGATAGCTGTCCCGCGACACCGAGCCGGAGCGCAGCCAGGGCAGGAAGGTGCCGGCCAACAGCACGAGTAGACCCAGCGCGGTCAGGCCGGCACCGCCCCTCGCGGTCACTGAACGCATCAGTTGATTCTCGCAGCTCCGGTCGATTCGCGAGGGCAAGACCGGGTATGACGCCACTTGGTAGTCAAAATCGCTGCATTCGGTCACTCTTTGTATCCACTTGGGGCTGTTGTGACTCACGATGGGTGAGTTTTCGCTGTGGCGAGTGGCAACAGTCGAGGTAGAAGTGGCACAGTGAGATCGTTTGGTAGACCATTCAGCTCACCAAGCTGGTGCCAATGGCTTACCGATCGGCTGGTATCGCTCGGTTCGGGGAGGTGAACGCCGTGGTGGCAACTCGGGTGCGGTCCGCGCTCGCCGCGTCCATGCCGCGGCCGTCCGCGCGGCGGTCGTCAGCACGGCGGGGCATGGCCGGACCACCACGTCACCGCCTACCCACCGCACCTCGTGCGGCCGGCCGCCGCTGGCCCCGGCTGCTGCGGGCAGGCGTGGTCACCCTCGTCCTGTCCGGCGCCCTCGCGTTGACCCTGCCCGGCACCGGCCTCGCGGTGCCACCACCGCCGCCGAACCCGAGTGATTCGCAGATCAACTCGGCCAAGGCGCAGGCCAACGCCAAGGCGGGCCAGGTCGGCCAGCTCACCAACCAGATCGCGGCGGCACAGGGCAAACTCCAGGATCTGCAGGATGCCGTCGAACTGAAGGAGGAGGACGCCAACAAGGCGCTCGTCGACCTACAGATGGCGCAGGACGCGGCCACCCAGGCGCAGGCCGCCGCCGCGTCCGCGAAGATCGCCGCGAACGCCGCCGACAACGCGATCGGCGCTGCCCAGCAGCAGGCCGACGCGTTCGCGGTCGGCAGCTACGAACAGGGCAGCCAACTCGGCTCGGTCTCCGACTACTTCAATTCCGCGACACCATCGGCAATGCTGGAACGGCAACGTCTGCTGGAGGCGATGAGCGGTTCCGAAGTCGATGTGCTCAATCAGTTGCAGCGGGCCAGAACCCAACAGGCCAACGCCGACTCGTCCGCGCGGGGCGCGCTGATCACCGCCCAGCAGAAGCAGGCCGCCGCGGCAACGGCGAAGAAGGCCGCTGACTCGGCAATGGCGGCGGCCGAGACCGCCCAGCAGAGCCAGGCCGCGCAGACCGCCCAGTTGCAGGCCAACCAGGCCAGCCTGCAACAACAACTCGACACGGCGCAGGCCCAGGTCAGTGACCTCACCGCGGAACGCCAGACCTACCAGTCCTGGCAGGCGGCGAAACAGGCCGAAGAAGCAGCGGCAGCGGCCGCCGCCGCGCACAGCGGTGGTGGCGGTGGTGGCGGCAGTGTGCACGTCGGCGGTGTGCCGGCCGGTGCGGTCGGCATCGTGATCCACCGTGCGCTCGCCGAACTCGGCCTGCCCTATGTCTGGGGCGGCGGCAACGCCAGCGGTCCGACACGGGGCGTGGCCGGCGACCCGTTCGACCCGAACTACGACACCCAGATCGGGTTCGACTGTTCCGGCCTGATGGTGTACGCCTTCGCCGGTGTCGGCATCTCCCTGCCGCATTACAGCGGGTACCAGTACACCGCCGGCCGGCACGTGCCGCTGTCCAATATTCAAGCGGGCGACATGCTGTTCTACGGCGGTTCCCAGGGAATCCACCACGTCACCCTGTACATCGGCAACGGGCTGATGATCGAGGCCCCGGAATCCGGGGAATTCGTGCACGTCACCCCGGTGCGCATGTACGACGGAATCATGCCCTACGCGGTCCGGTTGCTCTGATTTCCTCTTCTGTAGCTCACGCTCAAGAATGACAGTTCTTCACGCCGGTTCGTCGGCACGGTGGGGGTCAGCTCGGTACGGCCCAGTTCGCGCCAGGGCCCGGCAACCGATGTCAGCGCAGCGTGCACAGGTGGTTGAGAACGCCGTCCTTGGGCACGCAGGGCGTGTAGCCGGCACTGAGCAGCGCGGCCTGCGCCGAGTCGCTGTCCAGATAGTCGAGGAACGCCGCCAGCGGCGAGCCGGGTCGCGGATCGCCTCGGGTGTAGAGGTATTCCACCGTCCAGAACGGATAGTTGGGCAGCGAGTCGACCTGCGGATAGAGGCCGTTGAGCTTCACCGTGACGATCTGGCCGCCGCGCACGGCGTTCTTGGTGGTGTCATTGGTGACATCGCCGTAACCAATCGCGCCCGGCACGGTACTCACCGTGTTGATCAGGTCCTCCGTGGTGTCCCGCTCGCAGCGGATGGTCGGCGCGTTGGCGACCCGGTCCTTGGTCAGGCAGCTGTCGGAGGACAGCACCCCCTCCGAACCGTTGAGCACGTAGCGCTCGAAAGCCCTGCGGGTGCCGGAGTTCTCGCCCCGGCCGACGATCCGGATCGGCAGGTTCGGGCCACCGAGCTGCTGCCAGTTGGTGTACAGGCCGCTGTAGATCCCGGTGAGCTGTTGGGTGTTCAGCGCGTCGATGCCGACGCTCTTGTTGATCACCACGCTGTAGACGAGCACCGCGACCAGTTGGGTGTGCAGGCCGGGAGTCGGTTCGTCGGTGGCGCCGTCGGACAGGGCGACCAGGTTGGCCGCCTGTTGTGAACCACCCTGTTCGAGCGCGCGGACGCCGTCGATGCTGCCACTGGAGTCGACGTTGACGACCGCACCGTTGCATTGCGCCATGTACCTGGTGGCGACGGTCTGCACGGCAGGCCCGAACGCGGTGGAACCGTCGACCTGCACGGTGCCCGCCGCGCACGGCGTGTTCGGATTCGCCGTCTGGGTCGGCCTGCCGATGATCAGCGTGGCGAGCAGGGCTCCGACCAGCATCACGCCGATCGCGGTCGCGACCAGCGGCCAGCCGAACCGGTGCTGCCGCTTCTCGTCGATGATCGTCTTGCCGGTGCTGTGTCCGCCGGTGACCTCGTACTTCTTGCTGATCTCGGTGGCTTTCTCATCGGTCTCGCGCAACACGAGGACCAGGATGAAACTCTGCTGGCGGTGCATCCACAGCTTGGTCAGCCGAACCCCGTGCCATTGCGGTTCGGCTTCGGCGGCGGTTGTCGGGGTGGCTGTCTGCGGAGAGGACGGCGCCAGCCAGCGGGTCATCCTGGTGCCCAGCCGCTTGCGCAGCGCCGCCAGTTTGCGTTCCTCGTCGACACCGCCGTTGGACTTTCGCGGCGCATCGCCCGCGTTGGTGAAGAACTCCAGGTTCTCCCGGACATGCCGGCGCAGTTGCGGATCACTGGCCTCGGACACCCGAGCGTCCCAGACGACGCGGCCGGGGAAGGTGAACGACAGCGGCGGTTCGAAATCGGACTCCGCGATGTCGTAACTTCCGGTGTTGCGAATCCGGATGATCACCACGCTCAGATATTCCAGCAGTTCCGCGATGGCTGGCAGTTGTGGATTGGTCGGCACCGACGGGGCCGGTTCGTCCCGGTCGAACAGGATCGGGGTGAGCCCGATCTTGGAGTTGTACAGCACCTTGTACTGGATTCGCTTGCGCCGGATCAGTAGTCGGTCGACAAGTGGGCTGCCGAAGGCGACGACCGCCGCGATACCGAGGCTGATGGTGCCCTCGTTCGATCCCAGTACATCGACAATCGACTGCGCTGTCTCCGCGAGCGACACAGTGGCCGAGCCTCCCGAACTATCCAACTGTCGTCGATGATCGTAGTAGGCGGCGATCGTTGCCCTGCCGAATACGCCAGGTGTTCATCTGACGTTGGTTTCCCCAGTTTCGCAGGGATCCTCGGGAGGGGTCCCGTGTCCGGTCCGAGCCGGAATAATGGCTCGCCGGAGCGCGGCGGATGTGACAACGTGGTCGGTCGTGGACTTGAGCTCGACCCCCGATCCCGCACTGGCCGGTGCGTACAACCTGCCGGGCGGGCGGGTTCCCGTCATCGCCGGGAAACGGCATTGGCCATGGGACGACGAGGTTGCCCAGCAGCGGCTCGAACACCTCGCCCGGCTGCTCGGGATCACGCTGTCCGGCAACGAGTCCAGACTGGCCGGTGCGTCCAATGACACCTGGCTGATCGGCGGAAAAGTTCTGCGGGTGTGCTGGCGCGGCGACCTCGACCGAATGCGCAGGGAGGCCGAGTTGGCGGCGGCGCTTCCACCGGAGACCGGCTGCCCACGGCCGATCGAGGTCGGCCGCGACGAGCGGTTCAGCTGGATGCTCGTCCCGAGGGTGCGCGGGGCGACGCTCTCGGAGATCTGGCCGACCACACCGCAACCGCTGCTGCGCGACTACGTTGCCCAACTGGCGAACCTGCTGGACACCATCCATGCCTGGCAGCCGCCGGAACACATCCGAGCGATGATCACGGCCGCCGCGCCGACCGAGACCGACGACGCACTGGCCATCACCGGAAAACAGCTCATTCCGTCGACGCTGTGGCAGCAACTGCGGCTGGTCGACTACGCGAGATCCTTGCCGTTCGCCGACGCGGGACTGCTTGCCGCCATTGCCGACCGGCTGATCGAACTGGACTCCCGGCAGGCGAGTGAACCGGCGGCGGAGCCGCGTTTCCTGCACTGCGATGCGACACCGGGCAACGTGCTTGTGCACGAGGGGCGGATCACCGCGCTGCTCGACTACGAATGGGCCTGCTTCGGACCGCTGGACCTGGAACCGGTGTTGCCGATGTTCTGGGTGCGCTGCCAGCCCGCCGACGCTCGCGCCGGCCGGCTGATCGACTGGTTGCGTGTGGACTGTCCGGCGCTGTTCGCGGCGCCCGATCTTGCCGAACGGCACTGGCGGTCCCTGGCCGCGTTCGCCTTGCGCTGCCTGGTGCACTGGCCCCCGTCAACGCCGGAACAGCAACTCGAACCGGACCATCCGCTGTTGCTGCTGCGCGAACTGGCCGGCGCGCGGCTGCCGCGCTGACTAGCCGTTCGTGGAGTCGGCGGTGCCGAGGGTGCGCAGCGGCGCGTCCACTTCGGACCCTTCAGCCGGTGGCGGGTCGGTCCGGTCAGGATCTCCACCCGCAGTCCCGACAAGTCTGACTCCTTCCGGTGACGGCATTTGTTGCGGACAACTACGGTTGTATCCGAACTGTCCTGAAATCCGTGTTAGTGCGGTCCCAGGATGACTGGCAGCTCGGCCAGTCGCCAGGTGCCGGGGTCGGGGGAGTAGCTCAGCTCGTCGGCGGCAACGGCCAGGGAGAGCGCGGGGAACCGGTGCAGCAGGGCACCGATGGCGACCTCGACCTCGACTCTGGCCAGCGCGGCGCCGACGCAGAAGTGCGGGCCGTGGCCGAAGGCGAGGTGCGCGATCGGGCCGTTGCCGCGCAGGATGTCCAGCCGGTCGGGGTCGGTGAAGGCCCGAGGGTCGCGATTGGCGGCCACGATGGAGGCCATCACCGGTTCGCCCTTGGCGATCGGGATACCGTCGATGTCAAGGTTTTCGGTGGCATAACGCGGGGTGGTCAGCAGTTGCGGTCCGCACCAGCGAATGAGTTCCTCGACCGCGCCGGGCAGCAGACCGGGGTCGGCTCGCAGCGCCGCCAGTTGGTCGGCGTGGGTCAGCAGGGCGAGGACCGCGTTGGTGATGAGATTGGTCGGGGTCTGGCCGGCGAGCACCAGATGCCAGACCAGCGTGACCAGCATCGCTCAGCCGGTCGCCGTCCTGTGTACTGACGCCGACCAGGTCGGCGAGCAGATCCGGTGCTGGCTCGGCCTTTCGGCGGGCGATCGCGGCCTGCGCGTCGGCCAGGATGCCGGGAATCGATCGGATCAGCTCCGGCCCGTTGCCGGCCGCGATCGCCGCACCGGTGGTGCGCCAGCGTGGCCGGTCCTCCTCGGCGATGCCGACCAGGTCGCAGATCACCTCGATCGGCAGCTTCCTGGCGAAATGCGGGACGAGGTCGACAACATCGACGAGGTCGACGGCGTCGACAGGGTCGGCATTGCCTGTCTGCGCATGGGTGGGCAGGTCGTCGAGGAGTTCGGCGACCGTGGACTCGATCCTGGGCCGGAACTCGTCGACCCGGTGCGGGGTGAACGCCGGCGCGACCAATCTGCGTAGCCGCAGGTGTTCCTGCCCGTTCAGCTCGGCCATGGTGTGCAGGTAACGCTGACATTCCTCCGGGATGCCGGGCGGTCGGAGGAAGCTGTCCGCGTTGAGCTGCAACCTCGGGTCGGCCAGCATCGCTCGTGCCGGCGCGTGCCTGGTCACCACCCACAGCGGCGTCGAGAAACCCGGTACCGCCAACCGGGCCAGCGGTGCGCGCTCCCTGGCTCGTCGATAGGTACCAACGGGATCGTGCAGTACCACCGGATCGATCGCGTCGATCTCGGCAACGGCCAGCTCCGGCTCGGCCGAGGCCACCTCCGGCGATCCGTCCTGCGGCAAGTCGCGCATCCGCTCCGCCTCAATCTCAGATGTTCATTCCAGATGTTCTCGTCATGTGAATGGTGAAGGTATCTTAACTCGGCAGGTCGGAGCAACCTTGAACAGGGAACGGAGCAGGATGGCGCGGCTGAGCAGGGCGCAGACCCAGGAGCGCAACCGCGCCAAGGTGCTCGCCGCGGCCCGTGACGAGTTCGCCGAGCGTGGCTTTCGCGATGCCAAGATCGACGACATCGCCGAGCGCGCCGAGCTGACCCGTGGCGCGGTCTACTCGAACTTTCCCGGTAAGCGGGCCCTCTACTTCGCCGTTCTCGCCGATGCGGCGGAACGTGGCGTCGCGCCGGCATCAGGGCAGCCGGGCAGCACGGCGCGGGAGGCGCTCGGCGCGTTCGCCCGCGCCTGGGTCACCCGGCAGCCCATCGATGCCGACCTCCCCGGCGAGGAACACGGTGCGGCCAGGATCGGTATGGATCTGATGCCGGAAATCCAGGCCGACCAACGGATCCGGCAACCGTTCCTACAGCTGACGCGGTTGCGCGCGCTACTGCTGGCCGTTGCGGTGGAACGGTTGAGCCGGGTCGGCGCGCCGCGCAACGCCCTACAACCGAGGTCGGTGCGGTTGGCCGAAATCGTGCTGACGGTGCTGCACGGAGCCGGCACCCTGGCTGCTGCCGCCCCCGGCTTCGGCGAGCCGTTCGATGTGATCAGCGCCTGCGAACGGTTGGCAGGACTGGAACTCAACGACTGGTGGTCGCCGCCGACGGCGAGCCCGCCGGTTCGGGCCACTGACGAACCCTGGCCGCACCAGGAGGTGCGTGACCTGCTGCGCGGTACGCGGGTCGGGTTCGCCGGCGACGGGGTGCTGGTGGTTGTCGGCCTGCATCGGGCCGGTGCCGTCGAGGAGGTGCTCCGCGCGGTGGCCGAGGATGCCCAGCTCACCGTCGCGTTGGTGACCGGGCAGCCGCATGAGCTGATGCCGTTGACCCGGCTGGTGATCGTCGAGGTCGCCGGCTGCCTGCGACAGGCGTTTCCGGAATGGGCACTGCCGCGACTGCGGCTGGTCTGCGACGAGTCGGGTGCGCTGGCCGCCGCTGCCGGGGTACCCGCGATCAGTGACGGCACCGAGGCCGCGGTGCGGATCGCGAGCGGCCGGATCGTGGCGCGGGCGGACGGTTTCGGCGCCGGGTATGCCGTTGCGGCGGCGCCGGTGGACAGCGTCGCGCTTTAAGCGTGCGCGGCGGCGAGTTCACGGCCGAGGGCGTCGAGCTGGTCGCCGGTGCCCTGTTCACGCCAGGCCGGGTCCTCATGGCCGTCGAGGAAAGTCCCCTGCTGGGCCAGGATCAGCCGCGTGCCGCCGGCTTCCTCGGCGAATTCGACGGTGGTGATCGATACCGTGGTGAGGGTCCCGTCGGCGGACATCGTCGAGGTGTAGACGATCCGGCTGGCCGCGACGATGTCCTGGTAATGGGATTCGAAGGTCAGCAGCGGGCCGTCCGCATGGCGGCCCCGGTTGACCTCCCGGCCGCCGACGCGGAAGTCCAGTTCGTGCTCACCGGTCGCGCCGACGTACCAGCGGGCCTTCGCCGCCGGATCGGCCCAGGCCGCGAAGACGCGGTCGGGCGAGGTGGGGTAGGTGCGCTCAAGGGTGAAGGTGGCGTGCTTGACGGTCATGGCCGTACTCCTTCGTCGGGGTTTTCCGGGTTCTCGGCCAGGTAGGCGGCGAGTCGGTCGAAGCAGCGTTCCCAGTCGGTGCGCTGCGCGACGAGCCAGTCCTCGACGAGGCGCAGGCCGGCCGGTTCGAGCTGGCAGGTGCGGACCCTGCCGACCTTCGTCGAGCTGACGAGACCGGCCGTTTCCAGCACCTGGAGGTGTTGCATGACCGCCGGCAGCGACATGGCCAGCGGCCCGGCCAGGTCACCGACCGAGGCCGGGCCTCGGACGAGTCGTTCGATCATGTCCCGCCGGGTCCCGTCGGCCAGCGCCTTGAACACCTGGTCCATCGAAGCTGGTTGGTTAGGCACATGCTTAACCATAGGAGCGGACGACCAGATAGTCAAGTAGATACTTAACTGTTGAGCGTGCGGACTACCATGAGCCCATGGGGGACCCTTTCTTTCCACCATCGGAAAAGCCCGCGCCATCGGACTCTCGTGGCCCTCGACCATGGGCCGGGCCGCCCGAGGTCAGCTTCAGCGGCCTGCTGCCGATGCAACGAGTGCTGCTGCGTCGGGTCGGCGCGATCATCGTGCTGATCGAGATCCGTGCCTTCACCACCGGTTGCGTGCTGGAACTGGATTTCGTCGCCCGGCCGGAAGGACCGGTCGAGGATCGCCCCAGCGTGCGGTTCACCAGGGCGGCGGCCGGCGGTGGTCCGCAGATCGGGGTGCGGTTCGCGGACGGTCGAAAGGCGATCAACGGCGAGCACGTCCTGGTGCCCGAGTCGGCTCCGGAGCCGCCGATCCTGCGCAGCTTCGTCGGCGTGGGTTTTCACCGTCGTGACACCTACGTCCGGCTGCGCGAGCAGTTGTGGTTGTGGCCGCTGCCGCCTGCCGAGGACTTCGAACTGGTGGTCGTCTGGCCAGGTATGGGCATCCAGGAAGTCCATTCGGTACTCGACGGGGCCGCGATCGTCGCCGCGTCGACCGAATCGCAGCCGTACTGGCCGGCCGACTCGGCGCCACAATGACCGCGACCGGGTTGGTTTCGCGGTAGCCGCACAATTCACGTCGGCGCCACCTGGATGTCGGCTGCCTGCCGACGTGGCCGGTCATCCTGCGACGTGTACAGACAAGTTGAGGTGGAATGCACGCGGAGGAGGGCCCGATGGAATTGGCCGCCGAGATCTACGAGATCAACGAGATCAACGAGATCGGCGACGAGATACGGGTCCGGTTCGTCGCCGATCCGCACGAGGCCTCATGAGGCAGGACGTCGCGACCGCCTTCGGCGGGCTGCTGCGCGGTGAGGGCGGCAAGGACTACCTCGGCGAGGAGGTCACCGTCGCGACGCATCTGTTGCAGGCCGGCGACCTCGCCCGCGTCGCGGGCCCGCCGGATCACCTTGTCGCGGCGGCACTGTTGCGCGATGTCGGCCATTTCACCGCGACCGTGTCCGGCTCGGAACTGATGTCCGGCACCGACAACCACCATGATGATGCGGGCGCCGACTGGCTGGCCCGGTACTTCGCCGAGAACGTCACCGAACCGGTCCGGCTGCATGTCGCGGCCAAGCGCTATCTGTGCGCGGTCGAACCGGCCTACCATCAGCTGCTCTCCCCGGCCTCGGTGTACACCCTGGGCCTGCAAGGCGGTCCGATGAGTGCCGAGGAGATCGCCGCGTTCGAGTCCTCGCCCCATCACCGGGACGCGGTGGCCGTGCGCCGCTGGGATGACGAGGCCAAGGACCCGACCCGACCGACCCCGCCCTACGCGGAGTTCGTGCCGCTGCTGGCCAGGCTCGCCAACTCCGGCTGAACGCGACGGCCCGGGCGGTGCGATCTTGTGCACCGCCGAGCTGCTCACATATGGAACGTGTTCATATACATGAACGGCGTACTCACTCTTGAATATGCGCGGACATCGCGTTACCGTTGGCGCACCGCGAGGTAGCGAAGCGCAAACCAGCTGGCCGGCCTTGTCGCCGGCATGAACTGGCGAACGGAAAAAGGCGCGCCCACGAAGGTCGCGTCCGGTTCGACCCTACGTGTGCGAGGCAAACACGACGGGACATTGTCGCTTATTCTCAATGGGGAGAAGAAATGCCTAATCGGGCAAAGAGTATCACCGCGGCCATGATTCTCGGCTCGGTTGCGATTACCCTTGTTGGCGGTGGCGCCGGTACGGCCTCCGGTGCCGTGGTCGGCCCTGCGGCCGGCTCGCCGACCACTGTCGTTGACGTATCGACCTCGGCCCAGTTACTCACCGCGCTGACCTCGGTCAAGGCCGGTGACACCATCAACCTGGCCGCTGGCACCTACTCGGGCACCTTTGTCGGCAAGACAAGCGGTACGGCCGGCGCGCCGATCACCATGACCGGTCCGGCTACCGCGATCCTGACCAACGCCGACAGCAGCGGTGCGATCGGCAGTGGTTACGGGTTCCATCTCGAAGCCAGCTACTGGAATCTGACCGGATTCACCGTTGACAATTCTGCCAAGGGCATCGTGTTGGATGGCGCGGATCATGATGTTCTCGATGGTCTGACCGTTGAGAACATCGGCGACGAGGGTATTCATCTGCGCGAGTTCAGCTCCGAGGACATTGTCGAGCACTGCATTGTGCACGACACCGGGAAAAAGTCGCCGGGATACGGTGAAGGAATCTATATCGGCACTGCCAAGAGCAACTGGCCGACCTACACCAACGGCAAGCCGGACCTGAGCAATGACGACCAGATTCTGGACAACACCCTCGGCCCGAACGTGGCCGCCGAGAACATCGATGCCAAGGAGGCAACGGTAGGCGGTGTGATCAGCGGAAACACCTTCAGCGGCAAGGGGGAGAGCGGCGCCAACTCCTCGACCGACGTGGTCGCGGTGAAGGGCAACGACTACACCGTCACCGGCAACACCATGACCAACGGCCTCGTCGACGGCTTCGAGGTCGAGCAGCTCTACAAGAACTCCGGCTGCGGCAACGTGTTCAAGAGCAACACGATCAACCTGGGCGCTTCCGGCTACGGCTTCAACGTCAAGGACCAGAGCAGCTGCAAGACCGACCCCAATGTGGTCGGCACCTCCAATACGGTGACCAACGCGAAGAAGGGCGCGTCATCGATTCCGGAGACCTCCGGAGTCTGACCGCTGCCCGCCGTGGCGGCGTCGCCTACCGGCCCCTCGTCGGGGCGGCGCCGCCACTGGTCGCGCCGCATTCCGTTGACGCGCCTCAGATGACGGCGACCCTGGGATAGCGGCGGATCAGGTCACCTGCCCGTTCGCGAACCTCGGTGCCGAGCACGACGGCCAGCCGCCCGCGTGTCTCATGCAGACTCCAGTCCTCCCTGTCGTCGCGGTAGAACGCGTAGGCGGCGCGGAACCGTTCCGGCGTGCCGATCACGACATCGGCCCGGTAGTCCTCGGCGCGCTGCTGTGCCGTCGGCTCGTCGGCCAGCCGTGTCAGGCTCTGCCCGGTGTGCTCGGCGACCCGCGCGAACAGCGCGTGACAGTCCTCGACCTCGGCCGCATCCGCCGCGAGGACGTGCACCCCGCCGCCGTGCGCTGGTTGGCCACTCGCGGTGCGTGCGGTGGTCGCATAGGGCTGGGCGATCACCACGGCACCGACCCGCCGGTCTGGTGCCGACCGCGCGGCGATGAGCGTGGCGTCCCCGTCGCGGCAGGCGGTCACCGCGGTCAGCAGTTCGTCGCGGATCTCCTGCCGCAGCGTGGTTCTCAGTATCGGCAGTACCAGGTCGATCTGCCGCGCCGACCTGTCCTGGTCCACATCGGAGAGTCGAAGCCGTTGCGCTCGTTCGGTGTAGAACCGGCGCGCGGCCCCGAGCCGGATCTGGCCGGTGGCCACCAGCATCGGCAGTACGTTGATCATCGGGAACGGCTTGCGCGGATCGAGCAGGGTGGACACCGCGATCGTGAGCCATTCCTTCTTGTCGGCGGCCCTTCGGACGCCCGGCGAGATCGGCGAGATGTGCCAGTTGTGCTCGACTCCCGCGCCGTCGGTGACCTGCGCGGAAATCCGATCCTCGTCGACGAGTACGGACAGCGCCGGCTGCGGGAACACCGCGTCGAGGAACTCGGGTCCCATGCCGACCTCGGAGAACAGGTCCAATGTTGCCGCGTGCCAGGCCGCGCCCTTCCTGCGCAGGGTCGCCACCTCGGCGTACGGGTTGACCAGGAAGACGAGCACGTCGTCGGTGGCGAACCTCATCAGGCCGCCCCGCCAGCTGATGTGCGGCAACCTGGTGAACGCGTCATCGGCACCGGCCGGGTACTCCTGCCAGCCCTCGGGTTGACAGCGGCGGTGGTGCAGCGCGGCCCGGCCGAGGTCCCCGACCACCTGCACGGCCAGCGCGGGTTTTGTCCACCACCGCAACGGCATCCCGCAGCTCTGACAGTCCATCGCCCACAGGTTGGCCGACAGTTCGGCCAGCAGTTCGGCGCCGAGCTTGCTCTTGGTCGTCGCGTCGACCAGCAGCTTGGTCCGTGCCATCCCGCATCCGCCCTTCCCGCCGCCGGACAGCCGATCCGCCGGTGCCGCGGCACGGTATCGAGACCGCTGAGGGACCCCTCCCGAAGCGAGACGGGTGACGCGGTCGCCGTGGACCGGTTGATCGCGAACCGCGACAATCGGCGGGTGCATGCCTTCACAGCGGTGGTCGTGGCCGGCGGCGCCGGTCGCCGGCTGGGTGGGGTCGACAAGCCCGCCCTTGTGATCGGCTCGACGACCCTGCTCGACCGGGCCATCGCCGCGCTCGCCGCGGCCGAGCCGGTCGTGGTGGTCGGGCCGCACCGCCCGACCGGTCGCGAGGTGCGCTGGGCTCGGGAGGACCCGCCCGGCGCGGGCCCGGTGGCGGCCCTCGCCGCAGGCCTCACCGCGCTGGCCGCCACCGCGCCGGATACCGAGGTCGCGGTGCTGGCCGCCGACCTGCTCGCGGTCGGGCCGGGCACCATCGACCGGCTGCGCGCCGCGCTGGCCGGCGACCCGAATGCCGACGGCGCCTTGCTGGTCGACGCGGGCGGGCACCGGCAGTGGCTGACCGGGGTGTGGCGGCTGGATGCGCTGCGCGCCGCACTGCCGGCCGACCCGGTCGGTGCCGCACTGCGGGCCGTACTCGGCGGCCTTTCGGTTGTCGAGGTGACCGAACTGGCGGGGGAGACGGCCGATGTGGACACCCCGGAAGATCTGGCGCGGGCCCGGCGCGGCGCCACCGATGGCGGTTGACCTGGGTGCGACGGCGGGTCAGTGACAGCTCCGGCCTTCACAGCCGTCATACTGGTGATCAGGTTCGCTTGACAGGATCAGGGTGCGCGGGCTGTCGGGACCGGCCGGCGCACCGAGATCACTTCCACATCGTGTGTTGCTGTCTGGGTGTCGCTCGGAGCTAGGAGGTTGGCCAGTGTCCGCCGCGGTAGGGATATCGGAGTCGTTCTCGGAGGCGGCGGCATGACCGACCAAGCGCAGAACGGCACCACAGCGGCGCCGAGCACGCCCGCGCACGACGCGCAACTGCTCGAACGCACCGTCTTCGAGGTCAAGCGGGTCATCGTCGGCCAGGATCGGCTGGTCGAGCGGGTGCTGGTCGGCCTGCTGGCCAAGGGCCACCTGCTGCTGGAAGGTGTGCCCGGTGTCGCCAAGACACTCGCGGTGGAGACCTTCGCCTCGGTGGTCGGCGGCAGCTTCTCCCGCGTCCAGTTCACCCCCGACCTCGTCCCCGCCGACATCCTCGGCACCCGCCTCTACCGGCAGGGCACCGAGACCTTCGACGTCGAACTGGGTCCGGTGGTGGCCAACTTCGTGCTCGCCGACGAGATCAACCGGGCCCCAGCCAAGGTGCAGTCGGCGATGCTGGAGGTCATGGCCGAGCGGCACGTGTCCATCGGCGGCAAGACCTTCCCGATGCCCGACCCGTTCCTCGTGCTGGCCACCCAGAACCCGATCGAGAACGAGGGCGTCTACCCACTGCCCGAGGCGCAGCGCGACCGGTTCCTCTTCAAGATCATCGTGGACTACCCCACGGCGGAGGAGGAGCGCGAGATCGTCTACCGGATGGGCGTGACGCCGCCGACCCCGCAGCAGGTGCTGACCCCGGCCGAGCTGGTCCGGTTGCAGGGCGTCGCCTCACGGGTGTTCGTGCACCACGCGCTGGTCGACTACGTCGTCCGCCTGGTGCTGGCCACCAGGACCCCGAACGACCACGGCCTCTCCGACGTCGCGGGCTGGGTGTCCTACGGCGCCTCGCCGCGCGCCAGCCTCGGCATCGTTGCCTCCGCGCGGGCGCTGGCCCTTGTTCGCGGCCGGGACTACGTGCTGCCGCAGGACGTGGTGGACGTCGTGCCGGACGCGCTGCGTCACCGGCTGGTGCTCTCCTACGACGCGCTCGCCGACGGCGTGCCGATCGACCACATCATCACCCGCGTCCTGCACGCCATCCCGTTGCCGCAGGTCTCCGCGCGTCCGCAGGGCCCCGGCCCGCAACAGCACCCGATACCGGCCGGTGCGCCGGTGCGGTCCTGAAACCGGGATCGAGCTGGCTGTGAGTGACACGACCGCCGCCATGGCGGTCCAGCGAGGCGAGGCATGGCTGTGACTGATCCCGCGTCGACTGGTCCCGAGTCGACCCGACCGGCGGGCGATCCAGGCGATTCGGTGCTGCTGCCCCTGCCGGACCCGAAAGCGGGCGAGTTCTCCGCTCGGCGCGACTCGCAGGACCGCGCGGCGCGACCGGACTGGGCACCGCCGATCCTGCGCGGCGAACGGCTGGAAGCCGGTTTGCGCACGCTCGAACTGGAAGTGCGCCGTCGTCTCGACGGCCTGTTGCAGGGCAACCATCTCGGTCTCGTGCCCGGCCCCGGTTCGGAGCCGGGGGAGGCCCGGCCCTACCAGCCCGGCGACGACGTGCGCCGGATGGACTGGGCGGTCACCGCGCGCACCACGGTCCCGCACATCAGGGAGACCGTCGCCGACCGCGAGCTGGAGACCTGGCTGGCCGTGGACCTCTCGCCGAGCCTGGACTTCGGCACCGCGCTGTGCGAAAAACGCGATCTGGTGATCTGCGCGGTCGCCGCGGTGACCCATCTGACCGGAGGCGGCGGCAACCGGCTCGGCGCGGTCGTCTCCACCGGCGCGGAGACCATCCGGGTTCCGGCTCGCGGCGGCCTCGCCCATGCGCGGGGCATGCTGCGCAAGATCGCGACGACGCCCAGCGCGCCGATCGGCACCAAGGGTGATCTCGCCGAGATCCTCGAACAGCTGCGCAGGCCACCGCGTCGGCGCGGCCTCGTCGTCGTCATCTCCGACTTCCTCGGCGGGCTGGACTGGGAGCGGCCGCTGCGCGCGCTGTCGGCCCGGCACGACGTGGTGGGCATCGAGGTGCTTGACCCGCGCGATGTCGACCTGCCGGAGGTCGGCTCGCTGGTGCTCGCCGACCCGGAGTCCGGCCGGCAGCGCGAGGTGCACGCCTCCCCGCTGCTGCGCCGTGAGTTCGCCGCCGCCGCTGCCGAACACCGCGCCATGGTCGCGGCCGCGTTGCGCAGTACCGGTGGCGGGCATCTCGTGCTGCGCACCGATTCGGACTGGATCGCCGACACCGTTCGCTTCGCGGTAGCCCGCAAGCGCCGTTGGTCAGGAGGTGTCGGATGACGCTCAGCTTGGCCGGATTCACCGCGCCGTGGTGGTTCCTGCTGCTCATCGTGGTCGCGGCACTCGGCGGCGGCTACTGGATCGCGCAGCGCTGGCGCAAGCGGCGCACCCTGCGCTTCGCCAACCTCGACCTGCTGGAACGGGTCGCGCCGAAACGCCAGGGTTGGTGGCGGCACGTCCCGCCCGCGCTGCTGCTCGTCGCGATGCTGCTGTTGACCGTCGCCCTTGCCGGGCCGACCGCGCAGGAGCGGGTACCGCGCAACCGGGCAACCGTGATGCTGGTGATCGACGTGTCGCTGTCCATGGAGGCCACCGACGTCACCCCGACCCGGTTGCAGGCCGCGCAGGTGGCCGCGAAGCAGTTCACCGACGGCCTGCCCGGCGGCCTGAACCTCGGCCTGATCTCCTTCGCGGGCTCGGCCACCGTGCTCGTCTCACCGACCACCGACCATCAGCAGGTCGATCAGGGCATCGACGACCTGAAACTGGCGCCGGCCACCGCGACCGGCGAGGCGATCCTCACCGCCTTGCAGGCCATCGACCTGTTCGGCAAGGCGCTTGGCGGGTCCAGCGAGGCGCCGCCGGCCAGGATCGTGCTGATGAGCGACGGCAAGCAGACCGTGCCGACCGAGGACCCGTCCGGCCAGCAGGGCGCCTACACCGCGGCGCAGCAGGCCGCGCACGCCGGCATCCCGGTGTCCACCATCTCCTTCGGCACCTCGACCGGGACGGTGGAGATCGGTGGCGTGCAGGAGCCCGTTCCGGTCGACGACGACCTGCTGCACCAGGTCGCGACGATCTCGCACGGCAGCTTCTACAAGGCCGCCACCGCCGACGAACTCAAGCAGGTCTACGCCAGTCTCGGCCAGCAGATCGGCTATACGACCGAGCAGAGCGACGCGAGCAAGCCGTGGCTGATCCTCGGCACCCTGATCGCGATGTGCGCGGCCAGCATGGCCCTGTTCATCGGCCAACGCCTGCCCTGACCTTGAGTTCTACTCAGGATCGCGGTGCAGGTGCCGGAGCGCGGTCGCCGGGTCGAGGTCGAAGTCGTCCCGGTCGGCCGCCCAGCGCGCCATGACCTCGGCCGAACCGGTCGCCAGCGCGTCCGGCAGGCCCAGCGCGCGCGCCGATTCGGCGGCCTCCAGCATCTCCGGTGCCCAGCGCCAGGCCCGCGCGGCGGCGCTGGGCAGGTGGTCGCGGTCGATCAGCGCGTTCGGGCCGAGGAGGTCGGCCTCGACGAGCAACTCCTCGGTGACGCCGTAGTCGTCGGCGATGGCATGGCTGACCGCGGCCAGCGCGCGGGAGGTCTTCTGGAACGAGCCGTAGGCCATCTTCAGCGCACTCGCCTGGCCGATGCGTTCACCGAGCGAGACCGGCCGCGCACTGCCGAGGTCCAACAGGCCGAGCACGATCGCGACCGCCGCGCCCGGACCGGACAGGTAGACCCTGGCCTGGTCGGCGGTGCTGGGCGGCGGTCCGATGATCGCACCGTCGACCACCCGCGCGTCGGTCGAGCCGAACCGCCGCGCGATCGCGCTCATCCGCTGCGGACTGATCGCGTTCGCCTCGACGAAGATGCCACCGAAACCGGCGGTCGCGACCTCCTCGGCCAGCTCCTGAGCCGCGGCGGGCGGGCAGATCGAGAACACCGCCTCGCTCGCCGCGAGCAGTTCGGCGAGGTCGGCGGCGGGCTCAAGCCCGGCCTGCTCGGCCCGTCGCACCGAGCCCGCCGAACGGCCGACCGGACACCACAGCACCCGGTGTCCGGCGACGCGCAGCTGCGCCGCGATCGCCGACCCCATCCGTCCCGGATGCAGCAAACCCACTGTCACCTGTCCCACACCGGGAGCGTAACCAGTCGGCGCCGAGGTGTGATCTCGGTCGGCCGAGGGCCCGTCGGTCGTGGGGATACCGGCGACAGCCGATAACCTCAGCAAGTCAGTCGTACCTGGTGAGTGGAGGAATGCGTCGTGGGACGGTCCGTGCTGGTGACCGGTGGCAACCGAGGCATCGGTCTCGCCATCGCCAAGGCGTTCGCGGCGCAGGGCGACAAGGTGGCGATCACCCACCGTGGCTCCGGCGCCCCGGAGGGACTGTTCGGTGTGCAGTGCGACGTGACCGACAACGCCCAGGTAGACGCGGCGTTCACCGAGGTCGAGAAGGTCAACGGCCCGGTCGAGGTGCTGGTGTCCAATGCCGGCATCACCGATGACACGCTGCTGATGCGGATGAGCGAGGACCAGTTCAGCAGGGTCATCGACGCCAACCTCACCGGCGCCTACCGGGTCGCCAAACGCGCCTGCCGGTCGATGCTGCGGGCCCGCTGGGGTCGGATGGTGTTCATCTCGTCGGTGGTCGGCTTCACCGGTGGCCCCGGCCAGATCAACTACGCGGCCAGCAAGGCCGGCCTGATGGGCATCGCCCGGTCCATCACCCGCGAACTCGGCTCCCGCAACATCACCGCGAACCTGGTCGCCCCCGGTTTCGTCACCACCGACATGACCGAGGCGCTACCCGAGGAGGTCTGCGCGGCGATGCTGGCCCAGACCCCGGCCGGCCGCTACGGCACACCGGAGGACGTCGCCGCCGCCGTCACCTTCCTCGCCTCCGACGCCGCCAGCTACATCACCGGCGCGGTGCTGCCGGTCGACGGCGGCGCCAGCATGGGCCACTGACCTACCGCTGTTTCTGCCATCACCATCCTTCCGCCAACACCCGACTCATGGAGGACTACCAGTGCCCGGACTGCTCGAGGGCAAGCGGCTGCTGATCACCGGCGTGATCACCGACTCGTCGATCGCCTTCCACGCCGCCAAAGTGGCCCAGGAACAGGGGGCGACGGTCATCCTCACCGGCTTCGGCCGGATGAGCCTTGTCGAGCGGATCGCCAAGCGACTGCCCGAGGCCGCGCCGGTCATCGAGTTGGACGTCACCAACGCCGAGCACCTCGCCGCGTTGCCGGACCGCATCCGCGAACACACCGACGGCCTCGACGGCGTGCTGCACTCCATCGCCTTCGGCCCGCCGAGCACCCTCGGTGCGCCGTTCCTCGACGCGCCGTGGGAGGACGTGGCCACCGCCGTCCAGGTCTCCGCGTTCTCGCTGAAGTCGCTGGCGCTGGCCTGCCTGCCGCTGCTGAGCGAGGGCTCCTCGATCGTCGGCATGGACTTCGACGCCCGCATCACCTGGCCCGCCTACAACTGGATGGGCGTTGCCAAGGCCGCGCTGGAGTCGGTGACCCGCTACCTGGCCCGTGACCTCGGCGCGCACAAGGTCCGGGTGAACCTGGTCGCGGCCGGTCCGGTGCGGACCATGGCCGCCAAGTCCATTCCGGGCTTCGCCAGCCTTGAGGACGCCTGGACCGACCGGGCCCCGCTCGGTTGGGACCTCACCGACGCGACACCGGTCGCCAAGTCGATCTGCGCGGTGCTGTCGGACTGGCTACCGGCCACCACCGGCTCGATGATCTGGGTCGACGGCGGGCTGCACGCCACCGGCATGTGAGGGCCTACCGCACCAACGCGGCATAGTGCTGTTGCAACGCCTGCTGGGCAGCCGGTGACCAGGCCGGCTCGGTCCCGTCGAGTACCGAGGTCAGCTTGTCCAGCAGGCGGTGCCAGCCCGCGCCGTTGCGCGCGAGCATGGTGACCAGGTCGTCGCCGTTGGCCACGGTGCCGGCCGCCGCCTTCAGGTCGGCGAGGTCGACGGCGTGGGTCAGGTCCAGTCGGGCGCGTTCGGAGACGGGCGTGAGTTCCCAGGTGACCAGGGCCGAAGGGTTCACCTGTACCCAGAACGTGTGCTCGAAGAGGTGCGGCGGTTCGAGCCGGACGACCGTGTCCACCACCCGGTGGGTCGTGGCGCCGTCCGGACTGGTGTGCACGGTGACGTACTCGCCGCCCGGCCGCAGGTCGATCTCCGGTCGGGTGCCCAACCACCGCGCCAGCTGCTCGGGATCGGTGATCGCCTGCCAGACGGCCTCGACGGAGTGGTTCAGCAGCCGTTCATACCGGAAGGTCACCCGGCCGTCGCGTTGTTCGACAGTTCCGTCCGTCACGGTTGCTCCTCGGTCTCGGTGCTGGTGGCGAGGTGCGCTTCCAGCGCGTCCAGCCGGGTCTCCCACATTCGCCGGTACGGCGCCAGCCAGGCGTCGATCTCGGCCAGTGCGGCCGGCCGCACTCGATACAGGCGACGCTGCGCGTCGACCCGGACGGTCACCATCCCGGCCTCGCGCAGCACCCGCAGATGCTTGGAGACGCTCGGCTGGCTCAGGCCGAGCCGCTCGACCAGATCGGTGACCGGCCGCTCACCGTCGACGAGGGCGTCGAGAATGTGCCGCCGCTGTGGTTCGGCGAGCACCGCGAACGCGTTCATCGGATCAATATACCACTGTAGGCATATGCCGAAGGTGGCATGTTGAGACGTGCGGTCGTCGAGGTCATCCTTGTGACAACCCGCCGTGACCGATTCGGGGGTCGCCGAGGAGAATGGGCGAGTGACGGTGGATGCGGTGTTGTTGTTGTCCTTCGGCGGTCCGGAAGGACCCGACGATGTCCGGCCGTTCCTGGAAAACGTGACGCGCGGCCGGGGCATACCGCCGGAGCGGCTCGACGAGGTCGCCAAGCACTACCTGCACTTCGGCGGCGTCTCGCCGATCAACGGGCTCAACCGGGACCTCATCGCCGCGATCGAGACCGAACTGGCCGCGCGCGGCAGCGACCTGCCGGTGTATTTCGGCAACCGCAACTGGCAGCCGATGGTGGCGGACACCGTCGCCGAGATGGCCGAGGCCGGCATCACCCGCGCCCTTGTCTTCCCGACCAGTGCCTACGGCGGCTACTCGGCCTGCCGCCAGTACGACGAGGACATCCTCCGCGCGCGGGCCTCGGCCGGTGCCGGCGCGCCGGAACTGGTCAAGATCCGCCAGTTCTTCGACCATCCGCTGTTCATCGCCGCGGTCGCGGACGCGGTGCGGGCCGCGTTCGACTCGCTGCCGGCCGAGGTGCGCGCCGCCGCGCGGCTGGTGTTCACCGCGCACTCGGTGCCGACCTCGGCCGACAAGGCCGCCGGCCCGCCCGCCGATGGTGGCCACCTGTACTCCCGGCAGCTCGCCGAGGCCGCCCGGCTGGTCGCCGCCGAACTCGGCCGGGCCGACTACGACCTGGTCTGGCAGTCGCGGTCCGGGCCGCCGCAGGTGCCGTGGCTGGAGCCGGACATCGTCGACCACGTGCTGGCCGTGCACGAGGCCGGTGCGCCGGCCGTCGTGGTCAGCCCGATCGGTTTCGTCTCCGACCACCTCGAAGTCGTCTGGGACCTCGACAACGAGGCCCGCGAATGCGCCGAGAAGCTCGGCCTGCCCTTCGCGCGGGCCGCGACACCGGGCACCGATCCGAGGTTCGCGCGGCTGATCGTCGAGCTGATCGCTGAACACACCGAGAACGCGCCGGCCCGGAAGTGCTCGACGTTCGACGCCCTCGGCTGCACCGTCAACGGCGCGCCCTGCGCGGTCGGCTGCTGCGAACCGCCCCGCAGGCCGGGCCGCTGAGCGTCACTCGATCCACCACGACAGGACCTACCACGACGAAGACCTACCGCGACGAGACCGGCTCGGTCAGCACTTGTCCGCGTGATCGGACAGCGCGCGCACGGCCTCGTCGATCGCGGCCCGCCGCGCGGCCCGCACCGCGTGGTCCAGCGGTCGCAGTGCCTCGGCCCGGCCCCGCGTCGCCGACGCCGACAGCGCGCCACCGGGCGCGTCGGTCATCGCGACCGTGAGGATGGCCTCCACCTCGGCGGCCCGCTGCAACACCTTCAGCGCCCTCGGTGGCACCCCCGGCGGCCACGGCGTATCCGGCGCGGACGCGACGACGGCGGAAATCTCGTCGCGCACATTGGGTCGGTGCCGGGCCACATCCAGTTCGATCAACGCGGTCGCCGCCGCGCGCATCGCGCCGGACAGGCCGTGCTCGGCCTCGCCGAGCGGCATCCGCTCGCCGGCCGGGGCGGCCGGCAGCCGGAACACCGTCCAGCGCAGCACCCGATCGGCGGGATCGGACTTGGCGCCGGCCGGGCCGCGCCATTCCGGGACCAGACCGAGGTCGCCGTGGGTACCGGGCTGTTCGTCACCGGTACGCAGGACCGCGGCCTCGCCCGCGTGCAGCGCGGCGGCGGCGAACGGGGCGTGCCCACGAAGGCCACGCAGATCACCGGCCACCGGCAGCACCAGTTCGCCGGCGCTCACGCCGAGGTGGCGCAGTGCGGCCAGCAGCAGGGCGGGGGAGACCGGTGGATCCTGCGCGGTGGGCAACTCCAGCAGTTCGCCGGTTGCCTCGTCGTGTGCGACGACTTCATGGAGTTCGGCCCAGGACTGCAGGGCATCGAGGACGTCGTCGGCCGCGGCGGCGCCGTGCAACCACGCCGACGTCCAGACGACCAGTGTGGCGCTCGGACAGGACACAATTATCAAGATTACGCGGCGGATCGGCGTGCAATCGCAAGGGCCCCAGGGGAAAGACCACCACAGCTGTGGTAGCTAACCACCACGGGCGTGGTGGATTCGCTGCTGAGCTGGAAAGAACCGCGAAAACGGCCAATCCACTGCCTGGACATGGACTGGACATGGAGCAGCTCCACGTCGACCGAACCAATAAATCGACGTAGCGTCAAGACCGTGAGCGAAGCATGCGTGGTGAACCAATCAACACAGGGCGCTTTCACGAAGAGGCCGAGCGCCGGCGAGGTGGCGCCGTGAGCACTCCCGCAATACCCGCGAACCTGCCCGGCACCGTCGGTGAGCTACGGGCCGCAGGCCACCAAGCGCGCGGCATCAAAACCGAAATCAGGGAAAACCTGCTGGCCATCCTGTCCTCGGGCGGTAACCCGTGGCCGGGCATCGTCGGCTTCGACCGCACCGTGCTGCCCCAACTGGAGCGTGCCCTGCTCGCCGGCCACGACATGGTGCTGCTCGGCGAGCGCGGCCAGGGCAAGACCCGCCTGCTGCGCACCCTCGTCGGCCTGCTCGACGAGTGGACCCCGGTGATCGCCGGCGCCGAACTCGGCGAACACCCGCTCGACCCGATCTCGCCGGCCTCCCGCAGGCGCGCCGCAGAACTCGGCGACGACCTGCCGGTCACCTGGCTGCACCGCTCCGAGCGCTACACCGAGAAACTCGCCACCCCGGACACCTCCGTCGGTGACCTGATCGGTGACGTTGACCCGGTGAAGGTCGCCGCGGGCCGCAGCCTCGGCGACCCGGAGACCATTCACTTCGGCCTCGTGCCCCGCGCGCACCGCGGCATCGTCGCCATCAACGAGCTACCCGACCTCGCCGAACGCATCCAGGTCGCGCTGCTGAACGTGATGGAGGAGCGCGATATCCAGATCCGCGGCTACACCATCCGGCTGCCGTTGGACACCCTGCTGGTGGCGACCGCGAACCCGGAGGACTACACCAACCGGGGCCGGATCATCACCCCGCTCAAGGACCGGTTCGGCGCCGAGATCCGCACCCACTATCCGCTGACCGTCGAAGCCGAGATCGATCTCGTCGAGCAGGAGGCCGACCTCGTCGCCGAGGTCGGGCCCGCGCTGATCGAGGTCATCGCCCGGTTCGTCCGGCACCTGCGTGAGTCCTCCGCGATCGACCAGCGCTCCGGCGTCTCGGCCCGGTTCGCCGTCGCCGCCGCCGAGACCGTCGCCGCCGCCGCGCTGCGTCGATCCGCGCTGACCGGCGAACACCCGGCGATCGCCCGCCCCGTCGATCTTGAGGCCGTGCCGGCGGTGCTGCGCGGCAAGCTGGAGTTCGAGTCCGGCGAGGAGGGCCGGGAGACCGAACACCTGACCCACCTGTTGCGCAGGGCCTTCGCCGACACCGCGCGCGGCACGCTGGCCGGCCTGAACCTGCGTCCGCTCGCCGAGGCGGTCGCCGACGGCCACCTGGTCACCACCGGCGAACGCATCCCCGGCCGCGACGTACTGGCGGCGCTGCCGGAACTGCCGGTACTGCACGAGGTCGCGGCCAGGTTGGGCGTCTCGCCGACCGACCCGCCCGGCCGGATCGCGGCAGCCGTCGAGTTCGCGCTCGAAGCGCTGTACCTGGCCCGCCAGGTCGCCAAGGACACCGACGCCGAGGACGACAACATCACCATCTACGGGGCGTGATCACCACGCACAGGTCGCCGGCGAAGCCTGGCAGGAAGGAGGCCCGCGATGAGTAGCAACCCCGATCGCTACTCCTACGGGCCCTATCACGACGGGCCTGATCCGCTCGCGCCACCGCTGGACCTGAGTGAGGCCCTCGACGAGATCGGCCGCGAGGTGATGGAGGGTTCCTCGCCGCGCTCGGCGCTGGAGGAACTGCTCCGGCGCGGCCTTCGCCGGACCACCGGTCTCGACGAACTCACCACCCGGCTGTGGCAGCGGCGCTCGGAGATCCAGCGCAAGCACCGGTTGGACGGCACTCTCCAGCAGGTTCGGCAGCTGTTGGACAAGGCCTTGGACGCGGAGCGGCGCGCGCTGTTTCCGGACCCCTCCGACGACGCCCGTTTCGCCGAAGCCCAGCTGGACGCGCTGCCGCCCGGCACGGCGGCGGCCGTCGCCGACCTCGCCGAGTACGACTGGCGGTCGGCCGAGGCACGCGAGGCCTACCAGGAGATCAAGGACCTGCTCGGCAAGGAACTGCTGGACTCCCGGTTCGCCGGGATGAAGCAGGCGCTGGAGAACACCACGCCGGAAGATGTCGAACGGGTCCGGCAGATGATGTCCGACCTCAACGACCTGCTCGCCAAACACGCCGACGGCCAGGACTCCGAGCAGGACTTCCGCGACTTCATGAACAAGCACGGCGAGTTCTTCCCGGAGAACCCGCGCAATGTCGAGGAACTCATCGACGCGCTGGCCAGCAGGGCCGCCGCCGCGCAACGGATGATGAACTCCATGTCCGACGCGCAGCGGGCCGAGCTGGAAGGCCTGATCGGCCAGGCCTTCGGCGATCCCCGGCTGGCCGAGCAGGTCGCGGCGCTGGACGCGAACCTGCGGTCGCTGCGCCCCGGCGAGGACTGGACCTCGGGCCGGCGTTTCCGAGGCAAGGACCCGATGGGTCTCGGCGAGGGCGCGCAGGCCATGCAGGACCTGGCCGAGCTGGACGGACTCGCCGAACAGCTCGCCCAGTCCTATCCCGGTGCCCGGCTGGAGGACATCGACCTCGAGTCGCTACAGCGTCAGCTCGGCGACGAGGCCCGCGTGGATGCCAGCCGGCTGGCCGAGCTGGAACGCGAACTGCGCAGGCAGGGCCTTTTCGAACGCGCCGACGACGGTTCGCTGCGGCTGTCGCCGAAGGCGCTGCGCAAGCTCGGCGAGACCGCGCTGCGCACCGTCGTCGGCCAGCTGCGGGCGGCGCGCGGGGAACGTGACACCGCGCGGGCGGGCGCGGCGGGGGAGCCGACCGGGGCCTCGCGGCCGTGGACCTTCGGCGACACCGAACCCTGGGAGGTTTCCAGGACCGTCCGCAACGCGGTGCTGCGCACGGCATCGGTCGGCAGTGGCACGGTGACTCTCGACGTCTCGGACGTCGAGGTGGTCGAAACCGAGCAGCGCTCCCGCGCGGCGGTCGCGCTGTGTGTGGACACCTCCTGGTCGATGGTGCAGGACGGCCGGTGGGTGCCGATGAAACGCACCGCGCTCGCGCTGCACCAGCTCATCGCCACCCGGTTCCGCAACGACGCGTTACAGGTGATCACGTTCGGCCGGCATGCGATGAAGATGGACGTCAGCGAGCTGACCGCGCTGGAAGGTGCCTGGGAGCAGGGCACCAACCTGCACCACGCGCTGCTGCTCGCCGGTCAGCACCTGCGCCGGCATTCGGACGCGATGCCGGTCGTGCTGGTGGTCACCGATGGCGAGCCGACCGCGCATCTCGAACCGGACGGCGGGGCCGAGTTCAACTACCCGCCGCTGCCCCGCACCCTCGCGGTGACCATGAACGAGGTCGACGCACTCGCGAAGCTCGGCGCGTCGATCACCGTGTTCATGCTCGGCGAGGACCCTCGACTGGCCGAGTTCGTCGACCTCGTCGCCCGTCGCAGCGGAGGCCGGGTCGTCGCGCCGGACCTCGACGGGCTGGGCGCGGCCGTGGTCAGTGACTACCTTCGCGGTCGAGGGCAACGACGCTGACAACACGCCGCCCGGCCTCGGTGTCGTCCGTCGGCCGGGCGGCGTTGGTGTCGCGGTCGCGGGTGACGGCGCCGCCCTTGATCGGCAGGACCAGCCAGGACGCGCCCACGCCGATGAGGCCGCCGAGCAGGATGCCGCCGAGCCGGACGAACAACAGTCCCGGCGCGTCCTCGCCGAGATAGCCGAGCAGCAGGGCCATGGTCGCGGTGACGCAGCAGGCCCAGTACGCGTAACTGGCCTCGCGCAGCAGCACACCGATGCCGAGCATGCCGAAGATCGCCAGTACCCCGCCGATACCGCCCGGCCCGAACAGGCCGAACAAACCCGTCGCCAGCACCGTGCCCACGCCAGCGCCCGCGACCCGCAGGATGCCCTTGTGCAGTACATCGGCCCGGCCGCGATTGCCGCTGCACACGATGAACGCGGTGAGCACCACCCACTGCCAGTGCGCGGGGAACACCAGTCGGCCGAGCGCGATCGCGACCACCAGCGCCACACCCAGCTGAGCGGCCATTCTGGTGCTGGCCGGCAGCTTGGTGGCGGCCTTCGGACGCGGTGCGGACCGGGTAGCGGCGGGTGGGCTCAGGACACCAGCGCGCAGGGCCAGCAGCTGCACCGCCGAAACCACCAGGTACACCAGCAGCGCCGTCGCCGCTGTCCACATCGGACCGTCCGGTTCCACGGCAGATGGCGGCACCAGCAACAAGACCAGCAGCGGCAGCACCGCCATGGTGCCGAGCTTCGTCGCCAGCGGCCCCCATCGCCGAACGCCCACCGTCGCGCTCAGCGCCAGCACGAACAGCGCACTGCCGAGCAGGGCGTGTCCGCCCGCCAACAGGAGGCCGAGCGCGCCGCTCCCGGCGGCGACGGCGGGAACCAGCACGAGGCCGAGGACGCGCTCGCGGCGGCTCGCGGTCTGCTGCGTCCGCCCGAGCGTCAGCCCGATGGCGACCGCCAGTACGACGGTGTCCAGTCGCAGGTGCACGAGGTGCGCCAACACCAGCCCGGCGCCGAAGCCGGCCAACATCGCCACGATCGTCACTGCGGCCGCGCGCGGCCGCAACCGAGCCACCTGCCTGCGCAGCACCGTACGAGCATCCGGCAAAAAACTAAGCATCACGTACTAAAAATAGCACTAGATGAGGTCTGTTTGGCCAAAAGTAATAAGTGATACAGTACCAACTGTGGCTGAGGATGAACCGGATGTCCGGTGGCAGATCGCGGCGGAGACCAGGCGGGCTATGGCTCGGCTGTCCCGGCGGCTGCGGGCGCAACGTCCGGCCGATGCACTGAGTACGAACAAGATCAGCGTGCTCGGCCACCTCTATCACCATGGTCCGAGCACACCGGGGGAGATCACCGTCGCCGAACGGCAGCGACCGCAGTCACTCACCAAGGTGTTCGCCGACCTGGAGCGGGAGGGCCTGATCGGCAGAACGCCGAGCGAGCGCGACCGCCGTGAGTCCGTGCTCGACCTGACCGAACGGGGTCGGCAGGTGCTCGTCGCCGACGTGACGCAGCGCGACGGCTGGCTGGCGCTGGCCGTCGCCGAACTGACCGACACCGAGGCCCAGGTGCTCCGGCTTGCCGCCGCCCTCATGGACCGGCTGGCCGACGCGACCCCGGTCCACCCCGCCCCGACCGGGCCGATGCCAGCGGAGGAAAAGCAATGACCGACCGCGAGAACCCGCCCGCGTTCCCGATGCGGCGCGACTGCCCGTTCGATCCACCGCCCGAACTGACCCGGCTACGTGCCGAACAGCCCATCAGCCGGGTGCGGATCTGGGACGGCAGCACACCGTGGCTGATCACCCGACACCAGGACGTCCGCGCGGTGTTGGCCGATCGCCGGTTCAGCAGTGATCCGACCCGGCCCGGCTACCCCGGTCGCAGTGCCGGCGGGCAACTGCGCAGGCAGCGTGGCCCCGGCTCGTTCCTGACCATGGACGACCCCGAACACGCGCGGCACCGCAGAAAGCTGATCAGCGAGTTCACCGTTCGCCGCACCGAGTCGCTGCGACCGATGATCACCGAGGCGGTCGACGGGCTGCTCGCCACGATGGCCGCAGGTCCTCGCCCGGTCGATCTGGTCACCGCCTTCGCGTTGCCGCTGCCCTCGCTGGTGATCTGCCGACTGCTCGGGGTGCCCTACGCCGATCACGAGTTCTTCCAGCAGCGCAGCAGGGACATGCTCGACACCCGCGCCGACCCGGAACACAACCTGCGCGCCGCCAAGGAACTGGGCGCCTACGTCTACGGCCTTGTCAAGGCGAAGGTGGCCGATCCCGGTGACGACCTGCTCAGCAGACTCGTCACCAGCTGGCTGGCGACGGGGGAGCTGACCGCCCGCGAGATCACCTCCATGGCCATGCTGTTGCTGGTCGCCGGGCACGAGACGACCGCGAACATGATCGGCCTCGGCGTGTTGCTGCTGCTGCGCGATCCGGCTGCCGCCACCACGATCCGGGAAGCCACCGACCCGGCCGTTGCCAACGGCGCGGTGGAGGAACTGTTGCGGCTGTTGACTATCACCCACCTCGGTCGCCGCCGCGTCGCGACCGAGGATGTCGACCTGGGTGGCACGCTCATCCGAGCCGGCGACGGCGTGATCGCGGCGGCGGACGTGGCCAACCGGGACCCGGCCGTCTTCGCCGACCCCGATCGGTTCGACCCGCTGCGCCAACCCAACCACCATGTCGCGTTCGGTTTCGGCGTACACCAGTGCCTCGGCCAGCCGCTGGCCCGGCTCGAACTGCAGATCGGGTATCCCGCGCTGCTGCGCGCCTTTCCCGGCCTTGCCCTCGCCGTCGACGCGGCGGACATCTCCTACCGCGCGGAACTACCGATCTACGGCGTCGATGCCCTCCCGGTCACCTGGTGAGCGGGTATTTCGGGTGCGCGCCGGCGCTGAGCTGCCCGATCATCGCGCCGAGGGTGCAGATCGAGATCAAACGGATGATGCCGACCTGGGTTCCCGGCCGTCCGCACCGTCCCAAGGACGCCGAGGACATCGCCCGTCTCGAAGCCGCACTCCGCTGATTCGCCCGATCGCGCGGCCCCTGTCACCGACGCCTGTTCGGCCCGTTCTGGTCCGGTTGTGCGCGGGCGTCATGACCGGCCGGTGGGGTCAGTTCGCGAGCTGGGTCTGGTAGAGCTGTTGGAGTGCGGCCCAGTGCCGTGCTGCTGCGTCGGTGTCGTAGGTCTGGTTGTCGGATACGGCGAAGCCGTGGTGGGCCTGGTAGAACTCGACGGTGTGGTCGACGCCGGCCTCGGTCAGCGCGTGGTCGAGCAGTTCGGCCTGCTCGGCGGTGAACGAGTTGTCCTCCTGCGCGCCGGCCACGTAGACGGTGGCGCTGATGCGGTCCGCGGCCAGGTGCGGGCTGGTCGGTTGGTCCGCCACGGCGAGTCCGCCGCCGTGGAACGAGGCCGCCGCCGCGATCGTGTCGCCGAGTCCGCCTGCGGCGATGATCGACATGCGTCCGCCGAGGCAGTAGCCGGTGGTGCCGATCGCGTTGCCGCTGACCTCCGGCCGGTTCAGCAGGAATTCGGCGTAGGCACCGGCGTCGGAGATGATCCTGTCGTTGGTGAGGCTGCCCATGAGGCTGCCCAGTCGGGCTCGTTCCTTCTGGTCGGAGAACACGTTGGCCATGTCGAACGGTGCCCAGTCGCCCGCGCGGTAGTAGATGTCCGGGACCAGGGCCACGAAACCCAGTTCGGCCAGGTGGTCGCCCATCTGCCGGAAGGCGTCCCGCAGCCCGCCCGCGTCGGGGAAGACCAGCACACCCGGTCGTGGGCCGTCTCCCTCCGGGATGTGCAGCGACCCGTTGCTCTGGCCGTCGGGGGTGGGGATCTGGATGTCCAGGCGCGGCATGCGGTTACCTCCACGGCGTTGTCGACACGCGATCACCCGGACATTACCGCGACCACGGCGCCGCGCCACGAATGCCGATGAGCGGTACCGATCGGGTGTCGGTGTTCGCAGGTAGCGTGCTGTTCCGTGAACGCACGCATTCAGCAACTCGCCGACCGCCTCGTGGAGCTGCGCGACGCCTACTACCAGGGCACGCCGCTGGTCGCGGACGCCGAGTACGACGCGATCGAGGACGAGCTGCGCGCCCTGATCGCTGCCAACCCGGAGCTGGCGCCCGTGCCGAACCCGCTGGAACAGGTCGGCGGCCCGGTGGTGCTGCATGCGCCGATCCGGCACTCCCGTCCGATGCTGTCGCTGGAGAAGGCGACCCGGCCGGAGCAGGTCGCCGCGTTCTTCGGCCGTTTCCCCGGCCAGCCGGTGGTGGTCATGCCGAAGCTGGACGGCCTGTCGCTGTCGTTGGTCTATGAGAGCGGGCGGCTGCTGCGGGCGGTCACGCGCGGGGACGGGACGACCGGTGAGGACGTGACCGTGCTGGTGCGGGCGCTGGTCGACGGAATACCGGAACGCGTCGAGGAATCGGGGCGGGTCGAGGTGCGCGGCGAGGCGGTCATGCTGCGGTCCACCTTCGCCTCCTACAACACGGCACACCCGGACAAGCCGCTGATCAACCCGCGCAACGCCGCAGCGGGCACCCTGCGGGCGAAGGACCCGGCCACCGTCGCCGGGCGGCGCCTGCGGTTCTTCGCCTTCGATCTGGACACCAGCGCCGCCCCGGAGAGCATCGACACCGACCTCGACCGTGCGCTGCGGGCGATCGGGTTCACCGCGGCGGACATGCGACGCTGTGCCGACGCGGACGCGGCGCAGCAGGTGATCGCGGCGATCGAGCAGCGGCGCAACGATCTCGACTACGACCTGGACGGAGCGGTGCTGCGGCTGGCCGATCGAGGTGCCTACGCCGCGGCCGGGACGCGTTCGAGTTCCCCGCGTGGTGCGCTGGCGTTCAAGTTCGCCGCCGAGGAGAAGACGACCGTGCTGGCCGATGTGGTCTGGGATGTCGGCAAGACGGGCAAGATCGCCCCGGTGGCCTGGTTGGAGCCGGTGTTCGTCGGCGGCACGACGGTCACCAGGGCGACGCTGGCCAACCAGGAGGTCATCCGCGCACGGGGAATCAAGATCGGTGACACGGTGCTGGTACGCCGCGCGGGCGATGTGATCCCGTTCGTCGCGGGTGTCCTCGACGCGGCCAACCGCACCGGCTCCGAGCGGGAGATCGTGCCACCGAGCACCTGCCCGTCCTGCGAGCAGCCATTGACCGAACAGGGCAACAGCCGGGAACTGTTCTGCACCAACGTCGCCTGTCCCGCGCAGACGGTGCGGCGGCTGATCCACTGGGCGTCGCGGGCCGCCGCGGACATCGAGGCCATCGGAGGAGTGTGGATCGAGCGGCTGGCCGAGGCGGGCATCCTGGAGCGGCCGTCGGACTTCTACCACCTGACCACCGAGAAACTGTTGGAGTTCGACCGGATCGGCGAGGTCTCGGCCGCGCGCATGATCGAGTCGATCGACGCCAGTCGCCAGGTCGGCCTGCGTCGGGCGCTGATCGGCCTTGCGATCCCGATGGCCTCCGACGGTACCGCCGCCCGGTTGTGCCGCGCTGGCTTCGGCTCACTGGAGCAGGTCGCCGACGCCGATGTCGATGGCCTTGTGGCCGTTGAGGACATCGGGCCGAAGGTCGCCGCCTCGCTGGTCGAGCACCTGACCCGGTTGCGGCCGGAACTGGAGCGGCTTCGCGAGGCGGGTGTGTCGTTGGACGTCCGCGAGGAGGACCTGCCGCCGGTCGTCGCGGCCGGCGCGCCACTGGCGGGTAAGACCGTGGTGATCACCGGTGCGATCAGCGACCCGCGCTCCGGTGCGAAGGTCGCTCGACCGGTCTTCCAGCGGTTGTGCGAGAAAGCGGGCGCGAGCGCGGTGTCGTCGGTATCGGCGAACACCGATCTGCTCATCACCGGCGCCGGAGTCGGGGACAGCAAACTCGCCAAGGCCGAGAAGCTCGGCGTCGAGGTCGTCGACCAGAGCGACATCTGGCAACAGCTCATCGCGGCCAACGTCGTCTGAGCGGGCTCGGAGCCACTGGGCCGGTCGGTCTGGATCTCTGCGTCGACCACCTCCGCACCGCCTGACTTTCCAAGATGGAAACTTACGTCTTGACGAACTGGAAAGTATCAGGTTGACTTTCCATTATGGAAAGTAGAGAGGAACCGCTGAGCCCGGCTGACGCGCTCGTCGCCATCCAGGGCACTCGCAACGTCATCGCCGATCAACGCATGCAGCCGCGCTGGTTCGAGATCTGCCTCGCACTGTTCGTCGCCGTCGAGATGCTGGTCCAGCTGATCCCCTCGGGGGTGTGGCATGCCGTGGGATTGTTCCTCCCATTGGTCGTCATCCTTGGTGCCGACCTGGTCGTCCGGTCCCGGTCCCCATACGTCGCCACAACGCGGCAGCGGTGGCCGTTCTGGGGACTGCGACTGCTGCTGATTGTTGCGGTGGACGGCCTGGTCGCGCTTGGCCGCGTAGCCGTGCAGGCCAGCGGAGCGCGCTGGCTCTGGTTGGTCATCGCGGTCGTGGTGTTCGTGCTGGTGCTGTCCGTGTTGCACCGCCTTGACCGGGCGTGGGTGGCGTGGTTGCGGAGCGGACGTTGAGCGAGTTCAACAACGTCATCCACGCGCCCAACAGGTTGCGGATCTGCGCCGCCCTCGACCCCATGCAAGAAGCGGAGTTCGCCTGGCTGCGGACCACGCTGGAGGTCAGCGATTCGGTGTTGAGCAAGCACATCGCGGTGCTCGTCGAAGCGGGTTACATCGAACAACGGCGCGCGGTGCGCGAGACCCGGCAGCGCGTCTGGTTGCGGCTGACCAAACAGGGCCGCGCCGCGTACCGAGCGCACGTGAAAGCCTTGCAGGCCATCGTCGGCACCAGCCCGATCGACCAGCCGGCTGCGAACTGAGTCCTACGCGGTGCCCAGTTCCGCACGACCGGGTGCGAGCGCTGCGCGGCCCCGCGTCACGTCAGTTCCGCGCGGCGGGTCGACGAGGTTGTTGGACTGGCCATCGGGACGGCGCATGGGTGGGATGGCTATTAGCGGTATGAGACGATGCGTGCATGGTTGGCGCCTCGGTAGACATCGTCTCGGACTTGCCCCAGACGTTCGTGTTGTGGGACGTGGATCACACGCTGATCGAGAACGGCGGCGTCAGTAAAGAAACCTACTCGCTGGCGTTCGAATTGCTGACCGGCAGGCCGGCGGTCGTCCTGCCCGCTACCGACGGCCGCACTGATTTTCAGATCATGCGCGAACTGTTGGCCGCCAATTCGATTGACGTTGAGTCGTACGTGGCTATTGGCCAGTTTGAACCCTTTCTACTCGACGCTATGGCGCGCAACGCTCCCGATCTCCCCCGGAAAGGCTACGTTCTGCCAGGCGTTCTGGATGCGCTCACAGTCTTGTCCAATGTGCCGAACGTGGTTCAGTCCGTCCTGACCGGCAACATCGCCCCGAACGCGCTGGCAAAGCTGGCCGCGTTCGATCTCGATCGATGGGTTGATCTCGACGTCGGCGGGTTCGGTTCCGACGATATAGTCCGGTCTAATCTGGTTGACGCGGCGCGGCGTAAGGTCGCGGACAAATACGGGCGGAAGTTTGACCGGACGTCTACGATCTTGGTCGGTGACACGCTGCTGGACGTCAAGGCGGCACAGGATGGCGGAGCGAAGGTCATCGCCGTGGCAACAGGGGTGTACACGGCTGCGCAGCTTGCGGAAGCCGGCGCCGATGTCGTGCTGGAAAACATCGCCGACCTGGACCGGTTCTTGAATGTCCTTATTGGACTTCGAAACAAAGCCTAAGGCTTCTGGGCGCGAGATGTCGCTTCTTCGAGTATATCGCGAGACTCCTCGCTCCATATCAAGTCGAAGCTTTTCAGGTAAGTCTCGAAGAGGTCAAGGCCGGGTGTACGGCGAAGGTGCAAGATCGGTGCGATGTAGCCATATGCGCCGTAAATGTGCTGATTGACCAGCATTTCGTCATCGTACCTGAAAATCGAATTGTAGAGTGCTGTTCCGTGCAACCTGAATTCGACTCCGTCGATACCGACAAGTGGACGATAGTAAGCCAGGGCCATCTTTATGCGGCCCGGAATGGCCTCAAATAGGCGTTCTTCCCGTCCACGCAGGGCCATTGCTGGATGATCCGGGTTTCCCATTATTATTCTAATTTTAACGCCGTTCGCCGCCTTCTCCTTGAGAACCTCGATAGATTCCGGGTTATCTTCCGGCAGAAAAAGGCTAGCATTAGCGAGCAGGTCTATATTGGCATTCGCGTCAAGAAGTAGGTCCATCCACAACTTTTTGGAGGTTTCCGACCGATGTGAATAGAAGTCGACGACTTCTGTTTTCTTGGTTTTGGGTGGATCTGTCTTCGTGATGCGCGAGATGGCGTTGTTCTTCTCTGGTGGTTCCGGAACAAACTCAATTCCGCCGCCGTGCGCTTCAAAGAGCTGTTGCGCGGTCCATCCCGGAAACATCCTCTCCAGGATTCGACAGTGATCCGCGTAGGGCAATCCGAGCAGCTCGCCGGATAGCCAGCGATAAAATTGCGCCCTGCTCGGCCAGCTGCGTTCGAGGGTCCTGTCTATCTCCGCAGCGATCTTGTCGTACTCGCGACAGAATGCGCGATGCCCCTGCAAGTGACGTTGCTGGAGCAGAACTTTCAGGACGACGGGCTGGCCGGCCAGCTGAGCCTCCTCGGATATACGAGACGAGACTACCACGCTGACGAGACCAAGACGAGACACGGTGAGCATGAGAAGTGCTAAACGAGACGTGTACGAAGTCGAGAAGGGACGCGGACCTGGCCGAATCTGGTGTTGTGCCACCCAAGGGGGTGAAACCGCACAGATAGCCGAGGCAGAAGGGCAACAGCCATGGCAATTCCCAAGGGGCGCCGATTCGCGATCCCGGTGGATGACGCGTTTCGGCATGGACTTATTTTGGCTGGTGAAAGCCCGTCCGGCAGTGAATGCAGTTCGCAGGAAGATGAATCTGCTGGCGGTCTTGTTCGGCAGCGAATTGACATCCTGCCGGGCGATGTCGCCCGGCAGGTGTTCGGTCGGGAGTTTTCGTCGCGTCGGCCGCTGTCGGTCCAGGCGGAGGAGGACCGGGCTCGTCATCGGCTGCGGGACGGATACAGCTGGCGGACGGACCGGGACGGTGCGCGATGAGTGGGAAGAACGGTCAACCGCGCACGTTGGGTGAGGCGCACGATGCGTTGCGGCGAGTGTTGCCCTTCCCGCAGGCCTCGGCGCAGGACTGGCTGGCCCATCACGAGCGTGCGGCGCAGCTGTATCAGCACATCTCGCAGGTCGATCCGAGCCATCACCATGAGGCGCTGGCTTTCGCCGCGATAGAGCGAGCGGACGCTGCGACGGTCGCGGCGCAGATCAGGGCCAGCACTGCGCAAGCACGACCCGAGATCGACCAGCCATCGGGAGGCGCGAGGTGACCGAGGACCGTTCGACGGTGCGGAGTCGACAGTTGGGCGATGCGTTGCGGGCGGCGATGGACCAGGCCGGTTTCAACGGTAAGCGCACGGCGCGCATCCTCGGTTGGTCGGAGAGTCGGATCTCCCGGTTCCTGACCGGCAAGCTGGCCATCACAGAGTTGGAGATCTCGGCGCTGGCTGCGGTGTTCGGGGTGACCGGTGCCGAGCGTGACCGGCTGCTGCGGCTGATCCGGGAGCCGGCGACGGCCGGCTGGGAGCTTGCTGAGCATCGGCGGACGCTGGCTGATCATCAGTGTGTGGCGGTCCGGGTTACCGCGTTCGATGCGTTGACCGTTCCCGTGCTGGTGCAGACGGCGGACTACGCACGGTCGGTCCTCGCGCGGACGGTCACGGTCCAGCCCGGCGAGGTTGAGGCGCACGTGGCCGGCCGGATGGTCTGGGGTCAGCGTGTGTTGGGTTGCGCTCATCCGCCGCAGTGCACATTTTTCGTCAGTGAGGCCGCGCTGCGGCTCCCGGTCGGTGGCTCGCAGGTCATGTGCGAGCAGTCGCACCACCTGCTGCGTGTGGGCGTCCGTCCGCATGTTGCGGTGCGGGTGATTCCGGTCTCCGCTGGTGCTCACGCCGGGCTGGCTGGCTCCTTCTGTTTGATGGAGTTCGCCGACTTCGGTCCGGTCGTCTCGGTCGAGCAGGACACCGCCGGCTACTTCCTGGACGAGCCACCGGCAGTCTCCGTGCACGAGAAGATCGTCAGCTCGTTGACGGCTGTCGCATTGGGCCAGAACGAGTCCAATCAGCTGATCGGCAGGTTGGCTGTCGAGCTGTACGGACCTACCAGGCGGGGCGGCACCGCACTACCGGCGAATCGGCTCTCCGCCCAGAACGCTTGACCGCTCACGAGACAATCGGCGCACCTACGTCCACCTCATACCCAACATCATTCGAACAGGGCGATGCCATGTTCAAGCCACGGCCTGATCATGCAAGACCAAGGTCGAGTCGTTCATGCGGCTCAGCGGCCTGGGGCTAGAAAATGTCGTTGATGATGTCCTCGCCGATCGCGAAACCGGCGCCGGTGCTGATGGCCTGGCCGAAGCCGCTGTGCATGAACCGGCTGAATCCACCGCCGCCACCGTATTGCTGCCCGTACATCGGCTGCTGGTAGACCGGCTGTTGCGGCTGCTGGTACTGCGGTTGCTGATACTGCGGCGCTTGGGCCTGGTTGGCCACGTAGTTGTGGATGGCCTGCAACAGCAGGGTCACCTGGTTCTGCTCCTGCTGGAAGCCGAGAGTGACCTCCTTGAGGTCGAGCAGCCATTCCCTGGCGTTCTGGTCGCCGCCGGCCGCGGCCTGCTGCAACTTCTGCGCGAGCTGGGTGATCAGCTGCACTGTCTGCTGGCTCTGCTGCTGCAACTGCGCGTAACTGTTGTCGATGGTCTGGATGTCCACCGCTTCGCCTCCACTGATCGAACTGCTGTCTTCGATCCTGCCACGTTTGCCGGTACCGGCGCCGGAGCACGCGGCTGACCGCGTCTTCCACCAGGTCAGGAGGAGGTGGTGGTGGCCAAGTCCACATGAAGAGATGTTCAGAGGGGCGCCTGGTTTCCTCGGCACCGCCAGTTACTGTCAAAGGTATGCACACTTGGTTGTCCCACTCGGTGCCCAACGTTCCAGGTCCGGCGCGCCCGCTGCGGTTGTACGACTCCTCGACCGGTGAGGTCCGGCCGACCGCGCCCGGCCCGACGGCCAGGATGTACGTCTGCGGCATCACGCCCTACGACGCGACCCACCTCGGGCACGCCGCCACCTACCTGGCCTTCGACCTGGTCTACCGGCAGTGGCTGGACAACGGGCATCACGTGCATTACGTGCAGAACGTTACGGATGTGGACGATCCGCTGCTGGAGCGAGCCATCCGCGACCATGACGACTGGGTCGTGCTCGGGATGCGGGAGACCGCGCTGTTCCGGGAGGACATGCAGGCGCTGCGGGTACTGCCGCCGCAGGACTACATCGGCGCGGTCGAGGCCATTCCGGAGATCGTCGAGGTCATCTCGAAGCTGCTGGCCAGCGGCGCCGCGTACCGGGTCGAGGACGCCGAATACCCGGATGTCTACTTCGATCATTCGGTCACCGGCCGGTTCGGTTACGAGTCCAACTACGACCTGCCGACGATGCTGGAGTTCTTCGCCGAACGCGGCGGCGACCCGGACCGGGTCGGCAAGCGGCATCCGCTGGACGCGCTGCTGTGGCGTACCGCGCGTGCGGACGAGCCGTCCTGGGACAGTGAACTCGGCGCGGGCCGGCCGGGGTGGCACGTCGAGTGCAGCGCGATCGCGATCAACCGGCTGGGCACCGGCTTCGACGTCCAGGGCGGCGGCTCCGACCTGATCTTCCCGCACCACGAGTACAGCGCCGCGCACGCCGAGGCGCTCACCGGCGAGCATCCCTTCGCCCGGCACTACACGCACAGCGGCATGATCGGCCTCGACGGCGAGAAGATGTCGAAGTCCAAGGGCAACCTGGTGTTCGTGTCCAAACTGCGTGGCGCGGGTGTGGACTCGATGGCGGTCCGGCTCGGCCTGCTCTCCGGCCACTACCGCACCGACCGGTCCTGGACCGACGGCATACTCGCCGAGGGCGAGGCACGGCTGGCCCGTTGGCGGGAAGCGGTCTCGCTGCCCAGCACGCCGCCGGCCGAGGACACCGTCGCCCGGCTGCGTGATCACCTCGCCGATGACCTGGACACCCCGGCCGCGCTGGCCGCCGTCGACGCCTGGGCCGTCGAGTCCCTGCACCGGCACGGCCGCGACACCTCGGCCCCGGCGCTGCTGCGCGATGCGGTGGACGCCCTGCTCGGCATCGCGCTGTGACACAACGCAATCGCCATGACACAACGCAATCGCCATAGCGCAACGGAATCGCGGTAGCGCAACGGAGTCACCACGCGGGTCGAGCGGAGGAGCGGCCGGATCGCCTGCTGATCGACCGGCTGCGACCAGCCCCTGAATCCGCGGCGCCGTTCGCGTTGAGCGAACGCTCCGCACCGGGCGACCACGGTGTCCGTTCTGCCGAGACGCGCCGAGGCGACGCTGCCGGCAGGACGGACACCGCGAGCTACTCAGCCCGTCGGGCCGTGACCTGGACCACCCGACCCACCGGAACCACCCCGGCCGGTCCCAGGACCGCGCCGACGCAGATATCGCTCGAACTCGGCGGCGATGGCATCGCCGCTGGTCTCCGAGAGGCTCAGCTCGTCGCCGCGCTCCTCAAGGGCCCGAACGTAGTTGCGCACGTCTTCGTCCTCGTCGGCCATCTCGGTGACGGTGCGTTCCCATTCCTCGGCCTGGCTGGGCAGCGCACCCAGCGGCACCTCGACGTCCAGCATCTCCTCGACCCGGTGCAGCAGCGCCAGCGTCGCCTTGGGGGAGGGCGGCTGGGACACGTAGTGCGGCACCGCGGCCCAGATCGATATCGCCGGGATACCGGCCTGCACGCAGGCGTCCTGGAAGACCCCGACGATCCCGGTCGGGCCCTCGTAGCGGGACCGCTCCAAACCGAACTTCGCCGCCGCCTCCGCGTCGTACGCCGTCCCGGTGACCGGCACCGGTCGGGTGTGCGGCGTGTCCGCGAGCAGCGCGCCCAGCGTGATAACGGTCTTCACGCCCAGCCGCTCGATGTGTTCCAGCAACTCCTGGCAGAACCGCCGCCAGCGCATGTTCGGCTCGATACCGTGCACCAACACCACGTCCGTCGCGCACCCCGGCGGACGGCAGACGGTCAGCCGTGTCGTCGGCCACTCCACCCGCCGCGTCACCCCGTCCACCAGATTCACGGTGGGCCGGGTGACCTGGAAGTCGTAGTAGTCGTCCGGATCGATCTCGGCCAACGGAGTCGCATCCCAGCTCAGCTGTAGATGCTCGATCGCTGTTGTCGCTGCGTCACCGGCGTCGTTCCACCCCTCGAATGCGGCGACCAATACCGGCTCTGTCAATTCAACTGCCTTCGTGGGCTGCTCAATGCCCTGGTCAGGATCGGTCACGTGATCACCTCATCGGCCCTGCCGACTGTCTGCCTGGTGGCCAGCGGGCCCGCGCCCGGCACTGTGGCCGCTGCGCGCCCCGCGGTCAATGACGACCCTGCGTACTCGCTCACTCGGCAAGCCTACGACCGAGGGGCCCCTCCCGGAGACCGTAGGCTGTGACCATGGTCGATCGCGTGTCGTCGACGGGGGCATCGGGAGTTGACCCGTTGCTCGCCGCGCTCGTCCAACCGCGGTCCACCCGCGGTGCTCATGCTCGCCATCACCACTGGTGAAACGTATCATCAGCGAGATGGATGAAAACGGGTGAATACGACACCTGGCCAACCGACCGCAGAATTCCAACACTTCCGACCGGAGCCGACAATGACGTCGAACCCCTGATCAAACCCGTGAGATGGAGGACAACGTGACCCGACCGTCGCGGCAACCGAATTCCGCGCACGGCCAGGAACCCGACGGCGTGCCCTTGCCGGCCGCCGTGCTGTGGGACATGGACGGCACCCTGATCGACTCCGAAAAGCTCTGGGACGTCTCGCTGCGCGAACTGGTGATCCATCTCGGCGCCGGTGACCTGCGCAAGGAGGTCCGCGAGGCGCTCGTCGGCTCCAACATGCAGCGCACCTGTGAGGTACTGCTCACCGAGGCCGGCCTGCCGATCACTCGGCAGTCGGTCGCCGAGACCAGCCAGTGGCTGACCGACCGCACCACCGAACTGTTCTCGACCGAGCTGCCCTGGCGCCCCGGCGCCCGCGAGGCCCTCGCCTCGGTGCGGGCCAGCGGCGTGCCCACCGCGCTGGTCACCTCGACCGAGCGGCAGCTCACCGAGGTGGCTCTGGACACCATCGGCCGAGAGTTCTTCGACGTCACCGTGTGCGGGGACGAGGTGGACGGCCGGAACAAGCCCGACCCCTGGCCCTATCTGACCGCGGCCCGGCTGCTCGGCGTCGACCCGCGCGACTGCGTGGCGATCGAGGACTCGGTGACCGGCGTCGCCTCCGCCGAGGCCGCCGGCACCATCGTGCTGGCCGTGCCCTGCGACGCCCCGGTACCGGCCGCTCCGCGTCGGATCCTGCGGGATTCCCTGGTCGGCGTGGACATCACGCTGCTCGGCGAACTGCTCGCCGCGAGGGTCGGCTGACCACGACCATGTCACATCGTGGGAGGTCACCGGGTCGCTCGAACGGTGCGTCGGAGCGACTGGCAGGATTGCCGACGTGAAGACGTTCGACGAGCTGTTCGCCGAACTCCGCGATCGTGCGGACCAGCGCCCCGCCGGATCGGCAACGGTGACGGCGCTGGATGCCGGTGTGCATGCGCAAGGCAAAAAGGTGCTCGAAGAGGCCGGCGAGGTGTGGATCGCCGCCGAGTACGAGTCCGACGACCGCCTGGCCGAGGAGGTGTCCCAACTGCTGTACCGGGTGCAGGTACTGCTGTTGGGTCGCGGTCTGAGCCTGGATGACGTGTACCGACATCTGTGATCGATCTGCCCGACCAGGCCGATTCGATCATCAGGAGTACACGCATGTTGCGAGTTGCCGTGCCCAATAAGGGCGCCCTGTCCACCGCTGCCGCGGAAATGCTCACCGAAGCCGGTTACCAGCAGCGGCACGAGTCCCGCGATCTGACCGTCCTTGACCTGAACAACGACGTCGAGTTCTTCTTCCTTCGTCCGAAGGACATCGCCATCTACGTCGGCTCCGGCGACCTCGACCTCGGCATCACCGGCCGTGACCTGGCCCTCGACTCCGGCGCCAAGGTCACCGAGCGGCTGGCACTCGGCTTCGGCCGGTCCACCTTCCGCTACGCCGCCCCGGCCGGTTCCGAATGGACGGTCGCCGACCTCGCCGGCAAGCGGCTGGCCACCTCCTATCCCCGGTTGGTCCAGGAGGACCTCGCCGAACACGGCATCAGCGCGGACGTCATCCGGTTGGACGGCGCGGTCGAGATCTCCGTGCAACTCGGTGTCGCGGACGCCATCGCGGACGTCGTCGAGTCCGGCCGGTCGCTGCGCCAACACAACCTGGTCGCCTTCGGCGAACCGATCTGCCGCTCCGAGGCGGTCCTCATCGAGGGTCTCGACCGACCGGACGACGGCGCGAAGGCGCAGCTCACCGCGCGGCTGAAAGGCGTCGTGGTCGGCCAGAACTACCTGATGATCGACTACGACTGCCCGAAGGCGCTGCTGGCCGAGGCGATCAAACTGACCCCCGGCCTCGAATCGCCGACGGTCGCCGCGCTCGCCGACCCGGACTGGGTCGCGGTGCGGGCGATGGTCGCGCGCAAGGAAGCCAACCTGGTGATGGACGAACTCGCCGGCATCGGCGCCAAAGCCGTTGTCGCCTTCGACATCCGCTCCTGCCGGCTGTGAGGCCGCGTCGATCATGACGGAACCCGTACTCGAAGTGGCCCGGCTGGACGTCCGGCCGGGCCAGGAGGCGGCGTTCCAGGAAGCCTTCGCACAGGCCCGATCCAGCATCGCAGCCTCGCCCGGTTTCCTCGGCCTCGAACTGCGCCGCTGCACCGAAACGCCTAACCGGTACCTGCTGCTGGTGCGCTGGGCCACCATCGACGACCACACCATCGGCTTCCGCAAGGGCAAGAACTACGGCCGGTGGAAAGAACTCCTGCACCATTTCTACGACCCGTTCCCCGAGGTCGAACACTACGAAACCGTTGTGCTGCCTTGAGCGTCACCACGGTCGTCTTCGACTACTTCGGCACCCTGACACCCAGCCTGCGCAAGGCCGCCTCCGGCGTCGACCAACCCGAACTCGCCGCCATCCTCGGCGTCGACCGGGCTGCCGTCGAGACCTGGTGGAAGAGCAGCTATGCCGACCGCGCGACCGGCCGAACCGGCGACGGCCTCGCCACCATGCGGCTGTTGTCGGTCAGCCTCGGCTGCACCGAGTCCGAGGAGGCTTTGCGGGCCGCGCAACGCATCCGGCTGGCCACCTACGCCAGGATGAGCAGGCCACGCCAGGACGCCGTCGAGGTACTGACCGCGTTACGGGCGCGTGGCCTGCGGATCGGGCTGCTCAGCGACTGCTCGCCGGAACTGCCCGAACTGTGGCCCGACCTGCCGCTGGCGTCCCTTGTGGACGCTCCGGTGTTCTCCAGTGTTGTCGGCGAATGCAAACCGCATCCGAGGATGTACGCGACGGTCTGCCAACGACTCGGTGTCAGCCCGGCGGAGTGCCTCTACGTCGGCGACGGCGGCAGCAACGAACTCACCGGTGCCACCAAGGTCGGTATGCGTGCGGTGCTGATCGCCGACGAGAACTGGTTGGGCGCACATCGGTTCGACACCGACGACTGGCAGGGCGAAACCATCCATCGACTCGCCGAGGTCCCCACCCTCATCCCGGCCACCTAGCGGCTCTGTGCTGACCGGCGCTGTCCCAACAGGCCTGTCCGGCAGGGCCGTCCTATCGGGGCCGGATCAACAGTTCCTGCGCGCCGCGCCCGACCTGGCCGAGCTGATCGTGCAACACACTGCTGGCCGTGCCCATCCCGTTCGGACCGATGGCGGTAGCGGCGTCCAACCCGATCCACTCGCCGGTCGGCTCGCGCAGAATGTGGACGGACAGCTCGGTGTTGATGAACAGCCATCGGCGAATGTCCAACCGGTTGGACAGCCCGTTGCCGGAATCGGCGACCACCATCAGCCGCTGCAACCCGTCCGGCTCCTCACCGTCGACCAGCGCGACCCGTTGCCGCACCCACGAAGCGGCCGGTCCCGGCTCGGCGAAGCTGCCGCGAACGGCGAACCACTCCATGGCGCCGAGATAGCCGTCGACCCAGCCCTCCGGCGCGAAGATCTGCCTCGCCGTGTCCAGCGACTCCATGGGCTCGGCCAAGCCACCCGTCACCGAGGAGGTGTCGTTGGTCGCCAGCCGCCAACCCGCCGCCCGCGCCACCGGCCGGCCCGCCGCGAGGATCTCGGCGCTGACCAGCTCCACCGCTCGACCCGGTCGTTCGACCCTGGCCCGCACCTGGAGTTCGGCCACCGGAACCGGCCCGAGGATCTCCACGGTCACCCTGGCCAGCCGCAGCTCCTCCCGTGGCGCGCAGCGCTGCATCGCCCTGGTCAGCAATGCCGTCGGCGGTCCCATGTGCTGGCTGTCGGCCGACCACGGCCCGACCGTGTGCTTCGTGGGGAGGAAGCGGTCCTCGCCGAGTGGCAGGTAGAACGCCTCGGTCAGGTCCGCTGTGGTGTGGTGCGCTGTGGTGTGCCGCGCCATCAGTCCGCTCGGTCCAGCACGGTCTCCCCGGAGTTCTCATCCGGCTCCGGCCAACCGGGATAGGGCGGCGGGGTGCCACCGAAGGCCGGGCAGAGTGCCTTGTGATCACACCAGTCGCACAGCTTGCTCGGGCTCGGCCGGAACTCCCCACTCTTGCCGGCGCGCAGGATCGCCACCCACACCGCGTCCAGGGTGCGCTCGAACCGCAGCAACTCCGCCTCGTCCGGGGCGTAGGCCAGCGACTGCTGGTCGGCCAGGTACATCAGTCGCAGCTGCCGAGGCACCACACCTCGCAGCCGGTAGACGGCCAGCGCGTAGAACTTCATCTGGAACAGCGCCTTGGCCTCGCCGATCTCCCTCGGCGCGACGCCGGTCTTGTAGTCGACCACCCGGATCTCACCGGTCGGCGCGACATCCAGCCGGTCGATGAAACCGCGCAGCAGCAAACCGGATTCCAGCTCGGTCTCCACCCGCAGCTCACAGGACTCCGGATCGAACCGGCGCGGATCCTCCAACCCGAAGTACCCGTCGAGCAGCTTGCGCGCCGACGCCAACCACTCGGCCAGTTCGGTGTCCTCCGCGCCGTCGAACAGCACGCTCAACTCGGGCCGCTCGGCCTGTAGGTCGGTCCAGACGTCCGGCAACAGCGACTTGGCCCGCTCCGGGTCTCGCTCGGCGGCCGGCAGCCCGAACAGCCGCTCCAGCACCGAGTGCACCACGATGCCCCTGATCTGCGCCCGCGTCGGCGTCTCGGGCAGCCGGTCGACCGCGCGGAAGCGGTAGAGCAGCGGGCACTGCTTGAAGTCACTGGCCCGAGACGGCGACAACGCGGGCCGTCGCCGTGGTGCCGGAACGGCAACCGCCGACTCCGCATCGGCACCCACTCCGGCGGCACCCGTGTCGATACCCCGGTCGGTGCTGCCCTGGTCGGTGCTGTCAGCGGGTTCGGTGGCCAGCGTGCCGACCGTCCCGCTGCTGTTTCCCGTCTCGGCCACACCCGCAGCCTAGGGGAGTGCACCGACAGGACCGGACAAGGCACGCCCGGTGATCACCGGGGGACTGTCGGAACGGCTCTGACAGGCGAACGTGTCCGCGCATTCATGACCGCACGACGTTCCTTTCCGTGGTTCCGACAATCGTGTCCCCGTCTCGTACCATCCTGGATAGCGGAGTTCCGCGTTTTTATTTGGTAACGTAGGCGCGCTCACCTCGAAACAGATATCCCGCACCCAAGCAGATTCTCAACGGGCGTTTTCGGCGTAAGCGGTAACTTCCTGCCGACGGTCGGTGGAACGGGAACTCTCGGCGTCCAGGAAGTAGAGTCCACGGCCACCATCAGCCGGACAGGTCTACGGCGCCGGTCGAGCGAGACTGATCCGTTACCGAACGCACCCGGTTCACGGCGCCGCGACGACGGTGGATCTAGTCTCATGGGGTGGCAACAGGTACGCACAGCATTCGGTCCGCGGGCGAGCGCGGTGGACTGCTGCTGTTTCGGGTCCGGGGTGTGCCAGTGTTGCTGGCTCCGTCGTGGTGGATCGGCTCGATCGTGATCGCCGCCCTCTACGCGCCGCTGGTCGGTCGGTTGATGCCGGGCGCGGGGGTGGTCCCGTCGATCCTGCTCGCGGCGACCTTCGCCGTGCTGCTCGGGATTTCGGTGCTGCTGCACGAACTCGGGCACTGTCTCGTCGCGCTGAACATGGGGATTCCGGTGCGCAGGCTGCGGCTGTTCCTGCTCGGCGGGTTGTCCGAGATCGCCAAGAGTCCACGCCGACCCGGTCAGGAAGGCTGGGTCGCGGCGGCCGGACCTGCGGTGTCGCTGGTGTTGGCGGTGGTCTTCGGCCTGCTGGTGCTCGTCGTGCCGAGCGGGACGGCGGCCTGGCTGCTGATGGCCGAATGTGCCGTCGCCAACCTGGCGGTCGCCATCTTCAACCTGCTGCCGGGTCTCCCGCTGGACGGCGGCCGGATGCTGCGGGCCGGGGTGTGGGCGCTGACCGGCCGCCGCGCGCTCGGGACCTGGGCCTCGGTGATCGGCGGCGGGGTCGTCGCGGTCGCCCTGTTGATCTGGGCACTGACCGGTTTGATCGGCGGCGGCCCCTACGAATGGCTTCAGCTCGGCGTCTGCGTGCTCACCGCCTGGTTCGTGGTCGGCGGCGCCAGCGGAGAACTGGCGGCCGAGCAGCGGCGCAGCTGGCCGGTCGGCCTGCGGTTGTCCGATGTGCTGCGGCCGGTCCTGCAACTGCCGGCGGAGAGCCCGGTCGGCGACGCGCTACTGGCCGCGGCCGGGCGCGGCGTCGTGCTGGTCCGCGCGGACGGATTGGCCGCCGCGCTGCTCGACGAGGCATCGGCCCGGCGGCTGGCGACGCATTCACCGATGGCGCCCGCCCAACAGGCCGGGCAGCCACTCGGCCCGGAAACCGTGCTGTTCGCCTCCGAGTCCGGTGACGAGATCGTCGAGCGGGTGCGGGAAACCGCCGCCTGGCAGTTCCTCGTCGTCGACGACGAGGGCCAACCGACCGGGATACTGCGCAGGGAGGACCTGACCGCGGCACTCGCGGCCCACCGGTCCCACTGAACCCGTTCGACTTCAGCTGGTTCGACCCCGCTGACGCTTCGACCCCGCTGACGCTCTTCGACCCCGCTGACGCTTCGACGGGGCCGCTGATCCGGCTGACAGCACGTTCTGTCACCATCGTCCGGCCACTGTGGCCGATCACCGGACCACCTTCGGCGCCACCCGGACCGCTTTCGGGTAAGGATCATGCGTCAGTACGAGGAGGTTCTCCGCGGTGAACACCGCAAGTGGCCCGTTCCGGGTCGGTGACCGGGTGCAGTTGACCGATCCGAAAGGTCGGCACTACACGCTGATCCTGGATGCCGGTCGGACGTATCACACCCATCGGGGTGCGGTGGACCACGACAAGCTGATCGGCGCCCCGGAAGGATCGGTCGTCGTCTCCGCGGCCGGCACGTCCTACCTCGCGCTGCGCCCGCTGCTGCCCGACTACGTGCTGTCCATGCCGCGCGGTGCACAGGTCATCTACCCCAAGGATGCCGCGCAGATCGTGATGTGGGGCGACATCTTCCCCGGCGCCCGCGTGCTGGAGGCCGGCGCCGGTTCCGGCGCGCTGACCTGCTCGCTGCTGCGCGCGGTCGGCGAGAGCGGGTCGGTGACCTCCTTCGAGGTCCGCGACGATCACGCGAAGTACGCGCAGAGCAACGTCGAGCAGTTCTTCGGTGCCCAACCGGACAACTGGACGCTGACCGTCGCCGATGTGACCACGCATGTCGGCGAGGTGGACCGGGTCGTGCTGGACATGGTCTCGCCCTGGGACGCGCTACCGACCGTGTTCGACAACCTGATCCCCGGCGGCGTCCTGACCGTCTACGTGGCCACCACGACCCAGCTGTCGAGGGTGACCGAGGCACTGCGCGAACAGCAGTGCTGGACTGAGCCGGAAGCCTGGGAAACCCTGATGCGACCGTGGCACGTCGTCGGCCTTGCGGTCCGGCCGGAGCATCGGATGGTCGCGCACACCGCTTTCCTGCTGACCGCGCGACGCCTCGCCGACGGCGTCACGCCGCCCCGGCCGCAACGCCGGCCGAGCAAGGGCTGAGGCACCCGACCGAGGCACCCCTCGGCGTTGAATCGGTACGAACAAGACAAGTGAGTCTCGGTTAGCCAACCGGGACCCACTTGTTACGAAATCTTGTTACGAGGTCGACAGGTCGGCTCAGCCGCCGCTGCTGCTGGTGGAACTCTCAAGGCACCAGTTGCCGCTGACCTTCTTCAGCGTGACGGTGACGACACCGGACTTCGGCTGGCCGTTCGACACGCCGGATTCGGTGACCGCCACCGTCGCGTTGTTGCCGTTGACGGTGACCGGTCCTGGCGAGATCTTGAGGTTGTCGATGTCCGCGAGCCCCTGCTGCTCGGCCTGCGCATCGGCGGCACTGGCCTTCACATCCGCGCAGATCAGTTGGTTGTTGACGTCGATGAAGTCCTTGTTCGTCATCAACGTGGCATAGCTCTGCATGACCGCCTCCGGGGTACTCGTGTTGGTACCTCCCGAAGACCCGCCCGAGCCGCCGGAACCACCGGACCCGCCCGAACTACCGGAACCCCCCGAACCGTTCGAACCAGCTGAGCCGTTGGAACCGCCGCTGCCGTGCGACTGGCCGCTCTGGCTGCCCCCGCTGGCCGTGTTGGTGCTGCTGGAACTCTTGAAGAACCCCGGCCAGGCGAACCCGCCGACGAGCACGACGACCAGCACCACAACCACGCCGACCCCGCCGAGGATCAGCGGCAGCTTGCTCTTGGCCTGCTGCTGCGAACCGTTGGGAAAGCCGCCCGGATAGCCCGGCTGCTGCCCCCACTGGTCCTGCTGCGGCTGCTGGCCATACGAATCCTGCTGCCCGAACCCACCAGGTTGTTGACCGTAGCCCGGTTGTTGGCCATAGCCCTGCTGTTGGCCGTAGCCGTCCTGCTGACCGTAGCCACCCGGTGCCTGGCCGTAGCCGCCCTGCTGTGGGTTGCCGCCAGGACCCTGCGGCCCGGAAGGCGGATAACCACCGCCCGGAAAACCTCCGGAAGGCGGGTTACCGCCGCCCGGGAAGCCTCCCGAAGGCGGGTTGCCACCGCCCGGTTGCTGGCCATAGCCGCCGGGCTGCTGCCCGTACGGCCCCGGCTGTTGCGGAGGGTAGGTCACCTGAAACTCCCTGGTCAGTGAGGGTCGACGTGCATAACGTTGCTGGTTGCGGCGGCTCGGCTCGGTGCTCAGCCGCCGGAGCCGTCGCCGGGCAGCGAGGACGGGATGTCGCTCGGCTCGGACGGCTCCTCGGAGTCACCGAAGCCACCGTCCGAACTGGGCAGACTCGGCTCGACGCTCGGGAAACCGGAAGGCAGCGTCAGAGACGGCGACGGCGGTGCGCTCGGGCCACCGGAATCCTCACCGAAGAAGTTGTTGCTGATGCACCAGCCGCCGTTCTGCTGCTGCATGTTCAGTGTGATCGTCTCGGTGTCGGACTTCCCACCTTCCGCGGCGGGCAGCGTGTCCGTGACGCTGACTTGCGCGGTCGCGGTGCTCCCGGAGACCGACGGCGTGCCGATGATGCTCGCGGCCGTGACCGTGGACTTGTCCTGGGCCTGGTTAGTCTTCTGTTGCTGCAACTGCTGCGCGTTGGGCTTGGTGCACAGCAGGTCGTCCAGTCCGCTGAGGTCGTTGCCCTTCGCCGCGGCGAGGAAGCTGTTGGCCACATCGGTCGGGCTGCTGGTGCTGCCGCCGGTGAAAAAGCCCGGCCAGGCGAAACCGCCGACGAAGATCACCAGCAGGACGACGAGGACACCGACGCCGGCCAGGATGATCGGGGTCTTGCTCTTCTGTGGACCGCCGCCCGCGGGGTAGCCGGGCTGGAAACCACCTGGTTGCTGGCCATAAGCCCCCGGCTGGCCGAACCCGCCGGTCTGTGGGTAACCGCCCGGCTGCTGCGGGAATCCGCCGGTCTGGGGGTAGCCGCCGGGCTGCCCTGGCGCGCCGGGCGGGTAGCCGCCGGGCTGCTGCGGCTGGCCGCCGGTCTGCGGGTAACCACCTGGTTGCTGAGGAAAACCCCCTGGTGGGGGGTTCTGACCCGGCTGTTGGCCGTAGCCTCCGGGTGGCGGCCCGTACGGTCCTGGCTGCTGGGGAGGGTAGGTCACGGTGGCCCCTTGGTCGGCGACGGCTTGCTGTGACGCGCGTCACTCATGATCCGCGCGGTTGGACTAGTTCTCCGACGCACCGTAGCGGCCAGCTGGTTCCGCCGAACACCGGTATGGAGTAGTTCCTCCCGCTGAGGGATGGTTTGGACGACGCCATCGTGCCCAGGTGATGGACACTTCCCCCCGATTGTCGGTGATCGCCAGTATCGTGGAACTTGACGACCGCTGGAGGAGGGTGCCGACATGCAGCACGACCGTCCCAGCAGCCAGCCCGAAGAGGGTGGCGAGCGAAACATCGGCCAGAGCAATGTCGAACTTTCCGCGCAGATTCGCTTCCTGGAAGACGAAGTCGCGTTACTGCGTAGGAAAGCCAATGAATCGCCACGGCACACGAGGCTGCTGGAGCAGCGTCTTGCCGAGGCGTCCGAACGAGTAAGTCAACTCACCGAACGCAACACCAAGCTCGTCGACACGCTGCGTGAGGCGCGTGGACAACTTCTCGCCCTGAGAGAGGAAGTCGACCGACTCGCCCAGCCACCGAGTGGATACGGCGTGTTCCTGACCCGGTACGAGGACGGCACGGTCGACGTGTTCACCTCGGGTCGCCGGATGCGGGTCGCCGTTTCCCCCTCGGTGGAAGGTGACACGCTGCAAATCGGTCAGTCCGTCCGGCTGAACGAGGCGCTCACCGTTGTCGAGGGCTGTTCGTTCGAAAGAATCGGCGAGGTCAGCACCTTGCGCGAGGTGCTCGCTCCCGAGACCGAGGGCGGACCGGCACGTGCGCTGGTGGTTGGCCACGCCGATGAGGAACGAGTGGTGTGGCTCGCCGAGCCACTGAGCGAGTCGCCGATCAAACCCGGTGACTCCCTGTTGGTGGACGGCAAAGCCGGATACGCCTACGAGCGGGTGCCCAAGGCCGAGGTCGAGGACCTCGTGCTCGAAGAGGTACCGAACATCCGCTACGAGGACATCGGTGGCCTCTTCCGGCAGATCGAGCAGATCAGGGACGCGGTCGAACTGCCGTTCCTGCACGCCGACCTGTTCAACGAGTACAAGCTGCGCCCACCCAAGGGCGTCCTGCTGTACGGGCCGCCCGGCTGTGGCAAGACGCTGATCGCCAAGGCGGTCGCGAACTCCCTTGCCAAGCAGGTCGCGCTCGCACGGGGTGACGACGATGGTCAGGCCAAGTCCTACTTCCTGAACATCAAGGGCCCCGAGCTGCTGAACAAGTTCGTCGGCGAGACCGAGCGGCACATTCGGCTGATCTTCCAGCGGGCGCGCGAGAAGGCCTCCGAGGGCACGCCGGTCATCGTGTTCTTCGACGAGATGGACTCGATCTTCCGTACCCGTGGCAGCGGGGTGTCCTCCGATGTGGAGACCACCATCGTTCCGCAGCTGCTGTCGGAGATCGACGGTGTCGAGGGGCTGGAGAACGTCATCGTCATCGGCGCCTCCAACCGCGAGGACATGATCGACCCGGCCATTCTGCGACCGGGTCGGCTTGATGTGAAGATCAAGATCGAACGCCCGGACGCCGAGGCGGCGCAGGACATCTTCGCCAAGTACCTCACCGCCGACCTGCCCATCCACGCCGACGACCTCGCCGAGTTCGGCGGTGCGCGGGGCGCGTGCATCGACGCGATGATCCAGCACACTGTCGAGCGGATGTACGCGGAGAGCGAAGAGAACCGGTTCCTTGAGGTGACCTACGCCAACGGGGACAAGGAGGTCCTGTACTTCCGGGACTTCAACTCCGGCGCGATGATCCAGAACATCGTCGACCGGGCGAAGAAGTCGGCGATCAAGGCGGTGCTGGAGACCAAGCAGCCCGGCCTGCGCGTCGCGCACCTGCTCAACGCCATCGTTGACGAGTTCGCCGAGAACGAGGACCTGCCCAACACCACCAACCCCGATGACTGGGCGCGCATCTCCGGTAAGAAGGGTGAGCGGATCGTCTACATCCGCACCCTGGTCACCGGTAAGAACCAGGAGACGGGCCGAGCGATCGACACCAGTACCAACACCGGTCAGTACTTGTAACAAACGGTCGTCACCGGAATCGGGCCCCGTTCGCAACTGCGAACGGGGCCCGGTCTTCTCCACCAGACAACAGGATTCGCCCAGGACATGAACCCCGCGAAACGGCAAGGTGCACGTGGCAGGTCGACAACTCAAACGTGTTGTTCGCCGAAATGCCTGCGGGATCGACAGGGCTTGACCTAAACTCCGATCACGGACGCGCGAACGACATGCCTGGTATGGGTTAGTCCAGGCGACGCGACTGCGCTGACATCGCACCGATCTGGTGTGACCCAGTGCGTCCCTTACTCAGTTGTCGTATGAGAAGGGAACCGTCCGCATGTCGGATCAGCATGTCCTCGTCATCGGTGCCGGCCTCGGTGGCCTGTGCCTCGTCCAGGGCCTTCGCAAGGCCGGTGTCAGCGTTGCCTGCTACGAACGCGACGCCGATGCGATTTTCCGCGACCAGGGTTACCGCATCCACATCGACGAGACCGGCCGCGCGGCGCTCGCCGAGAACCTGCCGGCCAACCTGTACGAACTCGTGCTCGCCACCGGGGGCCGGCCGCGTTCGGAAACTCCGGTATTCGACAGCCGGCTCAACGAGATCGCCACGATCGGCAAGGACCACACCCAACCGCTGGTCGTGAACAGGTTGACCCTGCGGCAGATTCTGCTCGCCGGCATCGAGAATACCGTCAGCTTCGGCAAACAGTTCACCCATTACGAGCGTCGCGGTTCCAGCATCCTCGCGCACTTCTCGGACGGCAGCACCGCGACCGGTGACATCCTGGTCGCGGCGGATGGCGTGAACTCGCCGGTACGCAAGCAGTATCTGCCGCACGCGCGGATCGTCGACACCGGACTGCGGCAACTGTACGGCAAGATCCCGCTGACCGAGCAGGCCAGGAAACTGGTGCTGGAGCGCATGTTCGCGGTGTTCACCCCGATCATCGGCCCTGGCAGGCAGTTCGTCGGCGTCTCGCCCGTCGAATACCCGGAACCGGTCGCCGACGCCGTTGCCCGACTTGCGCCGGGGCTGCGCCTGCGTGACAGCGAAAGTTATCTGATGTGCAGTTTCGGTTCTCGACATGAGCTGCTGCCGTGTTCGGACGATGAGTTGCGGTCGATGTCGGGGGAGCAGCTGCAAACCATGGTTCTGGGCCTGATCGCGGACTGGCATCCTCGGGTCGGCGCGATGATAGAAAACTGGGACCTGCCAGCGGTCTTCCCGCTGACCCTGCGCACCAGCGTGCCGATCGACGCCTGGCAGCCGACGAATATCACCCTGCTCGGCGACGCCATCCACGCGATGAGCCCGGCCGGCGGAATCGGCGCCAACACCGCGCTCAAGGACGCGAGCAGGCTCGTCGAGAACCTGACCGACATCGCGGCCGGCAAGCCGATCGAACCGACGATCGCCCAGTACGAAGCCGATCTGCGCGACTACGGCTTCACCGCCGTGCGCCAATCCGCCGCCAACGGGCATCGACTATTCGGTCAGAACCCGCTGCCAGCCTGAGGTGACCAGGCGAGCCAATGGCTGATGCCGAGCACGGTCTTCGCTGACCGTCCACATACCGATACCGAGCCGGAACACTAGACTGCTGATCTGGCAGGTAGTGGCGATGCAAGGGGGCGGCGATGAGCGTCGAAGATCGGATCGAACGGGCCAGGACACTCTATGAACGGGCAGTGTTCGGCGGCGAAGTCAGCTTGCTGACCGACGCCGAACGGGGCCTTGACGCGGTGGACGCCGATTCCGCCCTGGCCCGTGGGCGGATTCTGCATGCGCGGTTTCTCAACGAGCGTGCCAGCACCGGCTCCTCGCCCGTCGAGGATCCGGCTGAGCTGCCATTGTTCGAGCGCGCGATCGAGCTGTACCGGGCGCTGGGCGACCTGCGTGGCGAGGCCGAGGCGTTGTTCTGGATCGGCTGCCTACATCAGGTCATCCGGCGTGACAACGAGACGGCGGTTCCGAAACTGGAGCGGTCCTGCGAGTTGGCGGCGCAGGTCGGCGACAAGCCGACCCAGTCCGAGGCGCTGCGGCATCTTGGCATCGCGGCGCACATGGTCGGTCGGCTTGATGAAGCGCGCGAGCGGCTGGAGGAGTCCTCGCGGCTGCGCCGGGAAGTCGGGGCGCTGCCGGGCGTTGCCGCCAACATGGTCGGTCTGGCCTACGTCGCCGCCGCCCAGGACCGCCGCGCGGACGCGCTCGCGACACTCGACGAGGCGTACACCATCGCACAGGCGCATGATGCCCATGCCGTCCTGCGGCAAATCGAGCAGGCGAGGACGAACATCTAGGCGCGATCACGTCAGGCGCCGAAGTTGCCAAATGCCGGGGCCAACCACAATCGACGCCGAGTAATTCTTGCCCCGCGCGAAAACGCCGCGCCGAGATCCTGCTGTGGAGTGAATTCGGCGCGGCGCGTTGCGGAACCGGGAGTTCTTGGCCTTACGTTTCACGACATGCGGGAAGCGACGAGTACCACGCGCGGGCGAGAACTGCGCAGCATGCTGCGCGGCATCCGGGAGAAGACCGAGTACACCGGCCAGGACTTGGCCCGCCACCTCGGCTGGTCACCGACGAAGATGTCCCGGATCGAGACCGGCCACCAGCCGATCAGCGAGGTCGACCTGACCGCATACCTGGCCTACTGCCGCGTGCCAGGTCACCAGATGTACAAGCTGCTGGAGTTGGCGCGGGACGCGCACAACGGCTATTGCGTGCGCGGCCACGACGAACCGATGCCCGACCAACTGCGCACTTTGGTTGTTGAGGAGACAACTGCCTGTGCCATTCGGGACTTCGAGTTGAATTACGTGCCCGGCCTTGCGCAAACCGAAGGCTATATCCGGGCTTTGCTGCATGCGGGCGGAGTAGCAAGGCCAGCGGCCATCGAGCGCTGGGTCCAGGCGAGAGTGGATCGGCAAAACCTCTTGAAGGGCTGTAATCCGCCCGAGTGTGCGTTCTACATTCACGAGCAGGCTCTGCGCATTCCAGTCGGTGGTGCGGCCGTGATGCACGAGCAGATGCTGCATCTGCTGTTTCTGGACGGGCGGCCGCATTGCTCCGTTCGTGTGGTTCCTACATCGGCTGCTGCGCATGGTTTGTGTCCGAGTGCATTCCGGATCATGGAGTACGCCGACCATCTTCCCGTGATCTACGTGGAGACCATGACCGCGAGTCTGTTCTTGGAGAACAAGAAAGACAGCGACGCTTACCAGCTGAAGCTCGGTATGCTCGGGCGGGTTGCGCTGGACGAGGGACGCTCTCGGGAGTTCCTTGTGCGGCTCGCAAGCGAGTACGACAGAGTGGACGAGGGTGACGATGAGCCGACGTGGTCAGCGGAGGGCGATGCTAGGCGGTTGGCGGAAGAGTAGCTACAGCAGCACCCCTACTGGCAATTGCGTAGAGATCGCTGTCGTGGCTGGTGGGGTGCTGCTGCGGGATTCCAAGAATGCCGGGCCGAACCTGGAGTTTGCCGAGGCCGGCTGGCGGGCTTTCCTCGCCGAGCTTGGTTAGGGCGCGTATCGGCTGAACCACAGTTCGATGCCGGCTCTGCCGTCCGGGACGAAGGGCCAGGCCGGGTCGGCGAGTGTGGTGCGCAGCTCGGTCAGCGGCAGCCACCAGCCAGCGACGACCTCCGACGGCTGGTGCGTGATCGGCCCGTCCCAGGTCACCTCGTAGGTGAACGCGTGATACCGCACCGGTGGCTGCTCGAACCGGAAGGTGAACAGCGGCCGGACCGGCACTCCGGTGATGCCCAGCTCCTCGGCGAGTTCGCGTTCGGCGCACTCCTGCGGACTCTCGCCCGCACCGACCACCCCGCCCGCCCAGCAGTCGTGCAGGCCGGGATAGACGTCCTTGCCGGGATGCCGCTGATGGACGTAGACCCGGCTGCCGTCGCCCGAGCGGACCAGGATCGCGGTCGCGGCATGCCACAGACCCTCGGCGCGCATCCGCGCCCTGGAGACCGTGCCGATGACCTGACCGGCCTCGTCGTATTCGTCGATCAACTCATCCGTGCCGCCCACCGGCTCATCGTCGCAGAGCCTTCGGGACGGTCGGCGAGGTAATTGGTGTCACGTCGGTTGCACGGGGTGTCAGGTCGGCCCCGTAGGCTTGGGGCATGCGGCGGATCATGGGAACCGAGGTCGAGTACGGGATATCTGTGCCGGGCGATGCCACGGCCAACCCGGTACTCACATCCACCCAGGTAGTGCTGGCCTACGCGGCGGCGGCCGAGGTGCCGCGTGCGCGGCGGGCCAGGTGGGACTACGAGGTGGAATCACCGCTGCGTGACGCCCGAGGCTTCGACCTCGGCGCGCCCGGTGTCTCACAGGGGGAGCCCGATGTCGACGACCTCGGCGCGGCCAACGTCATCCTGACCAACGGCGCCCGGCTCTACGTCGACCACGCCCACCCCGAGTACTCCGCCCCCGAGGTCACCAACGCCCGCGACGCGGTCATCTGGGACAAGGCCGGCGAGCGGGTGATGGAGCAGGCCGCGCTGAAGGCGGCCACCGTGCCCGGCCAGCAGCGGTTGCAGCTCTACAAGAACAACGTGGACGGCAAGGGTGCCAGCTACGGCACCCACGAGAACTACCTGATGTCCCGCAACACGCCCTTCACCTCGGTGATCGCCGGCCTCACCCCGTTCTTCGCCTCCCGCCAGGTGATCACCGGCGCCGGCCGGGTCGGGCTCGGCGCGACGGGGGACAAGGCCGGCTTCCAGCTCTCCCAGCGGGCTGACTACATCGAGGTCGAGGTCGGCCTTGAGACCACCCTCAAGCGCGGCATCATCAACACCCGCGACGAACCGCACTCCGACGCCGACAAATACCGGCGACTGCACGTCATCATCGGTGACGCGAACCTCGCCGAGACGTCCACCTACCTCAAGGTCGGCACCGCGGCCCTCGTGCTGGACATGATCGAGTCCGGGCAGCGGTTCGATCACCTCCGGTTGGCCGATCCGGTCCGCTCGGTGCACGTGATCAGCCACGACCCGACCCTGAAGGCCACCGTCGAGCTGACCGGCGGGCGCAAGTTCACCGGATTGGACCTCCAGTTCGCCTACCACGAGCTGGCCAGCCGCTACGTGGAGAAGGAAGGCGCCGAGCGGGTCACCATGGACGTGCTGCGCACCTGGGGCGAGGTGCTCGACGCCTTGGCCAGGGACCCGATGGAGTGCGCCGACCGGCTCGACTGGCCGGCCAAGCTGCGCCTGCTGGAGGGCTACCGGCAGCGCGACGGCCTCGCCTGGGGGTCCTCCCGGCTGCAACTGGTCGACCTGCAGTACGCCGACGTGCGCCTCGACAAGGGCCTCTACAACCGGCTGGTGTCCCGTGGCTCGATGAAACGGCTGGTCAGCGAGGAGGAGGTGCTCGACGCGGTCACCAAGCCGCCGGAGGACACCAGGGCCTACTTCCGAGGTCGCTGCCTTGAGCGCTACCCGAGCGCGATCGCGGCCGCATCCTGGGATTCGGTCATCTTCGACCTGGGCAGGGAGTCACTGGTCCGAATCCCCACCCTGGAACCGTTGCGCGGAACCAAAGCGCACGTCGGAGCACTGCTGGAAGCGGCCAACACGGCCGAGGAACTGGTTGACGCGCTGACCAGGGGATGATCAAATCGGCCGGCAAATGGGTGTTACCAGGGCGAAGTACCCGCCTGGTGTTCGCCCGATGTCGGTCCAGCTGGGTAATCTTCTGCTAGGCCAACCTCAACAACGGGAGGCGAAATGGCCCAGGAACAGGTTCAGCGCCAAGGCGGCGGCGACGGGGACGACGATCTCGGTGACGGCGCGCCGGCCGGCCAGGAACGACGTGAGCAGCTCAACGAGGATGTCGACTCGATCCTCGACGAGATCGACGACGTGCTAGAGGAGAACGCGGAGGACTTCGTCCGCGCCTACGTGCAGAAGGGCGGCCAGTAGGCCCGGCCGCTTTTCGCCAGGCACTTCTTCGATCCTGCCCTGGTGTTTTCCCGGCCCGTTCCGGTCGTGTGCGGCGTCGGTCCCGCCCTCGCGGCGTGACCGACGGGCACACCGGCCGGTGTGACGAGGGACGACAGGGGGTTGGCATACTTCGGCACGGTCTAGTCCGGTGCGCGGTTCGTAGGACCACGTCTCGGCGAGGCCGGTAACGGCTGTGAACCAGCTTGCGGAAAGTTGCGGCAGCCGTGAAAAGATCTTTGTAGGTTGTCTTTGTAGTTTGACTGGCCAGGCCGGCTCGACCGGCTCGACCAGTTGACCCGGCTCGACCAGTTGACCCGGCTCGACCAGTTGACCCGGCTCGACCAGCACCACGCGCAACGACCAGCACGCGAACGACCAGGAGCCCCCACCGTGACGATGCCGCTGTACGCCTCTCCCGAGCAGCTCATGCGCGAGCGTTCCGAACTGGCCCGCAAGGGCATCGCTCGGGGCCGCAGTGTCGTGGTGCTCACCTACACCGGTGGCGTGCTGTTCGTCGCGGAGATCCCGCCGAAGAGCACCCTGCACAAGGTCTCCGAGATCTACGACCGGATCGGCTTCGCCGCGGCCGGCCGCTACAGCGAGTTCGAGAGCCTCCGCAGGGCCGGTATCCAGCACGTCGACCTGCGCGGCTACTCCTACGACCGGCGTGACGTCTCCGCCCGGCAGCTGGCCAACGTCTACGCGCAGACGCTGAGCACGATCTTCACCGACCAGCTCAAGCCCTTCGAGGTCGAGATCTGCGTTGCCGAGGTCGGTGCGAACCCCGGTGAGGACCAGCTGTTCCGGCTGACCTACGACGGTTCCATCGGCGACGAGCCGCAGTACGTCGTGATGGGTGGCCAGGCCGACGCCATCTCCTCGGCGCTGAAGGAGACCTACGCCGACGGCATGGAGCTTGCCCCGGCCCTTGAGGTCGCGGTCAACGCGCTCAGCGGTAGCGCCGCCAACGGTGCCGAGCGGCCCAAACTGCAGGTCGACAACCTTGAGGTCGCCGTCCTGGACCGCAACCGTCCGCGTCGCGCGTTCCGCCGGATCACCGGCGCCGCCCTCGCCGCCCTGCTGCCCGCCGAGCCGGCCGCCGATGCCGATTCCGACGAGGCCAAGCCCGCCGACGGCGATGGCAAGGACGCCAAGGACGCCAAGGACACCGCCAAGGACGCCAAGACGGACAAGGCGGACAAGACCAAAGCGGACAAGGCTGACGAGGCCAAGTCCGGTGACAACGGCAAGTCGGCCGGCAACGGCAAGTCCGGGGGGAACGGCAAGGGCTGACCTCGGATGGGGCTCGCCGGCCCCCGTCGGCCGGCCCGTGCGGTCGGTCTCACCCGGTTCTGGTTTCACAAAGTTGTTGGTCAGCGCTGGAACAAGCCGGTCTCGGATCCCGTTGCCAATGGATAGTTGAGTTCTTGACTACCCTGGAGACGGCGCGATGAAGGTTGAGATCTACTCCGATGTGGCCTGCCCCTGGTGCTATGTCGGCAAGGTTCGGTTCGAGCGCGCGCTGACCGCGTTTCCTGGCGCGGGCGAGGTCGAGGTGACCTATCGGCCCTTCCAGCTCAACCCGGCGACTCCGGAGCGGTCCCAGCCGCTCTACGACTACTACGACCAGCTGTTCGGACCCGGCTTCCGGAGCAAGCACAGCCAGGTCAGCGACATCGCCCGGCAAGAGGGCCTCGACTTCCACATGGAACGGGCGCTGGCGGTGAACACCTTCACCGCGCACCGGCTGCTCTGGCTGGCCGAACAGCACTACGGCGCCGAAGCGCAGAGTGATCTGAAGGCGGCCCTGCTGCGGACCTACTTCACCGACGGCGGCGACATCGGCAGCATCGACACCCTGGTCACGCTGGCCGAAGAGGTCGGCATCGACCGTGAGCAGGCCCGCGACTGGCTGACCGGCGATGCCGGCACCGCCGAGACCCGCGCCGAGATCGCGCATGCCGGGCAGTTGGGCATCAACTCCGTGCCCACCTTCGTCTTCGAGGGCAAGTACGCCGTCCAGGGCGCCCAGGCGACGTCGACCTTCCTGCAGGTACTCGAACAGGTCGCCGCCGAGTCGAAAGCCGCCTCGGGCGCCGATTCGGCCGTTTCAGATGGCGAAGCTGGTGCCTGCACTGACGAAAGCTGCGCGATCTGATCGCGGAGTGGTAACCGGACGGCCTCGAAAGAGCTGGAAAAGGTTTCCACTAGGTGGAAAACGCCCGGATAACCGTCCGACACGAGCAGTCACCCCCGAACGGCGCACCGAATAAGTGGCCGAGAACGCCTAGGGTAGAAGGATGCAGCGGCGGATCTTCGGTATCGAGACTGAGTTCGGGGTCACCTGCACGTTCCACGGGCAGCGTCGACTGTCCCCGGACGAGGTGGCCCGCTATCTGTTCCGGCGGGTGGTGTCGTGGGGACGTTCCTCCAACGTCTTCCTGCGCAACGGCTCGCGGCTGTACCTCGACGTCGGCTCCCACCCCGAGTACGCGACGGCCGAGTGTGACGACCTCGCGCAGCTGGTCACGCACGACAAGGCGGGGGAGCGGATCCTGGAGGACCTGCTCGTCGACGCCGAGCGCAGGCTGGCCGACGAGGGCATCGGCGGCGACATCTTCCTGTTCAAGAACAACACCGACTCGGCCGGCAACTCCTACGGCTGCCATGAGAACTACCTGGTCGGTCGGGCCGGCGAGTTCTCAAGGATCGCCGACATCCTGCTGCCGTTCCTGGTCACCCGGCAGCTGATCTGCGGCGCCGGCAAGGTGCTGCAGACGCCGAGGGGAGCGGTGTACTGCCTGTCGCAGCGCGCCGAGCACATCTGGGAGGGCGTCTCCAGCGCGACCACCCGGTCCCGGCCGATCATCAACACCCGCGACGAGCCACACGCCGACGCCGAGCGTTACCGCAGGCTGCACGTGATCGTCGGGGACTCGAACATGTCCGAGGTGACCACACTGCTGAAGGTCGGCAGCGCGAACCTGGTGCTGGAGATGATCGAGCAGGGCGTGCAGTTCCGCGACTTCAGCCTGGACAACCCGATAAGGGCCATCCGCGAGATCAGCCACGACCTCACCGGCAAGCGCCCGGTGCGCCTCGCGGGCGGCCGCGAGGCCTCCGCCCTGGACATCCAGCGCGAATACCACGCCAAGGCCGCCGAACACGTCGCCCGCCGAGGCTCCGACCCGGTCGCCGACCGGGTCATCGAGCTGTGGGGCCGCACGCTGGACGCCGTCGACAGCCAGGAGCTGTCCAAGATCGACCGCGAGATCGACTGGGCGATCAAGTACCGGCTGGTCGAGCAGTACCGGGCCAAGCACAACATGGAACTGTCCAGCCCGCGCATCGCCCAGATGGACCTCGCCTACCACGACATCCGGCGCGGTCGCGGCATCTTCGACCTGTTGCAGCGCAAGGGCCTGGTCGAGCGCGTCACCGACGATGCCGCCATCGAGGCCGCCAAGGACCTCCCACCGCAGACCACCCGCGCCAAGCTCCGCGGCGACTTCATCGCAGCCGCCCAGCAGGCCGGTCGCGACTTCACCGTGGACTGGGTGCACCTCAAGCTCAACGACCAGGCCCAGCGCACCGTCCTGTGCAAGGACCCCTTCCGCGCCGTCGACGAACGAGTAGAGCGCCTCATCGCCTCGCTGTAACCCCAAACCGATTTGCGCGAACCGCCCGATCCCGTCAAACTGATCAAGCGAAGCCTTCTCAGGCTGAGAAGTGAACCCGTGGGGTGTCCGGACGGTCACGTCACGGGTTTCGCGCTTTTCTGGAGACCGATTTGACTCGACTGTGCGGTTCGCTGCATACTGGTCATGCGAAGCCTTCTCAGGCTTAGAAGTGAACCCGTGGGGTCTCCGGACGGTGACGTCACGGGTTTCGCGCTTTCTAGAGTTCGATCACGTCATCGATGATTGGCATAATTCGTCTGCGCCAGTTGCCACCCGCGCCGAAGCACCATCCTGCTGTATCGGCGATCCAGCACAGCGGTTCCAACTTTGAGTCGTTGTGCTCGTAGCTGAAGTTCCCGTGAGCTGGCTGATCGGACAGCTGGTTTCGGATGGTCCGTCCGTCAAACCTGTCGCGTTCGGCGCGTGTATCGATGACCAGCCGGTGCGTGCCCATGTTCAACAGGTCTGTCACGGCTAGTTCGAGACACGCCTGTCTGGCGTCCTCGTCCGTCCTGGGCGTATACCGCGTTTGGTAGATCCGGACTGTGACCGGAAGCCTCGCGATCTTGTCCACCAATGCTCGCCGTCTGGGTGTTTTTTCATGGTAGAAGTGCAGCTCTCGCTGGCCGGGCATCAGTAGACAACTGAGTTGCTTGCGCAACAGGTTGACCTGGGTCTGGTCGACGATCGCGACGCACAGGTAGTAGCGCCGATCCCGCTCGGATTCGTCCATGAACGCGTGTACTGCCACTTGCCGGTGCCCCTCGACTCTCAACCAACGGTGAGTGATCGATTACGGTAGGGCATCGGTATGGAGACGATTTGTCCGGTGTCTCGTTTTGGGCAATAATGGGCGATGCGAAGCCTTCTGAGGCTGAGAAGTGGGCCCGTGGTGCGTCCGGACGGTCGTGTCACGGGTTTCGCGCTATCTGAAGGCCGATTTGACTTGACTGTGCGGTTCGCTGCATACTTTTCCCGCGAGGCCCCCGTCGGGCCGAGAAGTGAGCCCGTGGTGCGTCCGGACGGTCGTGTCACGGGCTTTGCGCTGTCTGGCTAGAGCACGGTGACATCGCCGATGATCGGCATGATCCGCTGGCGCCAGTTGCCGCCCGCGCCGTAGCACCATCCGGCCGCATCGGCGATCCAGCACAATGACTCGTGGCTTGAATCCATGTGTTCGTAGGTGAAATTTCGGCGTGCTGGGTGTTTTAGCAGCAACTGATGGATGGTTGCGCGGTCGTAGCTGTCCTGCTCCTGTCGGCTGTCGATGACCAATCGGTGGCCGTTCATCTCCAATAGATCCCGTACCGCTTGGCGGAGGCAGGACTGCCTCGCCGCCTCAATCGTCGGTGGCGTGTACGAGGTGTAGTAAATCCGGACCTCGACCGGCAACTTCGCGATGCGATCGACCAATGTGCGTCGCCGGGTGACCTTCTCCTGCTTGAAGTGCAGTTCCCGCTGGCCTGGCAACAACAGGCAGTTCAACTGCTTGCGCAGTGTCCATAGTTCACCGGGATCGACGACTGCGACGCACAGGAAGTACTGCCTGTCGCGTGCGGATTCGTCCATGAACGCGTGTGCTGACACCTGCGCCGATCCTCCGTATGTCAACCATGGGTAAGTGATCGGCTACGATACGGTGTCGCTCGGATATCGATTTGTCCGGTGCCTTGTTTAACGGAGGAATGTCTGATGCGAGGCCCGCTGGGCCGAGAAGTGGACCCGCGACGCTGCCGCACGACAGTCTCGCGGGTTTTGCGCTTCCTGGGGTGGTCGAGGTTCGTCGAGCTGCTCACCCGTGGTGATGGTCGTGCTCGTGGCCAGGTTCCCCGCCATGCCCGTGCTCATGGTCGTGTTCGGCCTCCGGGGAGCCGCCCATCATGCGCAGCATGGGCAGGCCGCCGGTGCGGATGAACCGGAAGGCCAGTAGTCCGGCGAGGATCAGGAACAGGATGTTCAGCCAGCTGGTGTAGTCCCAGCTCACGCCGCCGGTCGGCAGGTGGGCCGAGGCACGGGAGGGGACCCAGCCGAACCAGTCGAAGAGCAGTTCGACCGCATAGCCGGCCAGGGTTGCCGTCGCGTAGAGGGCCGCGCCGAGCAACAGCGCCATCTTCGTGCCGTAGTAGCGGCGGTAGATGTTCAGGATCGGCAGGATGATCAGGTCGGCGAAGATGAACGCGACAACGCCGCCGAAGCTGATGCCGCCGGTCCACAGGACGACCGCGAGCGGCACGTTGCCGATCGAACAGACGAAGCTCAGGATCGCCACCAATGGACCGATCAGTGGGCCGATGATGAGCGCGCCGGTGGGGTCGTGCGCGAGGAACAGGCTCTGCCAGAAGCGGTCGGGCACCCAGGCGGCCAGGGCACCGGCGATCAGCAGGCCGCCGATCAGGTCGCGCCAGATGGCCGCCCACTCCATCGCGAAGACGTTCGACACCGAGGTGAAGCCGCCGGGGGAGAGTAGTCGCCGCCAGAACGGGCCGTCACCGCCGACCGACATGTCCATGGCCGCGTGGCCCTCCATCGAACCGGCTATTCCCCGATCGGCCTGCTCCCTGGCCGCGCGCAGCAGCGCGGGACGAAGGATCAGCCGCAACAGCACGGCGAGCAGCACGATCATGATCGGGCCGCCGATGAACTCGGCCGCGGTGAACTGCCAGCCCATCAGCAGTGCCAGGATCACACCCAGTTCGATGACCAGGTTCGTGGAGGCGATCTCGAAGGCCATCGCCGCGATGAAGTCCGCGCCCTTGCGATACAGCGCACGCGCCAACGCGGCAGCCGCGTAGGAGCAGGAGGACGACGCCGCGCCGAGGCCGGCCGCGATCGCCAGGGTGCGTGGTTTGGCGTCGCCGAGCAGTCGGACCACGGCGGCCTTGCTGACCACCGCCTGGATGATCGCGGACAGGCCGAAGCCGAGCACCAGCGCCCAGAGGATCTCCCAACCCATCGAACCGGCCATTCCCAGTGCCTTGCCGATCGCGGACACGAGTTGCTCCCTTCGCTACCCCAGGGGGGTATCTGCACAGGCAGTTCATACCCCCAGAGGGTATAGTTAGTCAAGCCTACTGAACCAATGCCACCCAGCCGCGTCAACGCACCGGGAACGAGCGCGGTCCGCTCTCGCGAAACGCCCGAACGAGCCGCGAATCGGCGGTCTGCGCACATCGGAGCGGCCGGCGGGTTTATGGTTCCTGGCGTGTCCACCGCGCGTGCCGAGCGACTGGTAAACCTGGTGCTGTGCCTGCTGTCCACTCGGGCTTACCTGTCCGCCGAGCGGATCCGCGGCATCGTGCCCGGTTACGCCGACGCGCCCAGTGACGAGGCGTTCTTCCGGATGTTCGAGCGGGACAAGGCCGAACTGCGGGATCTCGGCATCCCGTTGGAGACCGGCCGCAACTCCGCTTTCGACTCCGCCGACGGCTACCGCATCGCCCGGCGCGACTACGAACTCGGTGAGATCGACCTCGAACCCGACGAGGCCGCCGCTGTCGCGCTCGCCGTCCGGCTGTGGGACTCCCCGGAACTGACCGGTGCGGCGCACGGCGCGCTACTCAAACTGCGCGCGGCCGGTGTCGACGTCGACGATGACGCCCCGGCCGTGGTGGAACCCAAGGTCCGCACCAGTGAACCCGCCTTCGGCCCGCTGCTGGCCGCCGTCGAGTCCGGTCGGGCGGTGACCTTCTCCTATCGGCGGCCGAGTTCCGCCGAGCTGATGGTGCGCACGGTCGAGCCATGGGGTGTGGTGTCCTGGCGCGGTCGGTGGTACCTGGTCGGCCAGGACCGGGATCGCCAGGCGCCACGCTGTTTCCGGCTGTCGCGGGTGGTCGGCGACGTGAAAGCGATCGGCAGGGCCGGGATCGTGCGCAGGCCGGAATCGGTGAACCTGATGGAGTACGTGCTCGGCGCCAGCGACGACCGCCGCAGCTCGACAACGGCGCGGGTCTGGGTCGCCGCCGGCCGGGCACACGGGCTGCGGCGACGCGCGAAGGTGGTCGGCAGCCGCACCCTGGACGGCGTCGCCGGGGACGAGCTGGAGATCGAGTTGGACAAGCTGGAGTCGGCGGCGGGCTGGTTGGCCGGGCACGGTCCCGATGTCGCGGTTCTCGAACCGGAGATTCTGCGCAAGAGCGTCCGTGAACGGCTGCTCGGCGTACTGGAACCAGGCCGTCGCGAGGTCGCGGTGGAGGGCTGGCAGTCATGAGTACCGCCGCCGACCGGCTGCCGAGGCTGCTGGCTCTCGTGCCCTACTTGATCGCCCGACCAGGTATTCCGGTCGAGGAGGCCGCCGCGGACTTCGGGGTCAGCGCGCGGCAGCTGCGCAAGGACCTCGAACTGCTCTGGATGTGCGGGCTGCCCGGCTACGGGCCCGGTGACCTGATCGACCTGTCCTTCGAGGGCGACACGATCACCGTCACCTACGACGCCGGCATGCGCCGCCCGCTGCGGTTGACCGCGGCCGAGGCCACCGCCTTGCTGGTGGCGCTGCGCGCGCTGGCCGACACCCCCGGCATCGACGACCCCGACGCGGTGCGCAGGGCCCTGGCCAAGGTCGAGACGGCCGCCGGTGCCGCGCAGCCGGCCGGGGTGGTCGTCGGCCTTGCCATGCGCGAGGAACAGGTCACCACCGAGGTCCGCGAGGCCGTCCGCGACGCGATCCAGCGGCAGCGGGCCCTGCACATCACCTACTACACGGCCTCGCGTGACGAGATGAGCGAACGCACCGTCGATCCGATGCGGGTACTGCTCGTCGAGGGCCGCAGCTACCTGGAAGCCTGGTGCCGCTCGGCGGAAGATGTCCGAAGGTTCCGGTTGGACCGGATCGACGGTATCGAGGTGCTCGACGAGCCCGCGATGCCGCCGCCGCACGCCCGGCCGCAGGACGTGTCCGAGGGCCTGTTCCGGCCGGCCGCCGACCAGTTGGAGGCCCAACTGGTGCTCGAACCGGACGCCCGCTGGATCGCCGAGTACTACCCGGTCGAGGACCTCCAGGAACTCGACGGTGGCCGGGCCAGGGTGCGGATTCGCTATTCGGACACCTCCTGGATGATCCGGCTGCTGCTCGCCCAGGCCGGCGACGTGGCCGTCGAGGAGCCCGCGGAACTGCGGGAAGGCGTCCTCGTTCGTGCTCGGCAGGCCCTCCAACGCGCCGAGGCGCTCGCCGACTGAGCACCCGACCGGCTGTTCACGGCGGGCCCTACGCTCCGGTAGGCGAATCGTTCGATCTCACGGTCAGCGCCTGGTCAACGCCCTGACCAGCGCGGAGGCGCCGGCTCGCGGCCAAGCCGGCTGAACCTGCCCGTCGCGTCGATTTCACGCACTCGTCGCGTTTTCCGGCCATGTGGATCAACTATCCCTCGGCACGACCAGCTACGGTAAGAACGTGCCGTACCTGCTCATCGTCGCGCTGATCGTCGCGGTCGGGATTGTTCTGTTCGTGTTCACGGCAATCCGACTGCGCACTTCGCTCCGAAGGTTCGGCATGGTCCGTGGCTGGCTCGAAGACCAGTTGACCGACCGCGCCGGTATGTTGCGGGCGCGCTCGGCTGCGTTGGCGATCGCGGTCGAGGACTTGAGACGACCTGCCATTCAGCAGGATGTCTCGCGTATTATCTCCACCCAGGACCGTTAGGAGGCCCGCCAGTGTTCAATGCGCTAGAGCCGTGGCACATCATCGTGTTGGTGGTCGTGCTCATCGCCCTGTTCGGCTACAAGCGACTGCCGGACGCGGCCCGTGGCATCGGCCAGTCGATGCGGATCTTCAAGAAGGAGGCCCAGAGCCTCCGCGACAACGAGGGTCAGCACGACGCAGGCCAGCAGGCCGCAGCCGCCCCGCAGCAGTTCGCCGCCCCGCAGCAGCTCGCAGCGGCCCCCGGCCAGTTCGCCGCGCCGCAGCAGTACGCCGCCCCTGGCCAGTTCGCCCAGCCGCAGCAGTACGCCGCGCAGCCCGTGGCCCAGCCCTTTGCCGCTCAGCCGGTCGCGGCGCAGCCCGTTGCCGCTCAGCCGGTCGCGCCGGCACCAGTGGCGCCGGCAGCTCCGGTCAGCGGTGAGCCCGTAGCCGCTCCGGCCCCGGCAACCGCTCCGGTGGCTGCCCAGCCGCAGGTGCAGCCCGAACAGCAGCACTGACAAGGACGGTCGAACTGGTGGAGGAGAACGGACTCCGCCCCAGTGGCGGTCGTAGCGAAAAACGGGCAAGGCGGAGCCGTCGGCGTAACCCCGACGGCACGATGACGCTGATCGAGCACCTTTACGAACTGCGTCATCGGTTAGGCCTTGCCATCCTCGCTGCCCTGGTTGGCGCGATCATCGGGTTCCTGTGGTGGAGCTACGGCCTCGGCGCCGTCCACTCGCTCAGTTACCTGATCCTGAAGCCCTACTGTGCGCTACCGGCCGCTGACCGGCTCACCATCGGCGGTGGCGGTGGCCCGTCGTGCAAGTTGCTGCAGTTGGCGCCCTTCGACGCCTTCACCGTCCGGATCAAGGTCGGTGTCGCCGCCGGCCTCGTGCTGTCCAGCCCGGCGTGGCTGTACCAGCTCTGGGCGTTCATCACGCCTGCGCTGCACAAGAAGGAGCGCAAGTTCGCGATCTCCTTCGTGGTCTTCGCGACGATCCTGTTCGCCATCGGCGCGCTGCTGGCCTACATCGTCGTTCCCGAGGCCCTGCGGGTGCTCTCCGGTATCGGTGGTGGCAGCTTCGTGCTCGCCTTCGCCGGTAGCGAGTACATCTCGTTCATGCTCTCGCTGTTGGTGATCTTCGGCATCAGCTTCGAACTGCCACTGCTGGTCGTCATGCTCAACCGGGTCGGCGTCGTGAAGTACCAGAAGCTGAAAAAGTGGCGGCGCGGCATCATCTTCGTGCTGTTCGTCTTCGCCGCGATCGTCACCCCCGGCCAGGATCCGATCTCGATGATCTCGCTGGCCGGTGCGCTGACCGTCCTGTTCGAGCTGTCGATCCAGATCTCCAGGATCCACGACCGGCGCAAGGAGCAGGAGCGGATCGACAACGGCTGGGCAGGCCTTGCCGACGACGAACTCTCGCCGCTGGACCACACCCCGGAACCGGTCGGCCCGGCAACCCCGGTCGACGAGCTTGAGCGCTCCGGCTTCGACGACGCCACGTGATCGCGGCGCTGCTGGTCAGCCCGGCGGCTGGCAAGGGTACCGCCGCGCGGGTCGCCGGCAGCGTCGCACAGCGGTTACGCGGCGCCGTCGACCGGCTCGACACCCTGGTCGCTGACTCGGCGCAGGGGAGTGCGCTCCTGGCCAAACAGGCCGTCGACGCCGGTGTGGACGTGTTGATCACACTCGGCGGCGACGGCCTCGCGCATACCGCGGTACAGGCCTGCGCCGGCAGCCCGACCGCGCTGGCCATCATCCCGGCCGGCACCGGCAACGACCTCGCGCGGGCACTGGGCACACCGGCCGAGCCACTCGCCGCGACCACGCTGATCGCGGACGGGCTGCGCGCCGGAGGCACCCGACAGATCGACCTCGGCCGGGTGGCCGGCGGTTCCTGGTTCGCGACCGTGCTGTGCGCCGGCTTCGACTCCGCCGTCAGCGAGCGCGTCAACACCCTGCGCTGGCCGGCCGGGCCTCGCCGCTACGACCTCGCGATCGTCACCGAACTGACCAGGCTCCGGCCGCAGCCGCTGGTCGTCGAGACCGACGACACCACGCTGCGGCTGGACGCGACCATGGTCTCGGTCGGCAACTCCCAGTTCTACGGCGGCGGCATCCCGATCTGCCCCGAGGCCGTGCTCGACGACGGCCTGCTGGACGTCACCGTGGTCGGCGCGGCCCACCGACGCGATCTGCTGCGCATCCTGCCCCGGCTGCGCAGCGGCCGGCATCTCGACCATCCCGCGGTGAGCACACTGCGCGCCCGGTCCGTGCGACTGTCCGGCCTCAACCACTGGGTCGCCTACGCCGACGGCGAGCGACAGGCCCGGCTACCGCTGACCGTCCGCTGCCAGCCTGCCGCGCTGACCATCCTCGGCTGACCCGGACCGACGCCGTTACAACGACCGACGGCGGTGATTCGGCGAGCCGATCTTGGACTTGTCGTTGCCGATTGACCACGATGGGATCATGACGGGTTCGTTGACGCCGGCCGGTGGGCTGCCGCCGCGCGGTGAGCTGTTGTTGGCCAACGGTTGCCTGCTGACCATGGACCCTGATCTCGGTGAACTGCCGGTCGGCGACGTGCACATCGTGGACGGCGAGATCGCCGCGATCGGGACCGGACTGACCGCGCCGGGGGCGGAGCGGATCGACGCGACCGGCATGATCGTGTTGCCTGGGCTGGTCGAGACGCATTGGCATATGTGGAACACATTGCTGCGCGGACTGTCCGACGGGCGGCCGGGAGCCACGGGCTATTTCCAGGTGTGCGGTGCGTTGGGACCCGCCTTCGAGGCGGCGGACTGCGCGGCGGGAGTGTGGCTGTCCTGCGCGGAGGCGATCAGCTCCGGGTACACCACGGTGCACGACTGGAGCCACAACGTACGCGGCCCCGAGTATGCCGATGCCGAGGTGCGGGTACTGGCGGAATCGGGGCTGCGGGCCAGGTTCTCCTACGGCTGGTCGGCCGGACACGCCAACACCGCCTCGATGGATCTTGCCGACCTGACCCGGTTGCATGCCGGTCACGAGCCGGACGGACTGGTGTCCTTGGGCGTGGCCTGGCGCGGTTCCGGGGGCAGCAATCCGGCGATGCGGGTGGACGCGGCGATCTACCGCGCCGAGTTGGCGCTCGCGCGGGAACTCGGGCTGCCGGTGACGGTGCATGCGAGCGGGCCGCCCTCGGCACGGGGGCAGATCGGCGTGCTGGCCGCCGAAGGGTTGCTGGGGCCTGATGTGCAGGTCGTGCACGCGAACGTCGCCAGTGCCGAGGAGATCGCGGCGTTGGCTGGTGCCGGTGCCTCGGTGAGCGTGTCGCCGTTCACCGAGTTGCAGATCGGCTACGGGCTGCCGAGAACCGGTGAGTTCCTGGCGGCCGGGGTGCCGACCGGATTGTCGGTGGACACCACGGTGCTGTCCGGCAATGCCGACCCGTTCGCGATCATGAAGCTGATCCAGGCGGTCGAGAACGGGCGGGCGGAGGAGGAGTTCGCGTTGTCCGCGCGGCGGGTGCTGGAGTTGGCGACGATCGAGGGAGCCCGGTCGATGGGTCTTGATCACCTGGTCGGTTCGCTCACCGTCGGCAAGCGCGCCGATGTGATCCTGGTGTCGGATCGGGCGGTGAACCTTGGCGTGCGAACCGATCCGGCCCGGCTGCTGGTGACCGCGGCACAACCGGCCAATGTGGACACCGTGCTTGTGGACGGCCGGATTCTCAAGCGGGCCGGGCGGTTGACCGCACTGGACACCGCCGAGGTCGGCAGCCTTGCGCAGGCCGCGTTGCGGCGGGTGCTGCGCCGCGCCGACTGGTGACCGGGTGCCGACAGGTGATCGGCCTTGCGTGACGGGGTTGGCGGCCGGGCATCAGTGGTGCAGGGCCTCGGCGGCGATCCTGGCGACGGATTCGGCGGCGGCGGACAGCGCGGGGGAGTCGAGCTTCCACTGGTGCCAGTAGAGCGGGACATCGACCGGAGTGGCCGGCGCGAGATCGACGAGGGTGGCGTCCGCGCGGCCCAGTGCGGCCTGGGCCTCGGGGATGACGCCCCAGCCGAGACCGGCGAGTACGGCCTGGCGGAAGGCATCCGTGCCGGGCACCTGATGGCGGACCTGGCCGGTGGGGTGCGCCGCTCCGATGGTCCGCAGGAATCCGTCCTGGAGATCGTCCTTGCGGTCGAACACGACCACCGGGGCGGCGCCGAGCCGGTGCCGTAGCGGACCGTGAGCCAGCCATTGGGCGGTGAACTCGGGGCTGGCCATCGCGTAGTAGCGCATTCGGCCGAGGCTGCGCACCAGACAGCCTTGCACCGGTTGGGCCGAGGAGCTGACCGCGGCCATGACCAGACCCTGGTGCAGCAGTTGGGTGGTGTGGCCCTCGTCCTCGCGGACCAGTTCGAAGCAGATCGGCGGCTGCTGGGCCACCGAGGTGAGGGCCGGCATCAGCCAGGTACCCAGCGCGTCCGAGCCGACCGCGATGGGCAGTCGGGTCGGTTCGCCTGTGTCGGGCAGGCCGAGTTCGGCGCTGGCGTCGCGTTCCAGCCGGGCGAGTTGACGGGCGAAGCGGACGATGACCTCGCCGGAGTCGGTGAGTTGGATCGGTTTGGCGCGCAACAGCAGCACGCGGCCGACGCGCTGTTCGAGGGCCTTGATGCGCTGGCTGACCGCGGACGGGGTCACTTGCAGGGCGCGGGCGGCCGCGTCGAAGGTGCCCTCGTCGACGGCGGCGAGCAGGGTGCGGACCTGTTCCAGCGGAAGATCTGACATCACAGCAGCTAATGGTACGTAAGAAACATTAGCTGTACTGATGACCGGCTGGTTTTTAGCCTCGGGTCATGTCGCACGGCCTCCTGTCTGCCCTCGCCGGTCTCGGTACCGGCCTCTCGCTCATCGTCGCCATCGGCGCGCAGAACGCCTTTGTGCTGCGGCAGGGCATTCGACGGGAGCATGTGCCGGTGATCGTGGGAATCTGCGCGGTCTCGGACGCGATCCTGATCGCCGCCGGTATCGCCGGAATCGGCGCGCTGGTACGCACCTGGCCGCTGGCGATCGAGGTGGTCACCATCATCGGCGGCGTGTTCCTGGTCGGCTACGGCCTGCTCGCCGCCCGGCGCGCCGTACGGCCCGCGCACCTGGATGCCCCCACCGGCGGGGTCGGTTCGCCGCGCGCTGCCGTGCTGACCTGTATCGCGTTGACCTGGCTGAACCCGCACGTCTACCTGGACACCGTGCTGTTGCTCGGTTCGGTCGCCAACAGCTACGGGTCGGATCGATGGCTGTTCGGCGCGGGCGCGCTGGTGGGCAGCGTGCTGTGGTTCAGCGGCCTCGGTTTCGGCGCGCGACTGCTCGGCGGCCTGTTCGCCCGGCCGTTGGCCTGGCGGGTGCTCGACGCGCTGATCGCGATCACCATGATCACTCTCGGTGTGATCATGTTCGGCCGCCGATGACCTCGGCGATCACCATGATCACGCAGGCCGGCCCTTGAAGCGGTACTCGCCGAACCGGACCATCGGCAGCCTGCGTCGCAGCGCCTTGGTGCACGCTTTTTCCTTGACCAGCAACGCTTCGCTCGCGGCCTGCCACTCCTGTTCGGACACGACGGCTGGCATGGTCACGAGGTACCTCTTGGTCGGCTCATCCTGTGCTGCCGGCATGCCAGCGAGAACCGACAGTAGTTTAAGTTCATAATAATTTCAGTGATGAGTGAAATTAATTATCTCGACTCCGCCCGTCCCGAACCGAAAAAGCCCAGTTCAGAACAACCATGAGGCGAAGAGTCGGTCCGGTATGACAGTCTTGAACCCGTGGCTGATCGCGCCGCGCAGACCCCGGCCGAGGCATACTCGGCGGCGAGGGAGCGCGCTACCTATCCTGAGCTGGCTGATTTCGTCTGTCTGCTGTCCTTTGAGCTTGATCCCTTCCAGCGGTCGGCGTGCATCGCGTTGGAGAACGGGCACGGTGTCCTGGTGTGCGCGCCGACCGGCGCCGGCAAGACCGTCGTCGGCGAGTTCGCGGTGCATCTCGCGCTCGCCGAGGGTCGGAAGTGCTTCTACACGACGCCGATCAAGGCCTTGTCGAACCAGAAGTTCGCCGACCTCACCGAGCGATACGGGGCGGACAAGGTCGGCCTGTTGACCGGGGACACCTCGGTCAACGGCGACGCGCCGGTGGTGGTGATGACCACCGAGGTACTGCGCAACATGCTCTACGCGGGATCGAGCACGCTGGACCGGCTCGGTTACGTCGTCATGGACGAGGTGCACTACCTCGCCGACCGGTTCCGTGGCGCGGTGTGGGAGGAGGTCATCCTGCACCTGCCGCAGCGGGTGCGGTTGGTGAGCCTGTCCGCGACGGTCAGCAACGCCGAGGAGTTCGGCGAATGGCTGGTGACGGTGCGCGGGGACACCACGGTCGTCGTCGACGAGCATCGGCCGGTGCCGCTGTGGCAGCACATGATGGCCGGTGGCCGGCTACTGGACCTGTTCGCCGGTGAGACCCAGGACGAGCACGTCAAGATCAACCCGCAGCTGCTGCGGCGGACCGAGGAGCTGGGTCGGTTCGCGGTGCCGGCCGGTCGCGGCTACCGGGGCCGGGGCGCGCCGAGAGGGCAGCGGTTCCGGCCGACCTCGCGGGTGGACGTCGTCACCCGGTTGGATTCCGCCGCCCTGCTGCCGGCGATCGTGTTCGTGTTCAGCCGAGCCGGTTGCGACGCCGCCGTCGAGCAGTGCGTGCGGTCGGGCCTGCGGTTGGCGGGACCGGACGAGCTGGCCGAGATCCGGGAGGTGATCGAGCGGCGCACCGCCGGACTGCCCGAGGCCGATCTGCGGGTGTTGGGGTACTGGGAGTGGCGGGAGGCGTTGGAGCGGGGCATCGCCGCGCACCATGCCGGTCTGCTGCCGACCTTCAAGGAGACCGTCGAGGAGTTGTTCCTGCGCGGGCTGGTGAAGGTGGTGTTCGCGACCGAGACGCTGGCGCTCGGGATCAACATGCCGGCACGGACCGTGGTGTTGGAGAAGCTGGTCAAGTACAACGGCGAGGCCCATGTCGAGCTGACCGCCGGTGAGTACACCCAGCTGACCGGTCGGGCGGGTCGGCGCGGCATCGACGTCGAGGGGCACGCGGTCGTGCTCTGGCAGCCGGGCGTCGACCCTCGGCAGGTCGGCGGGCTGGCCTCGACGCGGACGTATCCGCTGCGCTCGTCGTTCCGGCCGGGCTACAACATGGCGATCAACCTGGTCGGGCAGTTCGGCGCGGAGAAGGCGCGAGATCTGCTCGAACAGTCCTTCGCGCAGTTCCAGGCGGACCGTTCGGTGGTCGGCCTGTCGCGGCAGATCGACCGCAACAACGAAGGCCTCGCCGGGTACGCGGAGCAGATGGAATGCCACCTCGGCGATTTCACCGAGTACATGACCCTGCGTCGGCAGATCGCGGATCGGGAGAAGTCGTTGGCGCGGCAGAATTCCTCGGCTCGACGCGCCGAGGCGGCCGCGTCGCTGGAGCGGTTGCGCAAGGGCGATGTGATCGCGGTGCCGGCCGGTCGGCGGTCCGGGCTCGCGGTGGTCGTCGATCCTGGCGTCGATCCCCTTGTGGTGACCGAGGATCGGTGGGCGGGCCGGTTGTCGGTTGCCGATTTTCCGGCGCCGGTCGAGTCGTTGGGTCGGATGCGGCTGCCCAAGCAGGTGAATGTGCGCTCGCCGCAGTCGAGGCGGGATCTGGCCTCCAGTCTGCGCAATACGGGCATCGATGTGCCGGCGCGGGAACGGCGTCGGTCGGGCGCCGCCGATGACGCCGAGTTGGCCGCGCTGCGGCGGGCGCTGCGGGCGCATCCGTGCCATGGGTGCGAGAAGCGCGAAGATCATGCCCGGTGGGCGGAGCGGTATCACCGGCTGTTCGGGGAGACCGAGCGGATTCGGCAGCGGGTGGCCGCGACAACGCATTCACTGGCACGGGCCTTCGACCGGATTCGCGGCCTGCTTGCCGAGCGGGGATACCTTGCCGACAACGGGGATCGGGTGACCGAGGACGGTCGTCGGTTGGCTCGGCTCTACAGCGAGTCGGATCTGCTGGTCGCCGAGTGCCTTCGGTCCGACGCCTGGGCGGGGTTGGGCGCTGCCGAGTTGGCGGCGGTGGTCTCGGCGCTGGTGTTCGAGTCGCGGCGAGAGTCGCCGGTGGACGCGCGGGTGCCGGATGGCGCGGTGTCCGACGCGTTGCGTTCGACGGTGCGACTGTGGGCCTCGTTGGAGTCCGACGAGCGGCGGCACCGGTTGGATCGGACCAGGGAACCGGATGCCGGGTTCGCCTGGCCGATCTTCCGGTGGACGCGAGGCGAGGCCCTTGAGAAGGTCCTGTTGGCCGCCGAGACGAACGGCCAGGAGTTGGGGGCCGGCGATTTCGTGCGGTGGTGCCGTCAGGTGGTCGATCTGCTCGACCAGGTCCGTGAGGTGGTGGCCGCCGATGATCCGGTCGGGGTGGCGGCCGGTCGGGCGGTCACGGCGATCCGGCGGGGTGTGGTCGCGATGGGTATGACCTGATCCTTACGCAGACCCTCGGGCAGCGGTATTCCGGGTCGTCGGAGCGGTCTTCGGGGTGGGCCGTGCGGTGATAAAGGTGTGTTCACGATGGCCAGGCGGGTGGGGCCAGGGGGCTGGTTTGTGGTTTGATCGCCGCGTGAGGATGTCGGGCCCGCCTTGTTGTGCCGGTTCGATGTTGTGTGGTGCCGTGGTGACCCCGATCTGGGAGGCGAACGAATGACCAGCCCGTACGGCCCGCCGGGCGGTAATGATCCGCAGCAGTGGGGTCAGCAGCCGTCCTACGGTGGGCCGCAGCCGCCTGGTTCCGAGGGGTTCCCCGCGCCTGGTTCCGGTGGGTTTCCCGCTCAGCAGCCGCCCGGTCAGCAACCACAGCCCGGTCAGCAGCCTGGTTATGGCCAGCAACCCGGTTATGGTCAGCAGCCGCCCGCCCCCGGCTACGGTCAGCAGCCTGGTTACGGCCAGCCGCAGCAGCCCGGTTACGGTCAGCAGCCCGGTTATGGGCAGGATCCGAACGCCGCGCCCGGTTATGGCCAGCAGCAGCCGGGTTACGGGCAGCAGCCCAATCCGACCCAGCAGTACCCGGCCTACGGGCAGCAGCCGCAGCCCGGTCAGCCCGGTTACGGCCAACAGCCCGCGTTCGGGCAGCCCGCGTTCGGTGATCCGCAGTCGGGCAAGAAGAAGACGACGATGATCTGGGTGATCGCGATCGTGGTCGTGGTGATCCTCGCGGTGGTGGCGATCCTGGGATTTGTCGCGCCCGGCTTCTTCAACCACCCGGTGCTCAGCCAGACCGCGCTGCAGAACGGCGTGACGCAGATCCTCAACACCGACTACAAGGACGACGCGAGCAACGTGTCCTGTCCGGCGAACGAGGCGGTGACCGTGGGCAACTCCTTCACCTGCACGGCGACCGTTGGCGGACAGACCAAGAACGTCCAGGTGACGGTGAAGGACACCAACGGCACCTACGCGGTCGCGCAACCCCAGTCGAAGTAAGGCTCGGTCGACGTAAGACTGCCGAGTCGGCCGAGGTTCACCAGTTGTGGGCGGGCCCGCGAGGATCTTCCTCGCGGGCCCGTTTTTCGTGCCCGACACGTTGACGCGATCTCCGTCTGTCCACAATGGATTAGCGGATCCGCGGTCGTTGTCAGTCGTTGCCGCTGATGGTGAGGTGACCGGCGCCGACGGAGACCTGGCCGAGCGAGGTGATGATCACGTCTGCCTCGGTGAGGTCGGCGGCCGGGTGCGTGGTGGTGACGCCGATGACGGTGGCCCCTGCGGCCTTGCCGGCCCGGATGCCGGGCGGGGCGTCCTCGATGACGACGCACTGTCGCGGGTCGACACCGAGCTGCCGGGCCGCGAGCCGGTAGCCCTCTGGGTCGGGTTTGCCGTTGGTCACCGATTCGGCGGTGACCAGGACGGAGGGCATCGGCAGGTCGGCGGCTTTGAGCCGGGCGGTGACCAGCGCGAGGCCGCCGGAGGTGACGATGGCCCACGGCAGGCCGTTGGCGCAGGCGGCGAGCAGTTCGTGGCTGCTGGGGTAACCGGTGACGCCGACGGTGTCGGTGGTTTCGAGGTCGTCGATGCGGGCGAGCGCGGTGTCGAACTCGGCGGCCGGGAGGAGTTCGGCGACGGTCTCGGCGGACCGGACGCCGTGGCAGACCCGCAGCACGGCGTCCGGGTCGAGGCCGTACTCGCCGGCCCAGGTTCGCCAGGCGCGTTCGACGGCGGGGATGGAGTCGATGAGGGTCCCGTCGGCGTCGGGCAGCAGAGCGGCGCAGGTGAGGTCCATGGTGGCCAGCCTACGGGGGCGGCGCGGGATGGCCGCGTTGCTTCGCGGCGGCGGTGAGGAAGCAGCCGGTGGTCAGTTCGATGCCGGTGCCGGTGACCGAACCGAGGTCCAGGGTCGCGCCGTAGGCGTCCTGGAACTCGACGCGATAGCCGCCCTGTTGGTCGACGCGGCTGCCGTGGACGACGCTGAATCCGTTGTCCCGCAGCAGAGTGGTCATCGCGTTGACGACTCGGACCCACTGTTGGACGGTGAACTCGTCCTGCGCGCTGGTGCCGGCCTCGATGGTCTCGTACTCGGCGTCGCCGCTGCCCTGGTCGCCGACGGCGGCGAAGGGTGGGCCGCAGGACTCACCCACGGGTTCGGTGGCGGGCTGCCAGCGCAGGGTGGGCGCGACCGAGGAGAGTTGTTGTTGCACGGTCGCGACGAGATGCTGGTAGCGGGCGACCATCGTGCGGAGATCGGGGCGCTGGTCGAGTTGGCTGAACTCACCGGCGACCTGTTGAGGGCCGGGTGCGACCGCGCCCTCGTCGGCCATGCTGACGGCGAGGACGGCGGTGACGAGGAACACGATGGCGCCGGTGCCGAGGCCGATGGCGGGCCCGTCCGCCCAGCGGTCCCGCTGCCACCAGCCGATGACGGCGATCGCGAGGCCGAGCGCCAACCCGAACCAGGGTAGGCAGGGCAGCAGGAACTGGCCCGTTGCCGAGCACCTGAAACGCAGGTCGTCGGAGGCGCAGCCGTCACTGGACATGGCCAGCGGCAGCAGGAGGAACGCCGACACGACGGTGCCGAGCGCGGCGAACACGCCGATGCCGACCGCTGAACCGTGGCCGCCGCGTCGCTGATCTCCCGGCACGGATCAATGATGGTTGCCGGCAAGGGCGGTGGTGAGCCGTTTGATGGAATTGCCGAGATTCCACTGTTCGGCCAGTTCGGCCAGTCGGTCCGGGTCGGCCGGGCTGGTGGGCAGCGTGTCGGCGCGGTCGAGCAGCACGGGTGCGTCGACGGCGACGTTGACGACACCGGGGGCGGCGGTGAGGTACGCGGCGGCGGCGGAGAGCTTGGCGACGGTGCGGGCCGGGAGGCGGTTGTCCTTGTCGATCGCGGCTTGCAGCAGGCCGGTCAGGCTGCCGAACTCGGTGATCAGTTTCGCCGCGGTCTTCTCACCGATACCCGCGACGCCGGGCAGTCCGTCGGAAGGGTCACCGCGAAGGATGGCCATATCGGCGTAGGCCGGGCCGGCGTCGGCGGTGGGCAGGGCGTAGCGGGCGGCGAGTTCGGTGGTGCCGAGGGTTTCGGCCTTGGCCCACCCCTTGCCGACATAGATGACCACGGCCCTGGTGGGCTGTTCGCGGACGACCTGGAACAGGTCACGGTCGCCGGTGACGACCTCGACGGGGTGGGTGGTCTCGGTCGCGGTGAGGGTGCCGATCACGTCGTCGGCCTCGTAACCGTCGGCCTCGGCGGTGGCGATGCCGGCCGCGTCGAGCACCTCGCGGATGATCGGCACCTGCGGGGTGAGGGTGTCCGGGACCTCCTCGGCCTCCCCGTCGATGGTGTCCTGCGCGACCCGGTGGGCCTTGTAGCTGGGCAGCAGCGCGACCCGGAACGCCGGGCGCCAGTCCGCGTCGAGGCAGGCGACGAGACGGGCCGGATGACGGTCGGTGATGATCCTGGCGATGGTGTCGGTGAACCCGCGCACCGCGTTGACGGGAGTGCCGTCCGGGGCGGTCATGGACTCCGGCAGGGCGTAGAACGCACGGAAGTAGAGGCTGGCGGAGTCCAGCAGGGCGAGGGGCGCGTCGGTCATGCGACACCGCCCTGGCTGATGTCGAAACAGCGGGCGCCCATGATCCCGGTACCCGGTACCGCGACGGTGGGGTGGTCGGTCATCGCGTGCGCTCCTCATCCGAGGCGTCGTATCGGTCGTCTTCGGTGTTCTGAGCGAAAACCTACGGCGTTCGGCCTGCCGGCGCCTGCCTGGGGTGAGCGCGTCGACGGCGGCAACTACTAGGCTCCCTGGCATGTCGACACTGTCTGCTGCCCTGCACGTACCGACCCTGCATGTACCGGCCCTGCGGTCGAGGCTGGATCGGGCGCGGGACGCCGCTGGTGCGGCCGGGGTGGACGCCCTCGTGGTCACGCCCGGCTCGGACCTGCGGTATCTGCTCGGCGCGGTGGGCTCGTCGTTCGAGCGGTTGACCTGTCTCGTGCTGCCGGCGGCCGGCGCGGCGGGGGAGCCGACGCTGGTGGTGCCGAAGCTGGAGGCGCCCGGCTACGCGCACATCCCCACCGACGAACTCGGCGTGCGGATCGCGACCTGGGTGGACGGGGAGAACCCGTATCGGCTGGCGTACGGCGCCCTCGGCGGTGGTTCGACGCGCGGTGGTTCGACACGGTTGGCGGTGTCGGACATGACGCCCGCGCTGCATGTGTTGGCGTTGCGTGACGAGGCCCCTGGTGTCGGGCAGGTGTTGGCAGGGCCGGTGTTGCGGGAACTGCGGATGCGCAAGGACGCCAGCGAGATCGCGGCCCTGCGCGCGGCAGGCGAGGCGATCGACCGGGTGCACGCGCGGGTCGGGGAATGGTTGCGGCCGGGCCGGACCGAGGCGGAGGTCGGCGCGGACATCGCGGCGGCGATCGTCGCGGAAGGACATGCGGAGGCGGCGTTCGTGGTCGTCGGCTCCGGCCCCAATGGCGCCAGCCCGCACCACGAACTCTCCGACCGGGTCATCGAAACCGGCGATGTGGTGGTGGTGGACATCGGCGGGCCGGTGCCGCTGGGCTACAACTCCGACTCCACCCGCACCTACGTCCTCGGCGAGCCCGCGTTCGCCGATGTGGCCGAGACCTACGCGGTGTTGCGGCGCGCGCAGCAGGCCGCCGTGGACGCGGTCGCGCCCGGCGTGACCGCCGAGGCGATCGACGCCGCGGCCCGCGAGATCATCGCCGACGCCGGTTTCGGCGACTACTTCATCCACCGCACCGGGCACGGCATCGGGTTGGACGTGCACGAGGAGCCCTACATCATCGCCGGCAACGACCTGCCGGTCGAGCCGGGCATGGCGTTCAGCATCGAACCCGGCATCTACCTCCCCGGTCGGTGGGGCGCGCGGATCGAGGACATCGTGGTGGTCACCGAGGACGGCGTCGCCTCCTGCAACAACCAGCCGCACGAACTGGTCGTCCTGTGAACCTGGCCGACGCAGCGGTCCCCCTGGCAGAACGGGAACGCCGATGAGCACCCTGGAACCCATTGACCGCGCGATCCTGCGTGAGCTGGTCGTCGACGGCCGGTGCAGCTTCACCGACCTCGCCGAGCGGGTCGGGCTGAGCGTGTCGGCCGTGCATCAGCGGGTGCGCAGGCTGGAACAACGCGGGGTTCTGCACGGGTACGCGGCCCGGGTCGACTTCAGTGAACTGGACCTGCCGTTGACCGCGCTGATCTCCCTGACGCCGATCGACCCGGCCGCGCCGGACGACTATCCGGCCCGGTTGCAGCATCTGCCGCAGATCGAGTCCTGCTACTCGGTGGCCGGCGACGAGTCGTACGTGCTGCTGGTTCGGGTCGCGTCGCCGCTGGCACTGGAGGAACTGCTGCGCTCGATCCGGGAATCGGCGAACGTGTCCACCCGCACCACCGTCGTCCTGTCCACGCCGTTCGAAACCCGCCCGCCCGCGGTCTGACTCCCGTTTCCGCGATTGAACTCAGGCGGCGGCGCGGACCACGTCGATGTCGACGCCGAGCCGGGCCAGCGGGTGCCGAGCGGAGTCGTTGATCACGATCGCCCTGTCACCGGCCAACCGCAGCCAGCCCGCGTCGATCGCACGGTGCAACAGCGCGGACGGCAGGCTGCCGCTGAGGTGTTCGCGGCGTTCGGTCCAGTCGAGGCATTCCTTCAACAACGGCCGCCGTCCGGACCGGGCCGGCTCGATTCCCAGCTCGTCGAGAACCTCGGCACCCTCGGCGGTCAGGTTCAGTCCACGATGGACATCGACGAGGCCCGCCTCGATCATGCCGCCCCGCAGCGCCACCCCGAGCCGGCCGGCGAGATGGTCGTAACAGGTCCGCGCCAACGCCAACCGGCCGGCCCGCAAGCTCGCCCGTAGCCCGCGCGGCGGGTAGTGGTCGGCGTGTTCGGCGAGCCGTTCGATCAGCTCGGCGACGCGTTCGTCCTCGATGCGCACGTACCGGTGCCGGCCCTGGCGCAGCGTCGCGACGAACCCGGCCTCGGTGAGTTTGTGCACATGTTCGGTCGCGGTCGAGGCCGCTACCTCCGCCGCTCTTGCCAGCTCGCCGACGGTCCAGGCGCGGCCGTCGAGCAGGGCAAGACACATGGTGGCCCGGCTGGGATCGGCCAGTACCGCGGCCACATCGGCGAGCCGGACGATCTGTGTTGACCCAGGCATACGACCAGGTTAAACACCGGACGTTGCGGCCGCCGCCGAACTGTCGGACCGAATGTCGGCGCGGCTGGTCAGTGCGGGCTCAGGACCGTCGGTGCCGGATGCAGGGTGCCGTTCGGGCCGGGCAGACAGGCCGCGGACGGGTCGGTGGTGGCCAGGAACGCGCTCAGGCAACTGCCGAACGCCGCATATCCGGCGGCATTGGGGTGGAACGAGGACTGGAGGGCATGACCGGCGCGCTGGCTGTTGTCCAAATCCTGCCAGGCCACCGTCAACCGGGTGAACCACTCGTTGGTCGCCTTCGGCCCACCCGAACACGCCTCATGCCCGATCCCGGCCCCGGACAGGTCGAGGAACCGCACTCCCACCGTGCGGGCGGCCGTGGCGAGACCGTTGTCGAGGACATGGATTCCGGTGTTGCGCACCCACTTCAGGTCGACTGTCTCAAAGGGACAGCCGGCAAGGCTTTGCAGGCCCTGGGAGATGTCCGGACCGATCGGCGCGGCATACGACTGCAACACCAGCTGATAGCTGCCCGGCGCGTAGCCCGCATGCGTCATCACCGTTCTGATGTCGCTCAACACGTGCTCGACCTTCGGGATCATCGCGTTGACCCGCTGCTGCCACTGCGGGGTGAACCCACCGCTGCACCCGAGGACGTTGCGGGTGAAGTAGGCCTGGATGCAGGTGTCGACCAGCTGCGAGAAGTGCGGATCATCATTGGCGCCGCCCGCGAGGACGATCGCCACGATCCGGTCGTGCGCCGCGATCGGCGCCAACTGCGCTGCCTGGGACGGTTCGGTGTAGTGCGTTGTCCTGCCGAGGCCGATCGCCGGGGAGTCCGCGCCGGAACACGCCAGGTTGATGGTGCGCGTGACACCCGGCACCGAGGTCTGGTCGACCTCGGCGTGCGTCGACCGGTGACACCAGTCGCCGTTCGCGCCGTTGGTCGTCGCGGTGTAGTCGCCGGCACCCTCACCGGAGATCGTGCTGTCACCCATCGTCACCAGTGTCAACGGCGCGTTCGCCGGTGGCCCGATGTGCTTGACCGGCGCCGGTGCGATCGTCGGCACATCGGTGACCAAGGCGAAGGCCGCCAGCAGGAGCACCGCAACCAGCACGGTCCATTTCAGCCGCGGGTTGGGGGAGCGCACCTGCCCCAGTTTAGGGCCGGCCAAGATCCGCTAACGGCCGGATCGAGTATTTCCGATCACGTCCCGGCCGGTTTCCGCGCGCCTGCGGTCGGTGGCGAGTCGGTGCCATGATGGCCGAGTGCCCGTGGACTTCGGCAGGACCGCTCGCGACTACGCCACCTACCGGACCGCGTTCCCGCCCGAACTGTTCACCCGACTGGCCGCCTGCGGGATCGGTGTCCCCGGCCAGCGGATCGTCGACCTCGGCACCGGAACCGGTGTGCTGGCCCGTGGTTTCGCCGCCGTGGGCTGCACCGTCACCGGGGTCGACATCGCGCCCGAACTGCTCACCGAGGCGCGTCGCCAGGACGCCGAGGCCGGACTGGCGGTGACCTATCGGGTTGCCCCTGCCGAGGACACCGGGCTGCCGGCGGCGGCCTGGGATGTGGTCAGCGCGGGGCAGTGCTGGCACTGGTTCGACCGCGAGCGCGTCGCCGAGGAAGCGTTACGGCTGCTCACCGGCAACGGTGCGCTGGTCGTCTGCGGACGGGACTACCACCTCCTGCCGGGCAACGTCTGCACGGCAAGCGAGGAACTCGTGCTGCGCTACAACCCCGGTTGGCCGGTGGCCGGCGGCGCGATCGACCACACTGGCTGGGCCGCCGAGCTGCGGCAGGCCGGGTTCGCCGATGTCGAGGCCATCGGCTTCGACATCGACGTCCCGTTCACCCATGAGGCCTGGCGCGGCCGGATGCGCAGTTCCAACGGTGTCGGCGCGAGCCTGTCCGAGGCCGAGATCACTGCCTTCGACACCGACCTCGCCCGGCTGCTGCGCGAGCGGTTCCCGGCCGAACCGCTGGTCGTTCCGCACCGGATCTGGGCACTGGTTGCCCGGCGGGATATGTACGCTTTCTCGATGTAACGCCCTTGTCGAGGTAGGCCGTTACTTTTCAATCCACCGTTGCTGACCTTTTTCCGGCAGGGTGCCGATCGGGTCGTAGTACGGGTACTGGCGAGCCAGCGCCTCCGGGTCGGCGAGTTCGATGCCGGTGCGGTAGTTCTTGGTCCAGTACGAGACGCCCAGTTCGCGGTCGTAGGAGGTGAGCTGGTGCACCCAGCGCTTCCCGACGTAGGGCACGTCGCAGACGATGCGCGGGGTCGCGTAACCGGGCAGGTAACCCATGATCGCGTGCTGCAGGTCCTGCGCCTCCCACACGGCGGTGCGCCAGTGTTCGGCATTGGGGATCATGTCGCACATGTAGAAGTAGTACGGCAGGATGCCTGCCTCGCCCTGCAACGCGAAGCACAGGTCGAGCAGATCCTGCGGGGTCGCGTTGACGCCGCGCATCAGCACCCCCTGGTTGCGGACGTCCCGGACCCCGGCGTCCAGCGCCGCGCGCGCGGCCTCGGCGACCAGCGGGGTGACCGACTGGGCGTGGTTGACGTGGGTGTGGATGGCCAGGTTCACGCCGCGACGGCGCGCGGTGCCGGCGACCCTGGCAAGGCCCTCGGTGACCTTGGGCTGGATCCAGTGCTGCGGCAGGCCGGCGAGGGCCTTGGTGGCCAGCCGGATATCCCGCACGGTGTCGATGTCCAGCAGCCGCATCAGGAAGGCTTCCAGCTGGTGCCATGGCACGTTGGCCACGTCACCGCCGGAGACCACGACGTCCCGCACGCCCGGTGTCTTCTTCAGGTAGGTGATCATCGCGTCCTGCCGGTCAACCGGCTTGAGCGACAGCTTGTGCTTGTCCACCGTGTTGGTGGAGTTGCCGACCAGGTCCATCCGGGTGCAGTGCCCGCAGTACTGGGGGCAGGTGGACAGCAGTTCGGCCAGCACCTTGGTGGGATAGCGGTGGGTCAACCCCTCGACGACCCACATCTCCGCCTCGTGCAGGGAGTCCCGCGTCGCGTACGGATGGCTCGGCCACCGGGCATCCCGGTCGGAGCGGACCGGGATCATGTAGCGGCGGATCGGGTCGGCGTAGAACGCCTCGGTGAACTCCGCGGGTGCCGCGTTCGGCGCCATGGTGTTCATCATCTGCGGCGGCACCAGCATCGACATGGTCGCCAGGGTTTCCTGGTCGGCGGCAAGGTCGAGGTAGAAGCGCTCGGCGAGCAGGTCGCCGAGCAGCGCCCGCAGCTGCTTGATGTTCTTCACGCAGTGCGCGCGCTGCCACTGCGCGTCTCGCCATTGCGCCTCGGTCACGTCCCGCCACCCTGGGAACCGTCGCCAATCCGGTTCGACGAGTTCGTGGCGCACGTACTCGTACGGTTGGCGGCCGGCTTCTTCGACGGCGTCCGCGACGGTGGTCGCGGCGCCAGGAGCGGCGCTGGTAACTTCGCAGGCGAGTGTCATACCTACTCCTCAGCGTCTGGATCGCGTAAATATATACTGCCATGACGTCCAGATAACGCAAATCTTCTTGCCGTATCCCTTCGTGAAGGCAGGTGTGACGGTGTCGGCAGCACCACGCGAGGTCAAGCCCAGTTCGCCGATCGGCCTGCACCGGGTCCTCGACCCGCCCGGCGTGCTGCCGCAGCGTGCCCAGCGCCTGGACACCGACCCGACCCCAGGCCTCGACGAGGTCGTCATCGACGTGCAGCGGCTCAACCTCGACGCCGCCTCCTACCGGCAGCTGCGCGAGGAACACGGCACCGGCGACGCCGTCCGCGCCGCCGTGCTGGAGATCATCAACAGCCGGGGCAAGATGCAGAACCCGCTCACCGGGTCCGGCGGGATGCTGCTGGGCACCGTCGCCGCCGTCGGCCAGGACTCCCCGCTCGGCCTGCGCGTCGGCGACCGGGTCGCCACCCTCGTCTCGCTGACGCTCACCCCGCTGCGGATCACCGATGACCTGCGCGACTGGGACGGCAGCACCGAGCAGGTCCCGTGCACCGGCACCGCGATCCTGTTCGGCCGCTCGATCGTCGCGGTGCTGCCCGTTGACCTGCCCGAACCGCTCGCCCTGTCGGTGCTGGACGTCTGCGGCGCACCCGCGCTGACCGATCGGGTCGTGCGCCGCAAGGCCGCCGAACTCGGGCGCGCCCCCTCGGTGTGTGTGCTCGGCGGGGCGGGCAAGTCCGGGTCGCTGTCACTGGCCGCCGCGCGGCGTGCCGGAGCCGGGCGGCTGGTCGGGCTGGTGCCGTTCGAGCGGGAGGCGCAGGCACTGCGCGCGGCCGGGTTGGCCGATGAGGTCGTGCTGGCCGACGCCCGTGATCCGGTCGCGCTGGCCTCGGCGGTCGGTGACCAGGTCGACGCGACCGTGGTGTGCGTCGACGTGCCTGGCTGCGAGCACGGCGCGATCCTGGCCACCGCCGACGGCGGCACGGTGATCTTCTTCTCGATGGCGACCTCCTTCGCCTCCGCCGCGCTCGGCGCCGAGGGGGTCGCGGCCGATGTGGAGATGCTGATCGGCAACGGGTACGTGCCGGGACACGCCGAGTTCGCGCTCGACCTACTGCGCACCGAGCCGGGGGTGCGCGCCCTGTTCGACGCCCGCACCACGTCCGAGGCCGAAGCGGTGTCGGACGTGAAAACAGGGCAGACTGTGCGAGCATGACGCGCTCCACATTGCTGCTGGGCGGCCGGATCTACGCGCCGTCGGCGCCGGATGCCACCGCGATGGCCATCACCGACGGGATGATCACCTGGATCGGCCAGGACGAACCCGGCCGGGCCATCCATCCCGATGCCGAGACCGTCGACCTCGACGGGCATTTCGTGGCACCCGCCTTCGTCGACGCGCACGTGCACGCCACCGCGAGCGGCCTGCTGCTCGACGGGCTCGACCTGCGTGGCTGCGGTTCGCTCGGCGAATGCCTCGACCTCGTCGCCGACCAGGTCCGCGCCCAACCCGGCGCGCTGATCTGGGGGCACGGCTGGGACGAGACGAACTGGCCGGAGCACCGCGCGCCGACGCGGGAGGAACTCGACGCGGTCTGTGGTGCCTCCCCGGTGTACCTGTCGCGGATCGATGTCCATTCGGCCCTGGTGTCCTCCGCGCTGCTCGACCTCGCCCCGGCCGCGCGCGTCGAGCCCGGCTACTCGCCGCAGGGGCCGCTGACCCGCGACGCGCATCACCAGGTGCGGGCCGCCGCGCTCGCCGGCCTCGACCCGACCCAACGGCGCGCCACCCAACTCGCCTTCCTCCGTCATGCCGCCGCCCAGGGCGTCGCGGCCGTGCACGAGTGCGCCGGCCCGTCGATCTCCGGTCGCGCCGACTTCGCCGAACTGCTGACATTGGCAGCGGAGGAGAACACCGTCGACGTCGTCGGCTACTGGGGTGAGCTGGGCGAAGCTGGCCTCGCAACCCAGGTCGGGGCGCTCGGGCTGGCCGGGGACCTGTTCGTGGACGGCGCGTTCGGCTCACGCACCGCCGCCCTGTCCGCGCCCTACGCCGACGACCCGGACAACCTCGGCGCCGGCTACCTCACCGCGGCGCAGATCGCCGAGCACCTCGTCATCTGCGGCAAGGGCGGTATCCAGGCCGGCTTCCACGCCATCGGCGACGCCGCGATCACCGCGATCGTGGCCGGCTTCCGCGCTGCGGAGCAGGCCGTCGGCCTGCCGGCGCTTGCCGCGCGTGGACACCGCGTCGAGCACCTGGAAATGGTGTCCGCCGACCAGGCCGAACAGCTCGCCCGGTGGGGCGTGATCGCCTCGGTGCAACCACTGTTCGACGCGACCTGGGGCGGCGAGGACGGCATGTACGCCCAACGCCTCGGCGCCAAACGCGCCGCCACCCTCAACCCGTTCGCCACGCTGGCCGCCGCGGGCGTCACCCTCGCGTTCGGCTCCGACACACCCGTGACCCCGGTGCAGCCGTGGGCGATCGTGCGGGCCGCCGTCTCGCATCGGACCGAGGGGTTCGGGATCTCCGCGCGGGCCGCGTTCACCGCGCACACCCGAGGCGGTTGGCGCGCGGCCGGTGTCAACGACGGGCTCACCGGCACCCTCGCCCCCGGCGCCCCGGCCACCTACGCGGTCTGGCGGGTCGGCGAACTCGTCGGGCCCGCGCAGGACACCCGAGTGCAGCGGTGGTCGACCGATCCGCGTTCCGGGGTTCCACCGCTGCCGTCCCTGCGCCCCGAGGACGAACTGCCGATGTGTCTGCAAACCGTGCTGCGCGGCACCGTGATCTACCAGCACGGCGCGTTCGGTCCGTGAAGTTCGTGACGTTGCTCGATTTCCTGACATCCGAGGAGGGTTGACATGGGTCGGTTGGATCTCGATCCGGCCGTGGTGGCCAAGGCCCGAGCGCTCGCCGCGCAGGCCGCCGAACCGGTGATCGCGCTGGCCAAGGCGCACACCACGGTCGCGGTCGAACGAGCCACCCTGCGGCTGGCCGGCATCGCCGGCGCCGACAGCGCGCACCGGGCGGGCGACGTGCCCTGGGTCAACCGGGTCGTGGACACCGTCCGCGAACACTGCGGCCTCGAACACGGCGCCGCGCTGCCGGTGTTCCATGCACTGCGCGAACACGACCTCGGTTCGCTCACCGAACTCGCCGAGGCCACCGCTGCCGGCCAGATCCGCTACACCCTCCCCACCGCGACCGCCCGCGACAAGGCCGCCAAAGCCGCGCGCGGTGCCATCGGCAAGGGCCTGCGCGCGGTCGACCGCAGCCGAGCGGAGCGCGCGAAACTCGTCACGAAGCTCGGCGATCCGCCACAGCGGCCCTGGATCTACCTCATCGTGGCCACCGGCGACATCGACGAGGACGTCGTACAGGCCGCGAACGCGGCGAGGGCCGGTGCCGACGTGATCGCGGTGATCCGCTCCACCGGACAGTCCCTTTTGGACTACGTCCCGGAGGGCGCGACCCACCAGGGTTTCGCCGGCACCTACGCCACCCAGGAAAACTTCCGCATCATGCGGGCCGCGCTGGACGAGGTGTCCCGAGAACTGGGGCGCTATGTGCGGCTGACCAACTACGCCTCCGGGCTGTGCATGCCGGAAATCGCGGTTCTCGGCGGCCTGCAACGGCTGGACATGATGCTCAACGACTCCATGTACGGCATCCTGTTCCGCGACATCAACCCGATCCGCACCTTCGTCGACCAGCGTTTCTCCCGGCAGGTGCACGCCCGCGCCGGCATCATCATCAACACCGGCGAGGACAACTACCTCACCACCGACGATGCCGTCGACGCCGCGCACACCGTCACCGTCTCGCAGCTGCTCAACGAACGGTTCGCGCACGAAGCGGGCCTGCCCGACGACCTGCTCGGCCTCGGGCACGCCTTCGAGATCAACCCGGACCTGCCCGACTCCTTCCGGCTCGAACTCGCGCACGCCCTGCTGGCGCGGGAACTGTTCCCGGACGCGCCACTGAAGTGGATGCCGCCGACCAAACACATGACCGGCAACGTGTTCCGCGGCTACCTCCTCGACGGCCTGTTCAACCTCGCCGGTGTCCTGACCGGGCAGAGCATCCTGCTGGTCGGCATGATGACCGAAGCCGTCGTCACCCCCTGGCTGTCCGACCGCGACCTCGCCCTCGACAACGTCCGCTACATCCTCAACGCGGCCGGCAACCTGAGCGAGGACTTCCATCCGGCCAAGGACGGCTTCATCGTCAAACGCGGCAACCAGGTACTCGGCGAGGCGGTGGACCTGTTGGAGCGCATCGTGTCCGGCGGCCTGCTCAACGCGATCGCCAGCGGCACCTTCGGCCTGATGAAACGCCCACCGGAAGGCGGGAAGGGCGCCGACGGCGTCGTCGAGAAGGCAGCGGACTATCTGAACCCGGCGGCGGAGATGTTGGAATCGGGGACAAGCGCATGAGCGAGCAGGAACCCGCCACCAAGGGCGGCAGGGACAAGCGCCACGTCCGGCCTTACGGCGACGCGACTGGCGACGGCATGGTGCAGCTGTCCTTCACCCTGCCCGTCCCGCACGGGCCGCGCGCCGACGGTGCGGCGCAACAGTTGGCGAACAAGATGGGCATGGACCCCGCGCTCGTCGTGCACTCCCACCCGATCGGCAAGGACTTCAGCTTCTTCGTCGTCTACGGCTCGGTCAACCACCTCGTGGACCTCGACGAGGTGAAGGTCGTCGAACGCGAATACCCGCTGCTGACCCCCGCCGAGATCAACGCGGCGGTGAAGCGCTCCTTACACCGCAAGTTCGTCGTGGTCGGCGGCTGCATCGGCACCGACGCGCACACCGTCGGCATCGACGCGATCCTCAACATCAAGGGCTTCGCCGGCGAGAAAGGCCTTGAGTACTACCGGGAACTGCGGGTGGTCAACCTCGGTGCCCAGGTCGGTGTCCCAGACCTGGTGAAGCGGGCCCGCGCGGAGAAGGCCGACGCGGTGCTGGTGTCCCAAGTGGTCACCCAACGCGACGCCCACCTGCAGAACACTCAGGAGATGTCCGCCGCGTTCCGCGAGGCCATGGGGGAGCGGCGACCCATGCTGGTGGTCGGCGGACCCCGATTCGACCCGCTGATGGCCGACGAACTCGGCGTCGACCGGGTCTTCGGCCGTGGCACCACACCCGGCGAGGTCGCCAGCTACCTCGTGCACGCCATGACAACCAGGTCGGCGACGACGGCAACCAAGAAGACGCCGACCGAGAAGACGCCGACCGAGAAGAACCCGGCCGAGAAGACCCCGGCCAAGAAGAACCTGGCCGAGAAGACCCCGGACGAGAAGGCAGCGAAGGCAGGAGCCGCGCGGTGAGCGAGCACGCACTGGTCACCGGATTCACCGTCACCCATCGCCGGTACGTGCCCTACGCGCACGCCCACTACGGCGGCAACCTGGTCGACGGCGCCTACGGCCTGGGCATGTTCGGCGATGTCGCCACCGAACTGTGCGTGCGCACCGACGGCGACGAGGGCCTTTTCGCCGGCTACAGCTCGGTGGAGTTCCTGGCCCCGATCCAGGCCGGCGATGTCATCGAAGCCACCGCGACCCTGACCAGGATCGGCAACCGTTCCCGAGGGATCTCCTTCGAGGCGCGGGTGGTGTGCCGGGCCGCCCCCGAGCGCGGCGCGTCCTCGGCCGACGTGCTCGACCCGCCGGTCCTGGTCACTCGCGCCGAAGGCACCGTCGTGGTCCCGGCCGGCCCGGCAACTGCTACGGCGACCGGTAGGGCGGCCGGCCCGGCGGCTGCTACGGCAACTGCCACGGCGGCCGGCCAGGCTGCCGGGTCGGCGACGGCGAAGGGCTGACCAGGCGGGTTTAATGGGTCCCATGAGCGGGCGAACGATTCGCGTTGTCCGGGTGTACGACGCGGTTAGCGAGGCCGACGGCGACCGGGTACTCGTCGACCGGATCTGGCCGCGCGGCGTCGGCAAGGACCAACTCGAAGCCGCAACCTGGCTCAAGGACGTCGCACCCTCGACCGAACTGCGCACCTGGTACGGCCACGACCCGGCGAAGTTCACCGAGTTCGAGCAGCGCTACCGGGACGAGCTGGCCGGCGCGGCGGGTCTGGCCGCGCTGGACCGGCTGCGCGCGCACGGCTCGCGGCCGACGCTGACCCTGTTGACCGCGACCAAGGATGTCGAGCACAGCCACGCCGTCATCCTCGCCGGGCTCCTGCGCGACGGCGACCGATGACCGGCAGCGAGCCGGCAACGAATCCGGTCGATCCTCGCTCGGAAACCGTTTCGCCGCAACCGAATCCGGGTAGCCAACAGCCGCACACCGACTTCGGCGGAGATCCGGTGTGCTGGCTGACCTCGGTCTGCCCGGAGTGCGGCCGGTTCGTCGAGGACAACCCGCCGACGACCTGTCCTCGTTGCGGCACGGCGATTCCCGAACCCGACTGACACAACCCTCGTCCACGAACCTGGCCCATCGACCCGATCCGCAACCCCGATCGGCCACGTCGCAGCGCGATTCCCCGCTAAGCCACATTTCCGGCCGAACTTGAGCAGCGTCGAACTTGAGCAGGCTCGAACTTGAGCGGGCCTCGAATGTGGGTCCGGTCGAGTTTGGACGTTGCGCGGCCTAGGCTCTGTGCTCGTAGGCGCGGTACAGCTCAAGGCCGCAGGCCGCGACCGTCGCGCAGGCCGCCTTGTCACCCTCTTCGACCGCGTTGCCGCGCGCCCAGCCGCAGATGATGTTCAACGCGCCACCGAGATCCATCATCGAGTTCACCAGCTCGGTGACATCCTCCTCACCGAGCGGATCGCTCGGCAACTGGCTCGCTTCGATGACCACCGGTTCGATGTCCGGCGGCAGGCTGGCCGAACCGCGCAGCGCCCGCACCATCACCGTCGCCCATTCCGCGGCGTCGCGGTAGGCGTCACCGGGGCGTGGGGTGTCGTCGAGGTAGCCGCTGATCACCCCGTCGATACCGGTGTCGTGCTGGTGCAGTTTGGTCAGCAGCTGGCTGACCGACTGGCAGATGCCGACCGCGCGCCAGGCAGCGATCAACGTGGCGGTCAAATCCCCGACAGGGACATGACCCAGCGCGCGGATCGCGTCGCCAACCAGTTCATCGACTGGGCGCGGCCGCCGCATTTGTTCGGGCATGGTCACCACCGGGGCATCGGCACCCGTTCGGCCGGGCTGAACAAGTTCAACACGACCAGGGGATATGCGGATGGCGCCGACACTTCACGATCTCGTCACGGTCTGCTGTCAATCCGCACACGAAACGGCATCCGCGCAGCTCAGCGGCGGTCAGCCGTCGTCGTCCTCGCGGGAGCCTGGCCGGCGCAGGACGAGTTCGGGAAGGTAGCCGTGTTTGTAGAGGCGGTGCTTGCGGGATTCCTCGGCATAGGACAGCGACATGAACATCGCCCCGAACAACACGATGAACATCATCAGGAACAGCGTGGAAGCCGATGCGGGGAAAAACAGCAGCGCGAACGTGGGCAGGCACTGCACGAAGGTGCGCAGCACATGCCGTAGCAGCCACCAGCGGCCGGTCAGATCGCGCAGGACCCACGGCGCGAAGCGGGCGGGCAGCCCGCCGCCGTAGGCGTAGAACAACCAGCGCAGTACGCCTGGTCGGTCGCCGGCCATAATCGACAACTCTACCGGCTCCACCATGATCGTGATCGTAGGGCGCTGGCCAGTGGCTGGTCGATCGGTGACACTGGAGCGGCAAGGACGGCAAGGACAAGGCCACCGGGGTGTCGGCCACCGCCGCGCGACCCCGAGGCGACGGCCGGCAACGACGCCGGGTGAACCCCAGAGGCAGCGTGGACGAGGACCGCTACTCCGAGCAGAACTGGCCGCCCCGGCCGGACAATCTGGCCGCATGGCTACGCGCCGGGCTGCGGCGTGGTGACGCCTTGGCCTGGCGCCGCTGGAACTTCGACCTCGACTCGGCACTGGCCTGGATCAGAGCCGGCGTTCCCGAGGCATTGGCCGCCGCCCAGTGGCTGACCGCCGGGGTCACCCCTGGCTCGGTCGCCGACTGGTGCGCGGCCGGTATCGACGCGGCCGAAGCGGTGCACTGGCACGAACTGGGATTCGACCTTTCCGCCGCGCGGGAACACAAGCGGCACGGTCGGGATCCGCACCAGGCCTACGGTCAGGGCCGCGCGGGCTGGTTCTCGCCCGGCAGCGCCCCGCCGGAATACCCGGAGGGCGTCAGCAGACTCAACGACGCGATGCGCCAGTTTCTGCGCGCCGGTATCGCCGGCAACCTGATCGGCGGCTACCTACAGGCCCAGTGGGTCGACCCGGAAGCCTTGGCCTGGGCCGAGCACGGCATCGCCGCGCAGGACGCGACCCTGTGGCGGGAAGTGGGCCTGACCCCGGCCGAGGCCGCCGAGTTGGCGACGCGCGGGTCCTCGCCGGCCCAGGTGATCCGGGACTGGTGGCGGGCCGGTATCCCGTTCGACGAGGTCGCGGACTGGATCGGCGCCGGCCTCGATGTCCGGCAGGCCAGCAGACGGCGCGCCGAGGGCGCCACCGGGGCCGACGCCGCCGAACTCCGCGCCCGCAGGCGATCGGACCCACCCGGCTGCTGACACCTGCCCGACATCGACAACCGCCCAGCCGTTGACAAAGTGCTGTTAACGGTCTCGGTGATCCAACATGACGCTGGTCGCACATGCGCCTCCCGTACTCTTGGCGCGTGGTAGCTCCGACCCTCGCGTCCTCCGCTGTGGCCGGCGAACCCGGTGGGCCCGCTGACGCGGGGTCCCGGCGGCGTCGCCGACGTCCGCACATCCCGTCGAAGCCGACGCTGTTGCGGCTGGTCACCGCGCTGGCAGCCGGGATAGTGCTGTACGCGAGCTTCCCCCCGCGCACGGTGTGGTGGTTGGCGCCGATCAGCTTCGCGCTGCTGGGCCTCGTCGTCCACGGTCGGCGGGCGAGGGCCGGCTTCGGGTACGGGTTCGTGTTCTCGATGGGTTTCATGATCCCGTTGATGTACTGGACCGGATCCTTCGTCGGGGTGTTCGCCCCCTGGGTGCTGTGCTCGTTCGAATCGCTGATCATGGCGTTGGGGCCGGCCGCGATCGCGGTGGTGTCCCGGCTGCGCGGCGCTCCACTGTGGGCGGCGCTGCTGTGGGTCGCCGACGAGGCGGTGCGGGCCAGGTTCCCGTTCGGCGGGCTGCCCTGGGGCAAGGTCGCGTTCGGACAGGCAGACGGCAGCTACCTGTCATTGGCGGCACTGGGCGGCACCCCGCTGGTCGGATTCGCGGTGGTACTGACCGGGTTCGGCCTGGCCGCGCTGGCACGGGTGTTGTGGCGCAAGGAGAACCGTCGTTCGACGATGATCATCGGGCCCGTGCTCGCGGTACTCGTGCCCCTGGTCGGTGGGATCGCGGCCTGGCCGCTGGTCGGCACCGACCCGAACGCGGGCACCGCCGTCGTCGCCGCCGTCCAGGGCAACGTGCCAAGGCTCGGCCTCGACTTCGACACCCAGCGGCGCATCGTCCTGGACTATCACGCCAAGGAAACCCAGGTACTGGCCAACGAGGTTCGTGCCGGCAAGGTCAAACAGCCGCAGCTGGTGATCTGGCCGGAGAACTCCGATGACGTCGACCCCTACGTCAACCCGGACGCCTACGCCGAAATCTCCCAGACCGTGGCGGACATCGACGCGCCGATCGCGGTCGGCGCGGTGGTCTACTCGCAGGGGCCGCAGCCGAAGAACACCTCGATCCTGTGGGAACCGGGCAAGGGCCCGGTACTGCAGTACGTGAAGCGCAAGCTGATGCCCTTCGGCGAGACCATGCCGTGGCGGTCGTTCTTCCACTTCTTCGCCCCTGGGCTGGTCAACATCGCCGGCAACTTCGCCCCCGGCACCACGGCGGTGCCGTTCCCGATGGGTCCGGCCAAGGTCGGCATCGACACCTGCTACGAGGTCGCCTTCGACAGCGTGGTCCGCGATTCGGTCACCGACGGCACCAACCTGATCGCGGTGCCGACCAACAACGCCACCTTCGGCAAGACCGAGATGACCTACCAGCAGCTGGCGATGGACCAGGAACGCGCCGTCGAACACGGTCGGTCGGTGGTGGTCGCGGCCACCAGCGGGGTCAGTGCCATCATCCAACCCAACGGAACTATCACCCAACAGACTGAGTTGTTCACTCCGGCGGCCCTGGTTGCCACCGTGCCGCTACGGTCGACGATTACCCTTGCTGATCGGCTCGGGTCCTGGCCCGAATGGATCATGGTGGCCGGTGGCTTGCTCGCGTTGGCGTTCGGAGTCCGCTCCGAGCGGCTGCGCGGCCGGGCCCGTCGCGGTGCGCTGGCGCTCGCGGCGGCCAGGACGAACGCGGCCACCGTGGCATCCGGCACGGCCGAAGGCACCACGACCACCATCGTGACCACCACGAGTGCGAGCAGTACCACGAGTGCGGGCAGTACCAGCACGAGTGGCGGCACCGCCAGTTCCACCGAAGACACCGATGCCGACACCGGCATCAACCGCAGTACCGACCGCAGTACCGACAACACTGACTGACTGACCACACTGACCACAGCTAGCTAGCGATGACGTCCGCCGCACACGGCAGCGGGCGAGGAGGAACGGATGGCCGAGGCGCGCGAGCACCCGTCGGATCTGCAGCCTGTACTGGTGGTGATCCCCACCTACAACGAGCGAGAAAACCTCGGTCCGATCGTGGCCCGCCTGCACGCCACGCTCCCCGGAGTCGAGGCGCTCGTCGTCGACGACGGCAGCCCGGACGGCACCGGCGACCTTGCCGACGAGATGGCCAAGGCCGACGAGCGGGTGCACGTCATGCACCGCACCGAGAAGGCCGGCCTCGGCGCTGCCTACATCGCCGGGTTCAACTGGGCGCTGGAGCGTGCCTACGCGGTCGTCGTCGAGATGGACGCCGACGGCTCGCACGCCCCCGAGGACCTGCCCAGGATGCTCGACGCGCTCACCGGGGCCGACCTCGTCATCGGCTCCCGGTACGTGCACGGCGGTCAGACCGTCGACTGGCCGAAGTCCCGTGAGCTGATCTCCCGAGGCGGCAACATCTACTCCCAGCTGGCGCTCGGGGTGAGCATCAAGGACATCACGGCGGGGTTCCGCGCGTTCCGGCGCGGCGTGCTGGAGAAGCTCGAACTCGACGGCGTCGCCTCGCACGGCTACTGCTTCCAGATCGACCTCGCCTGGCGCACCCTGCAGGCCGGGTTCGAGATCGTGGAGGTGCCGATCACCTTCACCGAACGGCAGATCGGTGAGTCGAAGATGAGCGGCTCCATCGTCCGGGAGGCCGCGCTGCGGGTCGGGGCGTGGGGGTTGCGGCACCGCGTCGACCAGGTCCGACGCCTGTTCGGCCGGCCGGTCGGCCACGATGCGGCAGAACCGGTCAACCAGCGCTGAACCCCACCGCCACGAAGGCTCCGAAGCACGAGCATGAAGGCTCGTCGACGAGACAAGACCGCCCGGTCCAGCTGGGCGGTCTTGTCTCGTCTATGCGGGAGGCCTGGTGGTCTGAGGGTCGGTTCGGTCGTCTGAAGGGGTTTGCAGGGCAGGGTGGTGACGCGCTCCCGCCGGGAGAACGCGGTACCGGTCAGGCTGTGCGGCTGCGACGGCCGCGCAGTTCCTCAAGCCGTTCGGAGAGCAACTCCTCCAGCTCAGGGATGCTGCGCCGTTCCAGCAACATGTCCCAGTGGGTACGCGGAGCCTTGGCCTTCTTGGTCTCCGGCTCAGAGCCGTCGATCAACTTGGACACGGCGCCGTGCAACCGGCACTCCCACGTCGGCGGAATCTCCGCGTCGTCGGAGAAGGGAACCTCGAAATCGTGTCCCTTGGGGCATGCGTAGTGAGTGGTGCGGCGGGGGGCGAGGTCGTGGTTGCGGTCGGTCTCGTAGCTAACTGCTCCGAGCCGGCTACCACGCAGAACGCGGTCGGCCATGGCGGTGTCCTTTCGCTCGGCTCAGGGCCAGTGCCCAGGTCGTGCTCACTTCCTGTAACGGACGAGGTAGCGAGACAATTCCCGTCCCCTCGATCCGGTAGCACTCAGTGAGCAGTTTCACTCGTCAACGAAGTGTTCCTCCACTGAGAGGCAATCGAAACGTAGGCATGACGCGTTATCGCCCTACCGATGACATACATCACCCCGTTGGGGGAGTGACATTACCTAGCTGTGACAAAAAAGGACTTATCAGACCCGATTGTGTCGAGCGTGTTCAGACCGGGCTTTTCTCCCGTTGTGCAGCGAGCAGGCTCTCCGGCACCTGGTTACCCGCAGTGGTCACGGCGCGTCGAACATTGACCGGAATCAACAAACCGAGGCCGACCACGAAGAACACCACCAGCGACAGGATCGCGACCCGGTAGCTGCCGGTGTTCTGGTAGGCCAACCCGAACAACAACGGCCCCAACGCGCTGGAGCCCGAACTGGAGATCTCGTACAGGCTGAAGTACTCCGCCTCCGCGCCCACCGGGATCATGCTGGAGTACAACGACCGGGACAGCGCCTGAGTGCCGCCCATCACCACCGACAGCGCCATCGCCAGCACGTAGAACTGCACCGCGCTGCCCTTGGTGAGGTAGTACGCGGCCACCACGATGCCGATCCACACCACCAGGCTCCACGCGATCACCCGCTTCGCGCCCCACCGGTCGGCGAACCGGCCCAGCAGCAGTGCCCCGCCGAAGGCCGCGAACTGCACGATCAGGATCGCCGTCAACAACGTGTTGTCCGACAGTCCCAGCTCGTCGGAGCCGTAGGTGGCCGACAGCGTGGTCACCGTGTTGATGCCGTCGTAGTAGACCAGGTAGGCCACCAGGAACAGCAGCGTCATCGGCAGCAGCCGCGCGCCCTTGATGGTGTGGCCGAGCTGGCGGAAGCCGGCCGTGAGCACCGAACCGGTCCTCGGTGCCAGCTCGACCTGGGATTCCGGATTGCGCAGCCGCCGCAGCGGCACCAGCGCGAACAGCGCCCACCACAGGCCCGCTGCCAGCAATGACACCCTGGCCAGCAGTGCGGAGTCGGTGATCACGAACGACGCCACGAAACTGCCCGCGAGCACGATGCCGCCGCCGATGTAGCCGGCGGCCCAGCCGATCGAGGAGATCTTGTCCCGTTCGTCGGCGGCGGCGAGGCTGGGCAGGAAGGAGTTGAACACCACCTTCGCGCAGGTGTAGGTCAGGTACGCGAAGATCATCAGGAACGTGCCGAGCTGCCAGTCACTGCCCTTCACGAACCACATGGCCATCACGCTGAACGCGCCGAGGTAGCCCAACCCCAGCATCAACTCGCGCTTGCGGCCGGTGCGGTCGGCGATCGCGCCGACGACGGGCATCAGGAAGATCAGCACGATCGCGGTGAACGACACCACGTAGGCGAACAGCGAGCCGGCCGCGATCGGGATCCCCAGCACGCGCAGGGTGCCGTCCTTGCCGACCGCGTTCTGCGCGACCGCCACGAGGTAGCGGCTCATGAATACGGTGACCACGCTGGTCTCGAAGGTGTGTGCGCCCCAGCCGTAGGTGTACCAGGCCCGCCGCTGCCGGCGCAGCGCGGCGTCGGCCGCCGCGCCTTCGGTCCCGCCCGAGGCCGTCGAGCCCTTGGCGTTGTCCTTGGTGGTTCTGCGCACCATCGACGGGCCGCCTTTCCTGCTTCGCTGCCCGTCCCCAGGACGCGGGCGAAGTGACTGTATCGGTCGTCACGTTCGCCCGATGCCGGGTTGCGGTGTCCTGATGCCGGGATGACGCACAACGTTGACGTCCAGGCCACCGTGACCGGATTTTTCGCCCGAACCAGCGTCGCGATCAGCGTGTCGCATCGTCGCTCGAACGAGTGACAGGAGATACTGGAGTGTTCGATGTTCCGGTTGTGGCTGGTGGGGCGCGCGCTTACCGTGCTCAGCCATGACCGCTACTCGTGTTCGGCGGCCACCTCGGTGGCCTCGGTCGCTCGCCCGGGTACTCGTCGTCCTCGCGCTCGCCGTAGGCGTCCAACTCTCCGTCGCCGCTCTCGGCGCCGCGCCGGCATCGGCCGATCCGAGCACCGCGCAGTGGGCCGCGCTGCGCAACTGCGAATCCGGCGACAACTACGGCGTGGTGTCCGCCAACGGCCTCTACTACGGCGCCTACCAGTTCAACCTCGCCACCTGGCGCAGCGTCGGCGGCACCGGCTACCCCAACCAGGCCAGCCCCACCGAACAGGACTACCGGGCCCTCTACCTCTACCGGATGCGCGGCTGGCAGCCCTGGAGCTGCGCGGCCAAGCTAGGCCTCAGGCCCGACGCGGACGCCGCGAGCAAGGTCGTCCCGGCGCTGCCCGCGAACGTCGCCCCCACTTGGCCGGGCGTGATCTACAACTACGGCGACTGCGCCCCGGCCCTGCGGAACTGGCAGCTGCGGATGAACGCCTACGGTTTCGCCTTCGACGGGACCGGCTGCTACTACGCCAAGACCAAGGCCGCGGTCGCCGCCGTCCAGATCGCCAACGGGCTCACCCAGGACGGCCAGATCGGTCCGGACACCTGGCGCGCCGCCTGGGAGGGCAAAGCTCCCAAGCCATGACCGGAGAGGGTCAGACCCGCTCCGACCAGGACCCCTTCTCCCGCAGCACCTCGCGCAACAGGTCCGGCCGGTCCGACACCAGCCCGTCGACGCCCATGTCGAGCAACTCGCGCATCCGCTCGGCCTCGTCGATCGTCCACACGTGCACCTCGATGCCCCGCCGGTGCGCCAGCCGAACGAACCTCGGGGTCACCACCGTCAGCCGCCCCTGCCGGCGTGGTACCTGCGCCATCCGCCCCCTGGCCAGCGCGGCCACCGGCAGGCCGGTCCCGGCCGCCGCCCACAGCGCGCCGACCGAACCCGGCCCCATCGACGTCAGCAGCCCCGGCCCGCCGAGGCGTCGCAGCCGCGCCAACCGGGCATCCGAGAACGAGGCGAGGCACACCCGGCCCAGCGCGTCGCACCGCCGCAACGTCGCCAGTACCGGCTCGACCGCCGAATCGGCCTTCACGTCGATGTTCACCAGCGCGTCCGGCAGCTCTTCGAGCAACTCGTCCAACCGCGCCATCGGCTCCCGGCCGGCTACCTTGACCCGACTCACCACCGACCACGGCTGCTGAGCGACCGCGCCCACCCCGTCCGTGGTGCGATCCAGCATCGCGTCGTGGTGCACGACCACCACACCGTCGGCGGTGGCGTGCACATCGGTCTCCAGGTACCGGTAGCCCTCCTGCACGGCCCGGCGGAACGCGCCGAGCGAGTTCTCCATCCCGGCCATGTCATCGAGGTGCCAGCCGCGATGCGCGAACGCCCTCGGGTACGGCCCGGCAAGGTAAGGATGGTCGACGGCCATCCTCCGATCATGCCTGACCGGCTGCGAAAGCAGCACGAAAACAGCGTGGAATCGGCATGGCCATCCGGTAGCGAATGCCGAATTGGCGCCACTGCGGCGTGGTCGGTGCGAGCCGGGATACCGCTGCCGGCATGATGCCAGGGTGCTGCACGACGAACCGGCCACCGAAACCGACGCCGCCACCCGGCGAACCGATCCTCCGCGCCTGACCGCTCGGGAGAAGCAGCACTGCGCCTGGTGCGGGCGGCGACTCCCGGTCGACACCAAGGACGGCCGCGCGGGCCGGCGTCGCCGCTACTGCGCCCAACCGTGCCGGCAGCGCGCCTACGAACGCCGCAGCGCCGTCATCCGAGGTGGCCTGCCCGACGATGCGGTCGTGCTGTCCGCGACCGAGCTGGCCGACCTGCAGGACCGCCTGTTCCAACTGCGCTGCGCGGCCGAGGACGTCGTCACCGCCGTCGACGACGGTGCCGCCGCCGCCGAACTGCGCGGCCTTGCCCTCGAACTCGCCGACACCGCCCGCGACCTCGAACGACTCCGCTGACCTCGGCACCTGCGCAACCCTGACGTCGTGTCAGGTATGACTCAGCCTGCGGCCGGTGGGTCGTAGAACGCCAAGGTCTGCTCGCCGGCCGCCCGCGCGGTGTCCGCATCGGCGCCGGCCGCCTCGTGCGCGGCCACCCACGCCCGCACGCTGGCACCGGTGAGTTCGCGAGCCCTCGGTGAACCCAGCCACGCCGCCTGGTCGAGCTCGACACCGGCCAGGTGCGCCCGCAGCGCGAACAGCATCCCGTCCCAGCCGACCCCGACCGAACCCGGCCCGAACCGTGCCCAGAACTCGGGATCGCCGCACCGGCTGTGCTCCAGCTCGAACTCGGTGTGCTCGGCATCGATCGCGGACAACCGGACGCGTACCTCCGAAGGCTGTCCTTCGCCCATGCCCCAGCTGATCCGCAGCAGTCCGGGCGCCTCGCACGCCAGGATCTCGCCGCCGGCGTTGCCCTTGAGCTGGTAGAGGCCGCCGAGACGAAGATCCCCGCTCACCGGAAGGAACCAGCGGCTGATCCGCTCCGGATCGGTGCACGCCTGCCAGACGTCCTCGATGGCCGCGTCGTAGCCGCGGCGCAACAGGACGGTCGGCGGCCCGCCCTTGCCGACCTCGCGATGCATCCTGTTGATCTGCTCGACGATCTCGCTCATTTCCGGTCCTTTTCCTCGTTGTCCGCTGCTCCGCCCTCAGCGGCCAGCCGTCGTTCTCGTTTGCCGCGCGCCAACTCGGTGCCCAATGCGTCGAGATGCTGGTCCCAGAACCGGCGGAAGCGCTCCAGCCACACGTCGACCTCCCGCAACGGGGCCGCGCTCACCGAATACAGCCTGCGCGTCCCCTCCGGCCGGACACTGGTGAATCCGTTGTCGCGCAACACCCGCAGCTGTTGCGACACCGCGGGCTGGGAGATGCCGAACTCACGCTGGATCACCGCGCCGACCGCACCCGAGGTCAGCTCACCGTCGGCGAGCAGCTCCAGGATGCGGCGCCGAACCGGATCGCCGAGAACGTCGAACGCGTGCACCCGCCGACTATGTAGTCGACACTTATATAAGTCAACCCTGAAATTATCGGCCGAGGCCGGCGAGCGCCGTACCGACCGAGCGCAGGGCCGCCAGCAGCTCGGGCGGGCCGTCCAGGGTGACGGCGACGCCGAGCCTGCTGATGTCCAGCAGGTCGTGGCTGATCAGGCCGAGGTCGTCCGCGCCGAGGTGCACCGTGCAGCTGCCGGCGTCCAGCGCGGTCACCTTGCCCGGCAGCGGCGTCGACAGGCAGGCCAACACGGTGTCGGCGGGCGCCCGCACGGTGGCCAGCGCCGTATGGCGGTAGGGCGCGGCAGCCAGCGACCGGCCGACGTAGGTCGCCGCACCGCCGTCGGGCAGCGGTCGGGGAGTGAACCGGTGGCGGGTCGGGGTCGGCGCGCTGATCCGGTCGACCCGGAAGATCCGCCAGTCGGCCGGTCGCGGGTCGTAGGCCAGCAGCAGCCAGCGCCGATACGCGGTGACCAGGGCGTGCGGCTCGACCCGGCGGCTGGTTGTCGAGCCGTCGCGGCGCCGATAGTCGAAGGAGACCAGCTCGTGGTCGCGGCAGGCGATGGCCAGCATCGCGAGGATGTCCGGGTCAGCTGCGTGGATCGAACCCTCCGGCACCGCGACCGTCGCCGACCCGACCGCGACAAGGCGTTGGCGCAGCCGGGCCGGCAGCACCTGCTCCAGCTTGGCCAGCGCGCGGATCGAGGCCTCCTCGATCCCGTGCACGCCGGAGCTGACCGTGCTCAGCCCGACCGCGATCGCCACCGCCTCGTCGTCCTCCAGCAGCAGCGGCGGCAGATCGCGGCCGGAGGCCAGCCGATAACCACCCGCCGTGCCGGTGGTCGCGTCGACCGGATAGCCCAACTCCCGCAACCGGTCGATGTCCCTGCGCACCGTCCGGTCGGTCACCGCGAGCCGCTGCGCCAGCTCCGCACCCGACCACTCGCGCCGGGTCTGCAACAGCGACAGCAGCCGCAGCATCCGCGCTGGCATGTTCTTGGACACGAGATCCAGATTGCCACATCTTTAGGACAATCTGAGTCCTAAAGGATGCCTACCGTTGCCGGTATGACCAACACGAACACGACGAAAACCCTCGACGCGCTGCGCGCCGGCGTGGCAGGCCCGGTGACCAGGCCGGACGCGGCCGAGGACCGCGCGGCTCTCGCCGGTTTCCAATTGGCGCAACAGCACCGGCCGGCCGCCCTCGTCGAGGCGACCAGCGCGGCCGATGTGCGCGCCACGGTCGAGTTCGCCACTGCGGCCGACCTTCCGGTCGCCGTGCAGGCCACCGGGCACGGCCGATCCGTCGCCATCGAGGGCGGCGTGCTGATCAGCACCAGTCGGCTGACCGAGATCAGGATCGATCCTCGGGCGCGCACCGCCTGGGTCGCGGCCGGGACCAACTGGGGTCAGGTCGTCGAGGCCGCCGCCGAGCACGGGCTGGCCCCGCTCAACGGTTCCGCGCCCAACGTCGGCGTTGTCGGCTACACCCTCGGCGGTGGGTCGGGCCTGATGGCCCGCCGGTACGGCTTCGCCGCCGACCATGTCCGCCGGATCGAGATCGTCACCGCCGACGGCAGGCTCCGCGAGGTCGACGCCGACCATGACCCCGACCTGTTCTGGGCACTGCGCGGGGCCGGGATGAACTTCGGCGTCGTCACCGGCATCGAGATCGAGCTGTTCGAGATCCGCAGGCTCTACGGCGGCACGCTGTTCTTCGACACCGATCTCGTCGGTGACGTCGTCGACGCCTACCGCGACTGGACGCCAACCGTGCCGGAGGAGTTGACCTCGTCCGTGGTGCTGCTCCAGATGCCGGACATTCCGCAGGTGCCGGAGCCGATCCGGGGCCGCTACGTGGCACGGGTGCACATCGCCTACACCGGCGACCCGGAAACCGGCGAGCGGCTCATCGCCCCACTGCGTGCGGTCGGTCCGACGCTGCTCGACTCGGTCCGCGACCTGCCCTACACCGACGGCGGCACCATCTACGACGAGCCGCCCATGCCACACGCCTACGTCGGCGACAACCTCCGGCTGCGCGAACTCGACCCGGCCGCCCTGCGCGAAGCACTGGCCGTCGTCGGCCCCGAGGCGCGGGTAATGTGCATTGTGGACATTCGCCACCAGGGCGGCGCGCTGGCCCGCGATCCCGAGGTGGCCAATGCCGTCGACCGCGACGAAGCCCCCTACCTGCTGCGCATCCTCTCCCCGTTCTCGGCCGAGGACGCCAGGACCGTCGCCGACGTGCAACGACGCTTCTTCGCCGCCGTAGGACCCTGGGCCAACGGCCGGTCGCTGAACTTCATCTACCGTCCCGGCACCAGTACCACCGCCGAGGAACTCAGGGAGATCTACGGCGCGGCCAACTATGAACGCCTGACCGAACTCAAGGCCACCTACGATCCGGCGAACACCTTCCGCATCAACCACAACATCACGCCGGCCGCCACACGACGAGATCACGATGCCGTTGTCCCACTACACTGTGGCCATGTATCGGATGACCTTCGAGCATTGCGTGAACCCCGGTGAGGAAGAAGTCTTCCTGCGAAAATGGAAGGCCAGTAGCGACATCATTCAGAAAGAACCGGGCGCGCTGGGCAGCCGAATTTTCCGGCGAATGGATCGCGCGGCCGATGAGCCGATTTTTTACATCATGGCGGACTGGGACGACAAAACGAGTCGAGATCGCGCGCTCAAGGCGATCAAGAAGCGTGGCACGGTGATCGAGGATCACAACGGCCACGTCTGGAAGACCATGATCGACGAGTACGAACTCATCGACGAGTCCCTGGTCCCCGAGTCCTAGCGCAGCCGCCTGACGACGAGCGGAGCCGAGGGAAGCCTCAGCCGACCGGAGTGACGATGCCGTACTCGTGGATCTTGCGGTAGATGGTCGCGCGGGACATGCCGAGGAACTTCGCGGCGCGCAGCTTGTTGCCGTCGGCGTCCTGGAGGCTTTGCACGATCGCGTCGCGTTCCATCGACTCCAACTGGTTGAGCTTGCGGCGGGTGATGGTGCGGTATTCGGCGGGCAGGTCGCCGGAGTGGATCGCGCCGGTTCGTCGCCGGTGTTGGGCGACCTGGCGCAGCACTCGGTAGAGCTGTTCTGCGTTGCCGAGCCAGTTGGACCGCATCAGCAACTGCATGGCGTCCGGCGCGCAGTTCAGCGCGCCGGAACCGGCGAGCTTGCTGAGGAAGAACGGGACGAGCTGGCGAAGGTCCTCGATGTGGTGGCGCAGCGGCGGCACCTGCACGATCCGGGGGAACAGTCCGAGCAGTTCGGCGAGTTCCGGGCGGCTCTCCCCGTCGCGGCCAAGGGTCAACGCGACCCAGCCGACGCTGGCCTCGGCGTGCGAGCGGGCCTCGCGCAGGATGGTGGTGAGGCCGTCGATGGCCGGGCCGGTCAGCCGGTCGGCGTGCCGGATGACCAAGGCTTCCGCCGGGTCCTCGCGGATCTCGCGGCGGGCCTGGGCGAGCCAGCCCGGACTGGTCGACTCGGCCGCGTCGAGGACGTGCAGCCGGCCGGTCGGCTTGCGGCGTTGGTGCACGCCCTTGGCGAGCGCCAGTTTGCCGACGCCGCGTTCGCCGCTGAGTACCAGCCATTCGCCGCGGCCGTAGCCGTCGTCGATGTCGTGGCAGCAGCGCAGCCACAGCGGCGCAGAGCCGACGAGGCCGGGCAGGAACATCGGCAGCATCGGGCCCGCGTTGCCGGAGTCCGGTTCGTCGATCTGGATCAGCTTGACGTGCAGCACGCCGCCGACGATGCCGGAACGGCCGGGGATGGGCCGGCAGTGCAGCCGCACCCGCGTACCGGTCGGCAGGTCGACGGTGGACTCGGTGCGCCTGCCCTCGCCGAGCAGTTGGCTCGCGTGGCCGAGCAGCAGGGCCTGGTCGGCGGGGTCCAGCAACTGGCGGGCGTTGTCGTTCATCATGGTGACGTCGTTGTTGAGCGCCATCACGATTCCGGTGCTGCGCCGGCAGGCCTGCAGATAGGCCTGGAACAGTTCGAGTTCGCGCATGCCGCTGTTGGTGAGCATGGCCTGCTGGATCTGGTCGGCGGTGGTCCTCGCCAACGTGATCAGCAGCGGGCCCGCGTCCCGGCGCCAACAGGTCAGGTCGACCGCGCCGATGGTCTTGCCGGAGATCGGATGCTGGATGGGCACCCCGGCGCAGGCGAGATCCTCCAGGTTCTCCGCGTAGTGCTCGTGGCCGAACACGTGCATCGGCCGGCCGCCCTCCAGCGCGGTGCCGATACCGTTGGTGCCCACCGCCTGCTCCGCGTAGCTGAAGCCGGGCACGAGCTGAACGTGTTCGAGGTGTCGGTGCAGGTCGGGGTCGCCGGTGAGCTGGCTGAGCACCACCCCGGAACGGTCGGTGAGGATGACGCTGATCGGCTGCCCGTCCAACTGCTCGCCGAGCCGCGCGAGAACCGGTTGGGCGCTGTGGATCAGCGGGGTGTCCTGGTCGAGTTCGGGGACGTAGGGCACGTCGATGCGGTCGGCGGGGACCTGGAACTGCCGGGAGCGCCACCAGGACGCGAGGATCGCCTCGCGGACCTTGTAGGGCTCGACCGATTCCGAAGACAGGAACCGCACTCGTATTCCGGCCACTTCGTCGCCATCGGCCACCGTTGTGGCGCGTTCCAGGCTGGCGTGTCGGGCCTGGGCAAGCTCCTTCAAGCGGACCTCCTGACCGGTGCCGGCGGACGGCATTGTGCGCGGGTACGGCAGTGGCGTCGTGGACCAAGAGTAATCGGTGCTGGCAAGCGGCCCTGTCTCAAATTGAGACCGCACAGCTCACGGGCCGGTCGTGAGATGACGAGGCAGGGGAGAAGTCCGTCCCGCCCGGTGACGCGTTGTCGCACCGAGGCCGCTGTGGAGGAGCCCAATGGCCGAAGCCGAGGAAACCTACAGCCCGTGGACCATCGTCGATCTGGTGTTCAGTCATCTCGTCGACGCCGGCCTGCATCCGACCCTCGGAAGTGGCCATCCGGGTGACCCGGCCGCGGAGCTGCTGCGGGTGTTGGGCATCAGGCCGACCAACGAGGGCGACACCCGGATCAACCAGGAGGTCCGAGCGCATCTCGCGCAGTTGCGCGCGACGATGTTCGACGACCCGTGAACGCCCGCCACCAGGACTGTCTCGTATTGAGACCGCGAACACAGTGACCCCGCGCTGTAATCCGTTCGCAAGGTGTTCGACTCACGTTCAGAAGTTCACACGACGACGAAGTTCGCAGGAGTTCGCAGGAATTCGCCTACGGCCCAACCGATACCTGCCGACGACAGGACGGGCCGCACCGGAGAACCCGATCGGGTCGGGGGACCCACTCACCGTCTGGCCGGAGCGACGGGTAAGGAGTACCCATGAGCCGCCAAAGCGTGGCAAAAGCCCATCAAAAAATCCAGGAGCTGTCCTGGGACCCTCAATATCACGAGCCAGTGTCGCAGTACGGGACGGACTACACCTTCCGCAAGGCCAAGAAGCGGGACCCGCTCAAGCAGGTCCTCCGCTCGTACTTCCCGATGCAGGAAGAAAAGGACCACCGGGTCTACGGCGCCTCCGACGGCGCGATCCGGGGCAACATGTTCCGCCAGGTGCAGGAGCGCTGGCTGGAATGGCAGAAATTGTTCCTGAGCATCATTCCGTTGCCGGAGATTTCCGCCGCCCGCGCCATGCCACTGCTGTTCCGCACGGTGCCGAACCCGGAACTGCACAATGGCCAGGCCATTCAGATGATCGACGAGGTTCGACACTCCACGATCCAGCAGAACCTCAAGCGCCTGTACATGAACAACTACATCGACCCGGCTGGTTTCAACAACAGTCTGCGCAACTTCCAGAGCGACTACTGCGGCACGATCGGCCGGCAGTTCGCGGAGGGCTTCATCACCGGTGACGCGATCACCGCGGCGAGCATCTACCTGACGATCGTCGCCGAGACCGCGTTCACGAACACGCTGTTCGTCGCCATGCCGGCCGAGGCCGCCGCCAACGGCGACTACCTGCTGCCGACGGTGTTCCACTCGGTGCAGTCCGACGAGTCCCGGCACATCAGCAACGGCTACGCCACCCTGCTGATGGCGCTGTCGGACGAGAGCAACCACCAACTGCTCGAACGCGACCTGCGGTATGCCTGGTGGAACAACCACCGGGTGGTCGACGCCGCGATCGGCACATTCATCGAATACGGCACCAAGGACCGTCGCAAGGATCGGGAAAGCTACGCGGAAATGTGGCGTCGCTGGATTTACGACGACTACTACCGCAGCTATCTGGTTCCGTTGGAGAAGTACGGTCTCGTCATTCCGCACGACCTGATCGAGGAGTCCTGGAACCAGATCTGGAACAAGGGCTACGTGCACGAGGTCGCGCAGTTCTTCGCCACCGGTTGGCTGGCCAACTACTGGCGCATCGACGCGATGACGGACAAGGACTTCGAGTGGTTCGAGTTCAAGTATCCGGGTTGGTATGACCGCTACGGCAAGTGGTGGGAGAACTACGCCCGGCTGGCAACGCCGAACGGGCACCACCCGATCGTCGCCGAGGACGTCGACTACGAGTACCCGCACCGCTGCTGGACGTGCATGGTGCCGTGTCTGGTCCGCGAGGACATGGTGATGGCCGAGGTCGACGGCCAGTGGCGCACCTACTGCCACGAAATGTGCAAGTGGACCGACGAGACCGCGTTCCGTCCGACCTACCAGGGTCGCGAGACCCCGAACATGGGCAAACTGATCGGCGCCCGTGAATGGGAGACCCTCTACCACGGTTGGAACTGGGCCGATGTGGTGTCGGACATGGGCTTCGTCCGCGACGACGGCAAGACCCTTGTCGCGCAGCCGCACCTGAACCTGGACCCGAAGAAGATGTGGACGCTGGATCACCTGCGTCGCATGGGCCCGGTGCAGAGCCCGAACGTGCTGCTCAACGAGATGTCCCAGGCCGAGCGGGATGCCTTCGCCGCCCGCTACGTGCGTGGTGGCCCCGGCGGCCGGGCACCGGTCGACGCGTGACCTACCGCCGCGCGTAGCCAGTAGTCCCGACGCAGCATCGAGTGGGGCCCGTTGTCATCAGGGCGCGGGCCCCACTCGGTTCCCACCACGACCAGCGGAGAAGTCATGGCGGACAAGCATGTGGTGCGGTTCGAACCGGTCGGCATCGACATCGAGGTCGATGAGGACCAGACGATCCTGCGCGCGGCGGCCGAGCAGGGCATCATGCTCATGCACGGCTGCAAGGAAGGCCAGTGCGCATCGTGCAAGTCGTTCCTGCTCGAAGGCGACGACGTCGAACACGACCGGTACTCGACATTCGCCCTGCCCGACTACGAGAAGGAGGAGGGCTACACCCTGCTGTGCCGGGCGCACGCCTACGAGGACCTGACCATCGAACTCCTCAACTACGACGAGGAGATGATCCGATCCGGGCTGCCCATCGTGCGGGCCACCGCCGAGGTCGTCGCGAACGAACCGCTCACCCATGACCTCCGGCAGCTGGTGCTGCGGCTGATCGAACCGACCGAGCTGGCCTTCTTTCCCGGCCAGTACGTGGACATCGCGGTGCCCGGCACCGAACACACCCGGTCGTTCTCGATGGCCAACATCTCCAGCCGTGAGGACGGCAGGCTGGAGTTCGTGATCAAGATCTATCCCGGTGGGGTGTTCTCGGAGTTCCTCGCGAACGCCGTCTCGATCGGCGACCGGTTGGAGCTGAACGGGCCGTTCGGCGTGTTCACCCTGCGCGACGCGCCCAACGCCGACCTGATCTTCCTCGGCGGCGGTGCCGGTCTCGCCCCGATCCTCGGCCTGCTGCGCTCCATGGCCGACCGGGGCATCCAGCGCAAGGTGACCTTCTACTACGGCGCCCGGCGTCGCGAGGACCTGTGCCTTGAGAAGGAACTGTCTGCGCTGGCCGAGAAGCTGCCCGGTTTCCGCTACATCCCCGCCCTGTCCGACCAGGACAACGGTCCGGACTGGGACGGCGAGGTCGGTCTGATCACCGATGTGGTGCGCGGTAACGAGAAAGACCTCGCCGGCGCGGACGCCTACGTCTGTGGGCCACCGCCGATGGTCGAGGCCGCCGTCGAACTACTCGCCGCGTTGGGCGTCGAGGACAAACGCATCTTCTACGACAAGTTCACCACCACCGGTGACGCGAACGACCCGTGAACCGCACCGGTAAATCCAGCGTCCGCACCGAAACTGAAGAGTTGGCAGGAACGAGATGACATCCACGCAGGAACGTAGTGTCCCGAAACCGGTATTCACCGACGCCGAGGCCGGCGCGAAGGTGTTCCCGGACTCCCTTTCCCGGCGGTACAACTACTACACCCCGCAGAAGCGCAAGCAGACCCACTACGAGGACGTCACCGTCGAGGTCCAGCCCGACCCTCGGCACTACCTCTCCCAGGGTTGGCTCTACGGCTTCGCCGACGGACGTGGCGGCTACCCGCTCGACTGGACCGCCCTCAAGGCATGGGGTTCCGACCGGCCGGTACCCGAGCGGTTCGCAGGCTCGGGCGGCAAGGGCTACGAATGGCCGGCACACGGCTGGCACGAGTTCCGGGACCCGAACGAGGAATGGGAACTGACCCTCTACCGCTACAACTCCAACGTGGTGCGGCAGGTCAACCAGAACATCGACGCAGCGCGCCAGTCCGACGCGTTCTCCCAGTGGAACCGCAACTGGATCACCTTCGTCGCCCAGCACGTCGGCGCCTGGATGCACGTCGACCACGGCCTCGGCCTGTACCTGTTCGCCAACGCCAACCGCAGGGCGCCGACGAACATGCACAACAACGCGATCTCGGTCAACAGCATGCACCGCATCCGCGCCGCCCAGGATCTCGCGCTCTACAACCTGACCATCAGCGAGGAGATCGAGGACTTCGACGGGACCGCCCACCTGGCGACCTGGAACGAGGACCCGGCCTGGCAGGGCGTGCGCAGGACCGCCGAGCAGCTGACCGGTATCGACGACTGGTGCGAGGCGATCTTCGCCGCGAACGTCGTGTTCGAACCACTCGTCGGCGAACTGTTCCGCAGCAACCTCGTCCAACAGGCGGCACCCGGCAACGGCGACTTCATCACCCCGACCGTGGTCGGTGCCGAGGAGTACGACTACGCCGAACGCGACCTCCGCTACACCAAGGCCATGTTCGAACTCCTGGTCAACGACAAGGAGTTCGCCGAGCACAACACGAAGATCATGCAGGACTGGCTGTCGACCTGGGTGCCGCGCTGCATCTCCGCGGCCCGCGCGATGCAGCCGTTGTGGTCGCAGCCGGACTCGAAGCCGCCGAGGTTCGAAGACGGTCTGGACCGTGCGAAGAGTCGCTTCAGCGGCATCCTGGCCGGCCTCGGCCTGCCCACACCGAAGGAGTTGGCCCAGTGACCAGGTTCGCCACGACGGAAAGCCCGTACAAGTCCAACAACACCGCGTCCAACATGTGCGGTGTGACCCTGATGAACAACCAGGTCGGGGTCGTCGTCGCCGAGGTCATGAGGGGTAAGCCGGACGTCAAGGTCACCGCACTGCCCTCGATGATCCGGGTCGACGCCGTGCGCCGGATGGAGTTCGACTACGACGAGATCTCCGAAGCCCTCGGCGAGGAGCCCGGTTTCTTCGACGCCGCGGAGTTCGAGGAGAACATGTCCACCCACTACGGCCGGATGATCCACGAGGACGACCGGACGATCATGTTCGCCAACCCCGAGGACGCCGCCGAGTTCATCGACTTCGACCTGATTTCGTCCTGAGCCGCAGCGCGAAGCCGTATCCCGAACAGAAATCTTCACCCGAACCGACTGTTGTAGCGCGGTGGCCACGAGGAGGCAGCGTGTACGAGAAGGATGGCGAGAAGTACTTCGTGGTGGACAGCCACATGCACTACTGGAACGCGGCACCGAGCAACTGGGTGTCCGGCCATGAGCAGTACGCCAAGGGCTGGATCGAGTGTTTTCACGCCTACCAGGCACTCGGCCCTGCCGAGACGCACTGGCCGATCGAGAAGTTCCAGGCCTACACCGAGGACGACCTGATGAAGGACGTCTTCACCGACGGTCATGTGGACATGGCGGTGTTCCAGCCCACCTACCTGACGGAGTGGTACCGGGAGGGCTTCAACACCACGGAACGCAATGCCGCGCTCGGCGAGAAACACCCCGGCAAGTTCATCGCCAACACCCGGTTCGACCCCCGCGAGGGCGAGGCGGGCATGAAGCAGCTGCGGGAGGACGTGGCTCGTTACGGCAGCATCGGCGCGAAGCTCTACACCGCGGAATGGCGGGAGGGCTCGCGCGGGTGGAAGCTGTCGGACCCCGAGGCGTACAAGTTCTTCGAGCTCGCCCAGGAACTCGGTATCCGCAATATTCACGTGCACAAGGGCCCCACCATCTGGCCACTGGACAAGGACGCCTTCGACGTGTCCGATGTGGACCACGCGGCAACGGACTTCCCGGAGCTGAACTTCATCGTGGAACACGTCGGCCTGCCCCGCATCGAGGACTTCTGCTTCATGGCCACCCAGGAGCCCAACGTGTACGCGGGCCTGTCGGTCGTCATCGGCGGTCTGATGCACGCCCGGCCGAAGTTCTTCGCCAAGGTCATGGGTGAGCTGCTGTTCTGGGTCGGCGAGGACAAGATGACCTTCGGCAGCGACTACGGCATCTGGGAACCCAAGTGGCAGATCGAGGGCTTCGTCGACTGGGACTACCCCAGCGACGAGTTCTCCGACTACCCGAGGGTCACCACGACGACGAAGAAGAAGATCCTCGGTCTCAACGCCGCCAAGCTCTACGGCATCGAGGTCCCGAAGGAATGCCGGCTACCGGGAGACGCCGGCTCGCCGGCAGCGCAGGACGACGCGCAACTGGTGTCCTGAGCATGACCAGCACTCTCGATGCCACGGCGCAGCGGGTACTCGCCGCGTTGGCGACGGTGCGTGACCCGGAGCTCGACGAACCCATCACCGCTCTCGGGTTCGTCGCCTCCTGCACCGTCGTCGACGGGCACGCGGAAGTAGGTCTGCGGTTGCCGACCTACTTCTGCGCACCCAACTTCGCCTTCCTCATGGTCGCCGACGCCTACGACGCGGTGTCGGCGACCATGGGGGTGGTCAGTGCGACGGTGACGCTGCTGGAACATTTCGCCTCGGAAACCATCAATGCGGGAGTCGCCGCGCGCGCGGGGTTCGCGGCGTCCTTCGCCGGTGAGGCCGTCGACGAACTCGACAGCCTGCGCGCGGACTTCCTGCGCAAGGCCGTCCTCGCCGGCACCGACGTGGTGTGCCGGCCGCTACTGGCCGCCGGCACGACCCCGGCGGTCCTTGCCTCGTTGACCATGGGGGAGGTGCCCGAATCGGCTGATCTCGCGCGGCTTCGGCGGCGTCGGGCTGAGCTGGGCCTACCAGAGGGGGCCACCGCGCCGCTGGTGATCGATCCGGTCACCGGTGGCGCGGTCGGCGTCGACGGTCTGCCGCTGCATCTGCGCAAGGCTCGGCTGACCAAGGTCGGCATCGAAGCGAACACCGGGATCTGCCGGGGGATGTTGCGGCACCGGTACACCACCGACGGCGAAGGCGAGGAGCAGCGATGAAAGCGGTGCGGCTACACAAGTATCACCAGCAGCCGGTGGTCGAGGAGGTCCCGGACCCGGTGATCAAGAGCCCGCTTGAGGTGATCGTGAAGGTCGGCGGTGCCGGAGTGTGCCGCACCGACCTGCACATCATCGACGGCCAGTGGGAAGCCGCGATGGACCCCGACCTGCCCTACACGATCGGGCACGAGAACGCGGGCTGGGTGCAGGAGATCGGCAGCGCGGTCACCAACGTGCAGGTCGGTGACACGGTGATCCTGCACCCGACGCCGACCTGCGGTCTGTGCCGGGCCTGCCGCGCCGGCCAGGACATGCACTGCGAGAACAGTTCCTTCCCCGGCCTCGACAGCGACGGCGGCATGGCCGAGTACCTGCTCACCTCCGCCCGCGCCTGTGTGAAACTGGACGCCAGCACCCGGCCGCAGGACGTCGCCGCACTCGCCGACGCCGGCATCACCGCCTACCACGCCGTGCGCAAGGCCATCCCGCTGCTGTATCCAGGCACGACCTGTGTCGTCATCGGCGCCGGCGGTCTCGGCCACATCGGCATCCAGTGCCTCGCCGCGCTCACCGCCAGCCGGATCATCGTGGTCGACCGCAACCCGGCCGCGCTGGAACTGGCCGGAAAGCTCGGCGCGGCACACACCGTCGTCACGGACGGCACCCAGGTCGAGGCCGTGCAGGAGCTGACCAACGGTGGCGCCGAGGTCGTGCTCGACTTCGTCGCCGAGGAAGGCGCCGAACAGGACGGGTTCGCGATGACCAGACCGGCCGGGTCGTACTTCGTCATCGGCTACGGCGGCACCGTGCACATTCCGACGCTGGACATCATCTCCACCGAACGCAACATCATCGGCAACATCGTCGGCACCTACAACGAGTTGGCCGAGCTGATGGACCTCGCCCAGTCCGGCCGGGTCACCCTGCACACCAAGACCTACCCGCTGGCCGACGCGCTGACGGCCATCGCCGATCTCGACGCCGGCAAGGTCCGCGGCCGCGCCATTCTCGTCCCGTAACCAGCCCCGCACGCCAGCCACCGACGCCTGGAGGAACCAAAGATGTCAAAGGAACTGCGATTCGGCCCGGCGGCACGGGAACTGCTGCTTTCCGGGGTTGACCAGCTCGCCGAGGCGGTCAAGTCGACGCTGGGCCCGAAGGGACGCAACGTCATCCTGGAGAAGATCACCGGCTCCCCGGTGGTCACCAACGACGGCGTCACCATCGCCCGCGAGATCCACCTGCGCAACCAGTTCGAGAACATGGGCGCGCAACTGGTCAAGGAAGCCGCGATCAAGACCAACGACATCGTCGGCGACGGCACCACCACCGCGACGGTCATCGCGCAGGCCATCATCAGGGAGGGCATGCAGGCGATCGCCAAGGGCGGCAACCCGGTGCTGGTCAAGCGCGGCATCGACCTGGCCGTCGGCAAACTCGTCGAGCGGCTCCAGGCCGTTGCGCACCCGGTCGTCACCGAGGCCGACTTCGCCCGCGTCGCGGCGATCTCGGCCAACGACGACGACGTGGTCGGCGCGGTCATCGCCAAGGCGCTCTACACCACCGGCGACGGCGGCATCGTGACCGTCGAGGAATCCCCGCAGCACGGCATGAGCGTGTCGTTCGTCGAGGGCTTCGAGTTCGACAACGGCTACCTCTCGCCGTACATGGTCACCAACCCGGCCAGCCTGGAAGCGGTCGTCGACGACCCGTACATCCTGCTGTGCAGCGAGAAGATCACCAAGGTGCAGCAGCTGATGCCGTTGCTGGACAAGGTGATGCGGGACCCGAAGCCGATGATCATCATCGCCGAGAGCCTGGAGGGCACCGCGCTGAGCATGCTGGTGCACAACCACGTGAACGGCATCTTCCAGTGTGTCGGCGTGAAGGCGCCCGGTTTCGGTGACCGGCGACTGCACAAGCTGGAGGACATCGCTGCGATCACCGGCGGTGCAGTCTACAGTCGACACTCCGGACTGACCCTGGAAACGATGGGAATCGAGCACCTCGGCAGGGCCGAACAGGTCCGGGTGACCGCGGACAACACCACCATCATCGGCGGCGCCACCGCCGACCAGGTCGAGTTCCGGCTCACCCAGCTGCGCGCGGAAATGGAGCGGGCCACCTTCGGCATCGACGAGGACGTGCTCAGCGAACGGATCGGCGCGCTGTCCGGAAAGGTCGCGGTGATCAGCGTCGGCGCACCCACCGACGCGGAACTCAAGGAACTGCAACACCGCGTCGAGGACGCGCTGTCCGCGACCCGCGCCGCCATGGCGGAAGGGATCGTGGCAGGCGGTGGCGTTGCTCTGCTGCACGCGGCGCCCGTTCTGGACGAACTCAACGTCACCGACGACTACGCGATCGGCGTGGACATCGTCCGG
>DATATE010000031.1:0-5238 GCA_036268955.1 Pseudonocardiaceae bacterium
CGGCGCCACCCATCACTGCTAGTCTTCTACATACTTGTAGATGATTGGAGGTGGCGCCCATTTCCGCGCCCACCCTGACCCGGCAGCCGATGCTCGCGGGCGAGAAGTCCGGCGCTCACGTCCTGCTCGTCAAACTGTTCGCCGTGGTGCCCTTCATCGCCCTGGTGGCGTCCGTCCCGCTCGTCTGGGGCTGGGGGCTGAGCTGGACGGACGTCGCGCTGACCGTGGCGTTCTACGGCCTGACCTGCCTGGGCATCACGGTTGGCTTCCACCGCCACTTCACCCATCGCGCGTTCAAAGCCCGACGCGGCCTGCGCGTCGCACTCGCCGTGGCAGGCAGCATGGCGATGGAAGGTCCCATTATCGGATGGGTGGCCGATCACCGCCGTCATCATGCGTTCGCCGACCAGGACGGTGATCCGCACTCACCCTGGCGGTTCGGCACCTCGGCGGGCGCGCTGGCCAAGGGATTTTGGTACGCGCACGTCGGCTGGCTGTTCGAACGCGAGACCACCAACCCGCAACGCTTCGCACCAGACCTGCTCGCGGACCCCGATGTCCGCGCGGTCGACCGACTGTTCCCGTTGCTCACCGTCGTCACCTTGCTCGCCCCTGCCGTGCTGGGTGGCCTGATCGGCATGTCCTGGTGGGGAGCGGCCACGGCGTTGTTCTGGGCGAGCCTGGTGCGGGTCGCCGTGCTGCACCACGTCACCTGGTCGGTGAACTCAATCTGCCATCTGATCGGCTCCCGCCCGTACCGGTCGCGCGACCGGTCGACCAACGTCTGGCCGCTGGCGCTACTGTCCTGTGGCGAGTCCTGGCACAACGCCCACCACGCTGACCCCACCGGCGCCCGGCATGGCGTTGGCCGTGGTCAACTCGACGTCTCAGCGCGAGTCATCTGGCTGTTCGAGCGGCTGCATCTGGTCAGCGCCGTACGGTGGCCACGCCCGGACCGACTCGCCCGTTTGGCCGTGCCGGACTGAGTCAGCGCGCCGCCGATGCTCCCAACACAGCGCCGTCCGCCTGGTACTCACCGCGGACCAGAACATGATTGACACCACCAACTTCTTCTACAATGCTGTAAAAGTGGCTGCTGGTGCCAGTCATGGGTCGCCTCCGAGGACGACCTGCGATGCCGACACTGCCAGTGACCAGCCAGGTCGGGATCAGGCGGCACCGCATGCCCGCACGGGAGATGACGTAGACGTGAACGGTCGAAGCTCAATGGCGAGCTGGCGGACGATCGCCGCTGTCGGCGCGGTCGCGCTGGTCGCGGCGGCCTGCTCCAACGCGACAACGTCCGGTTCGGGGTCCACCAGTGGCCCGATCAAGATAGGCGTGTCACTCTCGCTCACTGGCGACTTCTCCGCGGACGGCAAGGCGTTCCAGCAGGGTTACCAGCTCTGGGCAGACCAGATCAACAAGAACGGCGGCCTACTCGGACGCAGGGTCACCCTCGACATCGTCAACGATGCCAGCAGCCCGGTCCAGGTCGTGACCAACTATCAGAAGTTGATCAGCGTCGACCACGTCGACCTGGTCTTCGGTCCGTTCTCGACGAGCCTGACGAAAGCGGCATCCGCTGTGGTGAACCGGTTCGGGTACGCGTTCGTCGAAGGAGCCGGCGGCGGACCTTCCGTCTTCACCTCCGGCCTGCGCAACGTGTTCGACGTCAGCCTCCCGGTGGCGAACAATCTCGTCAGCTTCGCGAAGTGGATCGCGGCGATGCCGCCGGCAACGCGACCCAAGACCGCGGCCTACGCCACGCAGGACGACCCGTTCACCGCGCCGCAACTGGACGCGGCTCGCGCCATCCTCGAACCGGCCGGCGTGAAAACTGTATACAACAAGGTCTATCCGTCGGAGACGACGGACTACGGGCCGATCGCCGCCGGCATCATCAGCGCGAAGGCTGACATCGTGCTCGTCGGCACCCTGCTGCCGGACGTGTCCGCGTTCATCAAGCAGTTCGTCCAGCAGAACTACAACCCCGCGGCGTTGATCGCGACCGCCGGCCCTGACCAGGGTGCACAGTTCATCTCGAACGTCGGTGCCAACCACACCGAGGGAATCATGGTGCCCAACGGGTGGTACCCCACGGCCGACAATCCAGGCAATGCCGCGATGATAGCGGCCTACATCCAGCGGTACGGCGGCAATGCCGCCGACGTCAGCTCCGACGTGCCGGAGGGATACTCGGTCGGTGAGGTCACCGCGCAGGCGGTCAAGGCCATCGGGAGCCTCAACCAGACCAAGTTGATCGCCGAACTCCACAGTGGCACGTTCGAATCGGTGCAGGGCAAGGTCACGTTCGATTCCACCGGTCAGAACACCGCCGCGTTCTCCTACGTGTTCCAGTGGCAGGCCGGGAATCTCGTGCCGTTCCAGCCGAACTCGTCGAACGTGCTCGAAGCGGTGCAGCCGGCCACCAACACGATCGAATACCCGAAGAAGCCTTGGTAGGCACTGCCCTCGTCAGCGTGGTGTCGTTCCGGCAGGTTCGAGATCATCGACGGTACGCCACAAGGAGGTGCGAACGTTGGGTACCGAACTCACGCGCGCCGTGATCAGCGGGATCTTGACCGGCGGGGTGTACGCGCTGATGGCCGCGGGTCTGACCTTGATATTCGGCGTCATGGAGATCATCAACATCGCGCAGGGCATCTTCGTCGTCCTCGCGGCGTATCTGAGCTACACGCTCCAAGTCCACCTTGGTATCGACCCGTTCCTCGGTCTGCTCGTCACCATGCCGTTGATGTTCGGGGTCGGCCTCCTGGTCGAGTGGGGTTTCGTGCGCCGGCTCAAACCGCAGAACCACAGCGCGCTGTCGATCCTCGTCACGTTCGCCGTGGCGATCGTCATCGAGGGCATCCTGACCCAGCTCTTCTCAGCCGACCTGAAGACACTGACGGCCTGGTACGTCGACAAGTCGTTGCACGTACTGGGCTTCTTCCTGCCCTACATCTACCTGCTCGGGTTCGCCCTGGCGGCCGTGCTCCTACTCGCGCTCTACCTGTTCCTGTATCGTTCGCGCACCGGCAAGAGCATTCGTGCGTCGGTGCAGAACCGGACCGGCGCCGAACTGATCGGCATCAACATCAACCGGGTGTCGGCTATCACCTTCGGAGTCGGCGCCGCGGTCACGGCCGCAGGAGGCATGGTCTTCGGCGCGACCAACTCGTTCAACCCCAACTCCGGATACGACCTCATCTCCCGGCTGCTCGTCATCATCGTGCTCGGCGGACTGGGCAGCATCGGTGGCGCGCTCGTCGCCGCTGTCGTCGCCCTGGTCATCGAGGACGTCACCGCGGTGTTGTGGTCACCGGTGTGGGCCAGCACGATGTTCTTCGCTGTCCTGGTGGTCGTTCTGCTCGTCCGGCCCAACGGCCTGTTCGGCCGGCAGGAGGCGCGCGCCCAGTGACCAGCCCGACAACGGAGGAGCCTCGCGCATCGCGCCCCAGGCAGACGGACGTGCTCGACCTGCCGGCGCTGCGCTTCGGTCGCCGCGTGCTGCCGATCGCGGTCGTGCTCGTCGCCGTCGCTTTCCCGTTCGTGTTCACGAATCCGGCCACGACGTCCATCGCGATGTTCACGCTCATCTATGTCGGCGCGACATCCGTGTGGAACATGTTCTCGGGGTTCTCCGGCTACGTGGCTCTGGGCAACGCGGTCTTCTACGGCACCGGCGCGTACTTCCTAGCGAACATGACGACGCGCTTTCATCTGGCCGGCGGGATCGGCATCTTCTTCCTCGTACCGGTCGCCGGACTGGTCGCCGGACTGGTCGCCGTACCTGTCGGCTGGTTGGCATTACGTACGCGGCGACATACATTCGTGGTAATCACGATCGCGATCTTCTTCATCTTCCAACTGCTGGCCTACAACCTGCAGTCGATCACGGGCGGCTCAGCGGGAATGTCGTTGCCTGCCCCGCCGTGGAACGCCCAGACCTACAACACCTACTTCTACCTCGCGGCTCTGGTCGTCGCGATCGTGGCCGTGGCCATGGCTTGGGCGGTGCGCAGGTCGAGCCTGGGTCTGTCGTTGCTGGCCATCCGCGATGACGAGGACCGGGCGCGGGGACTCGGTGTGCAGACGACGAAGGTCAAGCTCATCACCTTCGTGCTGACCGGATTCGTCACCGGGATGTGCGGTGCGGTGTACGCCTACTACCTCGGCAGCATCTACCCGCCGTTCGCCTTCGAGGCGATCTTCGACGTGACCGTCGCCCTGATGGCGTTCCTGGGCGGGCTGGGCACCATCTGCGGTCCGGTCATCGGCGCGCTCATCCTGGAACCGTTGCAGCAGTACTTCACACTGCAGTTCACCAGCGGCGGGTACTCGCTGATCGTGTTCGGTCTGCTGTTCCTCGTCGTGATTCGCTTTCTCCCCGACGGAGTCTTCCCTTCGTTGGCGACCGTTCTCCGCAAGCGAATGCGGACGCGGGCCGACTCGGGAGCCAACCCGCCCGTGCGGACCGTGCGCGATACGTCGGTGAGCACGTCCGGTTCCAACGTCGCGGGTGGGTGACCCGATGACCGCGCTGCTTGAGGTCTCCGGTGTCACCAAGAGTTTCGGCGGACTGCGGGCGCTGTCGAACTGCTCGTTCGAGGTGGCACAGGGTTCGATTACCGGCCTGATCGGCCCCAACGGATCGGGCAAGACGACTGTGTTCAACGTCATCACCGGCTACGAGCGCGCTGATTCAGGCATGATCCGCTTCGACGGCAGGGACGTGAGCGGAGTCGCCATGGGCAAGGTGGGGAGATTGGGCCTGGGACGGACGTTTCAGCTCACCCGAGTCTTCGGTCGGCTCAACCTGCTGGATAACATCCGCGTCGGAAGCCGTGGCGTACCGCGGTCCCGACGCGCGGAGCTCTACAGCGACGAACGCTGCCACGAACTGCTCGACTTCGTCGAGCTGACGGATCTTGCCCACGAGCAGGCGGGCAGCTTGTCCTACGGCCAGCGCAAGCTCCTCGAGCTGGCGATGGTACTGGCTCAGGATCCATCGGTGATCCTGCTGGACGAGCCGGCCGGCGGCATCAACCCGGTCCTGATCGCCCAGATGTCCGAGCGGATCGTGCGGCTCAACGAACAAGGAGTCACCTTCCTGCTCGTGGAGCACAACATGGAGTTCGTCATGGATATCTGCGACACCGTCGCGGTGCTGGAGCACGGCTCGGTGATCGCCATGGGAGAGCCCGAAGTCATCCGCAACGACCCGCGGGTGCT
>DATATE010000032.1:0-9646 GCA_036268955.1 Pseudonocardiaceae bacterium
CGCCGCTGGCGCTCGTCCAGATGTGGCAGCAACGCCTCGAACTTCGCGGCCAGCGCCACTTCCGTACCCTCAGCCACGTTCATAGCACAAGCATGACAGCCGATGATCGAAATCTACGGTTTATTCATCGGCGAGCCCTTAACATGATCCCGGACCGCTACCGGTGGATCGCAGCGGACTGGGAGTGGGGCGACCGCGATTCCCCGGTCCGGCTGGCGGCCGATGGCCCACCGCCGTGCCCGGTCACCATCGTCGAGCGGGCCGGTTGCGACCTGAATCCGCGCGACCCGTGCGACCCTGACGACAGGGCCATCCTCCGGTCGTTCATCCCGCACGAGCTCAGCATCGTACAGATGGAGCTCGACGACGCGATCGGCCTGGCGTCGGCGCAGGGCGTGCGGGTGGAGCAGGCGGACGCGGTCGGCTGGCTGGAGGACCAACTGCGGGACGCGCGCGGATCCCGCACTTACACCGTTGTGTGGCACAGCCTGTTCTGGGGCTACTTAGACGACGAACAGCAAGCCACGATCGAGGACATCCTGTGCCGCGCGGCCAGGCGTACGCCGGTCGCCACCGTCTGTTTCGAGCCAACCGAGCTGTCCGGGCAGATCCGGTTGCAGGTCCGGCTCTACTCCTGACCGACTCCGCCGAGACGAGGACGACCATGGCGCTCACTTCCACAGTTCCCGTCCATATGCGACGGACCGGGCTCGACCCCGATCTCGCGCTCGCTGAGCTGCGCGAGCGATCACCGGTGAGCAGGCTCACCCTTCCCAACGGGTCCAATGTGTGGCTCGTCACCAGCCACAGCCTCATCCGCGAGGTGCTCGGCGCCCCGGACACCTTCGGCAACAACGGAGCGGGCTGGTCGGACCCCGCCAACGGCGGCCCGGTGCCGAGCGCACCGCAGACGCCAACCATCAGCCTGCACGGCGACATTACCGAGTACGACCCACCCGAGCACACCAAGCTGCGCAGGCTGCTCGCCCCGGCCTTCGGCGTGGGTCGAGTCAAAGCCTTTGGACCACTGGTCGCGCGGATCGTCGAGGACTGCCTAGACGGGATGGCACGTGCTGCGGGCCCGGCGGACCTGGTCGAGCACTTCTCGATGCCCATCCCCCTGCTGACCATCTGCGAACTGCTCGGCGTGCCCTACGCCGACCGGTCGCAGTTCCAGCGGCGCAGCCTCGATCGTCTCGACAACTCGCTACCGCATTCCGTCCGGGCAGCCGCCGTCGGTGAGTCGCGGACGTACATGGCCGAGTGCGTGGCCCGTGCGCGGGTCAGGCCCGGTGCCGGTCTCATCAGCGCGCTGGTGCGCGAGCACGGCGACGACATCACCGACCGGGAACTCATCGGCCTCGCCGACATCCTGCTGATCAGTGGGTATGAGACGACCGCGAACATACTCGGACTCGGCACGCTGCTGTTGCTGCGCCACCCGGAGCACTGGGTGGCACTGCGTGAGAACGAGAACATCGACGGCATCATCGAAGAACTGGTGCGATACCTGTCACCAGTGCAGACCGGAATGGTGCGAGTCGCACGCCGAGACGTCGTACTTGCCGGAAACCAGGTGCTCGCCGGGGAACGGCTGCTGTGCTCGCTGCCGTCCGGCAACCGCGACGCCACGGCGCTCGGCCCAGGACTCGACACGTTCGACCCGGACCGGAACAACCGTGCACACCTCGGATTCGGCTACGGCATACACTACTGCCTCGGGGCTTCGCTAGCGCGAATGGAGATGCGGGCTGCATACCCCGCACTGGCCAAGCGATTCCCTGCCCTCCGCCCCGCACTGCCGGTCCGGGCAAGCCAGTTCCGCCGCTACTCTGCGGTGTTCGGTCTCGACTCGCTTCCGGTGGAGTGGTGATGAACGGCGACTTGATGATCACGACACGAGGACTGGGCCGGACTTTCCGGCAGCGCGGAAGTGGCTCAGCCGTCCAGGCCGTCACGTCGGTCGATCTCGATGTGGCCCAGGGCGAGATCGTCGGGTTCCTCGGCCCCAACGGGGCGGGCAAGACCACCACGATGCGGATGCTCACCACGTTACTGCGCCCTACCTCTGGCGAGGCGACCGTCGCCGGCCACGACCTCAGGACGGATCCCGTCGGGGTGCGAGCCAGGATTGGCTATGTCGCCCAGAACAGCGGCGTCGCGCCCGAGAGCAGAGTCGTGGAGGAGTTGGAGCTGCAGGGCCGGCTGTACGACATGTCCAAGAAGCAGGCGCGGCACCGCGCGGCGGAGCTGACGGAAGAGCTGGATCTGTCCGGCTTCGACAATCGGCCGGTGCGGACACTGTCCGGTGGACAACGTAGGCGCCTCGACATCGGGCTCGGCCTGATCCACACGCCAAGCCTGGTGTTCTTGGATGAACCGACGACCGGTCTCGACCCCCTGAGCCGCGCGAATCTATGGCGGCACATCTCGCGGCTGCGAGACGGCCACGGCATGACCGTCTTCCTCACCACCCACTATCTGGACGAGGCCGACACACTCGCCGATCGGATCTTCGTGCTCGACCATGGCACCATCGTGGCTTCTGGAACACCCGACGAGCTGAAGTCCCTCGTGTACGGCGACGGGGTAACGATGACGCTGACGCCGGCGAGTCTGCACACCGCCGCGAACCTGGCGACCCGACTCGCCGGCGCGAGAGACGTCACGACGTCCTCGACCCACGTCGAATTCAGGGTACCGAACGGTGGCGCGGCATTGCCCGAACTGGTCAGGGCGCTGGACCGGCACCAGATCGAACCCCTGTCGATCCAGGTGACCCGCCCGAGTCTGGACGACGTGTTCTTCTCCCTCACCGGTCGTAGCCTGCGGGACTCCGTCGTCGAAGAGCTTGCCGTGCAGGAAGCCGTCGAGGAACTGGCCGCACAGGAGCTAGCCGCAGCCGAAGGAGCCGAGAGGGTGCACTCAGATGCTGCTTGACACCTGGCTGATCTTCCGTCGTGAGTCGTTACTCCGGTTGCGCGCCCCGCTCGCGGTCGCGATCGACACCGCATACCCGCTGCTCTACGTGTTCCTCTTCGGGCCGTTGATGACCCAGTTCGTCAAGCACACACCAGGATTCCCGCCCGGCAGCATGTGGACGATCTTCACGCCGGCAATGATGATGCAGGCTGCGGTGAATGCCGGATGCTTTGTCGGGATGGGCCTACTCGTCGACTATCGGGCCGGCGTGGTTGAGCGCTTCAGGGTGACCCCGAGTTCGGTGGCCGCGCAGCTGATGGGCCGCGTCTTCGCCGTCACGCTGAAGGTCGTGCTGGTCGCCGGAGTCATCGTGGCCTTCTGCGTCGCCGTCTTCGGACTACGGCCGTCGCCGGTCCACGTGCTGGTGAGTTTCGGGGTCGTGGCATTGTTCGCGGTCACCGTGGCATCGTGTTCCTACGCCGTAGCACTGCGGCTGAAGAACGAGCACTCGGTCGCCGCGTTGATCAACGCGGTGTTGCTTCCGCTGCTATTGTTGTCCGGGACTCTGGTGCCTATCACCAAAGTACTCGCGCCGGGATGGCTGTACTTGCTGTCGCGGCTGAATCCGGTGTCCTACATCATGGACGCCGCCCGAGCCTCGTTCCGAGGCGATCTCGGTCTGACGAGCTTCGGTCCGGGGCTGGCGGTACTGCTGACGTTGACCACGCTGTCGGTGTGGTGGGGAGTGCGGACCTTCAACCGGGAAGACGTCTGACCGGACTTTGTGCCACATCGAAAGAGCCGGCCGGTCATCGGAACCCGTTTCCATCCCTTCCCACGGGCTTTGCCGAACGCTGAGCTGACCTTCGATCGTTTCCACCTGGCGGCCACGCTGTCGCAGGCCGTCGATGCCGTGCGCCGCACCGAGATCGCCACCCGCCCGGAACTCAAGCATACCCGCTGGCTGTGGCTGAAGAACTGGTCCAACCTCACCACCAGCCAGCGCCGCGAGCTGCAACTGCTGCTGCGGCCCTCGGCGCGGTTGGCTCCCGCCCGCGCGCTGCGCTGGCGGGAGGACTTCCAAGCCTTCTACGACCAGGATTCCAGCTATGCCGCCGAGTATCGGCTCTTGTGACGTTGTAGTGGGTGTTTGACCTGGAGATTTGGGCGCAACGCCGTGTCCTGCTTACGTTTTGGCTTGCGAAGGTCCAAGACGTGAGAAGGGTGTACGGCGCTGCGCAAGAACAGGATATTCGGTCAGGCCGTGGGTGGACCAGACATGGTGGTCGAGGACGTGACGATCGAGGTCGAGACCCGGCAGAAACGCAAAGAGACGATCGCCGAGGAGGTAGTCGTGTTCCGGGTCCGGCCCAAGGCCGGTCAGGCGGGCCGCTGCTCCCGCTGCCGGCGGGTGTGTGCTGGCTACGACGCGGGCACGGGATTGCGGCGGTGGCGGAGCGTGGACGTGGGCACGATGAAGGCATACCTGGAAGCGTCCGCGCCGCGGGTGCGCTGCGGTGAGCATGGTGTGGTGGTAGCGCATGTGCCGTGGGCGCGGCCGGGCGCCAAGTGCACCACCACCTTCGAGGACACGTGCGCGTGGCTGGCCGCCCATACCGCGTTGAGTGTGTTGACGGTGCTGTTGCGGATCGCGTGGCGTACCGCCGCCGATATCGTCGCACGGGTCGTCGCCGACGGACTGGACACCAACGACCTGCTGGCGGGGTTGACCCGGATCGGGATCGACGAGATCTCCTACCGCAAGGGCCACCGGTATCTGACGGTCGTGATCGATCACGACACCGGCAGGCTGGTGTGGGCCGCGCAGGGCCGCAACACCGAAACCCTGACCCGGTTCTTTACCGAGCTCGGGCCCGACCGGTGCCCGGCCTTGACCCATGTCAGCGCTGACGGCGCGGAATGGATTCACACCGTGGTCCGCGAGCACGCGCCAGGCGCGACGATCTGCCTGGATGCCTTCCACGTCGTGATGTGGGCGATGAAAGCCCTCGACAAGGTCCGCACCCGTACCCTGGCCGGCTCGGGCACCCGCGATCGCAACCTGATGTGGGCGGTCCGTAAGAACCCCGCCGATCTCTCCGGCGATCAGAAGACATCGCTGGCGGCGATCCAGGCGACGAACAAGACGCTGTATCGGGCGTATCTGCTCAAAGAGCAACTCCGCGCAGTGTTCCGGGTCAAGGGCGAGCACGGGCACACGCTGTTGGCCGGGTGGCTGTGGTGGGCGTCGCACTCCAAGATCACCGAGTTCACCGACCTGGCCCGCCGCCTACGCCCCTACCGGCAGCTGATCCTCAACACCCTCGACCACGGATTGTCCAACGGGCTGGTTTCACACTGCACCTCGTGTTGATGATTCGATGCTTGGGGTGGCGGTCGGTGGTGTTGGGTCTTGTGGAATCGATGGTGGCACAGGGGTCTGACAGTTTCTGGTGGCGGCTCGGGCGGCTCGGATCTGGTCGGGGCTGGGTGGCTGCTGGTCGGGGTGGTAGAGGTTTCGGCCGGTGCCGTCGGTGCCGAGGGAGTCGATGAGGCCGAGCTGGTGCCATGTGTAGATGGCGGAGCGGCTGACGCCGTGTCGGGTGGCGAGTTGGCCGCCGGTGATGGCGGCACTGGTGCCGGGTGGACGGGACGCGGCGGTGATCTGGTTGCGGGTGGGGCGGTGCTGGTCGGGCTGGTAGAGGTTGAAGCCGTGGTCGTCCCGTGCTGCGATGGGGATGAGGCCCAGCCGGGTCCAGCGCAGGACGGTGCCGGCATTGACGCCGAATCTGGTCGCGAGCTGCCGGCTGGTCAGCAGATCCCGGGTTCCTGGGGCACGGCGGGCGGCTGTGTTCTCGGCGGGTTCGGGACGGCGCTGGCCGGGGTTGAACAGGCATTCGCCTCGTCCGTCGATGCGCCGGCCGGTGATCAGGCCGCGCCGGTACCACTTCCGGATCGTCGAGGGGGTTGTGCCCAGGTCAGTGGCGATCTCGCCGGTCGTGATCATGCCGGCGACGCGAAGCCGGTCAGCGTGGGTAGCCAGACCGTGGGCGCGGCAGAGCGCGGCCAGGCTGGGGGTGGTGAACGGTTTGCCCCAGCCGCCGGTGATGTGGCGGTCGTTGAGGATCGCCGCGACCTCGTGGGTGGGGTGCTCGCCGAGCAGTTGATCGATCAGATCGACGGTGGCTTGGGAGGTGGTGTGCTGCTCGGGTGGCGCTGCGCGGCCGGGGGATGTGCAGGATGTGGTTCTGCCCGCCGGTCAGGCGGACGCAGGCGGTGATGTCGCCGGTTGGCTGGCGAGTCAAGGTGACGTCAGTGACCAGCAGCCGGATGAGACGTTTACGTTCCCGCATGGGGGTGGCGGGGTTGTTCCAGAGGGTGGGGAAGTCCGCGGCCAAGGCCCGGATGCGCTGGCGCTGGTCCCCGGTGAGCAGGTTGGCGGGAGCGTGTGAGGCATGGTCGTAGTCATCTTGGGCGGCGGCCAGTTCGCGCAGACGGGCGTTCCAATCGGCTTCCAGGGCGTCGGCGACCAGCCGGTTGCCGGGGTCCACGGCCAGGTAACGGCGTCGCGCCTGGTCGGCGGTGTGCTGGGCGCGCTGCACGTGGGTGGCGCGCAGGGCGTCGGCGTGCTGGGCGTGGGCGGCGAGTTCACCCTCGACGGTCAGGGCCACGTCCAGGGCGAGCGGGGTGAGGGTGTCCAGGATCAGGCGGGCGAGGGCGGTGTCGATGCCCGATCCGGTGATCGCCTGGCATTCGGGGGTGGCGGTGGCGATCCCTTCGCGCTGGCAGCTGTAGGCCGGGACGAGGACGCCACCGGTGCGGGAGTGGTAGCCGACGCTCATCCGTCGGCCGCACCGCCCGCAGATGACCAGGCCTTGTAGTAGTGCGGGGCCTTCACGGGCGGGCCCGGCGGTGCGGTCGTGGCCGCGGCTGGCGGCGTTGGCGGTCAGGACCAGCAGGTTACGTTCGTACTGGTGCCAGGTGATGTATCCGGGGTGGGCGCCCGGGATGAGGACGGTCCACTCCCCGATCGGCTTGGTGCGGGTGCGGGAGTGGCCCTCGAGGTCGGTGGTGGTTGTGTGGCGCCCATAAAAGTAGGCGCCGGCGTAACGGGGGTTGTGCAGGATGTGCAGGACCTCGTCGTGGCGCAACGGTTTCCAGTACAGCTCACCACCGCGGGGGCCACCGAAGTGCCGGCCGGGGAAGGTCAGGTTCTGGTCGTTGAAGGCCTTGACGACGGCGCGGGCGGACCCGGTAGTGGTGAAGGTGTTCAGCAGGAGCGTGATCGCGCCCCGAACGCCGGTGTCGGGATCCAGGATCACCGCGTCGGCGGGTCATAGACCAGCCCGACAGGCAGGCGGGTGCGCAGTTCACCGCGGCGGGCCTTGGCCAGCAGCCCGCCCTGCATCCGTGCCCGCAGGAAATGCAGTTCACTTTCGGCCATGGTGCCCTTGAGCCCCAAAAGCATCCGGTCGTTGAAGCTGGTCGGATCATAGAGCCCGTCCTCGTCCAGGATGAGGGTGTCGTTGTGGGCACAGATCTGCAGCAGCCGGTGCCAGTCCGCGTTGTTTCGGGCCAGGCGAGAACATTCCAGGCCCAACACGATCCCGGCCCGGCCCAGGGACACCTCGGCGATCAGGTGCTGGAACCCTTCCCTGTCCGCGGATGAGGCTCCCGAGTGGCCCTGGTCCATATCGATCACGTGGATGCGCTGCGCCGGCCAGCCCAGCGTGACCGCCCTGGCGCGCAGGTCGTACTGCCGCGTCGTGGACTCGGTGTTGTGCGCGACCTGGAACAGGGTCGACTGGCGGACATAGAGATAGGCGTCACGGCGGAGCCGGGCAGCGGTCACCTTGCCGGTGTTGTCGGTGTTCAGGGCACTCATGGGGTTTCGTCTCCTGATCAGCGGATGAAGCACAGCGGGCATCGCCGCGGGCGTGGGCGAGTGTCATCGCGGCCAGTACCGCGACGATGTCGGCCGTGGCGGCAGGCAGGAACGAGCTGCGGGCCGGAGACTTCTCACCTCCTTCAGTGCTGGTGGTGGCCGGGGATGGGGTCGTGGTGGACAAGGACTCGGCCCGCGAGCTTCCTGCTGCTATGCCGCCAAGATCAGCCGTTGATGCGGGCAGGGCGGTCCACGCGGCCATCCAGGCGACCACCCCCTGGGTGAGCAGCACACCCAGGCCCAGACGCCATCCGCCGCTCCCGCAGCTCGCAGCGTCGCGCAGCCGCTCATATCCACGGGTGAACACGCTGGCCACGGGCACGCAACAGTCCCCGGCACCGTGTTTCGCGTCGCCGTGGCCAGTAACCGGGTCAGCGGCTTTTGGACGACTCCCGGGTGGCGTGCTCCGCGGCGGCCTGATCGGCCCTCTCCCGGCGCGACAGCGCCCGCTGCACCGACCGGGGATGGACGCTGAACCCGAATCGTTGCCGCACCGCCGTGGCCAGGTCCTTGGCGGCCAGCCGGGGGTCGGCGCGTCGTAGGTCCAGGATGTGGTCGACCACCTGGGCAGTCAGCTTCCGTGCACCCTTGGGTCCCGGTTTGGCCGGCACCAGAGCAGCCAGGCCACCGGTGCGCAGCGCTGAGGCCGCCGTGTAGTACGACTGGCGGGAGAACCCGAACGCCGAAGCCGCGCGGGCCACCGGCATCCCGTCCTGTTCGACCTTGCGCACCATCTCGTACTTGACCTGCACGAGATCGCGGGCGTCCAAGAAGCTCTCCGTCTCGAACGCCGGGTCGGTCACCGCCTGCGGGCGAGGGTTCAATGTCCGCGACGCCGCCAACGCCCGCGGTTTCCCATCGCGTTCCACCCGTCCAGCCATGGCGCCTCCCACATACGGGAACTGTCCAGGCAACTCTGGCACAGATTTGGGCTCGAACCACGAAGGCACGCCGCAAACTCGGAAACCACAAGCAATAAACTGCGAACACCAGTCGAAAGGCCCCACTCCACGGTGGACATCAGCGGCGCGAATGCCTTGACAGTCATGGCGCAATCTCCTGGACAGCCTCTGCGTTCCCGGCGCAGCCGCCAGACCGGATCTCCCGCACTCTGTCAGCCAGTTCCAGCAGGTCCGCGATCCGGAACGGCACCCGTCCGGCAGCAGCGGCCACGCACACATCCACCGGCACCAGATCAGTCCACCCCGCAGGCAGAGAGCCCAGCTCACCCGCCTCATCGCAGTAATAGACCCGATCCAGCCGCCAGTTCCTACGCCGTTTCACAAACTCCAAATCCCGCCCGAACAGCGGATGGAACGGGTGCGTCACCCGCACCCGCGGCGGAAGCGCCCAATCACTGGCTTCAAGCGCAGTCGACGACTCGCTCAAACGGGCTGCTGGAAGGAACGAACTCGCTGATCCAGGCCGCCAAAGCCCGCGCCCCGGGTTACCGCAACAAGGACAAGATGATCACCATTGCCTACCTCATCGCCGGCAAACTGCCACTACCCACCGTCACCAACCCCAGCCCGGCATAACCAGTAATCGGATTACGACTTTACGTTACCCACCCGGAATAGCGGAGAGTCATGGAAAGGCGACGTCCTGTGAAGATGCTTTTGTTCACGACTACCTCATCCCCAGGGTCATTTCAAAGTCTGTGATCTTGGCGTGAAGTCGTTGACGGCGTGGCCTACCCGGGGGTGCGCGCATAGAAGTGGCCTCTGGCCTGCGATGATGCTGGTTCTCACGCCATGATCATCACAGAACAAGAGGCCA